>DATABS010000059.1:0-79485 GCA_036259475.1 Acidimicrobiia bacterium | reverse complement strand
TCGACGAGGGCGAGATCCTCGCCCTCGTCGGCCCCAACGGCGCCGGCAAGAGCACCCTGCTCAAGCTGGTGGTCGGCCTGGAGACGCCGAGCAGCGGCCGGATCACCCTGGCGGGCGAGACGATCACCGGCCAGCCCCCTCATCGAGTGCGCCGGAAGGGCATCGCCATGGTGCAACAGACTCCCCGTTCCTTCCCGACGATGAGTGTGCGGGAGAACGTGGCCCTCGGCGCGCTGTTCGGCCGGACCGATGGCCACCGCGACGAGGACGAGGCGGTCGAGCTCGCCGAGGAGGCCCTCGCCTTCGTGGGCCTCGAGGACCGCCGTCATCAACATGTCGGCACGCTCAACCTCCATCAGCTGCGGTTCCTGGAACTCGCCCGGGCCATCGCCGGCCAACCGAAGGTGCTGCTGCTGGACGAGGTGATGGCCGGGCTCAACGACTCGGAACTGGAGGCGTCGATCGGGATCGTCCGGGCGATCCGGGACCGGCACGAGATCACCGTGATCTGGGTCGAACACGTGATGAAGGCGGTGATGAGGCTGGCGGAGCGGGTGGTGGTGCTCAACTTCGGCCAGGTCCTCGCCGAGGGCACCCCCGAGGTGGTCATGCGCCACCCGGCGGTGGTGGAGGCCTACCTTGGCCAGGAGGCGAGCGGTGCTTGAAGTGGCGGGACTTTCCGCCGGATACCAGGGCAGCGACGTCCTGCATGATGTGTCGTTTCATGTCGACGCGGGGGAGACGGTGATGATCATCGGCTCCAACGGCGCCGGAAAGACGACCCTTTTCCGGGCCCTGTGCGGCCTCCTTCCCAGCACGTCGGGTCGGGTCACGTTCCGAGGAGAAGACGTGACCGGGATCCCGGTCCAGCGCATCGTCGGATTGGGCATGGCCTTCGTGCCGGCCGAGCGCTACCTCTTCCCGCGCATGACGGTGCAGGAGAACCTGGCCCTGGGCGCATATCCCGAGCTGCCGGATCGGGAGACGTCGACGATGGTCCTCGACCTGTTCCCTCGACTGGAGGAACGGCGGCGGCAACGCGCCGGGACGATGAGCGGCGGTGAACAGCAGATGCTCGCTGTGGGGCGGGCGCTGATGTCGCGACCCCGCCTGTTGGTGTTGGACGAACCCACCACCGGCCTGGCGCCCAAACTCGCCCGGGAGGCATACCAGGCCCTGGAGGTGCTGCGCGGCGGGGGGATGACGATCCTCGTCGCCGAGCAGCAGGTGCCGCTGGCGCTGGCGATCAGCGACCGCGGCTACGTCCTGGAGAACGGCGCCATCACTTTGGATGGAACCTCCGAAGAGTTGACGGCCGACCCGCGAGTTCGCAGCGCATATCTGGGAGTCACGTGACGGCCAGCATCCTCGACGGGATCGTGCTCGGTCTCCAGTTCGGGGTGCTGGCCAGCGGCCTCACCCTCGTCTACGGGCTGGGCGGGGTGCTCAACCTGGCCTACGGGCAGATGGCCGTCATCTCGGCTCTGGTGGTGTTGCTCACCATGGACGCCGGCGTCCCGGCCGTGCCGGCCGCGCTGCTCGGCTTGCTCGCCGGAGGGCTGTTGGGGTGGCTGTTCGACGCCACGATCCTCCGACCGGTCTACCGCCGCAAGGGCGAGGCCCGCGTCCTGCTCAGCCTGCTCCTCACGCTCGGCGTGGCGTTCATCGTCGACGGTTACCTCAACTGGGCCTACCCGCTGCGGGGTCTCAGCCTCCGCATCGGCGGCGACGCGGTGGAGATCCTCGGCGTGCGGATGCGGATGGGAAGCCTGGCGGCGTCCGGGATCACACTCGTGGTGCTGGCGGTGCTGTTCTACGTATTCCGCTACACCCGGCTGGGGAGGGCGATCCGGTCGGTGATCGAGAACGAGCAGGGAGCCAAGCTGGTGGGGATCGACCCGCCGCAGATGCTGCGCCTCATCCTCATCCTCAGCGGCGTCCTGGCCGCCGTGGTGGCGGTGACGCGCTCGATGGTGGCGCCGGTCAATGTCCAGGCCGGTTTCTCCCTCACCGTCCTCGGTCTGATCGTCACGGTGGTCGGCGGCCTGGGCAGCATCACCGGCGCCTTCCTCGCCGGGCTGGTGCTGGGGATCATCAACAGCATCGCCGCCGCCTACATCGGCACGTTCCTGTCGTTGATCATCCTCTTGGTGGCGGCCGGGTTCACCATCCTCATCCGTCCCGCCGGGTTGCTGGGAGTGCGGGAATGAGCGAAAGCTTCACCGCCGCCCACGGCACTTCCCTGGTGGGAGGGGCGGAGGCGCACACCGCTCGCTCCTGGCCCAACCTGCTCGCCACGATCGCCGCCACCGGGGCGGCGCTGGCGCTGGTCCCGTTGTGGGTGGGCAGCTCCCGTGTCCTCACCGGGGTGGCCGTCCTGGGACTCGCCTTCGGCTGCTACGCCATCGCCTTCAACCTGATCTTCGGAAGCACCGGCCAGCTGTTCTTGTGCGTCGGCGCCCTGGCCGGCGTGGGAGGCTACGGCGCCGCCATCCTCGCCGACCAGGTGGGTTTGCCGATCGTCGCCAGCATCCTGCTGGCCACCCTCGCTGCCAGCCTCATCGGAGGACTGCTCAGCTGGGTGGCAGTCCGACGCTCCCTGGGAGTGATCTTCACCGGGATCGTGACGTTGATCTTTGCCCTCTCGTTCGAGAATCTGGTGCTGGGCGTGAGCAGCGTGACCGGAGGGGATGCCGGGAATCCGATCGCCGCCGGAGCCGAAACGTTCCTCCGGGCACGGATCCCGCCCTACTACGTCATGCTCGGCTTGGTACTGCTCTTCCTGCTCGTCCATGCCCTCCTCCGCCGCTCCTACATCGGCTGGGCGTTCCGCGCTCTCCGCGACGACGAAGTCGCCGCCGAACTGGCCGGCGTGAACGTGACCCGCTACCGGGTGTACGCCGCCCTGGCCGGCTCGGGCATGCTGGGACTGGCCGGGGCCACCTACAGCTTCACCGCCGGCCGGGTCAACCCGACCACCTTCGGCTTCGCCCAGGTGGATGTGGTGGTGATCGTCATGCTCGCCTTCGGCGGGATCGGCACGCTGCTCGGGCCTATCCTGGGAGCCGTAGTGTTCACCGTCATCGACGAGCTGCTCATCGAGCTGGGCCAGCTCCGGCTGGTGGCATACGGGGCGCTCATCATCGTCCTGTTCCTGTGGATCCGCCGGGGGCTGATCCCCACCCTCCGCAGCCTGCTGGGCGGCGGCGACGACCCGGCTAGTCGGCCCGATACGACTCCCGGGCGTGCCGTGAGTACGGGACCGGACTGACCTCCGCCCGGATCTCGTGAAGCCCTGGAAGGTGTTGTAGCCGACGTGCTGGAGCAGATCGAGGGCACCGGGACCTTCCAGAGCCAAATCCACCATGTGGTAGGAGGTCGAAGAGAATGGCTGTCGTCTGCCAGCCTTCCTTTCGTCACGCCAGTTGGTGAACTCGGCCTGGACGGGATAGACATTGGGCCCCACCTGGGCGTTGCGCAGCATCTCCACGATGTTGCCGGTGGATTCGACGAGCTCCTCCAGACTGTGGGCCATATCGAAGTTCCTCCTCGGTCGTCGCCGGCTCCGCGGATATCCCCTTCGGCAGGACGGACCGGGGCGGGGCCGTAGAGTGAGAGCTCGGAAGGCGACCGGGAGAAACGACATCAGGACCAACCTCGATATCAGCCATGTCGGTTATGTGGAGCTGTTCACTCCCGCCTTCGAAGAAAGCCTTCGCTTCTTCATCGACATCCTGTCGATGGACACGATCGAGTCGGCCTCCGACACGGCGTATCTGCGCACATGGGACGACTACGAGCGGTTCAGTCTCAAGTTGACGGCCCGCGATCAGGCCGGCATCGGGAGGGTTGGGCTGCGGGTGACAGACGAATCGGCCCTGCAGCGTCGGGTGGACGAGATCGAGGCGGCCGGTTTGGGCCGGGGGTGGCGCCACGGGCTGCCCGGACGCGGAGCGACCTACGGTTTCGTCGACCCGGACGGACACGAGTGGGACGTCTATTTCGAGTCGGAGTTCTTCATCCCCTCGGAGGAGGCAGCACCGGCGTTGAAGAACCAGGCCCAACGCCGACCCGATCACGGCATCGGGGTGCGGCGTCTCGACCACGTCAACTACCTGGCGGCCGACGTGGAGGCCAACCGCGACTTCCTGGTGTCCGTCCTGGGGGCGAAACCCACCGAACAGATCCAGTTGGACGACGGCCGGGTCGCGGGGATCTGGTTCACGTTCACCAACAAGGGCTACGACGTGGTCTACACCGACGACTGGACGAAGACGCCGGGACGGCTGCATCACGTCGCCTTCGCCGTCGACCAGCGCGAGGACATCCTCCGGGGCGCCGACATCTGCCTGGAAAACGGCGTATTCATCGAAACGGGACCGCACAAGCACTCCATCCAGCAGTCGTTCTTCCTCTACGTGTGGGAGCCGGGCGGGAACCGGATCGAGCTGGTCAACGCCGGGGCCCGGCTGGTGCTGGCTCCCGACTGGAAACTGATCACCTGGACCGAGGCCGACCGGGCCAAGGGCCAGGCGTGGGGATTGAAGACGATCGAGTCGTTCCACACCCACGGCACCCCGCCGGTACCGGCGCCCGAAGGCTGACCCCGCTCCGGCGCCGCTCAGTGGATCGCGGGTGGATCGGCTTCGTCGTCGACCCAGCGCACGCCTAGGTCACCGAGACGCCGGCGCAACCCGTAGAGGTCGAGACCCAGCTCGCCGCCCGAGAGCCGCCTCCGGATCTCCTCCTCGCGGTCTAGACGCGTCCTGGCGGCCTCCAGCACTTCGCCTGCCCGGTGACGTTCCACCACGGCCACACCGTCGTCGTCGGCCACCACGACGTCGCCCGGGTTGATCTCCGCTCCCCCGCACCGCACCGGGAAGTTGACCGAGCCGACGCCGGTCTTGGTGGTTCCCTGGGCGTGGATGATCCGGGTCCACACCGGGAACCGCATGAAACGCAGCTCGGCCACGTCGCGCACCCCGGCGTCGATCACCAGCCCCCGGCAGCCTCTGGCCATGACCGATACGGCGAGCAGCTCACCGAACATGCCGTTGTCGGAGAGAGCGGTGGTGGCGACGACCAGGATGTCGCCAGGCTCGATCGTCTCGACGGCGGCGTGGAGCATCAGGTTGTCACCGGGCGGACACGAGACGGTGACCGCCGAGCCGGCCACCCGAACGCCCTGTTGGATCGGAGTTATTTCGGTGGAAAGCAAGACGGCGGATCCGGCCTCATGGACGGTGGCCACCCCCGCCGCCTCCAGGCCGGCGAGGACTTCAGGGTCGGCCCGCCGGATCGTTCGGGCGATCCTTCCCTCGCTCATCTAGGCGAGCTCCCCCGCCACCTGGGGATACACCCGCTGGTACGCCTCCGCCTTGGTGTCGGCCACGAGCCCCAGGTTGGGCCCAGAGTTGCGGCGGGCCTGGACTCCCCGCCGGACCGCCACGTCGGTGTAGTAGTCCCACAAATGCTGCTGGCCCTCCATGCAGTACATCGCCTCCAGCTTGCGATTCCACACTTCGGTTATGTCGAGCAGCACGTCGGGCATGAATCCGGAGTATTCGGTCTGGTGAGGTTCGAAGAGAAACACCGGGGGCGCTGCGATCACCTCGCGGCCCGGGTCGTAGCCCGCCGCCTGGGCCAGGATGCGGGCCTTGGTCGCCGCCGAGTGGGCCACCTCGTGGTCGCGGTTCCACGGATCGCGCTCGGTGTGGGTCAGTACCACCGTCGGGCGGACCTCCCGGTACAGGCCCACCAGCCGGTCGAGGAGCTCGGGCGTCTCCACGAGGGGATAGTCGTCGGCGTCGAACGTGATCAGGTCGGCTCCCAGGGCGTTGGTGGCGGCCACCGCCTCCGCGTGGCGGGCCTCCTTCACCTGCTCGAGGGTCAGGCCCTCGCGCCATAGGCGCGCGGACTCCCCCCTCTCGCCATAGGAGAGGCACACCACCGTGACACCGTGGCCGCGGGCGGCGTAGAGGGCGATGGCGCCGCCCGCCCGCCACACGAAGTCGCCGACGTGAGCGCTGATCACCAGGACGGATTCCGAATTCATCGCCCCCACCCTATTCATCCGGCCGGGTCGCTATCTTGCCCAGCGGAGGACGAATCGATGAGTGCCGAAGCCACAGGGATCCGCTGCATGCTGATGCGCGGCGGCACGTCGAAGGGCGCCTTCTTCCTCGCCGGCGACCTCCCCTCCGACCCGCCGGAGCGTGACCAGCTCCTCCTGCGGGTGATGGGCTCGCCCGACCCCCGCCAGATCGACGGGGTGGGCGGCGCCCACCCCCTCACCACCTAGGTGGCCGTCGTCTCACCTTCGGAGCGCGACGGCGTCGACCTCGAGTACCTGTTCCTCCAGGTGGCGGTGGACCGGCCCGAGGTCACCGACCGGCAGAACTGCGGCAACATGCTTGCCGCGGTGGGGGCCTTTGCCTGGGAGCGGGGTCTCATGGACGGCCCCGACGGCCCGGTGTCGGCCCGCATCCTGATGCAGAACACGGAGGGGGTGGCGGTGGCGACCTTCCCGGTCGAGGACGGCCGTCCCGTGTATGCCGGCGACACCGAGATCGCCGGCGTGCCGGGATCGGCGGCGGGGATCACCATCGAGTTCGAGGACATCGCCGGCTCCAGCAGCGGGGCCCTGCTTCCCACCGGCCGGACGGTCGACGACGTCGAGGGGTTCGAGGCGACCCTGGTCGACAACGGCATGCCGGTAGTGGTGCTCCGCGCCGCCGACCTGGGCGTGTCGGGCGACGAGAGCTGCGAGGAGCTCGAGGCTAACGAAGAGCTGCGAGAGACGCTGGAGCGCATCCGGCACAAGGCAGGCCCGATGATGAACCTCGGGGACGTGAGCGGAACGACCGTCCCCAAGCTCACGCTGGTTTCCCCGCCCCGGACGGGAGGCGCCCTCTCGACCCGCACGTTCATACCCCATCGATGCCATCAGGCGATCGGAGTGCTCGGGGCGGTGAGCGTGGCCACCGCCTGCCTCCTCCCGGGTTCCCCCGCCGCCGAAATGGCTCAGGTCGACGGCGACGTCGTCCGCCTCGAGCACCCGTCGGGGAGCTTCGATGCGGTGGTGCGCCTCGCCACCGAAGGCGAGCCGCGGGCTCTCAGGGCCGGGATCGTCCGCACCGCCCGCAAACTGATGGATGGCCTGGTGTTTCCCCGGGAGTATTGAGCCGACGGGGCAGTCAGGTCGCCTGGCCCCGCCACCTGCCCTCATACGACTCGCCTACGTCCCGCGAGTAAGGGCTGGGGGCGACCCGCACCTGAATCTCGGTCTGCTTGTGCCGCTCGACGGTGGCCTTGTCGGTCCCTCCGTCCTCCTCACCCCACACCAGGGTCAGCTCGTCGCCTATCTCCACCGAGGGGACGACGGTCCCGAGGGAGAGGAAGGCCCGCTCGTTGTACGTGTAGCCGCTGAACATCGAGTACCCCACCAGTTGGCCGTTCCTCAGCACGGCGTCGTAGGAGGCGACGTGTAATTGGAGAGGGGGAGGTCGATGTACTTGAGATTGTCGCCCTCTGGTTCGAACAGCGATTGCCACACGCGGATCACGTCGTCGGGGTTCCACTCGAACGTCACTTTGTTCCAATGGGGCTTGTCGGCCATCTCCTCGAGGGCGTCCCGGCCGATGAAGTCGCGGTCGAACTTGACGTAGAACCCGTAGCCGAGCGCGTGGGGTGTCAGGTAGTAGTCCTGGATGTCGGCGGAGACGAAGCTGCCGCCGATCGAGCCGACCGCCTCTTAACGGTCCACCGGCAACCACTCCCGGTGGGCCTTCAGGGTGTCGCCGGTGTAAACCGCCGGTAGCGGGGACGGGATCCAGCCCGACTCGAGGGTGTTGGGGGCATACGCCCTCCACCTGACCGGGACGATCCCGAACTCCTCCCCCGCGGTCAGGATCGCCTCTCGCATTTCGGCTCCCTGTTCATAGGGTCCCCAGATCTCCAGGCCGGGTTCGCCGGCCATGCCGTGGTGCAAGGCAGGGACTTCACGTCCCTGCACCTGGATGGAGCCGACGTGGAAGAACTTGATGTCGGGAAGGGGCCCCCCGTTGAGCTTTTCGATGATGGCAGCCGCGTTGGGGCCCTGGATCTGAAGGCGGTAGTGACGCCGCCGGATCGGCTGGTCTCCGGGACGGGACGGAGAGCGGTCATCCCGCTGGTACTCGACGTCGCGGCGGCCGGTCTCGCAATGGAAACTGCACCCAGTTGACCGTCGGTTCCCGGCCCACCATGTTGAACCTGTCCTCGGCGAGACGGAACAGGATGACGTCTCCGATGACTACCCGTCGTACTTACAGGGGACGAAATGCTTGGCCCGGTCGGTGGAGAAATCGGCGAAGCTGTTGACGGCGAGGCTTTCGAGCAGCTCGAAGGCGTCGGGTCCTTCAACCATGAGCTCGGCCATGTGATGGGACTGGTCGAACAGAACCGCCGTCTCTCTCCAGGCCCGTTGCTCGTCGCGCCAGTTGCTGAACTCCGGAGCGACGACGGGGTACACGTACGCCCCGATCTGCGAGTTGCGCAGCATCTCGACGGGGTTGTCCACCGACTGGAGGACGCCTTCCAGGCTCCTCTTGGTGATCGGCTCCGCCTCCCTGAGGATCGATTCGCGTCATCGCGCCCGTCCACCAAGCGTAAATAGGCCGACACGGAACGGTCTGGGGAGGGTTTCAACTCCTTCTGGCCGGCCTCTAACCGGCGGTAGCTCGCCGTGAGCGAAACTCCTGAGAGCGTCACTCTCGTCGTGCGATCTCCTCGCGTAAGGCATACAGCACGGGAAGCACCGCTCGGTCCCTGGGACGGTCGGCCGTCTCCTTGGAGCGGATGACGTCATCGAGGGAAGCCACCCTCACTGACGTGCCATCGAGGTCGAACTCGACGGACCGGGCCGACAGGGTGGCGTAGTCATCGATCCCGGCCGGTGAGAACGCCAGATCGAGGTTTCCGCATCTAGTCGTCAGATCGAGCATCGAGATCGAGGCCATCAGGGCCGGGTGGGGATCGAACTGGATTCCGGCCGGGTCGTCGGCCGAGCGGATCCGTGCGTCCAAATCGATGAGGGCTGCGGACAGTCGTGAGAGGTTGTCGGGATGGGCATCCGGAACGATGTCGGCGTCGTTGGTGACAGTGGGAGATCCATGCAAGACCGCAGCCATTCCGCCGATCAGGACGTAGTCGACTTCGTAGCGATCGAGCGAAGCGAACAGGCAGTCAGGATCGAGTGGCTGGGGCGTCATCCCCACACGGTGGCAGCGGCCAACATGCGACTGACGTTGGCCGACGAGGCGAGGCGCTGACGGGGCGACATGGCAAGTTGCTGGCGGATCTGGGCGCGGTCCACATCGATGTCGACCACCACTTCGCCTCTCAATCCGCAGACCCGAAGGATGGCTGCCAGTGTCGCCAGACGCGGTTCGTCGTGGCCGTTCTCCCACCGGGAGACGGCCGACTGCGTCGTGCCCAGACCGCCCGCCAGTTCGGCTTGAGTGAGTCCCGCCGTCTGACGCCAACGACGAATGGGGTCGGCCATCGACTGCTCCAGAGGGATCGAGGTCATAGCCGTAATGCTATCAGCTCATATCTTTTCTGATATGCCGTGGCTCAATAGCTAGAGAATTGGTAACCCTTTTCTTCGAGCCAGGTTCTGTACTCGCTGCTCGACTCGAACTTCTGAGCGTGGAAGGCAGTACGCAGCAGCGTGGCAGCGAGATGCGCTCCTTCTCGCTTCGACAAGTCGAGAAGGTCGGTCGAAGGGGGTTGCGCGTCGGAGGCGACGCGGACGTCGAGTTCGGCACGTAGATGAGCAACGAGAGTCGCGACCTGGCGGGCCTTGACCGTCACCCAGTACTCGTAGTCGCTATCGCCCCAACCGACTCGACGAAAGGGCCCACATCTTCCCCGGACACGACAACGTCCCCATTCGCCTTCGCCTCGGCCGTCAGAATCACGCTCACCTGGGGAAGGCGTTGGGACAGGAGCTCGACTCAGAGCGTGCCGTCTTCCGGGTCACCGTAGGAGTCATCCGACCAGGCGAGCACGCCGCAGTGTCGGCATCGCTGTGGTTGACGTCCGGTCGGCGCCGGGCCGCTCCCGCCCTCACCGCACAACGGACACGACCACGACGACACGGACCAACCTTACGGCGCCGACGCGGCCGTTGTGTTTCTCGGGTTCCGGCCGAGCACTCGGCGCAGCCGAGGGCGGTCGTGGGGGACTAGAACTCGACGCCGACGGCGCCGCAGAGGAATCCCATGAACGGCGTGGCTCGTTCACAGAGGTCGGCGAACTCGTCCATGAACTCGGGACCGGTCACCTGTTTCTCCGTCAGCCTCACCGATGCGATGAAGTCCTTCCGTTTCAGGTCGTCGATGAGGGGATGGTCGGCGTCGAATCCCTTGGGTACCCGCACCAAAGAGTCGCCGCCCAGCGAGTAGACGTCCGTGAAGGCCGCTCCATAGGCAGCCGTCTCCCAGCCGACCGGATCCTCGACGATTCTCTGGCGGATCTGGTACGCCACCTTGGTCTCGGGATGCCACAGCCCCGCCCCCATGAAGCACTCCCCCGGCTGGAGATGCAGGTAATAGCCCGGTGCATGGGCGTCTTTGGACCGCTCGTGACGGAAATGCACCCCGGTGTTCGTCTTGTACGGCGTCTTGTCGGCGCTGAATCGGGTGTCCCGATGGATTCGGAACAGCGAGCCGCCCTGCACCTTGGCATCCGCCCTGAAATGGGGGCTGATTCCTTTCAGCCGGGGTGCGAAGTCGGCGATGAAGGACAGGGCCGGCTCCTGGACGTCGTCGATGTAGCGGTCGCGATTCGCCTGGAACCAGGCGCGGTCGTTGTTGGCTTCGAGCTCCGCCAGGAACCCAAACAGGGCGGGAGTGAAATAGGCGGCCACGACCCGGAGCCTACCCTTCGGCTCACTCGTCCAGGCAGGCCCACCGAACCCACCTGGCGGGGCATCGGCGCCAGGGAATAATTTCTTCGACCTCGGGTTCATGCAAGCCTCTAGCCTCACGCCAAAACGAAGGATGGAACGTGAGTGATGACAATGCTTTGGCGGTCGAGGCCTCCGGACTCGTCAAGACCTTCGGGTCGATTCGGGCCGTGGACGGTGTCGACCTCGCAGTACCCGGCGGCGGCGTGTACGGGTTCCTGGGGCCCAACGGGGCGGGCAAGACGACACTGCTGCGCGTCCTGGCCACGCTACTCATCCCCGACGCCGGCCACGCCCGCGTGTTCGGACACGACGTCGTCGGCGAGGCGGATGCCGTTCGGGGCCGGATCAGTCTCACCGGCCAGTTCGCCTCGGTGGACGAGGACCTGACCGGCCTGGAAAACCTCACGCTGGTGGCCCGTCTCCTCGGGTTCAACCCGAGCGGGGCGGAAGCCCGGGCCCGTGCCCTGCTGGAGGCGTTCGGGTTGGGCGAAGCCGCCACCCGGCAGGTGAAGAAGTACTCGGGAGGCATGCGCCGCAAGCTCGACATCGCCGCCTCCATCGTCGTGACGCCCGATCTGATGTTCCTCGACGAGCCCACCACCGGCCTCGACCCCCGCAGCCGGGGTCAGGTGTGGGACATCGTCCGGGCCCTGGTGGCGACGGGGACAACCGTGCTTCTCACCACCCAGTACCTCGACGAGGCCGACAAGCTGGCCGACCGCATCGCAGTGATCGACCGGGGCCGCCTGATCGCCGAGGGCACCTCCGGGCAGCTGAAAGCCTCGGTGGGGGCGGGGATCCTCCATGTGCGCCTGGCCGACCGGGACTCCCGGGCCGCCGCCGCCGACATCCTGCAGCGTTCCCTGCAGATTCCCGTGCACCTGGAGTCCGACCCGGTCGCCTTGTCGGCGAGGGTGTCGGAACCCGACCGGGTCACCAGGGCCCTCAACGAGTTGGCGGGAGGCGGTGTCGCCGTCAGCGAGTTCTCGCTCGGCCAACCCAGCCTGGACGAGGTGTTCCTGGCGTTGACCGGTCGTCCCGCCGAGCCCGCCGCCGAAGCCGCAGAGGAGAACGTCGCATGACCACCACCACCCCGCTCGATGCCACGCTGACGGACCCGGGACAGATTCTCGAGGTCACCCTCCCCGCCGGCGCCCGTCCTCCCCGCCCCTCGACGGCGGCGACGGTGAGGGCGTTCGCCTGGCGGGCGATGCTGCGGATCAAGCACATCCCCGAGCAGCTGATGGACGTGACGGTGTTCCCCGTGATGATGCTGCTGATGTTCACCTACCTGTTCGGCGGTGCGGTGGCCGGCTCCACCGGCGCCTACCTTCAGGACGTGCTGCCCGGCATCGTCGTCATGCAGGTCACCTGGATAAGCATGTACACCGGGCACAATCTCAACCGTGATCTGACGCGGGGCATCCACGACCGGTTCCGGTCGTTGCCGATCTGGCGACCGGCCACCTTGGTGGGACCCCTCGTGGCCGACGCCGCCCGTTATGCCCTGGCGACGGCGGTGATCCTGGCCCTGGGTTTGGCACTGGGATTCCGCCCTGGCGCCGGTGCGGCCGGCGTCGCCGCCGCCCTCGGCCTGCTGCTGGTGTTCTCGTTCAGCCTGTCGTGGGTGTGGATGGTGCTAGGAGTCGTCATGCGCTCCGAGAACGCCGTGTTCGCCGCCGGCAACATGGTCATGTTCCCCCTGACGTTCCTCAGCAACGTGTTCGTCCCGATCGAGACGCTCCCCGGCTGGCTCCAGGCGTTCGTGAGGGTCAACCCCATCTCGATCCTCACCACTGCGGTGAGGGGGCTGACCCACGGCACACCGGTGGGCGGGTCGATCACCGCCGTGCTGCTCATCAGCGCCGGGCTGTTGGCCGTGTTCGGGCCGCTGACGATGTATCTCTACCACCGCAAGGAGTAACGGACCTGACCTTCCGCTCGGCAGGAGCGGTTAGGGGACGCCTCCTCCGGCTACGCTCGCGGCATGCTCGAGTGTGCGGATGGAGGAGTGGGTCGATGCGATCCTCACCCTGCTGGAGTCTGACCCCGGAAGGAGTCGGCAAGGTCGAGACGGTGGCGACGGACTGGAGACGGATAGGGTGCGTCTCTACCTGGTCACCTTCCTGGTGGCCGCCGCCCGCGCCCTCCCCGTCGGAGCCTCGGACCGCGCCGAGTCCGTATCGGAGGCTCGTCGGCTCGCCGCCGACGCCGGCGCGGATGGCCTCATCCGTTGGATCGACCGGGCAGTCACCCGACGCGGTTGGCGTCCCTACGCAAACCGTGACCAAGCCCTCAGGCGCCGTGGCTTCCTCGCCGGGTGGACTCTGTCCTAGGTAACTTCGGTCAGGTGACCAGCCGCTTCAGCGCACCCAGGTTGACCGCCCAACCGACGCCAAACGCCTTGCTGGGCAGCAAAGGCCCTTTCGGGTTCCAGTACGCGGCGCGGATCCGCTCGGCGGTGGGAATCCGGAAGTCGTAGGGCACCAGATCGCCCACCTTTCCGTGCCACGTCCGTTCCTGACGCGGCTTTTGCAGCTGCTGGATGACGGCGACGACGCCGATCACGAGGAGCGCCAGCCTCCAGATGTTCCTGATGGAGAGGCGGTTCTTCTTGTTCGCCTCTTGCTCGTTGGTCCGGTTTCTTCCCATGACTGTGAGCGTACCGGGGATGAGCGTTCACACAGTAGCCACACGCCGTGCTCGCATTCCGCGCGGTCAGGTGCTTTGCGGCCCGGGAGGCGAATCAGCGGCGTTACAGCAGATCCTTGACCTCGGCCGCCCCCTCGATCGACTCGGCCGTGATCGGATCCAGCACCAACTGCACATGTGACACCCCTTGGTCCCGCACCCGGTCGAGCACATTCGCCATCTGCCGTGGGGTTCCGGCGATGGGCTGGAACCCGCTGGAACGGCGGCTCGGCTCCTCGTCGAACTTGAGGAGCAATGCCACCGACCGTTCCAGGGACTCAGGATCGCGACCGACACGGCGACAGGCCTGGTCGATGCGCGTCAGAAGCGGCGTCAGTTGCTCGGGCCGATTGTCGAAATGGCGATACCAGGAATTCCACATCGCGACGTATGGAAGAGTGATCTCCAGCATCCGGCTCCCGGTGGAGCCGATCATCAGCGGCGGACCGCCGGGACGAGGCGGCGGCAAGAGCTCAGCGCCCTCGAGCCGGTAGAACTCTCCGATGTGATCCAGCCTCTCCCCCGCCAACAGCCGGCGAACGATGTCGAACCCTTCGGCGAAGCGCTCGACCCGCCGTTCGTAGGGCAGACCAAAGCCCTTGAAGTCGATGGGATTCCAACCGGCGCCCACCCCGAGGATCAACCGGCCGCCGCTGATCTCGTCAACGGTCGCCGCCTGTTTCGCCAAGAGGGCTGGGTTGTGGAAAGGCAGCGCTGCCACCAGCGGCCCGATTGCCACCCGCTCCGTCACCGCGGCAAGAGCCGCCAGCACCGACCACGCCTCCCAAGGGCCGAGGCGGTTTCCCTCCTCCTCATACAACAGGTGCTCACCCACCCATATCGAGTCGAACCCGAGTGACTCGATGAGCCGCGCCATGTCGGCGAGCTCGGGCCAGCTCACCCGACGCTCCACCTCCGGCAGCTGCACGCCGACCTTCACTCTTTCTCACCCACGACGGATCTCACCCGGGGGAGACGGCGGACAAGAACGCCTCCATGGCGGGACCCAACAGCGACTCGACCCCGGTGGCGACGTAGCGCGCTCCCAGTTCGATTCCGCGTTCGGCGCCCTGGGGCGTTCCGGCGTACAACCCGAAGACCTTCTGTGCAGCATGGACTGCGTCCGCCACTTCCTCCATGGCGCCGACCAGGAGTGGATGACCGAAGTCTCCCGGCACACCGAGGCTCTGTGAAAGATCGGAAGGGCCAACGAAGACGACATCGACCCCCTCGACGGCACAGATCTGTTCGATGTCCTGCACCGCCTCGCGGGTCTCGACCTGGATCACGACGAGAGTGTTGTCATTGGCGTTTGCCGTTGCTTGCGGAGCCACGGACCAGTCCGTGGATCTGTTGCCGGCCAGGCCTCTCGTGCCGAGGGGCCCGTACTTGGCGTATGACACCGCCCGGCGAGCCTCGTCGGCGTCGTTGACCCAGGGAAAGTGGAGCCCGCCGGCCCCGCCGTCCAGGCAGCGCAGCACGACTGAACGCTCGGTGGTGGGGACGCGCACCATCGGTGTGACGCCGCGCACCTCGCACGCCCGGGCCAAGTCGGCCACGTCGCCCGGCGTGATCGAGCCATGCTCGCCGTCGAAGACCAGGAAGTCCCAGCCTCGGGTGGCCACGAATTCGGCGAAAGTGGCGTCGGGCGAGCGGACGAAACAGCCCAGCGCCGTTCTGCCTTCCATCAGCGCACTCCGGGTCGGGCTCGCAATCATCCCGACGCCATTCCGTCCCTGCTCCCATGAACGAAGCGACCCAGGCGCCGGATGCCTTCGGCGATCGTTTGGCGATCGCTCGCCAGGGACAATCGCACCATTCCGGCTCCTCCATGCCCGAATGCCTCTCCGGGAGCCACGGTGACTTCCTCGGCGTCGACGAACTCCATCGCGAAGACGACCGTGTCGTCGGCCGGCACCTCCACCATCACGTAGAACGCTCCTCCAGGCCGGTTCGCCGAGAGCCCGGCCTCGCCCAGTTCTGCCATGGCCAGGTCCCGGCGGCTGCGGTACTCGGCGACCATTTCCTCCACCGCGGACTGATCGCCGGCGATGGCCGCCTCCGCCGCCTTCTGCGATACGGCGCTGGCACACGACACCGAATTCTCGACGACCTTTCCCACCGATTCCACCACCTGGTTCGAGCCTGTGACGTAACCCACCCGCCATCCGGTCATGGCGTAGGTCTTGGAGACGGTGAAGACGCTCACGGTGCGTCCGCTCTGGTCGAACGAAGCCGGACTGACGTGCTCGGCGTCGAAGACGATCGCTTCATAACACTCGTCGGCCACCAGATAGACGTCGTGCTTCGAGCACAGCTCCACCATCGACTCGATCGTCGAGCGGGGCCAAACGGCACCGGTTGGGTTGCTGGGACTGTTGAGCACGACGAACTTGATGCCCGAGGTCGACATGAGGCGATCCAACTGCTCCAGGTCGGGGAGGAATCCGTGCTCCCGCTCCAGCGGATAACCCACCACTTCCAATCCACACAGCCCCGCGATCGTGCGGTAGTTGGGCCAGCCCGGGTCGGGCACCAGCACCGCGTCGCCCGGATCGGCCAGGGCCTGGTATACCGAGAAGAGGGCGTGACCCCCGCCGGCGGCGACCACCACGTCATCGGAACCGGTCCGGATGCCGTTCAGGCGCGTCAGCTTGTCGGCCATGACCTCCCGTACCTCTGGCAGCCCCCGGCTGGGTGTGTAATGGGTGTAGCCCGCCCGGGCGGCTTGGGCCGCCGCCTCGACGATGTGCGGCGGCGTGGGGAAGTCGGGATCGCCCACCTCGAGGCGGAGGACGCCGGGCCGCCGGAAGGCGATGTCCATCACGGCTCGGATCCCCGAGCGCTGAAGGGAGCCGACTGACTTCGAGAGGGGCTTCATCGGGGCCTCAGTATTGGCTGGTGATCGCCGTCACGCCGACAAAGACGAGCAGTATCGAAATCATCAGATTCCCGTCGATCCTCTCTTCTTGCCGGAGAACGACCGCGGCCAGCAGGAGCGTCCACAGGACCTGGGTGCCCTGGAGCAGGCTGACCACCCAGGCGGGCAGGTAACCGAATGCCAAGAACTGGGCGATCAGGGCGGCGCTCGTGAACGCACCCGCTCCCACGAACCACCACGGAATCCGCCGCATGTTCTCCCGCAGCCGCCGGCCGACCTGGCCGGCGAAGGTGTCGCCGAAGAGCTGCATGGTGATGGCGGCGGCGGCACCTATGAAGGCTCCCCCCACTGCCGTGGGATAGTGCCCCAGACCCCACTTGCGAAAGACGAAGGCCAGACCGAAGAGGACGGGAGCTGCCATCGCCAGCGCAAAGCCCAGGGACGGGTCGAGCCTGGGTCCCGGCGTGTCGTCGGGCGCGACTGCCCCCGCCGGGGTCACGGCGACGGCGGTGGTTCGCGACCGGATGATGCGGTACAGGCCGGCCATCACCAACAGTCCTCCGGCGCCGCCCAGAAGGGAGATTCGTTCCCCCAGCACGATCCATCCCCCGATCGCCGCCACGAGCGGGCCCCCGGTGAGGAATGCGTTGGCCCGGCTGGGACCGATGATTCGAACCGCCCGCAGGTTCGTGGCCCGGCCGCCGAAGGTGCCGAGCACGCCCCCGGCGGCGAGAGCCGCCACCCCGGCCGTGTCCCACCTCGGCAGGTCGGTGATCAGGGTCAGCCCGCCGAGGACCAGGAGATTCATGAAGATGCTCATGAAGAGGCCGTCGTCGCGGCTTCGAAGTCGCATGCCGAACCGGGCGAGGATCGACGCTACCGAGAAACACAGTCCCGCAGTCAGCCCCAGGAGGATCCCCATCGGTTAGAAGCCCCATCCTCCATCGATCCTGAGATGCTGGCCGTTCACATAGGAAGCGGCCGGTGAGGCGAGGAACACGACCGCCCCCACGACGTCCTCTGGCACTCCGACCCGGCCCGAGGCGGTACGTTCCTTCACATAGCGGGCGTTGTCGGCATTGCTCAGCCACTCTTCGTTCAAGCTGGTGCGGATGTATCCGGGCCCAACGGCGTTCACCCTCACACTCGGAGCCAACCGGGAGGCGAATCCCCGGGTGAGATGGACGAGGCCTGCCTTGCTCGCCTGATAGATCAGCGAGGCCCCGGTCACTTCCTCACCCGCCACGGACGCCACGTTCACGATTGATCCCGTCCCCCGGTCACGCATCTGCCACCCGATCGCCTGGGTCAAGAGAAACGGAGCCCGCAGGTTGACCGCCATGACCTGGTCGAAGTCGTCTCCGGTGGCGTCGGGCGGATCGCGCCGGATGATGATCCCGGCGGCATTGACCAGCACATCGAGGCCCTCGTTCCATCCCCAGGCTCGATGGACCAGTTCGCCGATGGAGTCCCCGTCGGCGAGATCCGCGGCCAAGGGCAGGGACGCCGGACCTCTCTGTTTGATTTCCTCTCCCAGCGACTCGAGATCACCCTCCGAACGGGCGGTCACCACGACGTCCGCGCCGGCTTCAGCCAGACCCAGCGCAATCGCCCGACCGATTCCCCGACTCGCTCCGGTTACGAGCGCGGTGGTCCCGGAGAGATCAATCTCCCACACGCGTCGAAACCACCATGATGTGACGAAGACCGGGAGGGCAAAGTATCTTGATGTTGAGATGGTAGCGTTGCCCGACCAGCCATGACCGAATCTCTCCGCGTCGCCGTGGACATCGGCGGCACATTCACTGACCTGGTTCTCCACGAGGGCGACCGACTGGTGGCGACCGCCAAGACCCTCACCACCTATCCCGATCCGGCCGCCGGGGTGGCCCAGGGAATCGGCGATCTACTCGCCGAGTGGCCGCACGAGAACGTGACCGAGGTCGTGCATGGCACGACGCTGGTGTCCAATGCCCTGATCGAACGGAGGGGTTCGGTCATTGCCCTCATCACCACAAAGGGCTTCAGGGACGTGCTGACCTCCGGTAAGGAGCAGCGTTACGACATGTACGACCTGTTCATCCAGATGCCGGAGCCGCTCGTGCCGCGCCGCCGGCGCTACGGGATCGACGAACGGGTCCTGGCGGACGGGACGGTTGATAGGCCGATCAACCTGGACGAGGTCGCCGCCCTCATTCCGTCGCTGCGAGAGAACGAGGTCGAGGCCATCGCCGTGTCGTTTCTCCACTCGTACCGCGATCCGGAGCACGAGCGGGCGGCCGCCGAGCTGCTCAGGCGGGAGCTGCCCGAAGTTCCGGTCACGATCTCCAGCGACGTTTCGCCCGAGGTAGGCGAGTACCACCGAACCTCCACGACCGTCGCCAACGCCTATGTGCTTCCCACCTTCGACCGGTACCTGCATCGGCTGGAAAAGGACCTGGAAGCCAGCGGGATCGATGCTCCCCTCCACATCATGCTGTCCACCGGGGGGCTCGCCACCGCCGACACAGCCCGCAAGTTCCCCATCCGCCTCCTGGAGTCGGGTCCGGCCGCCGGGGTGTTGGCAGCGGCGTTCTTCGGCTCCCAGGACGGCGGCCGAAGTGTCTTCGCCTTCGACATGGGCGGGACGACCGCCAAGGCGGGCCTCGTGGAGAAAGGCGCACCTCTCATCGCCCGGGAGCACGAAGCGGCGAGGGTGTACCGGTTCACCAAAGGGAGCGGCATGCCGATCCGGGTGCCGGTCGTCGACCTCCTCGAGATCGGAGCCGGGGGCGGAAGCATCGCCCGCATCGGCACCTTCGGGCTGCCCAAGGTAGGCCCGGACTCCGCCGCTTCGGATCCCGGACCCGTGTGTTACGGGCTAGGTGGCGACCAGCCCACCGTGACCGATGCCGACCTCGTCCTCGGCTACCTCAACCCGGAGTTCTTCCTCGGAGGCAAGATGAAACTCGACTCCGACGGCGCCCAGGCGGCCGTCGCGAGCCTGGGACGGAGCCTCGACTTGTCCCCCATCGACACCGCAGCCGCCATCCACCGGGTGGTGAACGAGAACATGGCGAACGCGGCCCGCATGCATGCCATCGAAAGGGGGAAGGACCTGAGGCCGTTCACTCTCGTCGCGACAGGCGGCGCCGGACCTGTTCATGCGTGGGGTGTCGCCCGTGCCCTGGGCATCGCCCGCCTCGTGTTTCCACCTCATGCCGGGGTCGGCTCGGCTTTCGGCATGCTCACTGCGCCGCCCTCTTTCGAGTTCGCCCGCAGCCTGCCATCGAAGGTGTCGGGAGTCGACTGGGGTGGCTTGCGAGACGCCGTGGACATCATGATTCAGAACGGCAGGAGCGAGCTCGAGGCCGCGGGGGCCGGCGCGACCGGCATGTCGATCCTCATCGCCGCCGACATCAGATACGAGGGCCAGGGCGACAGCATCACCGTGGAGTTGACCCCGGATCCCGACGAGCTCGACGGTGACCTCGTGAACGATCGCTTCCTCGGCGAATACCTCCGACTTTTCGGCTCCCGGCCGCCGGATGTGGAGGCCGAGGTTCTCACCTGGCGTGTCCGCGTCAGCGGCCCCGCTCCGCGGCCGGAAGTCGGCGACGTCGTCACCTCGATGGACAACCCGCACAAGGGAACGCGCCCCATGTGGTTTGCCGAGGCGAAAGGCCTCGTGACCGGAGACGTCTACGACCGCTACAGCCTCGTCCCCGGCACGATCCTCAAAGGCCCGTGCGTCGTCGAAGAGCGCGAATCCACGGTAGTGGTCGGACCGGGAGGAAGCATCGAGGTCGACGACCTAGGAAACCTGGAGGTGACGATCGATGGCTGAAATGGATCCGGTCACGCTCGAGATCCTGTGGACCCGCCTCATCACCGTCGCCAACGAGCAGGCGGCGGCGCTGCAGCGTACGTCGTTCACCCCCATCGTCCGGGAGTCTGGCGATCTGTCGGCAGCAGTGTTCGACGCTCAGGGCCGCATGCTCGCCCAGGCGGTGACCGGCACCCCGGGACACATAAACTCCCTGGCCACGTCGATGCACCACTTCCTCGCCGCGTATCCCGAGGAAACGCTACGCCCGGGGGACGTGCTGATCACCAACGATCCCTGGCAGACATCGGGTCAGCTGAACGATCTGTCGGTTGTGACGCCGGTGTTCACCGGACCTCAGCTGATCGGCTTCTTCGGCAACTGCTGTCATGCCGTGGACATTGGGGGCCGGGGACTGTCCGCCGACGCCAACGAGGTCTTCGAAGAGGGTCTCTCGATTCCCATCACCAAGCTCTAC
The DNA here is from genome assembly GCA_036259475.1 of Acidimicrobiia bacterium. Classification (GTDB taxonomy): domain Bacteria; phylum Actinomycetota; class Acidimicrobiia; order Spongiisociales; family ZC4RG35; genus ZC4RG17. The sequence goes on along the minus strand of DATABS010000059.1, from coordinate 58,676 downwards.
GACCAGGGCGAGGCGAACGAGGAACTGCTCAAGATCATCAAGGCGAACGTCAGAGCTCCCCGAGAGGTCGTCGGCGACCTGCACGCTCAGGTTGCGGGCAACCAGGTCGGCGCCACCCGCTTGGTCGAGTACCTGGAGGAGTTCGAACTCGACGACCTGGCAGGTTTGAGCCATGAGATCCGCAGCCGCTCCGAGGCGGCTACGCGCGAGGCCATCCGTCAGGTTCCCAACGGAACCTATCGCAAGGTGATTCACACGGACGGCATCGACGAGCCCGTCGAGATCGCCTGCGCAGTGACCATCGCCGACGATGAGATCCTCGTCGACTATTCGGGAAGCTCGCCGCAGGTCAGCCGCGGCATGAACGTGGTGTTGAACTACACCGCCGCCTACACCTCCTATGCCCTGAAGTGCGCCATCTCCCCTGAAGTGCCCCACAACGACGGCAGCTTCAAGCCGGTCACCGTCACCGCCCCCGAAGGCAGCATTCTCAACCCTCGATTTCCCGCCGCCGTCGCCGCCCGCCACATCGTCGGCCACTTCCTTCCTCATGCGGTCCTGGGCGCTCTCGCCGAAGTCATTCCCGACCGCGTCATCGCCGAAGGTGCCGGCAACGTCTGGCTGACGACAACCCGGGGAGCGGGACCCGATCGGTTCGTCACCGTGTTTTTCGCCTCGGGGGGAATGGGGGCACGGCCGAACCAGGATGGGCCGTCCACCACCAGCTTCCCCAGTGGCATTGCCACCGCTCCCGTGGAAATCACCGAGACGACGTCGCCGCTCGTGTTCCGTCACAAGGAACTCCGCCCCGATTCCGGTGGACCCGGCAAGTATCGAGGAGGGCTGGGTCAGAGGATCGAGGTAGAGGTGCGGACCGGGGAACCGTTCGTGGTCTCATCCCTGTCGGATCGATTGCGTTTTCCCGCCGAGGGGTACCTCGGGGGTCGCCCGGGGGCCCCAGGCGGGTTTGAGACTTCGATCGGCGAGAGCCGCAATCCCAAGTTGAGCAACCGACTTCCCGAGGGCACGACCTTCGTGCTCGAGCTCCCGGGTGGAGGCGGTTTCTTCGACCCGGCGGAGAGAGATCCTGCCGCGGTCGCCGAGGACGTCGCCGAAGGCCTGGTCACCCCGGCCCGTGCCGCCAGCGACTATGGATTAGAGGTGTCGCCGGATGGGGCTGGAGCCGACTGACGCTTCTATTGGCTCTGGACGGTGGAATCGTCGCTCAATGATTCCGCCGGATGGTCTTGGTCTCCCAACGCAATCAGCCATCTGCGCAGGATCTCAGCCAGTAATTCGCGCTCGCGGCGATTGAGGGGCGCCAGCAGCTCCTCCTCGTTCTCCAAGTGGGCGATCAGGGCGGCGTCGAGACGTTGGCGGCCGGCCTCGGTCAACTGCACCGGCAGGCTGCGACCGTCACTCGCGTTCGACCCTCGGGTGACGAGCCCGTCGTCCACCAGGCGGTCGATCCGGTTGGTGATCGCTCCCGACGACACGAGAAGCGAGTTGTAGAGCTGGGTCGGAGTGAGGCGATGCGGCTCTCCGGCGCGAACCAAGGCAGCGAGAACGTCGAACCGCCCGCCCTGCAACCCGTGGGCGGCGAAGAGCTCTTCGATCTGACGCTCCAGGAGTCGGGATATGCGAGAGATCCGGCCGATCAGACCCATCGGCGCCACGTCGAGTTCGGGGCGCTGCCGATTCCATTGCGCGATCAGTTGCTCGACGTAGTCGGATTTCTCCACCACGGGATGCTAAAGGACAGGCGCCACGGGTCCTGTTATCTTAACGTTGATACATCGTCACGGAGAGGTAGCCATGCAAGGAGTCGGTTTCGCGACCGGTTACGACCCCAATATGGACGTTCGGGAGATCGCCGACTGGATGAAACGGGCGGACGAGCGCGGCTTCGTCATGGGCTTCTTCTCGGAAACCATCGAACTCAACCGCGATTCCGTCTCCGCCCTGACGGCGGCCGCCCTGTCCACCCAGCACATGACGCTGGGAGCGACCCAGACGGTAAGGATCCGCAACCCGCTCGTCATGGCTCAGACGATCGCGTCCCTCGACGAGATCAGCGGAGGCCGCATGATCCTGTCCCCCGGCGCCTGCACCGACACCCACGCCCGCCGGTACGGTCTCGAGCCGATCTCCCCCCCGACCACCCTGCGCGAATGGGTCGAATCCATCCGCCTCGTGCTGAGCGGCGAGAGTGCGTCCTATCACGGCGAGGTGGTCGACTTCGAAAACGCCCAGCTCGGTTTCAAGCCGGTGCGCGACAACATCCCATTCCTCATCCCGGCCACGAGCACCACGGGCCTGCGTCTGGCGGGCAAGATCGGGGACGGCGTCATGCTCAACGCCGTGTGCTCACCGGAGTATTCGGCCAACGCCCTGGCCATTCTCAAGCAGTCCGTAGATGAGTCCGGTCGCAACTGGGATGACTTCATCGTGGCGCAGATAGTCAATTGCTCGATCGAGGACGACCACGCCGCCGCCCTCGACCAGGTTCGCTGGGAAGTCGCGACGAAGTTCGATCCGATCCAGCTCCCATTCATCGCCGGGCCGAAGATGCGGGTCGGCGAGCCCTACATCAAAGAAGAAGACATTCCCCGGTTCAAAGAGGCGTGGGAACGAGGAGGCAAGGAGGCGCTACTCGAAGCTGTTCCTGACAGCTACGTCGAAGGCATGACCGCCTCAGGAACGCCCGATGAGGTGAAGGAGAAGGTAGCCCGCTATCACGAGGTCGGCGTGCAGATCGCCGTGCTGCGGCCGGCGGCGAAACACCAAGCTCAGCGGCTGCTCGACGTGTTTGCCGAATAGCCGCGCCGGTTCAACCGATCAGGAAACCGGCCGCCTGAAACGCAAAACCGCCATTTCACCCGTCACCGTCCGACCGCTTCGTGCATAATACACAGAGTCGCTTCGACTCCAGCAGGAAGGGAGCTCCCATGAGACACCGCAAGCGAATTTGGCTGAGTCTGATGGCCGTCCTTGTTCTCGTTCTCGGCGCCTGTGCCGGCGACGCCGGCACTACGACGACGGAGGCGGAGGAGACTCCCACCACCGCGGCGCCGCCCGAGACGACGGGCACCACTGAAGCCCCCGACGAGACGACAGGGACCACCGAAGCCCCGACCGAAACCACGGCGGCAAACGGCGACGTGCCCGTTGTGCGGATTTCGGCCCTCAACGGTGGTCTGACCGGCGTCGCCGCCCAGATCGTGGAGGAGAATGGCTTCGACGAAGCCAACGGGTACCAGGGCGAGTTCTTCTACAACGACCCCGATGCGTCCGGGCAGTTCTTCCTCCAGCGGCAGTCCGACGTGGCGTTCGACTTCGACGCCATCGGCGCGGCGATCGCCCGAACCGAGGGCCTCGACGTGTCGGTCTTCTATCCGATCCTCAACAACAACAACTGCATCCTCGTCAAAGAGGACGCGCCCTACGAGACGCCTGAGGATCTGATCGGACAGCCCGTCGGCCACTTCGGCGCCGACTCGGGAACCACGACCAGCTTCACGATCGTGTTGCAGTCGCTGTTCGACTTCAACTTGCTCGACGAGTACACCCTCGTCGAGACCGGTCCGCCCGCTCTGGTCGAGCTGCTCCAGGACGACGAGGTCGAAGCGATCTTCAACTTCGTCCCCCACAGCAGCCGGGCCATGGTCCAGGCCGGTGCCCGCTGCATGTTCGGACCGCTGGTAGACGTCGAGATCCCGGGCAACGCCTTCTCGCATCTGTCGCAGATGGCTGCCTACGAGGATTGGCTCGCCGACAATCCCGAGCTGGCGCAGGCGGTGACGGCTTCGTGGGACGACGCCATCGATTGGATCCTCGAAGATCCCACCCGGATCACCCAGGAGCCCTACGCGTCGCTGCTGGGCCAGGACGATCAGGCCGTGCTGGACCTGGTGGCAGAACAGGTCAATGGGATTCCACTCTTCACCAACGACTGGAGCCCCGAGGTACAGGAGCAGGCCGAGGCCTGGGTGGACCTGGCGGCGGACCAGGACGTTCTGATCGAGGAGAACCCCGGTGGAGTGGTGACGGCTGTCGGAGAGTGACCCTCCGTACACTCAGGGGAGGAGGTTGGACGCTCCGGCCTCCTCCCCCTCGTGAGGCTGAATGACAGGACTAGCGGACACCGCAACCGAGACAGGCCTCGAGTCCCGCCGGGTCGAACGCGTCTCCCCTTATGTCCTGCCGGCGGTCGGCGTCGCCATGCTGCTCGCGCTGTGGTTCGTGGTCCATCCACTGACCAGGTTCTTACCGTCGCCGCAGGAGGTATGGGCCGAAGGGCTCGACCTCATCGCCGAGCCCGCCACCTACCAGAACATCCTCCGTTCGCTACAGAGACTGTTGATCGGGCTCTCGGCGGGCTACGTCCTCGCCTTCCTGGTGGCCCTGGCCGGGCGCGGGAGCAACTGGTGGCGTCGTTTCTTCACCATCCCGGTGTACGTCACGATCACCACCCCGTCCCTGGCCTTCGCCCTGTTCTGTCTGACCGTCTTCGGGTTGACCGACGTTTCCGTTTACGTCTCGGTCGCCGCCGTCATCTTCCCCTTCGTCGTGGTGAGCCTGCACGAGGGCTTCGAGTCTCTCGACAGCCGCCTCGACGACATGTCCAAGGTGTATCGGCTGAGCAGGCGTGAGAGACTCAGGCACGTTTCCATCCCGGAAATGGCCCCTTTCCTCTTCGCCGCCCTCCGCAACGCCTATGCCCTGGGTTGGAAGATCGTGGTGGTCACGGAGGTCTTCTCAGCCCAACAAGTTGGGATCGGCGCCGAGTACAACCGGGCATACGACTTCTTTGCCCTGGAGACCCTCGTCGTGTGGGTGGTGTTCTTCCTGATCGTCGTGTTCGGCGTCGAATTCGCCGTCTTCCGTCCATGGGAACGCCGCGTGTTCAGGTGGCGTGATGCCAGGAGCGGAACGTAGATGCCACTTCGCAAGTCCCGCGAAGCGAACGGCGGAGTCGAGCGATGACAGTTCGCGGCACCTGGGACATCGCCGAAGCCGAAGTATTCGAAGCTCCGGCACCACCGAAAGCGGAGGGCTTCGCCGCCCGCTTCCTCCCTTACCTCGCTTTCATCATCGCCGCCCTCGCCGTCTGGTGGCCGCTTACCTTCGTCTTCGAGCCGTTCCTCCCCTCCCCTTGGGAAGTGGTGACTGCCTTCGTCGATGCCTTCGTCAGTGGCGACATCTTCTCCCATATCGCCATCAGCCTCCGCCGTGTGGCAATCGCGTGGGTCGTCTCGACACTTCTGGGCGTCGCCATCGGGATCTGGATGGGACGCTCGCGCCTGACCGAGGCATTCCTCTCCCCCTGGGTCATGGTGGGACTGGCCCTGCCGGGTCCAGTGATAATCCTCTTCTCGGTTCTCCTGATCGGTGTCCAGGAGTCGTCCCGGTTGGTGGCGCTGGTTGTCGCCGTGACGCCGTTCGTCGTGAACATCGTGCATCAAGGGGTGCGGGCGACCGATCCGGGTTTGGAGGAGATGGCGAAGGTCTACCGGTGGAGCCGTCCGACATGGATGAGGGAGCTGCTCCTTCCGCAGATAGCGGGGCCCATCTTTGCCGCCAACCGCTTCGCCTTCGCCTTCTCCTGGAAGATCGTGCTGATCGTGGAGGCCCTCACCACATCGGAGGGCATCGGCGGTCAGCTGGGGTTCTTCTTCAAGCTGCTGCGTCCCGACAAAGTCGTGGCTTGGACGCTGGTGTTCACCGTGATCATGACCCTCGTCGACCAGTACGTCTTCCGCAAGACCGAGGGAAGGATCTTCGCTTGGCGGGTGACGACCTCAGATTGAGGTCCGGTTCACGGCTGCCTTCAGAGTTCTGAGCCGTCCTCTTCTAAGAATCTGAGCGCCAACTCGACTGTGTGGTGCATGTGAACCCGAACCGCTTCCTTCGCCCCCTCGACATCACCGCTGCGACATGCCTCCAGGATCGCCCGATGCTCTCGAGCAGCGCGCCCGGTTTCGATCGCCCTCTGGATGGCGCTGTGCATGTAGCCGGCCATCGAATCGCGCAGTGAGACGATGATGGAGGAAAGCTTCGGACGTGAGGCGAAGGCGTACATCTGGTCGTGATACAGGTTGTTGAGCCGGATCCATTCGTCGTGATCCGAGGTCTGTTCCAGGTCGTCCAGAATTCCTTCCAATTGCTCGATTTGGTTGTCGTTCAGGTTCTCCACAACATGCTGAACTGCAAGCATCTCCAGAGCTTCCCTGAGCTCGTACGTCTCACGGACTTCTTCGATGGATGGACGGAATACCAGCACCCCTCTCCCCGGGTCGAGACGCACCAAGCCCTCCGCCTCGAGGATGCGAAATGCCTCACGAACCGGTGTCGTACTGACCCCCAACCGGCCGGCTATCTCTTCTTGCCGCAGACGTGCTCCCGGCGGTGCTTCGGCCCGAAGAATCTCATCACGGAGGACCGCCGCCACCTGGTGGGCGACGGTCATTCTCGTCAAGCTCGGCTGTTCAGGGCCGGTCGATTCCAAGGAGTTTGATTGCGTTCTCACCGAGGATTACCTCGCGTTGGGACAGAGGGAGTTGCTCGACGGATTCGAGTGAGGCTCGGGCGAACTCTAGCCCGTCGCCCGGACCGAACGGCATGTCGGTGGCGAAAAGGACCCGATCTGCCCCGAAGAAATCGATGGATGTGGCCAGCGCCGATGTCGCGCCCTGAAGGACCGAATCGACATAGAAACGACGCAGGTCGCGCTTGACGTCGACTGTGGTGTCGCTCGGCATGGGCACTCGCCGCTGACCGGGCTGGTAGTTCATCTCGATCCGCCGGTGGAAGAAGGGAATCATGCCGCCTCCGTGATGGACGATGATTTCCAGGCCGGGATGGCGGGCGATCACTCCACTCAAGACCAACCGCGCCATGGCTAGCGACGTCTCGTAAGGCCAGCCGAGTACTAGGAACAACCCATATCGGGAGCCGTCCTCGTCGACGTAGTCGGGTGAGTTGCGGGACCGGTCGGGATGCAGCCAGATCGGAACCCCCAGCTTCTCGGCCTCGTCCCAGAACGGCTCCAGCTCGGCGCCATCCAGTGGCCCTCCGTTGACGTGGGTGTAGATCAGGGGTCCGAGAAGTCCGAGCTCATTCACGGCCCGCCGGAGCTCGCCTACGGCCCATTTCGGATCCACCAGCGGAATCGTCGCAGTTCCACGGAGACGATCGGGATAGGCCTCCACCAGGCGCGCCATCTCCCGATTGGCGACTTCGGCCAACTGGCAAGCCACTTCCGGCGCGAACATCTCCTCCAGCGGCGGTGACGGGGTGGTTACGATCTGCACATCGATACCGAGAGCATCCATGAGGGCGACGCGTTCCTCTATATCGAAGAGCCGCCGAAGTGACAGCCAGTTGACGAGGTCCTGATCATCTGGCGCTCGAGTCAACACCGCGTCCCGGAATCCGGGGGGAAGAGCGTGGGCGAAGGCGTCTATTCGCATTCTGTTCCTGGGACAGTCAACAAAGCCACCTTTTCAAAGCACTTCGGCCCGATCTGCGTATAATATACGACACGTGCTGGAGGAGCCACGGGACACAGCCATGGAAATCTCGGAATCTTCCACTCGCGCCGATCCCGAGGGATCCCCCGTGTCCCCCGAACGATGGGCCGACCGACCCGCCGACTTCATCGATATATCAGGCCTCACGTTCTGGTACCGGGGTAACTCGACTCCCGCGGTGAGGGACGTCGATCTCAAGGTCGCCAAGGGTGAGTTTGCCTGCATCGTTGGGCCGAGCGGATGCGGAAAATCCACTCTCCTCAGCATCCTGTCCGGCCTGTTCACGCCTCAGCGGGGAACCGTCAGCATCGACGGAGAGACCTTCTTTCGTGACGGTCAACGAGCCACATCAGACTTGCCCCAGTGCGGATACGTCTTCCAGGACGCTCGTCTTCTGCCATGGCGCACGGTCAAACAGAACATCGCGGTGGCACTCAAGGCAGCCGGAATCCCCGAGAGCACCTGGGACGAGACTATCCGCCACCATCTGCGCATGCTTCGGCTCGAGGCCTTCGAGAATTCCTGGCCGCTCAATCTCTCGGGTGGGCAGCGTGCCCGAGTCGCCATCGCCCGCGCCCTGGCCGTCCAGCCGGCCTTCATCCTGATGGATGAGCCATTCAGCACCCTGGATGAGGTGACCGGGCGTTTCCTGCGCGGTGAGCTTCTCGAGCTGTGGGAACGAACCCAGGCGACCATCGTCTTCGTCACCCACTCGCTACGCGAAGCGGTCTACCTCTCCGACCACATCTACCTGATGACCGCCGGCCCCGGGGTGATCTTCGATCAACACACGATCGACCTGCCCCGCCCCCGTCGCTACGAAGATCCCCGGATCACGGAGATAGAAGGACAACTCGTCGAGACAGTTCTCGAGCGATGGGGCTACTACGAGGACAAGATACCGAAGTGAGAAGGGCCGATACTGGGGGCATCGGATCTCGCACGCTCGGCGCCTCCTGAAGTCAAAGCCATCGAGGAGAAGAAAACCGACCGATGAAACCACCTCCCTTCGACTACAGCCGCCCCGAGACTCTCGACGACGCGTTGGCCACGCTCCACGAGGTGGGCGACGAAGGAAAGGTCCTGGCCGGAGGTCAGAGCCTGATCCCGCTCCTGGCCTTCCGCATGGCGCGGCCGGGCCACCTGATCGATATCAATCGGATCCAAGGGCTGGATGGAATCCACCTGAACGGGAGCGGCACCCTGACCATCGGAGCACTGGCGACCCACCGCAGTATCGAGCTCCACCGCGACATCGGACCACGATGTCCGGCGATAGGTGAGGCCGTTTCCCAGATCGGTCATGTGGCGATCCGTAACCGGGGAACGGTGGGAGGCAGCATCGCCCATGCCGACCCCGCCGCCGAGTGGCCCGCCCTGGCACTCTTGTTCGATGCGGACTTGCGCGTGCGCAGCCATGCGGGCGAACGGACGCTGCCGGCCCGCGATATGTTCGTCAGCTACATGACGACCGCCCTGGCAACCGACGAACTGTTGGTCGAGATGCAGTTCCGGCTGCCACGGCCTGAGGCGGGAACCGCTTTCGTAGAAGTGTCCCGCCGCCACGGAGACTTCGCCATGGCCGGCGCCGGTGCGGTCATCGACATTCAGGACGGCCTCGTGACCGACGCGCGGATCGCCGTGATGTCCGCCGGTCTCACCGCCGTCCGCGCCGGGGAGGCGGAGCAAATGCTCGTCGGACAGGAAGCCACCGAGCAACTCACAACCAACGCCGCCCAGAACATCGACTCGGTGATCGACCCGCTGGACGACGTGCACGGGCCAGCTGACTACAAGCGGCACTTGGCCAAGGTGGTGACCCGCCGGGCGCTGCAGACGGCCGCCGCCCGGGCGAGGGGAGAAAGCGCATGACCAGCAAGATCGATGTGAGCTTCGAGGTCAACGGCGAAGCGGTGAGCGGCTCGGTGGAGCCCCGCATGACCCTGGCCGACTTCCTGCGCGACGAGGTCGGGCTGACCGGAACTCATCTCGGGTGCGAGCACGGCGTGTGCGGCGCCTGCACGATCCTGGTCAACGGGCATACTGCGCGGTCGTGTCTCATGCTGGCCGTCCAAGCCGATGGCCAGAAGTTGACGACGGTGGAAGGGTTGGAGTCAGCCGACGGGACGCTTCATCCCGTACAGGAGGCGTTTTCCCGGCATCACGCCCTCCAGTGCGGCTTCTGCACTCCGGGATTCCTGATGAACGTCGTCGAGTATCTGGAGGAAGGCCCCTCGACAGAGGAGAAGGAGATCAGGGAGAGGATCTCCGGCAACCTGTGTCGGTGCACCGGCTATCACAACATCGTGCTGGCGGTCAAGGAGCTGGCGGAGAGGCAGGCATGACCTACGTCGGGCAGCGGATCGCTCGCAAGGAAGACAATCACCTCCTCACCGGCCGGGGGCAATACGTGGCCGACATCCGACTCCCTCGAATGGTGGAGGCCGCCATCCTGCGCAGCCCCATCGCCCATGGCGAGATCGTCCACCTCGACACGACGAAGGCGCGGGCTCTCGACGGCGTGGTGGCGATCATCACCGCCGAGGATCTGGCGGGCAAGGTCGGTCCGATCACGCGGCCGTTCTACAAGACGATCCCGGACCACGTCGCCCGGGAGACCAACCTGGTGGTCCGTCCTTATCGCGCCCAGCTACTGGCCGAACAGAAGGTCTTCCGCGTAGGAGAGCCGGTCGCGGTCGCCATCGCCCGCAACCGTTACGTCGCCGAGGACGCCCTGGAGCTGATCGAGGTCGAATACGAGCCGCTGGAAGCGCTCACCGATCCCCAATCGGCTCTTCGGGAGGGTGCTCCCCAACTCCATCCCGACGTCCCGGGCAACATCCATTGCTCCTTCCATACCGGGGCCGGAGACATCGAGGGGGCGTTTGGCGACGCCGAGCACGCCCTCTCCGCCCAATTCACCGTCGGCCGCTCGATCGGCTCGCCGATGGAGACGCGGGGTGTCCTGGCCGAGTTCGACCGTGCTACCAACCAAATCGTCATGTGGGCGACCCAGCAGAAGCCGCATCTGCTGCGCAGCTATCTGTCCGAGATGCTGGGCATGCCCGAGGAGCACATCCGGATCATCTCGCCCGACATGGGAGGCAGCTTCGGGGGAGGCATCTACAACGAGGAGATCTTCATCCCGTTCCTCGCCCGACAGCTCGGACGCCCGATCCGATGGATCGAAGACCGCCGTGAGAATCTAGGGAACGCCCGACACACGCGCGACCAGTACCACGACGTCGACGTAGCGTTCAACGCCGACGGGACGATCATCGGTCTGAAGGATCGTTTCCTGGTCGACGCCGGCGCCTACAACCCCTTCGTCATCACTCTCTCCTACAACACCGCCGCCCATCTGCGGAACGAGTTCAAGATCGACAACTTCGATGTCGAGGGCATCTGCGTTCTCACGAACAAGCGTGACAACACGCCGGTCCGCGGAGCGGGCAGAACCTCCGCAACGTTCGTGATCGACCGGATCGTCGACATGGTGGCGGGCTTCTTGAAGCTCGACCCGGCGGAGGTTCGGCGCAAGAACCTCATCCCGGGAGAGCTGATGCCGTATGACATGGGGATGCTCTATCGGGACGGGGGCCGGATCGTCTACGACTCGGGGGACTTCCCTTCCCAGTTCGACAAGGCTCTGGCCCTGGCGGACTACGCCGGGTTCCGGCAGCGCCAGGACCAGGCCCGGGCAGAGGGCCGATTCGTGGGGATCGGCATCTCATCGCACGTGGAAGGGTCGGGCTTCGGCCCCCATGAAGGGGCCACCGTCCGGATAGATCAGAGCGGTCATGTGATCGTCCACTCGGGAAGCAACCCTCACGGCCAGAGTCACGAGACGGTCCTCTCCCAGGTGGCGGCCGACGCTCTTGGTATCTCACCCGACCACATCACGGTGCGGGCGGGCGACACGGCGCTGATCCCCCACGGGGGAGGGACGTTCGCCAGCCGGTCGGCGGTGACGGCCGGGTCGGCTGTCCACGGAGCCGCTACCAAGGTTCGCCAGAAGATCCTGGCCATCGCCTCCGAGCTGCTCGAAGTGAGTCAGCAGGATCTCACGATCGAAGATGGTCGGGTGACGGTGAAAGGCGCGCCGGGAACCTCGCTTTCGTTCGCCGAGATCGCCGAGGTGGCATCCCCCGGACCCGGCAGCCGCCTCCCGGAGGGGATGGAGCCGGGACTGGAGGAGACCGACTACTACGTCCCGCCTACCGTCACCTATTCGTCCGGCACTCACGTGGCGATCGTCGAGGTCGACCCGGAGGTGGGAACGGTGTCGGTCCTGGAGTACTTCGTGGTGGACGACTGCGGTCAGATCCTCAACCCGACGGTGGTCGACGGCCAACAGCACGGCGGCGTCGCTCACGGCATCGGAAACGCCCTGCTGGAAGAGGTCGTCTACGACGAGAGCGGCCAGCATCTGAATCCGAGCTTCATGGACTATCTCATTCCGACCGCCTCCGATGTCCCTCCGGTCACCGTCGAACACGAGTCACATCTCTCCCCACTGAACCCGCTCGGCATCAAGGGGGCGGGAGAAGGAGCCGCGGTTTCCCCTCCCGCCGCCATCGCCAACGCCATCATCGACGCCCTCCGCCCGCTCGAAGTGGAGATCACTCAGATGCCGATGACTCCGGCGAGGGTCTGGCGCGCCATCGAGACCGCCAGATCCAATGGCGGTTGACAGTCGAGGCGTGGAGACAATCGGCCAATCGGTTCCCCGACGGGAGGACTTCGGTCTCCTGACCGGCAGAACCCCCTTCATCGCCGACCTGACTCTGGACGGGATGCTGGAGGCGTGCCTGGTCCGCTCCACCGAGGCCCACGCCCGCATCGTCGAGATCGACACCACGAACGCAAAGGCGGCGCCGGGAGTGGTGGCCGTGTTCTCCGGCGCCGACCTCGACGGAAAGGTGGCGCCTTTCACCCGCCATGCCATCACCACGCCGCCACATGTGGCGGAGGCGGTCGGCTTGGTCGTCAAGAGCCACCGGGCCGAGGTCATCCCGGCCTCCATCGTCCGCCGGGTCGGGGAGCCGGTGGCGGTGGTGGTGGCCGAGAACCGGTACCAGGCAGAGGACGCCGCCGAGCTGATCGCCGTCTCCTATGACCCCATGCCGGTGGTGACGGATCCGGAGGCGGCTCTCGCCGCCGACGCGCCGGTTCTCCATCCCGAGCTCGGCGACAACCTCCACTCCCGGTTCCGCATCGTGGTGGGCGACCCCGATGACGCCCTCGCCCGGGCCCCTCATCGTCTGCATCGACGGCTGAGGATGGGTCGATCCGTGGGATCTCCCATCGAGACCCGAGGCGTCGCGGCCCGTTTCGACGAGCCGCGGAACGAGTTGACGGTCTGGGCCACGACCCAGAGGTCCCACTGGCTGCGCGACTACATCGCCGAGATGGTGGGGCTGCCGCATGGGAACGTCAGGGTCATCGCCCCGGCCATGGGAGGGAGCTTCGGCTCCGGTCTCTACAGCGAGGACATCCTGGTCGCCTACTTAGCGTTGCACCTGCGGCGGCCGGTGCGCTGGATCGAGGACCGGCGCGAGAACCTGGCCAACGCTCGCCACGCCCGCGACCAGATCCACGACGTCGAGGTGGGCTACGACGACGACGGCAGGATCCAGGCGATCCACGACCGCTTCCTGATGGACTGCGGGGCGTACAACCCCTACGCGGTGACGATCTCGTACAACGTGGCGTCGAACCTGCGCAGCCAGTACCGGATCGACCACATGGACGTCGAGGGGTTGTGCGTGCTGACGAACAAGCTTCCGAATACGCCGGTGCGCGGCGCCGGACGCCCCGAAGCGACCTTCGTGATGGAGCGGGTCATCGAGATGGTGGCGCAGAGGCTCGGACGGGACCCGGTCGAGATCCGGCGTCTCAACCTGATCCCGGCCGAGCTGATGCCCTACGACATGGGAATGCTGTACCGGGACGGCAACCAGATGGTCTACGACTCGGGAGACTTCCCCGAGCAATTGGAGCGAGCGCTGGCAGCCGTGGACTACGAGACGTTCCGGGCATGGCAGGTCGAGCAACGGGAGGCGGGCCGTCACGTCGGCCTCGGCGTTGCCTGCCATGTCGAGGGTTCGGGCATCGGACCGTTCGAGGGGGCCAAGGTCCGGATCGACGAGAGCGGCCACGTCGTCGTCGCATCGGGGTCGAACTCCCATGGACAGAGTCACGAGACGGTCCTCGCCCAGGTCTGCTCCGATGCCCTCGGCGTGCCGGTCGATCGGATCACCGTCCACCACGGCGACACCCAGCAGGTGGCGTACGGCGGCGGGACCAACGCCAGCCGCAGCGGGGTCACGGCCAGCATGGCGGTGACGATGGGCGCCGAGACGTTGCGCGACAAGGTATTAGCCGTCGCCGGGCAGATGCTGGAGGCGGACCCGGCGGATCTGGAGCTGCGAGACGGCGTCGTCTCTCCCCGCGGCGTGCCGTCGGTTAGTCTCGCCCTCGCCGACGTCGCCCAGGCGGCCTCCCCCGGACCCGGAATGCCGGACGGGATCGGCGCCGGGCTGGAAGCGTCGGCCTATTACCGACCACCGGCCGTGACGTTCGCCTCCTCCACTCATGTCGCCATCGTCGAGGTGGACCCCGACACCGGTCTCGTGACCATCCTCCGCTATGTGGTGGTAGACGACTGCGGACGCGAGCTGAACCCCGCCGTCGTCGACGGCCAGCAGCACGGCGGAGTGGCCCACGGAATCGGCAACGGCCTGTTCGAGGAAGCGGTCTACGACGAAGCCGGCCAGCTCCTCAACCCCACCTTCATGGACTACCTGCTGCCCACCTCCGCCGACGTTCCACTGATCGAGGTGATCCACGACAACCACCCCACTCCCCTCAACCCGCTAGGCGTCAAAGGCGTAGGAGAAGGCGGGACGACATCGGCCCCGGCCGCGCTGGCCAACGCAATCGCCGACGCCATGAAACCACTCGACCTGGAAGTGGACACGTTTCCCCTCACCCCCGCCCGGGTCAAACAGCTGATCGACACAGCCCGCCTCGCGGGCAGTTGAGCGTCAGATCAGGTTGCGGGCGGCGGCAGCGTAGACCCGGGCGGCGCCCGCCAGGTTCTCGATGCTGACCACCTCGCCCAGCCCCGGCTCGTACATCGAGTAGTCGCCGGACAGGTTGATCCCTCCGGCTCCGTAGGTGATGCCCGGAATCCCGAACTCGGCCAGGGGCGAGTTGTCGGAGGAGACGGAGTAGCGCTCCGGGTTGGGACGGCCCACTTCTGCGCCGAAGACCGACTCGTGGGCCCGGGCGACGGCCTGGGGCAGGGGATGGTCCGGCTCCAGGTAGTGCCCATTCGAGGCCAGGTAGAAGTCCAGCTCCACGTCGAGGTCGGGATCTGTTGCCCGTTGCTCGGCCAGGAACTCCTCGAACTCGGCCCGCACCTCGCCGATCTGCTGGCCGGGGATCGTGTTGATGTGCACGTACAGGTTGCACGTTCGGGCAGTGAGCGACGGCTTGAAAGGATCGCCTCCGAAGATCGCCCCGACGTTGAGGAGCGGCTTCATGACCGGATCGGGATGGCGACCGATATAGGTTTCCTCGAACTCCAAGAGGCGTGAACGGATGCGGGTCGCCTTCTCGATCGGATCGATCGCCAGACTCTTCGAGAAGGTGTGCTGGGGCGACCCGTGGACCGAGATCCGGGCGAAGACATACCCGGCGTTGCCCGTCTGCAGGCGCAGGCCGGTGGGCTCACCGTTGATGCACCAATCCGCCGTGACCCCGCGGTTGAGCATCACCCGGGCGCCGATTCCGCCGCCGCGAAAGCGCTTCCCCTGCCACTCGTCGACTGGGGCCCGCTCAATTTCACCCACGACCCCCGCCACAAGTATCTCGCCGCGGTCGAGGCCACCGGAACGCTGCAGCAGCTGGATCGCCGAATGGAAGGCAGCGAAGGCGGACTTCATGTTCGACACCCCCAGGCCCCGTATCCACCCGTCTTCGACCGTCGCCTCGGCCCGCAAGCCAGAGGGCAGGCGCTCACCGGGGCTGGTCGACGTGTCGAAATGGGCCAGGAACATGAGTCGGGGTCCAGGTGCGGCACCCTTCCAGCGGGCAAGCACGTTGCGGCGCTCCGGTTCTACCTCCTGGTACTCGACGGCGAGGCCGATCTCGGCGAAGCGTCCGCCCACGTACTCGGCCACCGCCGCCTCCGAGCCTGTCTCGCTGGGGATGTCGACGAGATCGCAGGTCATGGCGACCAGCGCCTCTATGTCCTGGCCCGCGGCTTCGACGTCACCGGTCATCGGCCGCCTCACTCTGGGTGGTCCATCGGGCGAGCTCCAGGCGGGTGGGGATCCACACGTCGGGGTGCTCCGCCAGCCGGCGGGCAATCGCTTCCACCGTCCATGCACCATGGGGCCGGCCGAAGACATGGGCATGGACGGTCACGTCGAGATAGCAGCCGTCTCCTTCTCTCTCATACATGGCCTGGAAAGTGTCGTCGAACACCTCCAGGAAGGTACGCGGCGGATTGCCGTGGCGCATGTGGCTGGGCAGGTCGTTGACTTCCATCTTGAATGGCAGGGCGACGATGGTGCCGGCCGGGGTGGCCAACGCGTACGGCACGTCGGTGTCGTAGACGTCCCCGAACCACTCCATCCCCTGCTCGGTGACGAGTCGGGCGGTGTGACTGCTGGGCGTGCCCCGAGGTGACAGCCATCCGTGGGGCTGCTCGCCGGTGACATCGCTCAGCAACTCGACGCAGCGGGAGACATCCCGGGCTTCTTCGTCGGGGTCCAACAGGGCGGGGATCCGGTGCTGGGAATAGCCGTGGGCGGCGATCTCATGTCCACCGTCCCTCAGTGCCCGCAAGGTGTCGGCAGCGCGCTCAGCCAGACAGGCCGATGCGAAGACGGTCGCCCGGACGCGGGAACGGGTGAACACGTCGATCAGCCGCCAGATGCCCTGCTGGTAGCCATACGCCCCCCAGGAGGCGGCCTGGGTATCGAAGACCCCGGCGGGGAGGGGGTTGCCCATCGGTCCGATCCCGGGGGCGGCGCCGCTCTCCCACCCTTCATAGGCGACGTTGAACAGCACGGCCATCCGCTTGCCGTTGGGGAGCACGAACCTGGTGGGACGGCCGGGCACCGGCCTACTTTCGGCCCGGGACTCTCACCTGGCCCCGTTCGGCTTCATCAATTCCATGACCGTCAGGGCGTAGACCTTGGCGCAGATGATCAGGTCCTTGACGCTGATCACCTCGCCGAAGTCGGGGTCGTAGGCGGCGTACTCCCCTGGTAGCACCCGGGATCGTCCCGCCGGCCCGTAGGTGATGCTCTCGGCTCCGGACTCGGCGAAGATCCAGTTGTCGCTCGATACGCCGAAGCGGGCCGGCTCCGGCTCGTCGGGATCCCGGTCCGTCACCAGCCGGTGCATCTTGCGGGCGGTCGTAGCCACCAGGGAGTCGTGGGGGACTTCGTAGCCGCGACTCGTCATGTAGATCTCCATCGTCAGACCCAGCTCGGGATCGTCCTCGTTGAGCCGGCGCACCAGCCGCTGGATCTCGTGCTTTACCTCGAGGACATTCGTTCCGGGGACCAGCATCACGTCCATGTAGGCGTGGCAGAAGTTGGCGACGAGCTGGGGGTTGTTGGGGACCCCACCCTCGATCGCCCCGATGTTGATCCGGGGCACCACCAGATCGTGCTTGAACGTCGCCTGGTACTCCGCCTCCCATTCCCGGATGCGAGGCAGGATCGATTCCATCTTCTCGATGGCGTCGACTCCGAACTGCCGGTACGAAGCATGCTGGGTGACGCCCCGCGTCGTCAGACGCAGGAAGATGTAGCCGCCGTTGGCGATCTGCACCCGGAGCCCGGTCGGTTCTCCGTTGAGTATGTAGTCGGGGATGTAGCCGTGGCTCGCCAGGTAGCGAGCGCCGTAGCCGCCACCGCGGCAGTCGGCTCCTTGGTGGTGCCCGATCGGCGCTCCCTCGATCTCTCCTACCACTCCGCCGATGTGGATGTCGCCACGGGGCTGGAAGCCTGCTTCCTTCAGCATCTTGGTGGCCATGTAGTAGGCGGCGAAGGCGGACTTCATGTTCGACGCGCCGATACCCGAGATCCATTCGTCGTCGACCCACTTCGCCTCGGGTACCCCGATACCCGGGGCGTGATCCATGTGACCCAGGAACAGCAGGCTCTCGTCACCGTCCCCTCCGGTCCAGGTGCCAATGACGTTGTCGCGGCCGGCTTCCACCTCCTGTTGGGTGACTTTGAGCCCCAAGCCCCGGAACCGCTCCGCCAGGTAGTCGGACACCCCCGCCTCGTGCCCGGTGAGGCTGGGGATGTTGATCAGGTCCTGGGCCATCCCGATCAACTCGTCCTCGTCGATGGCGGCCAATACCGCCTGGGAGAGACCGCCCGGGTCCTCGTGGCCCTCGGTCGTCATGCCGCGCCTCCTCCTGCTCTGTTCGGATCCACCAACCGAAACTGCCCTAGGGACAACTATCTTAATATTCAACTAGTATGCCAGCCACGACCAGTCCGGGCAACAGCCTTGCGTCCCACCGGTGAGAAGGCTCGAGAGGCGTACCCCTTTCACTGTCCGGCTGGGGACGGTGGGCGGCATTACTCTCGGCTAGCGACCGTACAGGACGACGCCTAGCCAAGGGGGAGCGGTGGTTCCTGGCCCGGAGGCAGCTGCATGTCAACCGCATTCAAGAGCGCCGCA
This sequence comes from Acidimicrobiia bacterium, assembly GCA_036259475.1. Lineage (GTDB taxonomy): Bacteria > Actinomycetota > Acidimicrobiia > Spongiisociales > ZC4RG35 > ZC4RG17. The sequence goes on along the minus strand of DATABS010000059.1, from coordinate 40,425 downwards.
GTCGCCGCATATTGACCCATGATGGCGATCAGGTCGACCAGCTTCTGCTTTCCGAGTGCCTCCAGAACCTCTGCGAAGAGGTCCGACGTCACCCTTCGGTTGCCGAACAGCTGGCGACCGAACTCGATCACCAAGGCGTCAATCTTCTCCAAATCTTTCACGGGCTCGCCGTACTTGATGGCCTGGATCGTCTCCGGTGGCACGCCGTGACGGGCTGCGATCCCTTCATGTTGAAACCATTCGAACTGGCTCTCGTGCTCCCTGGCGGTGATGAGGATGGCAACCTCGCGAACCCGCGGACTGATCCCCGTTTCCTGGCGCAGATACCGAGCAACTGGCCGCCATAGCTCTGCCAGACGACCACTGTGTAGTCTGACTCCGCCCGGCCCGCGGAGGCCGGCATGAGACCCTCCGCCGGGCTTCTCGATCTCGTCGAAGATCTCCTGGGCGCCGTGCGCGAGTTCCTCTCGCTCGACCAACGGCAGGCGGCACCACGAGTCTGGATACACATCGTCGGGAAGTTGTGTTTTCGTCATTGAGGCCACTCCTCCTCTTTCTCCGCGGTCGGACCCAACTCTTGTCCCTGATTTGGACCATGGCGCAAGGCGGATTCCTGCCTATCGCCCAATGGGCCGTAGCTCCTCATCTGGGTGGGCGTGACCAGAGAGGCGATGGCGGCGACGATCGGAACGAGCCCGCCGGCGGTCAGGGCGGCAACTGGTCCTATGGCCGACGCCAGGGCGCCCATCCCCGCGTCGCCTACGCTCGGTCCGCCGCGAGATGCCAACTGGTGGACCGACGACACCCTTCCTCGCAACACATCAGGGGTTTCCAGCTGCACCAATCCATGGCGGATCGTGGCGCTCAGGGTGTCGAAACAGCCCGCAAACCCGACTGCGATCACCGCCATGGCGAATGCAGGAGCCTGAGCGAGCCCGATCACCGACACCCCGTAGGCGGCGGTTGCTCCGAGAACCACCCGGCCCTGCGGCACGCGGCGGATCAACGCGAATACCAGTGCAGACCCGAGAAGTCCGCCGGCCGCCGGGGCGGCGGCGAGCAAGCCATAACCAGCGGGCCCCACCAGGAACACATCTGCGGCGAGGCTAGGGAGGAGCACCCGATAGGCTCCGAAGATCGTCATGGTCATGTCGAGAACCATCGCTTGGCCGATCAGGGGACGCCGCACGACGAATCTGAACCCCTCCACGATCGAACGCCCGGCAGAGTGAGTACGGGACAGGGACTCCTGCGGAAGGAGATGCATCGCTGCCAGGGCGAAGATCATCGCGACGTATGTAGCCGCGTCGAACACGTAGACGACCCCAGGATCGATCGTTAGCAGGAGACCGCCGACGGCTGGGCCGATCAGAATGGCGAGTTCGCGGGCCGGATTCGTGAACGCCAGTGCCTCCACCAGATGATCGGTCCCGACTACGGCGGGCACAAGCGCCTGGCGGGCCGGTTGCTCGAAAGTCACTGCGGCGCCGGTTAGGACCACGGCGGTGAGGATGTGCCACAGTTCGACCGCCCCCAGGAGGGTGACCAAGCCCAGGCTCAAGCTCACGAGCATTGACACCGCCTGGCAAGCCTGCAGCAACCGGCGCCGGTCGAGTCGGTCGGCATACAATCCTCCGACCGGCGAAAGAACGAAGAGGATGGCGGCCTGAGCCGCGCCGACGAGTCCCACCTGAAGTGTCGAGCCGGTCAGCTGATAGACGTGGTAGAGGATCGCGGCCGTCGTCGCCCGGCTTCCGATCTGCGATGAGACCACCCCGAGGAGGTACAGACGAAAATTGCGCTGGCGCAAAACCTCGCCTGCCCGACCGTTCCCCGTCACCTACCACCCTTCTGTTCATCCCTGGAGCATGCACCCGCCACAACGTGGACAGAGTGCCCGATCCTCATTTGGCGACCGGAAAGTCATCGGATGGGATCCCCCGTCCCATATCGGCACGCCTCGAGACCTAAGCTGGCAGCTCCAGCCGACTCCCCTCAATCGACCGGAGCTACCTCCCGGAACGGCCGCGTCGGACGAACCGACCAACCGCCTTGCTCGCACTTCGAAGCCGACCCTTGTTGGCATACGTGGTGATTCCCTGACTCATGAAGTCGGCCACAAACCGGATCGCTTCCGGTTCAATCTCCCCCCGTTTGGGAGTGTCCGCCGCGGCAAGGCTTACCGCCAACTCCAAGATATCGATCGCCGAATCGGGGAGGTGCCGATGCGGACGCAACCTCACCGCTGCATCGAGCGCGGCGTCGACGACAGGCGCGGGAACAGTGATCGAGAGCTCTTCCTCCAGCGCCGCGGCGTGCCTGCTCAGGATCTCCTTGGTCAGTTCCGTCGATGGCTCGCTCACCGGGATGAACACGAGTCGCCGGGCAAGGGGGGCGTCACTTTCCAGGTGACGGGCCTGTTCCCGGGTCGTCGCTCCGATCAAGGCTCCCAGACCACTGGAGAGAGCAGGCTTGAGCAGGCTGGCGGCGTCTATGCCGCCCTCCCCTCCCCCGACGTTGAGAACCAGATGCACCTCGTCGATGAAAAAGATGCTCTTCTCCTGATCTAGCAGCTGTCGGGAAAGCCAGGACATCCGTTCCTCGAAATCTCCCCGATATCGGGTGCCGGCAACTGCAGTGCCCAAGTCGACCTGGAAGACCCTCGCGGCATTCAATCGGTCCGGTGCCTGACCGGCGGCTATTCGCCGTGCCAACTCCACCACCAATGCCGTTTTGCCGACGCCGGCCTCACCCACGAGAACGGGATGTCGTTTTCGCCTGCGGGCCAGCACCCCGAGCGCCAGCCGAACCAGGTTCTCGTTACCGATATACGGCTCGAACCTTTGAAGCACCTCAGGTGTGAACTCGAAGGCGTAGGAGGGCAATGCGGATGATGGGCTCATCGCAGGCTGCTCCCGCTTCTCTCGCGAACTCCGACGTCCAGCGGACTGGTCGGCGGTAGGAGGCGGAGCGAACTTCACCAACCGCTCGCTGGCGGTCTCGAGCACCAGCGAGAAGTCCTCCGACAGCGGGACGGATTCCATTGACTGCAGCCAGGAACGGAATGCGTTCGAAACCGGCACGACGCCTGCCGCCCAGGTTCCGTCTCGGGACTGATCCCGCCTTCGCATCGAATCGGCCGTCTTACCGAGGGTTTCGACCGAGCTGGGTAGGACAGTACCGCCTCCATGTCGACTGCTGAGATCAGAGAGCGCCAAGGCCAAGTGCGGCAGATCAACCACTGCCGCCTCTCGCGACCGAGCATTTCGGATCGCCTCATCGACGATGCGGTCGATATCCGGACTCATCCGGCCTCTAGGGCGACATTCCGGTCGTTCGCCTCGATCCACGCCGCCGGATCGGGTGCATAGTCCTTTTCGTAGTCGCCCTCCACCGTCACACCGGGTATCGCGGGAATCCATGCTTCAGACAGCAGGTCATCAGGATCACCGAACTCCTCAGCCTTGCGTCGTACCGCCGGGTCATCGAGCGCCTTGAGCCTTCCACGTTCGATGATGTCGATCTCCTCGCCTCCTGGCGTGACCAAGGTGTAGGTAGGAAATAGGAGGTGAAGATGGACGTGTCCGTAGGGATGACCCTGCTCGCGGGCCCAGATCTCCGATGGATTGTTGTGAGCGGTGCCGATTCCGATATGGATGTATCCGGACCGGAGCCGTTCGAACATGGCCGCATGACCGGCCAGTGAAAAGGCAACGGGGGGTCTCACCATCTTGGGATGGGTACCGATCGCCACCTCCCATAACCAGAACAGACCAGGGCCGGGATACTCCGGATACTTGATGTCGGCCGTGAGATCCATCAGCTCGCGCCACTTCTCGCCGTACTCGCCGCCACCACGGAGGTCGACCAGCCGACCTCCCTCCATCACAGCCTCGGCCCGGGGGAAAGGCCGTCCGTAGTGGTTGAGAGTACCGGCGATCACACCCGACGCCGTGGCGACGTCATATGGAGGAGTCGGATGGCCGTAGAGGTGCCCGAGGTAATACTTTGACTCGAAGCGGCGCCGGGCGTTTCGACTCTCATAGTGCTCGGCCGTCCAATGCTCCTCGCGCAGATCGAACTCGAGGTGCGTGCCTTCAGGGTCGGTGACCCGGACGTGGCCGCCCTTGCCTCTCTCCCAGATGGGATTCCATGTCACCTCGTTGATCAGGTCCCACAGCGGCCAGGGATAACCGGCGGCGGGGAAGGTAATTCGGTGATACCAAGGGATGCCCTCGTAGCGCACGTTGTCCAGGTCGGGAAGCTTGCCGCCCTCACCTTGGATCAGGAGGGAATAGCCCTCGTTCTGAGCCACCTCTTCGAGCCAGCGGATCCGTGACCGCCATAAATCGAACATGGGATCCGGGTCCAGGCCAGGGATATTGGACATCATCCCTCGGAACTCGTCCAAGTAGGTCAGCTTTCGATCGGGGATGTCGACGTGGAAGATGTCGATGTGGGCACCGATCTCGTGGATCGCTTGGATCAATGCCTCTGTAACGGCCGGGTCGTCGGTCGTTTTCTCGACCAGGAGCACCTTTTCATTGGGTTTTATGTCATAGCCGCCCGTTTTCGTGCGGTTGAAAGACGGTCCCCGGATGATCGTTCGGGCCGCCTCGATCAGGGTTGGCGTGGTTACCAGCGTCTGTTCGGTGGTCCTGGTGGTGATGTCTCTATCGGCCATATGCAGGCTTGTCCCTTCTTCTCCTAGTGATGACTGGATCCAGGTATCGCCTCAGTCGAGCTTGTGCATTTTCGGCAGCACCTCTCGGCCCAGGAGCTCGATGGTCTCGAACCAACGGTTGAAACTGAGACGCGTGTCGAACACGAGGTGCTCGACTCCGTAATTCTCGAAACGAAGTGTCTGCTCAACGACCTGGTCGGGCGTTCCGGCGATGAGCGACCCCTCGATGTCGGCCGCCGTCTCGAACCGTCCCGACGGCGGCTTCACCCACCACTTTCCACGCTCGTTCGCCCACTGCAGCAGACCTTCGACGCTCGTGCCAGCCCACGCTTCCTCTTCGGTTTCGGCGATGGTGGTAGGAGGCACGACCCCGACCGTCGGCATCGGCCGACCGTTCTCCTCGACGATCCTACGCATGGCCTCCACTCGCTTCTCGATGGTCTTGAACGTGATCCGACCCGGGATCCAGCCATCGCAGTACTCCGCCGCCCGCCGCGCCGAGGCCGGCGTAGCCCCCCCGTACCAAAACGGAATGTCACCCGCCGGCTTGGGATAGAGCGACACGTTTTCGAAGGAGAAATGCTCGTCCTGGTAGGACGCGTCGTCCTGTTCGAAGACCAGCTTCGAAATTCGGGCGTTGGACTCGACCAGTTCGGGACGGAAGATTCCTCCCATCCCCACTGCTTCGAACTCATGATCGAAGGTTCCAGCACCCCAGCCGGCAATGATCCGAGGACCGACCATGTGCGTCATACTGGCCAGGGTGAAGGCGGTCACCAGGGGGTGTCGGTAAGGGATCAGAGTGGCGGTGCCGAGGGTGATTCGCTCGGTGACTGCTCCGATCGCCGTCAGCACCGTGAGAGGCTCGTAGAACTCTCGGTTGGCGCTCTCGAACTCCTCGTGGGGTTCGAAAACGAGATGGTCTCTCACCCACACCGAATCGAACCCAAGTTCTTCTGCCCGTCGGGCTCCTTCGAGGATCGCCTCACGACCGGCGTAGTTCCCGAAGTGGGGCAGCAACAGTCCGAACTTCATGCCCATTTTCCATTTTCCTTTCCACTAGGAACCACTTGCCGTCCATAGCCGGCTTCACCGACCACACGGCCGTCTACCCAGACGTCGGTCCCCCGCACCATGGTGCGTGTCACCGCTCCCCGGATCGTGCGGCCGTCGTACGGCGTCCAGCCGATGCGTGACAGCACCGAATCGTTCGTGATGGTCCACTCCTTTTCCAGGTCGAGCAAGGCAATGTCAGCGTCCGCCCCGGGAGCGAGGGATCCCTTCGTTTCCAGGCCGAAGACGCGAGCGGGCGCCACCGAAACCATTTCGACCACGCGCCGGAACGAGATCTTGCCGCGGTGGCAGGCATCGAGCATGAGCGGCAGCTGATGCTGCACTCCCGGGGTACCGGTGTGAGCCGCCCAGGCGTCGGTCCAGCCCAACTCCTTCTCCTCGCGAGTGTGAGGGGCATGGTCGGAAGCGAGCATGTCGACAATGCCGTCTTCCATCGCGGCCCACAGCGCCTCCTGGTGATGCTCGGGAACCCAATACGACAGGACGTACGAACCCTGCTGCTCGATGTCGCTCATCCGCCCTAAGAACAAGGCCCAGTGGTTGACTTCTCCCGTGACGTCGATGCCTTTGGCACGCGCATCGGCGAGCATCTCGATCTGACGGGTGGTCTGCACGTGAACGATGTGGAGCTTGCAGCCGGTCGCTTCCGCCATGCGAATGAGAAGGGCGGTTGCCGTGTCCCAGATGATGCCGTCGTCGACTGCGAGGGTCTTGCCGTAGGCCTGGGGACTCCGGTCGCCGTTCGCCCAGTACTCCTGTTCGACCACGTCCATGATGCGCTGGTCGTGCGGGTGGACCATGAGTCGAAGGCCGGTGGAGGCAACGGCCCTCATAGCCTGATAGAGGTCCCCGTGATCATGGACGCCGATCGCCGACGGGTGCGGATACGACCGACCCGTGTCGACGACCATATAGATCTTGTACGCGGCGATACCCAGCTTCGACATCTCTGGGATCTCGTCGAGGAGCTTGGCAGCGGGGTTGTGGTTGTAGTCGACGAGGCTGCGGGCGGCGTACAGCTCGAGCACCGCCTCCAGATCACCCCGTGTCATCGTGGGCGGGTCCAGGTTCGGCATTCCGAAAATCGTTCCGTACCCACCCGCCGCGGCGGCGGACGTGGCAGTGACCAGATCTTCCTTGTGGGTGTAGCCCGGCTCACGGGTGTGAACGTGGACGTCTACACCAGCTGGGATCGCCGTCATCCCCGAGCCGTCGACCACCTCGGCGTCAGAAGGCCCTCCACCTCGCGTCGTGAGGGCCGCGATACGTTCGCCTTCGACGACGATATCGAGAGGATGGAGACTCCCCTCGAGAAATACTTGGGCGTCGCGTATCAGTCTGGTCAAGATCGCTCCTTGAGTATCCGGCGTTCCGTGGGAGTCATCGCCTCAACGGCTCGAGGCGCCAAGTGGGCATCGAACCAGGCGACGATCTCCGGTATGACCGCCTTTCCGTGCTCCGAATAGGCCGCGTAGTGGGTGGTGTGACGCTGCATGACCAGCTTTTTCGGCTCGGCCGCCTGCTCGTAGAGCGCCACCGCGTGTTCGGTCGGCGTCACGGCGTCGTCTGCCACCGCGACGACCATCAAGTTCTCTACGCGGGATACGACATCGATCGGTTTGTAGGCGATGATCGACTCGGCAGCCCGGAGAGCGACTTGTGTCGGCACCCGCCCGTCCACATCGCTTTTCACGTTGGTCGCTCGCCTTTCCGGTGTGGGCACCATGATCTCCTCGCGGGGATGCACAGTTTCTCCCTTGCCGGTCGTCACTCGCTGTCGCCGGTCTGTGTCGAGCCTCTCGAGGAACTCGTACCACTCGTACTCGCGGCGCATCCTCCGCAACCAGTCCTCCCCGTCGGCCACCGGCACCTGGCTTACGGCGCAACGAACTCTCGAGTCGTTGGCGGCGAGTAGAACTGCGTTGCCTCCCCCGGTGCCTCCAGAGCCGAACACTCCAATCCGGTCGCTCTCGATATCGTCGCGGGTCTGTAGATACGTGACGGCGTTGATGAGGTCCTCGAGCTGCATCTGAGGGGACAAGGTATTGCGATCGCCTCCCGAGTCTCCGAACCCGCGGTAGTCGAAGATGAGCACCGCATATCCTTGGGCGGTCAACGCCTCGTGGTAAGGCAGGTAGAGCTTGGCGTCCCTGAGCCCCAGCCACCCTGGGCCCTGCACGATTCCCGGATAGGGCGCGACTCCGTCGGGAAGGCGCAAGGTCCCGACGACTTCGACTCCTTCGGAAAAGAAACGAACTTCCGACTCACGCATCTGTCACCTCGTCGCCGTCGCTCTCTTCCCTTTTATTCATCAGTTCCCACACTGCCTCCGGAGTGAGAGGCAGACGATCAGGCCATATGCCGATCGCCCGAGCCACCGCTGACGTGACCGCCGCCGCAACGGGGTTGAGCGATCCCTCCCCGCCTCCTTTGGCTCCGTACGGTCCAACGCCGTCGGAGCGTTCCACGATCACGCAATCGATCTGCGACGGCATGTCGACCATTCGAGGGACGCGGTACTCGACGATGTTGGGGTTGACGAGCTGGGGGCCGTCGTAGATGAGCTGCTCGTACAGGGCCATTCCCAGCCCTTGTGTCGCCGCGCCCAGGTCCTGGCCTTCGACCAGAGCAGGATTTATGGCATACCCCACGTCCCCGACCGTCACGAGGTGCTCCACCGTGACCCGGCCGGAGTCCCGGTCGACCGAGACATCGACTCCTACCATCCCGATCTCCCAGAACGGAGGCAGCTCCTCCAGCTCACCGGCTCGGCGGACCACGCCGTGTCCGACCACTTCTCCTTGCCGACCGCCGAACCAATCCTGCACAGCCACGTCGAAGCCGATCTCACGATCCGGACCGGCGACGACTCCTTCGGCGGTCTTCACCTCCTCGATCCGGCACTCCATCAACTCGGCGCCGATTTCCTCGAGCTGGCGCAAGGCCTCCCGACAAGCCCTTTGGACCGCCAGCCCAGTGAGTGTCGTTGTCCGCGACGCGCCTGTCGTGCGTTCGTAGGGTGTCCCGAACGTGTCCGACTGGACGACCCGAACTCGATCCAGATCAATACCGAGCTCCGTCGCGGCGATCTGCGCCAGGGCAGTGCGGCTTCCCTGGCCCATCTCGGTCGAGCCGGTGAGGACCATCACGGAACCGTCCGCCAGCAAGCGAACGGTGGCGGTGGATACGGGGAACGCCCCGGCGTCAGAGGCGGAGCAGGCAAAGCCGATCCCGCGACCGGGCGGCGACTCCTGGCCCCAGCCGAGCTTCTCGACGACGATGTCGAGGTCCGCGATGAGGTCGGCGTCCATTCCTCGCTTTCCGGGCAAATGCCGTTCACCGGGACGGACGAGATTGCGTCTCCTCACCTCTGCGGGATCGAGGCCCAGCTTGTCGGCCGCTCGGTCGAGGTTGGTCTCTCCCGCGAACGTCCCCTGGGGGGCGCCAAAGCCCCTGTAGGAGGAGGACGGAACGGTGTTGGTGTAGAAGGCTCTCCCTCTGACCCGTAGGTTGGGGATGCGATAGGGGCCCATGCAACGGTGAACCGCCTTGGCGAGCACGAGCGAACCGTTGTCGACGTAGGCGCCCGTGTTGAAGAGAATGTCGAAGTCCCTCGCGAGGATGCGGCCCTCTTTGTCGAGTCCCGTTCGGACATCGATCGTGGCGGAATCGGCCCGGGTCGTCAGGATCGACTCTTCCACGTCGAGGGCAACTCGGACCGGCTGCCCCGTTGCCCACGCGCCGACCGCAGCCAGCGGCTCCACCTTGGTGTACGACTTGGAGCCGTATCCGCCACCGAGGAGGGGCGAGCGCACCCTCACCCGATTCAGCGGCAACCCGAACACGCGAGCCAGGTCGTCGCGGACCTGGAATGGATGTTGCGCAGTCGAGACGATTTCCAGCGTGCCGTCGTCGAACGCCGCAACGGCGTTGTATGGCTCCATCGCATAGGCGTACAGCATCGGAAAATGGACCTGGCTCTCCACTACTACCGCCGCTTCCTGGAAGGCGGAGTCCACATCTCCCCAGCCGAGAATTGCCTCGTGCGCGAGGTTTGAGAGCTTTCTCTCCGAGCGCGCCTCGGCGAACGAGCGGTCACCCTGGGCATACTCCTCATCGTGTAGGAGCGGGGCGCCGTCAGCCATCGCTTCGTGTGGTGTCATGACCGTCGGCAAGTCGTCGTATGAGATTTCGACTTTCTCGCCTCCGTCGGCCGCGGCGTGAGGCGAGGTGCCGATCACCAGCGCGACCGGCTCGCCGAAGTAGCGGACCCGTCCAAGAGCCAGAATCGGATGATCGGCGACGACGTGGCCGAACCTAGGGAAGAGGCCCTCGAGATCGGATCCGGTGACGACCGCCGCTACGCCGGGAACCGCCAATGCGGCGTCTTTGGAGATCGCCCGGATGGTGGCGTGGGCGCGGGTGGAACGCACGACCTTTCCATGCAGCATCCCGGCCGTCGAGAAGTCGATGGCAAAGCGGGCTGCGCCGGTGACCTTGTCACGGGCGTCTACCCGTGGCACGGCGTTGCCTGCACTGACTCCTTTCACCGGTCCTCCCGTATCAAGCTGGCCGCTTCTCTCACCGCGGCGACGATCGGCTGATAACCGGTGCAGCGACATATGTTTGCTTCGAAGTGGTCGGCGATCTCATCCGTGCTCGGGTCGGCGACCTCGTCGAGAAGCGCTTTGGTCATCATCACAAAGCCGGGCGTGCAGTATCCGCATTGCATAGCGAACTTGTCGATGAACGCCTTCTGGATCGGATGCAATTCAGGACCGGTGGCGAGCCCCTCGATGGTCAGCACTTCTCTGCCATCCACGTCGGCGGCCAGATAGTTGCACGAGCTGACGGGAAGGCCATCGACCAGGACGGTGCAGGCCCCGCACACCTGCATCTCGCAGCTGAGTTTGGTACCAGTCAGCCCCAGGCCATCTCTCAGGAACTCGGCCAAGCTCAACCGCGGCGCGATCGTTGCGGTCTGGGGGCGGCCGTTGATCTGGGTGGTGAGTGTCACATCGGTCATGTAGTCCACCCGAGTCGCCGCACCACTCTTGCCAGGAGCAGCGACACGATGTGTCGCTTGTAGCTCTCAGTACCGGTCAGGTCCGGAAAGATCTCGAGTGACTCTTCGATCTCCTCCGGATCGTGCCCGTCCGGTCCGATTGCAAAGGTTTCAGGCCGTCCCCCTACGGCGCCCACCACCACTCTCCGTGACCCGTCCGGTTCGGCGACGCCGGCCACGGCTACGGTTGGGCGCTCCATCGTCTGGAATTTCTCGTACACCACCTTGCGGTCGTCGACCACCGGAACGGAGATCGAGGTGAGCAGCTCGTTCTCTTCGCGGACGGTGGTGTAGGGCCCGGCAAGCAAGTCGGCAACTGGCATGACGCGGGCACCGTCGGTCGATGCGAGCTCGACCTCGGCTCCCAGGGCGATGAGGATCGTCGCCACGTCCGACTTTGGCTCTGCGAAACACAGATTCCCTCCGAGTGTCCCGACCGAGCGCACCCTGGGGCTACCGACTCGCTGCAGAACCTCAGCCAGGGCGGGAAGCGACGCCCGCACCTCACCGGCATGGGAGGCGGTGCGGTGAGTAACGGCGCCGCCAATCACGATCGACCCGTCTATCACGCTGATACCTGAAAGCTCCCGAACGCCCTTCAGGTCGACGAGGGCGGCCGGTCGAAGCAGTCCCTGCCGCATTGCCAAGAGGAGCTCCGTCCCGCCGGCGTAGGGCAGATGATCGGCGGAGAGCGCCTCCAGAGCTCCACCCAGGTCAGGCGGTCGGACGAGTTCGAAAGGAGGGAGGACACTCATCCCAACTCGCGCGACGCCGCGGCGAAGAACTCCTGGAGGATCTTGTCCCCCTTGGCGCGGATCATCGAAGAGCCCAGAGTTGCCACCCGACCAGTCACCTCGTAGCGGCCGTTGACGCCAATGTCGGTGCCGTTATCCGTTTGCGTGAGGGCCATCGTTGCCTGGACTTGAATGCGGGAGGCAACCTGGCGGTCTTCCCCATCCGCCCGAAACGTGATCTGCTTCTGCTCCTCGATATCGGTCACCGCTATCTCCAGATCCGCCGAAAGACGAAAGGGGCCCAGCCTGTCGGTGAGGACCGCCGTGTACCGGGACAGCCGTTCGATTTCGTGCACGTCGTCGACGATGCTGACCCAGCCTGCCACGAGTTCTGGCGTGGTGAGTTTCTCCCATACCTCGTGGGGCGAGGCGTCCACTTGGACAGAGCGCTCGAAATCGACCGTTGGCATCAGGTCCGCTGCCTCGGCCTGCTCCGCTCTCGTTCCCTTTGGACACACATTCGCGATTGGATCCTATTTCCAAAATCCACTTGTGTCGAAAATTCGACGTCCGGACGGGTTGGAATGGGATTGGATCCAATCGCTATGCTCGGCGGCACGCGACCCGGATGGTGCTGTGACTGAGACGCGAACTACAACCTCTCATTACGAGGTCCAGAAACAACGACGAGGTGACATCCTCCAGTACTGGAAGGATCACCAGCGGATCATCATCAAAGGCGAGGACATCAAGGTCGAGGACACCCCGCGCCGCATGCGTCGGGGCGTCATGGTCAGTGCGGATGGCGACGAGCCCAGTCTGGTGCTCGACGCCAACACCCATGAGATCGATCCGGGAGTGGTCTCAACCGTCCACAGACACTCGTGGGACGCCATTCTGTTCGTGACTGACGGCTCCGGTTGGACTGAGGTGAACGGGCGCCGACACGACTGGCGGCCGTGGGACACCATCTACATTCCCGGTTGGGCCTGGCACCGTCACGGAAACGAGGGAAGCAAGACGGCCAAGTTCATATCATTCAGCGTCGAACCGCTTGTGGAACTCCTAGGACTCGCCGTCCTGGAAGACGCCGGAGATGCTGACGCCAACGACCTGCCCCCAGCTCCGGCGACCGAGGAGGTCGGTCTCGGCGCCGATCCCTACTCGAACCGTCTCAGGCGTCTGGCTTCCACCGGCTCGGGCTTCAAGGAGTCGAGGGTGCTGACCGCCTACGACGACATCAACTTCCGTGTCTCACCTCGCGGAGCCCGAAGCGGCTTCCTCGTCGACAGCACGATCGGCCATCGGACACAGGGATTGACGGCAGTCATGCACCAGCTCGCCCCCGGCCTTTTCCAGTCCAGGCACCGCCATGGCGGCGAAGCCTGGCTGTACGGTGTTACGGGACAGGGCTACAGCATCGTCGACGACGAGCGCTACGAGTGGGGGCCGGGAGACCTCGTCGTCGTCGATCATTGGGCCTGGCATCAACACTTCAACGCCTCCGATTCGGAGATCGCTTCCCTGATTCGGGTCCACAACTTCGACACTCTCTACATGGCCATGAGCGCGCTGTTGGCGCCGATGAGCCTGTTCGAGGAACCTCCCAAACTCGACGCTCCCGACCTGAGCGGAGTGGTGTGGCCTGATCCTCAGGCAGGCCGCCCGGATGCCTGACGAAGGCTCACCCCAATGGCGTGAGGATCGCTACGGGTTCCTCCGGTGGCTCGTCCTCCCCCAGCCCGGATGGAGGGACTGGTGGGAACGAATCTACGTCGACCCGGATCTCAAGAGCCGCCTGCGGGCATACGCCGATTTCGCCCTCCGGCACCGGGCCGAGTTCTCGCCGGTGGGTCTTCCGGTACACGGGATGGCCCTCCTATACGGGCCGCCGGGAACGGGCAAGTCGTCTCTAGTCCGCGGCCTCGCGCACGTGGTGGCGGAGGACTTCGCCGCTGAAGGGAAAGAAGTGATCTTCGCCGAGGTCGATCCCCATGCGTTGCCGAGTCAGATGCTGGGAGAAAGCCAGCGCAACGTCGTCAACCTGCTCGAAAAGTCACTACCAGAGCTGGCGGCGAAGGGACCGCCGGTCATCGTCGCGGTTGATGAGGTCGACAGCCTCGTTACGGCGAGGACACTCGCCACTGGCGGCCGCGACCCGGTCGATGTGATGCGAGCGACGGAGGCCGCTCTGCGCGGCGTCGACTTTCTCGCCTCCATGGCAAAGAACGTGCTGATCGTCGCTACCTCCAACTTCTCGGCCGCCCTCGACGAGGCACTCCTCGACCGCCTGGATCTGGCGATAGAAATCGGCCTCCCAGATGCCGAAACCCTCGCCGAGATCCTGCGGGACACGCTGCGGGAACTGCGCCAGTCCGCCATATCGGACGACGAGATCCTCGAGTTGGCAACAGCCCTGGAAGGACAAAGCGGGCGTGCCGTCCGCAAGCTCGTCCTCGAAGCCTTGGTGACTCGTCCCGACCCTTCAGCGCCCTTCACGTATCCGGAGCTCGACTCGGTTGTCAAACGGCACCGGGCAACCTAGTCCCGGGTCCGTGAAGACCCGACTCGGCGACCAGCTCGACGTCCACACGGCCCGGCGCAACGCCTGGCTCGCATGGCTTGGGGCTGGAGTAGCCCTGACAGGGGTGCAGATGATCGCCCCGTCCTTGCCGGTCATGCAGGAGAGCTTGGGGCTGACCGAGAACGATCTCGCCCTAGTGATGAGCGTCTATCTGCTGCCGGCTACGTTGGCCTCCATTCCGATCGGGATGGTGGCGGACAGGGTCGGACGACGCATCGTTTTCGGCTCGTCGCTGCTCTTGTTCGGTGTCTGCGGCGTCCTCCTGGCGACGACTTCTGACTTCACCCAATTCCTGGTGATTCGGTTCGTGCAGGGTCTGGCGTTCGCCGGTCTGCTGCCTCTGACTATGACCATCCTGGGCGACTCATTCAACGGTCCCGAGCTGGTCGGTGCTCTGGGCGGGCGGTCCGTCGCCATCAGCATCGCCGATACGGTGCCACCGGTCATCGGTGGGTTCCTCGCGTCGATGGATTGGTTTTGGCCATGGCTCGGGCAGGCAGCCGCGATTCCGCTCGGCGTGGTCGTGCTGATCTACCTGGAAGACCCGCCGTCGCTGGGACCGACCTCGTCCCGACACGCACCCAAGGTGAAAGCTCTGTTGAGCCTTTTTCGGCGCGCACCGATCGTTGCACTGCAATACAGCGGCTTCCTGCGGATGTTCCTCAAATTCTGCATCCTGACCTTCCTTCCGTTGTTTCTCGTCACCACGCGGTCACTCAGTCCTACCTTCGCCGGGTTGGCCGTAGGCGCGGCTTCGTTGACGGGAGCGGTCCTGGCGGCCTTGTCGGGGCGTTTGGCGCGGTTAGGTCATCCGACATGGTGGGTCATGGGAGGTTCGATCGCGATGGGCGCTTCCCTGATCGGAATGGTGGTCATGCCGTGGTCCGGCGCGATCCTGGGAGCGGCGTTGGTCTATGGGGCCGGCGACGGGGCGATGGGCGTCTTCGTAAACTCCTTCGTGGCTGCGGCCACAGACACCGAACAACGCGCCAGTTTCGTGTCTTGGACCGGTGCCATCCGGAACTTCGGTAAATTCATCGCTCCGGTGGCCTTCGCCGGTCTGATGATGGTCCAGTCGATCTATGGTTCGTTCATCATCGCCGGTGTCGCAGCGCTGGGATCGGCCTTGCTGTTCCGCCTTCTCAAACCGCTGGAGGGCAACCTGGCGAGGAGAGGACAACCGGTTGAAACCTGAGACCAATTTGAGCTGTCACCTGTCCTTTCCGCCACGCGCCGGTAACCTCGATACCGTTTCCCTGAGAGATGGGAGACAGTGATGAACGGTCATGATCCGGGCAACCGGTTCCTCGGCGTCGGTGCTTCGCTTCCCGCATTCTCGTTCCCGGACCTGGACGGCTCGCTCAAGCCGCTTTCCGCTGGCGGCGGCGAGAACTTCATAGTGTTCATGTGGGCGTCCTGGTGACGCTGTAGGGAGCAACTGCCGGTCTGGCAGGATTTCCTCCAACGGTCGTCCGGCCTCGGCTTCGTGGCCGTTGCTGTCGATACTCAAGGCGGCGAAGCCCCTGCGCGCTTCGCCCGACAAGTTGAAGGAGCGTTCCCGGTCCTGGTCGATGCTGAAGGGCTGCTGGCTCAGACCTTCGGCTTCAGGGCGATACCCAATGGATTGCTGGTCGGACCGGACGGTGTTGTCGACGCCGTTGTCGCGGGAGGCTTCGACGTCAGACGCGCCGAAACACGGAGCCTGATAGATGAATGGCTGGATGGGCAATCGATCCCCTTATTCGAACCGGACGAGAGCAGCTGGTCTCCAGAGGTGAGGCGATTGTTCCACGGCGCCGTTGAAGCTCTACGCCGGAAGGACCGGCCAGAGGCAATCAAGCTTCTGGCGACCGCATTTTCGTTGGAGCGGGACAACTACATCATCCGGAAGCAGCTCTGGGCCATCGAGCATCCCGAACGTTTCTACGACGGCGCTATCGACCGGGATTGGCAACGACAGCAGCTGGAACAGGGTCGTTAGGCCCCGTTCCAGCTTCCACTCGCTTGGCAGATCAACGAACGTACCTGCCGTACAACTCGTCGACAATCTCCTCGAAACGGTCGTTGTACTCGGTCATCACTTCGAGATTCTCCGTAAAGAGCTGATCGGCTTCCTCGGCAGTGAGGAACCGAATTTCGCTCCCGCCGAATGCGCTCATCATCGCTTCGACGAAGTCTTCGTCTGCCACGGCCCCGTCGAAGGCCGCCCGAAGTATGTTGGCGATGTCGTCCGGCACGCCCGGAGGCAAAAAGACGGGGTTGCCGCCGGCCCGCGAGGCGGCAACCAGGCCCCGCCATTCTTCGTACTGCTCCTCGGTCAAGACCTCACTGACATGCGGCGGCCGCTCACCTCGTTCCTCCACCCCGGCCGCCATCTGAGCATCTGGCCCGGAGGTAGCGACGTCCAAAAGAGGAACGACGAATCGGTCCTCGAGCCAACCTGGATTCGCATCGGGCATCCTGCACCAGTCGGCGCCATAGCGGGCGAAGTTGATCTCACCCCGCTCCAGAGCGAGGTTCAAAGCGGCGGTGCCAGACTCTGCGACACGTTTCACCTCTAGAGGCAGGTCGAGATAGTCGGCGATGAGCATCGTGCTCAACGCCACCGGCTCCACATCCGCCGGACTCGGCGCCGACGTGATGGTGATCAACACCGGATCCTCGGAGCCGATCGCGTCCTCGATCGTCTCGTAACCCACATCCCCTCGCATGATGAGCATGCTGTCGCATACGGCATCCATCGTGCCGATCTGTGTCCACTCGGAACTATCCCACTCGGCGCCCTCGAAGAACTCGAACTCCAGGGTCGGAGCGGCGGTGAGCCCGACCGTCAAGCCATCGGGTTCGGCATTCCAGACATAGTTCATACCGGCCACATGGGGTTCGATGTTGCTGACTTGGGTGGCGGGATTACCCGGGATGAACCTTTGCAGCTGGCTGGCGAGCGTGCGGACCTTGGCATCGGTTCCTCCGCCGGCACCCGAGCTCGTCACGAACCGGATCGTCTTGCCCTCGAAGTATGTTTCGGGATCGACGTTGCCTCCTTCTCCGGTGTCTTGCGTTTCACTTTCTCCCGCAGTATCGGAGACCGTGTCAGCGGTGCCACCTGTGCCGCATGCCACGGCCAAGAGAACCGTGATGGCCAGTGCCAACGTCAGCTTCAGCTCATGCCTCATTTCGCGATCCTGCCTTTCCCCGAGGGCGCAATGGATCCAGTATCCTACCGAAGCCATCCAGTTGCTGTCGGAGGAGTCCTTGTCGAAAACTTCCTCGAATTCACGAGTCGATTGAGTGGCTGAGTCGACGGCGGTTTCTGCATTTGGCGCACAGAACGCCCGCCGGTACTTGCTGTTGGCGTGTGGCACGGCGGTGTCGTTGTCGTTTGGGTTGCACGCCGTCGCGCCGGCGTTGCCCTTGGTCCAGGATGTGTTCGGTTTGTCCGATTTCGAAGTCGGGCTGGTGACGAGCGCATATGTTCTGCCCGGGGTGGTGTTGGCGGTGCCGCTGGGTGTCTTGGCGGACCTGGCGGGACGCCGCCGAGTGTTTGTAGCAGCAGGTGTGTTGTATGGCCTGGCGGGAGCAGTGCAGGGATGGGCTCCCTCCTTCGGTTGGTTGTTGACCGGACGATTGGTTCAGGGAGTGGCCTTCGCCGCGTTGATGCCGCTGACCGTTACGGTGCTCGGCGACGCGTTCTCGGGATTGGCCCAAGTGCGCGCCCAGGCGCAACGCCAGGTCACGATGGCCGTTGCCCAACTGGCCATGCCCCTGCTGGGCGCTCAGCTCGCGGCAGTGGGCTGGTTTCTGCCGTTCTGGGCCCAGGCCGTTGCCGTCTTGCCCGGTTTGTGGGCGCTGTGGGTTCTGGACGACCGCCGCGGCGGGGACGTAAAGAAGGTTGGGTATGTCTCGCGGGCGGCGACGGCGGTGCGGCAGATGGGATTCCCAAGCGTGTTGTTCCTGAATTTCATGCGCTTCTTCGCCCGATTCGCCGTGTTGGGATACTTGCCACTGCATTTGACCCGTCAGTTGGATGCTTCCCTGATCGAGGTGGGAATGCTCATCGGCGTCGCAACCGGAGTCGCCTTCGTGAGCGCAATGGCCGCAGCCCGCGTGTCGGCGATCTTTCCGCCTTCCCGGGTCGTCCTCGGAGCCCTCCTGGCGCTCGGTGCCGGCTTGCTCGGCTTCTCCGCGTCGCCCAACCTCCTGGTGGCGTTCGCAGTGGCTGTGGCGTTCGCCCTCGGTGACGGGCTGATTGCCGTGCTTGGATCGGCTTACGCCGCGGCGGGCACGCCCGATGACGTCCGGGCCGGCGTCGTCGCGCTCGACGGGACTGCCCGCAACGCCGGCAAGTTCGTCGGCCCACTGGCTGTCGGTGCCATCGCCACGGCCACCGGTATCGCCCCGGCTCTGGCCGTCATCGGCGCGATCGTGGCCGCCACCGCCTTGATTATTCCGGCGGGGCTGATCCACCTCGACCACGTGCTGCGCGAGTCTCAGGTCGAGGCCCCAACTGGCCGAGGAGTCGCCCTTTGATGAGCATGTCCCCACACGGATTGATCGTTCGACGCACGACGAGGAGCGTGGGATGACCTGCGCGATAGTGACCGGAGCCAGCTCAGGGATCGGGGCCGCAACGGCGCTGGCTCTTGCCGCCCGGGAAATATCGGTAGTGGCAACCGCCCGCCGTCCGGAGAGGCTCCGCTCACACGACAGGTTCGAGGAGACGACAGATCGTCTCGACCTGATTCCGGCCGACATGACGAAACCGGACGACATCGAAGCTGTTTTCGCTCACGCCGAAGATGCCCACGGTGGAGTCCGCCATGTCGCGCACAGCGTCGGCTTCGAGTACCGCGTGGGTTGGTACCGGGACGCCACTGCCGATGAGATAGCCGGCGCCGTCGCCGCCCTCTTCACTAGTCCGGCGCTCGTCCTGAACCGAGCCATTCAATCGATGCGCGCCAGCGGCGGGACCATCGGATTGGTCTCCAGTGGGGCGGCCAACCGACCGACTCCGGGTCGGGCCCTCTACAGCTCAGCGAAGATTGCGATGCTCCGGCTGGTCCAATCGGTGGCAGCCGAATGCGAGTCGGAGGGTGGCAACACCGGAGTGTTCGCCATCCTGCCGGGCCGGGTGGACACTCCGGGCCAGCGACGTCTCATGGCTGCGGCCCAGGACGCTGACCGCGCTTTTCGGCTCGAGCGGTTCAAGTCCGATGACGATGTGTTCCCGGCGGAGGCGGTAGGAGAGGCGTTCGCCGATCTCTTCCTCCGACCGGCCGACGAACTCAACGGCCTGGTGCTGCGCTATCAGCCGGACGGGTGGACGACCGAGCCATGATGATGGCACCGTCAAAGGACGCCGGCCTGGCGTCCTTTGAACTGGTAGTGCTCCCATACCTTTCCCGGACGATGACCGCCCTTCGCATAGCTCTTCTCCAGGTCGGCCAGTTCGGCTGAGGTCAGAGGGAGGAGCTCACTTCCGAGCTGGATGGCGTTGAGAAGCGTGAGAGCGTTCTCCTCGATATCGAGGCAGTCCATGAAGAGCTCATCGATGCGATCTCCAACCACTACCGTGCCGTGACTTCTCAGAAGGCAGGCACCTCCCGAGCCGAGAGTGGCGGCGACGGCGTCGCCCTGGTCACGCGTCCGTATGTGGGTCGGATCGGGATGCACCGGCAGGCCTTCTGGAAACTTGTAGGCGAAATGCCTCATGGGAAGCAATTGGCGCTCGACCATTGAGAAAGTCGTGGATGTCCTGGGATGCCCGTGGCACACGAAACTGACGTCTGGACGATTCCGATACACCCCGGTGTGGATGGCGGCTTCTGCGACCGGCCGGCCCTCCCCTTCCACCACTTCTCCCTCGAGATCGACGACCAGCAGGTCGTCGAGGGTGAGACCGGACCGACTGGCCTCACGACGCAGCACCAGGGCGTGATCGGTGCCCGGTATTCGGGCGCTCACATGACCGCTGTAGTCGAGGATGTCCTGGTACACCAATAGCTTGGTGCAGGTAACGACGTCTGCTCGAAGCGCCTCAACATCATGGCTCATATCGCCTCCACCGATCAGCGTCGTACCGGAGCGCGCACACTGAGGACCGGGCATGGGGCATCGAGGAGGACCTCCTGCTCATAGCTGCCAAGGATCGCTTTGCCGACCGAGCTCCGCTGGCGGATGCCGAGGACGATCAATTCGACATCCGAGTTCTTGGCGGCTTCCACGGTGGCGCTTGCGAGACTCCCGCCCACTGACCACTCTGATCGACATCTGAAGCCCTCATCCAGGAGTTGCTTCTCGAGTTCGGTGAGAAAGTCTCGGAGAATGTCGAGATTCTCCGGCAGATCTTCGTTCACCACGGCGTGACCGATCAGCAATATCTCGGCATCGCGGGCACGAGCCTCCTCTTTGGCGAGGGCAATGGCCTTCACGCCGGCTGGAGTCTTCACAACTGGCACAACGATGGTGGACACCTGTCAAACCTCCTCGGTGCGGAGAGCGAATCGCTGCTTGGCTTCGTCGTAGAGATCAGCGGGTAGGACGCCTCGGGAGGCAGCCCCGATGTTCGCCTCGAGATGGTCGAGATTCGCTGTTCCGACCAGCACGCTCGAAACGCCAGGGTGGCTCATCGTGAAACGTAAGGTGAACTCCATGGGCGACATCCCGTCGAGAACCTCTGCCATGCGCGCTTGGTCCCATGTTTCGGCGAGACCCGGGCTGCGCTTCACGGCCCGTTGGTCCCCCGACGGAGCACCCCGGGCGACACCACCTCGAACGAGGACACCGGCGCCTGCCGCGGCCGCGTCGGAAATCGCCTGCTCGTGCTCGCGCTGCAGGGCCGAGTACGGAACCTGGAACACGTCGAAAACGTCCATTCGGATGTGATCGGCCAGGGATGGCAGCACACCCGACATACCGATGAACCGGGTCTTGCCCTCGCCCTGCAGCTCGTGGAGAACCTCGATCACGTCGTCTTCCTCGAGAGTGCGACGATCGGGAGACCCGTGGAGTTGCACCAGATCGAGATGATCCGTACGCAGACGCACGAGGCTCTGTTCGACCCCCTTGCGGATGTTGTCGGGACTGAAGTCGTGGGGCCCACCGCCCGCCATGCCCCCCTTGTAGTCGGCGGGCCGTTGCCAGCCCACGAGACAGCCGCATTTGCTCGCCAGGAAGTACTCGTTCCGCCGATGGGCGAGATGCCGGCCGATGCGTTCTTCGCTCAGTTCGTAGTCGATCGCCGTGTCGATGAGTGTTATCCCGGTGTCGAGGACGCGGTTGAGTATCCGGCCCACCTCGTCCTCGGACAGGTCACGGCCCCGAGGAGCCCCCCGCAACTCCATCGCCCCGTAGCCGAGCAGACTGACTTCCACCCCAGTGTTTCCGAGGCGACGAAGGGGGAGCGTGCTCAGCGAGACCGCCCCCCACAGTGATGTCTCGTCATGCCAGACCGAACCACGACAGGATGAACGGATCAGGCCAGATCACACCCACGATTCTGTCCATGACGAGCACTGAGAACGTGAGAACGACCCCGCCGGAGATGACGGTGCTTATCCAGCGGTTCCGCCCTTTCAGGAAGATGAAAGGCCCCACTGTCGCCAGCGCGACGCTGGCGTACTGCAATCCCACCGTGCCCGCCAAGATGAAGAACATGAGGAAGAGCCCGGCGATCATCATCCCGGCAGTTCGAGAGCCCTCCATGTCCGTGCTCCTCATCCCAAGATCCATTACCTGGCCTTGGGCTTCATGATCCCTGACGATCTGCTTGATGAGTTGGTACAGGCTGAGAATCACCACACCGGCGCTGGTGATTAGAGGCAATGTCCGCGCCTCGGTTGGAAAAGAAAAAGAAAGAACGAGAAAGACGGACGCCAGCGCGATGAAGAACAGGGGTGCGAGGTTGTCCTCGTGCAGAACGCGAGATCGCAATGGCTGCTCCCCGACGGGGTCGTGGCGCTCCTCGGTGATCACCGACCTCGGTCCCTCAGCTGATGGAGCTGTGTCATCCACCGCCGCGTCCAGCGCCATCTCCTTGATCCCCTCATCTGCCTCTTCGGCCTCATCGAGAGAAACATTTGTGATCTCTGGCTCTCTCGAACCCATCCGCAACAGCGTCCACACGGATACGACGATCAACACGAACAGGACGATGGCGACCGGACGGGTGATCGTGCCCACGAAGCCGTATATCGAGAGGGCCGAAAGCAGATTCTGCTCCACGATGGGGCCGAGGATGAAGCCGAGGATGAGTGGAGGCCGCGGCCACCCGAACCGCTTCATGACCAGGCCGATGAAAGCGAACGTGAGCAGGATCGGAAAGATGAACCACTGCGTCAGGTCCATGTAGGCGGCCAAGAAGACCATGCCCATGATCATGAACCCCACGGTGGCGTAGGGTATGCGCGTCACTCGGGCGAGCCAGTTGGTGGCGAACAGCCCTAGGACTGCCACGATCACGTTCCCGATTGCCAGCGTGAGGACCATCAACATCGTGATGTCGAGATGTTGGGTCACCATCGACGGTCCCGGCGAGAAACCGTACGACAGCATGGCGACTGCGATGATCGCCCACGAAGTACTGCCCGGGATCCCAAGCGTAAGAGTGGGAAGGGCCTGGCCCCCGGCCTTGGAGTTGTTGGCGGACTCGGCGAATATCACACCTTCGAGCGATCCCTGGCCAAAATTGTGCTTCTCTTTGTCCTTTGTGAGGCTGATGCCAAAGGCGTAAGCGAGCCAGTCGATCACCGAGCCACCGATCCCAGGGATGGCACCCATGAAGGTGCCGAAGAGGGACTGGCGGATCACCATTCTCCAACGCGTGAGGCCGTGGAGCGCCCCCGCGAACACCTCCTTGCGAGACACAACCGTGCCTTTTCCAGCCACAGGCTGTCGTGTCATGGTGAGGTCGATCAGTTCGGGTAAAGCGAAAAAACCGAGGATCGTCGTGATGATCGGCAGGCCCTGCCAAAGCGAAATCTGACCGAAGGTGAACCGATCGGCGCCGCTGAAGGGATCCACGCCCACGGTTCCCAGAAGCAGGCCCAAGAGGCCGGCCGCCAGACCTTTGGCCATGCTGCCCTTGCTCAATAGCGCCACCATGGCGATCCCGAAGAGCGCCAGCATCGCGATTTCCGTATAACTGAACTGAAGGATGAGCGGCTTGATGAACGGTAGGGACGCCACGAGGGCGAGGGCACCGATCACTCCGCCGACCGCCGACGTCGAATAGACCGCGCCCAGCGTGTAGGCCGCCTTGCCTTGTCGGGCCAACTGGTGACCCTCGAAGTAGGTGACCTGCGTCTCGCTGTCGGGTAGGCCGACGAGGACGGCCGGGATGGCATTGAGAGTGTTGTTGAGGGATCCGACCATCGCCAGGAAAACAATGCCTACGGCCGGTTCCTCGACGAGAAGCAGGACCGAGGGCAGCATGATGGCCGTCACGAGCGTGGCACCGACTCCTGGGATGAAGCCCACAATCGTCCCGATGACGATGGCGACAAATAGCAGGAACCAGTATTGGAGAGTCGCCAGCTGCGAGACGGCCTCGAGAAAAGCCTCCACTGGTTATCCAGCCCTCCCAGCAGGTGCCCGGTCGAAGCTCATGCCGTGACGGTCTGTCGATGGCGTTCGATGAATCCGAGAAGCGTGTCGACGAATGCGTCCGGCTGCTCCCTGAAGCAGTAATGACCGGCCCGGTTGAGAATATGCATCTCACACTCCTCGACGACCGGGAAGAACTGATCGATGGCGGGCTTGCCGCATCTGTCCATCGTCGCCGACGGATCGTTGAAGCCCCACATCAGCAGCGTGGGCACGCTGAGGCTGCCGTCGGCGATCTCCGTCTTGATCCTGTCGAGCCTTTCCAGCATGTCGGCCTTGAAGCTGTCATATAGACCGTCGGCCATGCGCGCCTTCGCCTCGGCGAACTGTTCCAGGCGACCGATCTCGACTCCGGCATCCACCATCGACTCCGTGATGTGGTCATCGGAATAGGAGTTGGCGGCGATCAGGTAACGCACCGCTTCTCTTTCCTCCATCGACTCGGCCCGGCGCCGCCACTCGGCGTAGACCGGATTGAAAGGGTTCGTCACACTGGAGCTGCTGACAATCGTCAACGTAGCCACCCTGCCCGGATGATCGAGCGCCACCCGGGTCACCGGATAGCCGCCTCGCGAATGACCCACCAGGTGGACATTGTCTAGTTGAAGGGCATCGAGAAGCCCCTTGAGATGGCTGGCATGGCCCTCGATCGTGTAGTCGTCATCTGAGGCAGGGTTGTCGGTGAAGCCCATGCCTAGCTTGTCGAAAGCGACCACCCGATGCCGCTCGGCCAGCCGATCGAAGTTGAGCTCCCAGTCTTCGGCGCTCCCTCGGACCCCGTAGTGGCCGCCATGAACCAGCACTAGGGGCTCACCCTCGCCGGCGGAGAAATAACGCGTGCGGGCGCCGTTCACTTCAACGTACTGGGGGTTCTCCACACCTTCCCTTATCTTTCGGCGGGTCCTAGAGGGGCGAAGCTACGGCGCCGCCGACCGAGGGCCGACGGACGCCATATCCTCGTCATTGTCGTTCGACCAGGCAGAGAGTCACCTCACGTATTTCGCATAGAGCTCTTCGGTCAGCTCGGTGAAGCGGTCGCTGTACTCGGTCATCACCTGCAAGTTATCGGTGACGATCTCATCGATCTCCTCACCGGTGTAGAACGAGATGTCTTCGGCTCCGAAGGAAGCCTCCATGGCTTCCACGAAATCCTCGTCGGCCACCGCATCGTTGAAGGCGGTGCGCAGGATGCTGAGCGTTTCCTCGGGTACATCCGGGGGCATGAAGAAGGGGTTACCGCCTTCGCGGGATGCCGCCACGACTCCACGAAACTCCAGGTACTGCTCCTCGGTGAGAACCTCGCTGACGTGCGGCGGACGTTCCTCGACGACCTCGGGCATCGCCGCCTCGTCACGTCTGGTCGCCATGTCCAGGAGGGGAATCACGAACCCGTCCTCCAACCAACCCGGGTTTTGGTCAGGCAGCAGGCACCATGAGGACCCGTAGCGGGCGGCGTTGATTTCACCTCGCTCCATCGCCAGGTTGATCGCTCCCTGTCCGGCGTCGGCGACGCGTCGCACCTCGAGAGGCAAGTCGAGGTAGTCGGCTACAAGCATCAAACTCAGCGCGATGGGTTCCACATCCGCCGGGGTAGGGGCCTGGGTCATCGTTATCAGCGGCTCATCGCCGCCAATCGCGTCCTCGATGGTCTCGTAGCCGGCGTCGCCTCGAACCAGCAGCATGTTGTCACAGGCGGAAGTCATGGCACCGATGTAGGACCATTCCGAGCTATCCCATTCGGCCTCTTCGAAGAACTCGAACTCAAGCGTGGGAGCGGCTGTCAGACCTACTGTGAGCCCGTCGGGTTCGGCGTTCCAGACATAGTTCATCCCGGCGACGTGGGGTTCGATGTTGCTCACCTGTGTGGCCGGGTTACCTTCGATGAACCTGGGTAGCTGGCTGGCGAGTGTCCGGATCTTGACGTCGGTACCTCCTCCAGGGCCTGAGCTCGTGACAAATCTGATGACCTTGCCCTCGTAGAATGCTCCTTCGCCCTCCGGGGCAGCCGTGTCCTCGGAACCTTCGCCGCCCTCCGTCTCAGTCGTGCCGCAGGCGGCCAAGATCAGCCCCAATACAGCCAACAGCATGGCGAATCTCATCAGCCTCATTCTTCCGATCCTTTCCTCCGGTCGCCCGTTAGGGATCCAGTATCCTACCTTGTGGATCCGCGCCTTGCAGGAATCTTCGAGACGGAATCCAACCAATTCGGATCGGCTTTGGAAATCCTTCTGACCTGGGGAAATGGCAACGCGAGGGTTACCCCGGACCGGCTGAACCGATGCTCAAACTTCCTCGGTGAGAGCCACCGGGTCGTTCTCCCGGTCGTTGAAAACCAATGACTTGAGAACGACAGGGACCGTGTTCGTCTCGGGACGAAAGCGCCCGAAGTCAACGAAATGAATGTCCTTCAAAGAGATCCCGTCCAGCACCACAACGTCAGAGGCCACCTCTAGCTCCTCGGCGATCAGCCTCCCCACGAGCATGGCGATGTCCTGATCGAGGATGAGGCCCACGGGCCCCTCCCCCAGCACGGAACCGCCCTCACCCAGGCCCCGGGCGAGTTCCGCCAGATATGCGTAGTGACGATCACCCCCACATCGCACGTCCCACACGACGCCCCCTTCGGCGCTGCTGAGAGAGTCGAGCGCCACCACTTGCTTCATCGCTTCTACGATTTCCTCCGCCTTTGCGAGACTGGCGATGTCCAACGTTCGGACCTCGCGATTACGCATCGGCAGTGCCTCGGGACGACCCACATAGATGGTGTCGCCGCTCATCTCGACAGTCTGTTGGGCGATCCCCGTCACGGTGGCGCGAATGGGGGACGCTTCGGGCACGTGCCAATGCCACTGCCAGGTTCCGCCGTCTCGTTTCGCCCTCACCGCGTCGGCGATCCAGGGAGCCAGGTCGCCGAAGTTCCTCTTTTCCCTACCGTAGATGTACTCCCCCACACCGGAGGAGAATACGACAGCCGAGATGTCGTCTGGGAGCGACGGTCGCGAGACGATCACCATCTCCTCAGTCTCAGCGCTCGTAGGCCCCGGTCGTAGGTACTCGTCCAGTCGGTCGGTCAGCCACCAGGCCACCTTCTCTCGAGCAGCTTCGCCGAGGGTGTCGCCGAGACCTACATCGAGCCCCAAGGCTGTCGAAGCGAGCGCTCCGGGCATTTCGATGCGGGTGATGCGGTCGTCTGCGTCGACGACCAATGCCCGGGCTCCCATGTGGAGGACGCCTCGCTCCACGATTTCGCCATCCCGACAGACGCTGACCTTTGTGGTGCCTCCCCCGATGTCGATGTTGAGAATCGGTCCGTTTGTGCGGGAGAGGGCGACCGCTCCCGAGCCATGAGCCGCCATTTCGACCTCGAAGAGATCGCCGGCGGCGGCGCAGACAAAGTCACCCGCTAGGCGAGAGACCTCCTCGGTTATCTGGCGGGCGTTGCGGCGTCGCATGGCCTCGCCCGTGAGCATCACCACGCCGGTGTCGATCGAATCCTCCCCGTACTCCTCTCCTTCGATCCACTCCGACAGCTGGTCAACGAGGCGCGTGGCGTCGATCAGGTCTCCGTCGATGTATGGCGTGAAGACGATCGGCGACATGTATTCCAGCTGGCGGTCGACGATGACATACCGACTGGAATGGGAGCGGCCCAACCGTTTCATCGTGATCCGGGAAGTCACGAGGTGGGTGGTTGCCGATCCGATATCGATCCCCGCCGACCTGAGCACGATCGTGTCGGGGTCGAGGTAGGCGTCCTCTTCGCTCAGCGACTGATCCGCCGCCCCGCTCACACCGCAACCTCTACGCCGTTCTTCTCACATTCGGCGATGTAGAGGTCACGCAACTCTTGATCCTTGGCGTCCGCCTCCAGTTGCTCCACTCCGCCCCCGGTGCCACCGCTGGCCAGGGCGAATGAGGCGTGGAGGGCCACGAACTTGCACGGCTCGGTGCCGGTGTTGTAGTGCTGGTGCCACACACCCGCCGGAGGCGAGATGACGCTCCCCTCGGCCCAGTCGTAGCGAGTGGGCTCCTCACCGTCCTTCCACATCATGGTGTAGCCGGTTGAGTCGAGCATCACGATGTGGGCCCCGGGACCGTGACGGTGGGCCTTCTTGTAAGTTCCCACCGGAAAGCATGAGACATGGGCGAACATCGTTGCGCCGGCGATGTGGATGTACATGTTCTTGTTGCCCTTCCCGCGGGCCTCACGAGGCACCAGCCTCACCTTGCGGATGTCCGAGATGAAGTTGGTGTCGAGAATGCCTCCGTAGTACTCGGTCAGGTACTCCGGCTCCTTGTCGAAGAACTCGGGGTTGCGGGGGTCGAAACGCTCCGGGAAGACGTGGTCGTTGTTGAAGATGAACTCGGGATCGCGGAAGAACTCGATGATCGGTGGAGCGCTGGTGAGAGCCACATACCGCACCCGTTTGGTGCCGCTGCCGTTGAGGTGGCGATGAGTGGCGTTGATCGGCACGCTGAACACGGACCCGCGCTGCCACTCGAAGGACCGTTTCTGAGTCTCGTCGTACCACACCTCGGTCGAACCTTGGCCTTCGAGAATGACGATGATCTCTTCGTAAAGCTGCCGGTGGGGCTTGGTCCCTCCCGCCGGTTCCAGCTCGAGGACATATCCGTCGGCGACCCTCTGATCCGAGAAGCTGAGGAGCGCTCCCCGGGCTCCGCGGTTCTGCCAGTCGCCCAACTCGACCTCGCGGGCGTCGTCGACGAACGAGCCGCTCAGCACGGGGATCCCCTGGTCCTTCACCCATCGGTCGTAGGCGCTGAATTTGTCCCACATGTATTGGGTGTAGGAGTGAACGTCGTACTCTTTGATGATCTTACGTTCTGTCATGTTTCACTCCGTTGCTTACTAGTTGGGATGGACGGCCAAGTATAATGGATCCGACCGGGAGGCTTGTGGGCACAGCCGCGTGACGGCACCTAGAACTCGAAGCGATCCTCTTCCTGCATGCCGGCCAGTACGCCCCACGCCGCTCCGAGCGACTCGATCGCCGAACCGCACGAGGCGAAGAGGGTGCTCTCTTCCTCCGACCGGCTCCATCCGCTCTTGCCAGCCACGATCTCTCCGAGTTCGCCCGCCACCTCGTCGAAAGTAAACAGACCTTCCTTCACGGCGAGAAGGAGTTCCCCCTTCTCCGCCCGGGCGGCTACGTGAGTGTCCACTACGACAGTCGACCGGCGCACCGCCTCCCCGTCCAGTTCCCGATGATCCGGATAATGCGCCCCGATCGCGTTCACATGGCATCCGGGCGACAGCCAGTCGCCGAGGAGGATGGGAGTGGTGGAGGTAGTTGCGGTGACGATGACATCGGCTCCCCTGACTGCCTCCTGAGCTGAAGCGGAGATCTCGATTGCTGGGACTTGTGGGAACTCTTCCGCCATCTTCGCCGCATGCGCCCGAGTCCGGCTCCATATCCGCACACGACTGAAGGGGCGCACCTCCAATGCCCCGGCGAGCGCCGCCCTGGCCTGGCGTCCGGAGCCGAGGACCGCCAGATCCTCCGCGGTCGGCGAGGAAAGATGCTTGATTGCCACCGCGCCCATAGCGCCCGTCTTCAGCCAAGACAGGTATTCACCACCGATGATCGCCTCGCACGCGCCGGTGGCGGAGTCGAAAACCAGGTAGAGCTTCTGGCGCCGGTTGACCGGCGACCGCTGTTTGTCGTGACCGGCCGGCGCTCCCGAATAGACGTGGGCGACTAGCGACTCGAGTTCCGCCGAGGCGGCGGTGAGGCTCAGAAGCCGCGCTCCTCCCTCCACTGCCACGACCTTGCGCTCGCTGACTTCGAAGGAGTCCCTACCGGCAGCTCCGAACGCCTCCTCCACCGCCTCTATGCATCGGCTCATCGAGTACTGACTTCGGATCTGTTTATCTGAAACGAGAATCGTCATCCGGCCCTCCTCGAGCATTGGGACACGGCCTGGGGCGTGTCGTACCGAACGGCACCCGGACGGTACACCGCCAGGAGGTCATCGCTCCACTGCCGCTTCTGTGTCTTGCAGGACATCGTCGAAGAGGGCAAGCCCGGGGTGTACGAGCAGCGCCGCTCCCGCCACTACGACGCCGGCCAGCGCCAGCGCCCCGGGTATGCCGATCAGGGCGGCGATCGCCCCGATGAAGAGGGGACCCACGAATTTCCCCGCGTTGCGCGCCGTCCCGTTGACCGCCACGACTCCCGCCCGCACGCCCTCAGCGGTCCCCCGGGCGGCGTAAGAAGACTGGAGGACGGCGATCAGACCATCTCCAAGGGCAAAGACCGTCGCCACAGGAATGGCCCAGGCCAGGGTAGGAGAAAGGGCGAACCCGACGAGGCCCAAGCCGCAAACGACCAACGCGCCGACCGTTACCCAGGAGGGTCGCCAACGGGTCGACAGCCTGGCGGCGGCCATGGCACTGGCAAACCCAAGGCCGGTGGCGATGCCCATGACGACGCCCACCTCCGTCAGAGACGCTTCTAGCTCCCGGGCAAGGTGCAGCGGCAAGTACGCGAGGATGCTGAACCGGGCGACAAAACGTACGAACCCGACGGCGAGAACACTAGGAAAACCGGGTTGGCGAATCGAGCGGAGGGCCAGCCGGAGATAGCCTTTGCGGGCGGCGCTGGTGGAGGTGTTCTTGTCCAGCACGACGAGCGCAAGGAGCCCCGGCAACACCGTCACGCTCTGGGCGATGAAGGGCAACGACCACGTGAGCACGGCGAGCTGTGCGCCCACCACCGGGACCACGAGTGTCGCCATCGCCATGCTGATCTGTCGCCGGGCTTGCGCCCGAACCTGACCCAGCCCGCTGAAGGCGTCACCGATGACGGTGATAGTGAGCGGCATGAGGGCGGCGAAAGCCACGCCCTGGCCGAGGCGCCAGACGAGGAGCCACCCGAAGGTGGGCGCCAGACCTTGAGCGACTCCCATCGCGCCGTACAGAATTCCCGACAGAGCGAAGACCCGGCGACGGCCGAAGAGATCAGCGGCGATGCCGAGAGGCACGGCGAATGCGACTCCGGGCAGGACATAGGCGCTGGTTACCAGGCCGACCTGGAAATCACTGAGGGCGAACTCCAACTGGATGAGAGGCAGGGCGGGCGCCACGGCATGGAGGCCGAAAGAGAGCGTGACCGCTGTCCCCACGGCCAGCAACAGATACTGACGGGCGCGGGCAGCCTGCGCGCCGCGATCGTCAATCACTGCATCTCCTCGGTGCTGTCGGTGCCGCGGGATTCCGCCCGCAAGATACTTGCGCTACCGGGCCTCGGAGACCGATTCTGTCTCGGCCTCGGCAAGGCGGGAGAGTTCGTCGGACACGTGCTCGAGGTGGTCGGCGAGCCAGCGTTCGGCGGCCTCGGCATCCTGAGCGCGTATCGCCTCGACGAGTTTTCGGTGAGCAGTGCCCTTGCGGTCGACAACCCGGAGGCTCAGCCAATAGCGGCCCACGTCGGCCCGGAGGGATTCGATCATGGCTAGCGTCCGGGGGCGTTCCGCGGGCTGATAGAGACGGCGATAGAAGTCGCGCCTCGTGTCCACCCAATGACCTCCCTCCGGCTCAGTATCGAGCTGCGCCGCCATCTCATCGAGCTCATCCACCTCCTCGGGTGTGATGTTCTTCATCGCCTCCCGAAGTACGAACGTCTCGAGCATCACTCGCAACTCGTATATCTCGCGAAGCTCCTCCGGTTCGATGGACCGTACGACAGCACCCCTGTGCGGGAAGATCGCCACCAGACCTTCTGCCTCCAGGCGCCTGATCGCTTGTCGGACGGGAATCCGGGATACCTCCAGTGCCTCAGCCAGGTTGGACTGGTGCAATTTGGTCCCCGGCGGGATCGCGCCGGACACGATCGCCTCCCTGATCACAGACGCGGCCATCTCCTCGACCGTGCGATATTGCGACTTCGCCCTCGCCGCGATTTCATTGAAGGTGCTTCCCGTTTCCGTTCCCAGGCCTTCGATCATCTGCTGGCGCCTTCCCGCTTCCTCGCGAGGTGAGTCATCGTGTAATCAGGAGCTAGGTCATGCATTAGCCAGCTTTCGGCGCGGAACAAGTAGATGATGATAATCCGGCCGCACTCGGGGAACGCTTTTCGGCGTTCAGCAGGGGCGGTCGGGACATGAGATCTTCCCTGAAGCTAGGAAGGCCGTCGACGTGGCGATAGTCAGGAAGGCCGTGACGAGACCCTCCTCTCCTCTAGCGAGCGAAGCCCGCTCCAGATTTGTTCTGGTCGCAGCGGAAGCACCAGATGATCCGTCTCAGCGGGAGCCAGGGCGTCCGCCACTGCATTGAGGATGGCGACAGGAAGACCAACCACTCCGGACTCGCCTACGCCTTTGACGCCGAGTTCGTTCGAAGCAGGAGTGGCGAGTTCGCCCAGAAGGATGGGGGGCATGTCGGATGCCCGCGGCGGCTGATAGTCCATCAAAGAGCCTGTCAGAAGTTGGCCGTCTTCGCGGTAGCGGACTTCTTCGTACAGAGCCTGCCCGAGCCCTTGAGCCAGACCACCGTAGAGCTGTCCGACGACCGCGGCATGGTCCAAGATGGTACCGCAGTCATCGACAGCCACCACCTGGAGGACACGCACCTCACCGGTTTCTGGGACGACCTCCACCACCGCGGCGTGCGTCCCATAAGGGAAGGTCTGTGCACCGGGTACGTACATCTCGTCGGCCGATAGCTCCACCTCCGTCTCCGCCGCCTTTTCGGCAACTGCCTTCAGCTCCACACGGCTGCCGGGGACACCGGCGACTACGAATCCCGAAGACTCGACCCGGATGTCGTCGGCGGAGGCTTCGAGCAACGACGCGGCCAGTTGCTTGGCCTGTTCCAGGACAACTCTGGCTGTCCGCAAGAGAGCGACTGCGCCGAGTTGGGTCGAGCGGCTGCCGAAGCTTCCGACTCCTGATGCCACCTCTGCGGTGTCGCCCGACATGAGTCGAATAGACGTCGGGTCGGCGTCGAAGACTTCCGCCACGACCCGTTTCCAGGCAGCTGAATGGGGCTGTCCTGTCGAGGTCGACCCCGTGCGTATGCAGATCGTCCCATCTCGTTCGATCTCCACCTTGCCGTACTCACCGGATGTCACGGGACCACCGGCAGGCTCGACGAACACCCCCACTCCAAGCCCGAGGGGATTGGCGCCGACGGCTTGACGCCGCTCGCTCTGAGCAGCCCGGAAGGCGGGGACGTCGATCATGTCGGCGGCTCGATCGAGCGCACCGCGGTAGTCGCCTCCGTCGTACACAGCACCTGTAGCTGTGGTGTAGGGCATGGCGCTAGCTGGGATGAGATTGCGACGTCGAACCTCGATCGGGTCGTGTCCGATCCGGCGGGCATAGATGTCCATCGTCCGCTCGAGAGCCGTCGCAGCTTCCGGGCGACCCGCTCCTCGGTAGGGTCCGGTTGGAGCGGTATTGGTGACGACCGACGTGAGGGTGACCCGAAGGAAGTCGGTGAGGTAGGGGCCGGCTCCGAGCTTCGCGGCGGTCTCGGGGACAACCGACCCCGATTGGGGATATGCCCCGAGGTCGCCGAATACCTCGATGTTCAGCCCGAGCAGCTGTCCGGTGGTGTCTCCGATCAGCCGCACTCGATGCAGCAACCCTCGGCCATGGTTACCGCGCGAAAAGTGCTCCCGGCGGCGCTCCCGCCATACGACAGGACGCTGATGTCGGAGCGCAGCGGCGACCACCGCGACGTACTCTGGATAGAGCTGTCCCTTCAGTCCGAATCCGCCGCCCACATCGGGCACCCTCACCCGGATACGACCCTTGAGCGAAAGAATTCGTTCCAGGTAGGCGACCAGACGGTGCGGAGACTGCGTCCCGCACCACACCGTGACCCGGTCACCGTCAGGAACCGCCAAGATCGCCAGCGGTTCGATGGGGAGTGCCGCGAGCCGTGGGTGCCGGATGGTGGTCTCGACCACCACTGGTCCGTCTGGTTCGGACCCGTCCGAGCCGAGCGTCTTCCGCACGACCACGTTCGTACCCGCCTGAGGAAACAGCACAGTCCGATCCTCGAGCGCCGAAAGCGGATCAACAACTACGGGCAGATCCTCGAAATCGGGCCACACCAGCTCGGCGGCGTCGAGCGCCTGATCGGGACGATCGGCGAGCACCATCGCGAAAGCTTCCCCCACATGGCGAACCCGGTCTCGAGCGAGCACCGGCCGGTCCATGCCCTCGGCGGGCGGCCCCGTGGGGCGGAGCTGGGCGGGGATGTCGGGCGCGGCCAGGGACTCGGCGGTGTGGACGGCAGCCACTCCCGGGGAGGATTGGGCCCCGACCAAGTCGATACCGAGAAGCCGACCATGTGCGATGTCGCTGCGGACGAACGCGGTATGGAGGGTGCCGGGTGGAATTTGGTCGTCAACGTAGTGACCGTGACCGGTCACGAGTTCGATGGGGGAAGAGATCATGCTCCGCTCCAAGACATCGGTCGCCGGGCACGACAAGAACGGCGGCTTTCGGCCGAATCCCCGACTTGGGTTGACCTGGGCCGGGGCGATCGACGGCATGGTGGTGGAGAGTTGGCCCGCATAAGTTCGCGGGACATAATTGCATAATGGATCCGGATCTCGGAGTAGAGGAGACGTGGTGAGCAGATACGTGTCGGATGCGGTCGTGGACCTACTCCAGGAACTGGGTGTCAAGTATCTGCCACTCAACCCAGGCGCAAGCTTCCGCGGGCTCCACGATTCCGTGGTGAACCGGGAGGATGGCCCGGAGATCATTCTTTGCACCCACGAGGAGATCGCCGTTGCGGCCGCCCACGCCTACGCCAAGGCGGTCGGTGAGGTTGGCTTCGCGGTCGTGCACGATCTGGTCGGGCTCATGCACGCTTCGATGGCCGTGTACGACGCCTGGTGCGATCGCACACCCATGGTCGTTCTGGGAGGAGGCGGACCCGCCGATGCAGGTGAGCGACGACCGGTCGACTGGTTCCACTCCGCCAACACCCAATCCGCCCTGGTGCGACCGTTCGTCAAGTGGGACGACGACCCCATCACGGCGACCGCGACTCTCGATGCCATTGCTCGCGCCTACAACATCGCCGGCTCGGCTCCCCATGGACCTACCTACGTGACGATGGACACATCGGTGATGGAGGCGAAGTATTCCGGCGCCGACGTATCTGTACGACCCCCGCGCCACAACCCTCCCTTCGTGGCCGCCGACCCGGAGATCGAAGCCGCCGCCCGTTTGCTGTTGGAAGCAACTTTTCCGGTGATCGTGGCAGGCGACGTCGGTCTGGATGAACGCAGCACCCCGCTTCTGACCGCCCTCATGGAAGCCCTAGGAGCGCCGGGACGAGACGAGCGCAATCTGAGCGCGATCCCGACGAACCATCCGCTCTCCTTCAGCGGCGACGACTGGGTGCTCGACCAGGCCGACATCATCCTTGCTGTGGACGTGCACGACATCCGCTATCTCCTGGCCCGCACTACGAACCCGCCCCCCGTTTTGGACGTCTCGACCCGATCCCTGGCCCTGCGCTCATGGGCCAACGCCGACCATGTAGGTGCGCCGCAGGTCACGAGCCTCGTATCCGATCCGATCCTCGGACTCGAGGCTCTCCTCGCCAAGATCGAGAATATCCGCGAAGGCCACGGGAATGCTGGCAAAGAAAAGCGTCTCGAGGAGTTGCGAGCGCGCCAGGAGTCCCTCCAATCCGAGCGGTCCAAGACCCTGTCGGACCGGTGGGACAACCACCCCGTCTTTATCCACCGCCTGGTCAGCGAGGTCTACGAGGCCGTCAAGCAACTACCTTGGCTTCTCCTCCTGCGCAATACCCGCAGTTGGACCGAGGGCATCTGGCAGTTCGACAGGGCCGGCAGATATCTCGGTCACAGCGGCGGCGGCGGCATGGGGTACGGGCCTGGTGCCCTGATCGGTGGCGGCCTGGCGGCTCGGGATAGGGGCGAGTTCGCCGTGGGAATCATCGGAGACGGCGACTTCATGTACGCCCCGGGGGCGATCTGGACTGCCGTGCATCACCGCATACCGATGCTGGTGGTGGTCAACAACAACCGGACGTACCTCAATGACGAGGAACACCAGGCGCAGGTGGCCAGGACGCGCGGCCGTCCGGTCGAGAACGCGCCGATCGGTGTCTCTATCGACGATCCCGCAATCGACTTCGCCGCCCTCGCCCGTAGCCAGGGGGCGTGGGGACATGGACCTGTCGAGGACCCAGGAGAGCTGACCGATGTTCTCAAGCAGGCGGTCGAACAGGTTCACGGCGGCGCAGTGGCGGTGGTCGACGTCCACACCGCCAAGTGATGGGACGGTCCCGCACAGCAGTCGAGAGCCGGGTCGACTGCCTTTGAGCTAGGAAATACGACGGATTATCATCCGTCACGCCGCGGCTATTTCGCTCGCTTCAATCGCGAATATTTTGGAGGAACATCTCCTCAGGGATAGCCGTTCCCAGGCCCTTCTCCTTTGCCTTTGCAAATACGAGGGCCGAAATAGCCGCAAATTGCACACCCTGCGTACCGGTGTTGATCACCAAGGTTCGGCCCTCGCCTTTCGCCAACGACTCACCGGATCCAATGAGTTCTATGAGCGTCGGCCGGTCGACCATGTCGGCATGCTGCTTCCAAGGGAGTCTTGCCCGCTGTTCGGATGTGCCGGCGACAAATCCGGCCATCCCACTCTGGGGATATTCCATTTCCGGCAACCCCTCGTGCGGTGGGAAGGTATGCCGTCCGAGCTGCAGTACCCGAGCAAAGGCGTCGAGGTCGTCGGCACCGATTTCCCTTCGCGACACGGTGACGACGGTGACATCGTCCTTGGTGGCAGACGGATCGAGCGTCGGCACCATCGAGTCCGTCGCCGAGATCACCACATCTGCGCCGCGTACCGCCGATTCCACGTCAGACACCGCACGAAATTCGACATCTGGATACCGAGACTGCATCGAGGTAACGAAACGGTCCCTGTGCGATGCCGTCAAACTGAAGACGTCGATTCTTTGAAACCCCCGAACGACCAGGGCGGCGGCCAGCATGGTCTCTGCCATGCCACCAGAGCCGATGAGGCCCAATCGCTTGGCGTCCTCGGCGGATGTGTAATCGAGTGCGACTCCGGCAGCGGCGCCCACACGAGTGTGTTGGAGGATCCCGTCATTGATGATGGCCAACGGAGACCCGGTGGCGTTGTCGAAGAGCAATATGAAGCCGCAGTAGAGGCCCGGCTCCTTGGCGAACTTTTCCTGAGTTCGTCCGCCAGGCCAGTAGGTGACGTCCGACTTGATGCGTAGCGCGGTCACGGCGAGCTCGGCGGACGTGCCGGCCATTGTCCCGAGGCAGTAGTACCCATCGGTGCGATCCGTCGGTGCCCACAGGTCGGCGCGTGGAACGAGGGCCGCTCGTCCTCGGGCATACTCCAGATAAGCGTTGCGTAACGCGGCGACAGCGTCTTCCATGTGTAGAACCGCCGAAACCGTTTCATTGTCGATATGCAGCATGCGGCTCCTCACATCTTTGAATCTAATGGATCGGAGAGTGGACGTTAACGACCAATCGCACGGGTGGACCGCGTCTCGAGGTCGGAATTAAGTCGTAATGCTACTCGACAAAACGCGTCCTCTAGCCGAGCAACCGACCGTCGCCCTTCGTCGGCACGTCATGGGAAAGCGTGGACAGGGCCTGTCATCGGTCAGCCCGGAACCGGCTCGATCACTTCCTCGAGGACGATCGCCCGGGTGGGGCAGGCGGCGGCGACCTCGCGCAACGTGTCCTCACCAACGGTGGACGCGTCGACCAGCTCGGGTTTGAGGAAGTCGCCCTTACGCCACTGGAAGGCCGACGGAGCCAGGGCGATGCAGGTGCCGGCGCCGATGCAACGCCGCCGGTCGATGATCACCCTCACTGCCATGTGAGACCAGCCTTGATCGCGTACTGGATCGCCTCGTTCTCGGAGCTGACCCCCAGCTTGGCCAAGAGGTCCCCGACCCGCCCGGGATCCTCACCGCTCACCGAGGTGAGCGAGCCCGAAGCCAGGTCACGCAGCAACTCCAGGTCCCCGTCGGTGAGGGCCGCATTTTCGACGCCGTCGGTGGCCGGCGATGCCGCCGGGTCGAAGCCCACGATCTCGGCCACCTCCCGGTGCACACGGTTGGCGAACCACTTCTCCATCAGTCCGGCGTTGCCCATCGTCATGCTCAGATAGGACAGCCCTCCGATGATCTCGGCGCTGAGACTGGCCGCCTCCGGCTCGCCTCTGGCGATCAGCGCCCGGGCCGCCGCCCACAGGATCGGGACGAAATACAGGACGTGGGTCTCGCCTTCGATGTCGAGCGCCTCCCTCGCTTCCTCGGCAGCCGTCGCCGTGTCACCTTCGATGTCGGCGACGAGGGCCAGGGCAGCGTGCGCCACGGCCGTCGCCGGGATCCGCGTTCTGATCTGGCGGCCGAGGTCGAGCGTTTCCCCGGCGGCACCCTTCGCCTTGTCGAGCAGCGAGGTGTCGCCTTCGAGTGTGGCGATCCGGGCGTACTCGAAAGCGAGGTTCGCCAAGGCTTCACACCGTTCGCCGATCGCCACCGGGCCGGCCAGCTCGGCCGCTCGTCGGTAGTGTCGGCTCACTGCCTCGACATCGGAGCGAGCGGCGGCGTGGGCCCCCCGCCACATCTCCAGGCGGCGGGCGATCGACGTCGATGCCACCGCCATGGCTGCGCCGGCCGCTCGGTCGAGCCATGCCCCGCTCTGGCCGATGTCGCCGACCATCAGATGAGTCATCGCCATCCCGCCGGCGGCGAGAGCCTCGAGCCACCGATCCCCGATCGCCCGGGCCGCGTCGAACGCCTCGCGGCCTCGCTCCAGGGCCAGTCCGGGCTGCACGTTGAGGCGGGCGTAGGTGTGGATGCTGTAGAGCATCTGGGCGTCATCAAGTGCCGACTGGCTCTCGGTGACCTCGCCTCGCTGACTGTGATGGAGCGCCCGGATGTGCTCGATGCGGCCCGCCATCCCTTGGGCGGTCGGGTCGGTGACGTGGGCGTAGGCCATCGAGATGAGAGCCGACATGGCGCCCTGCTTGTCCCCGATCTCCTCATAGATCCGAAAGGCCTCCTCCGCTCGGTCCTTGGCGGCGGCGAACAACTCCGGTCCCTGCATCAGAATCTCGAGCTTCGAGATGCCGGCATCGTGGAGGCCGCGGGCGGAAAGCTTGCCCCG
The DNA here is from genome assembly GCA_036259475.1 of Acidimicrobiia bacterium. Taxonomy (GTDB): domain Bacteria; phylum Actinomycetota; class Acidimicrobiia; order Spongiisociales; family ZC4RG35; genus ZC4RG17. Next base: position 1,496 of record DATABS010000059.1, on the reverse strand, counting down.
GCCCGCCTCGATCACGGCCAGCTCTCGGAGGGCGTCGGCCTCAGCCGGGCGCGCCCCGATCTCACGGGCGATGGCCAGCGCCCGCTGAAACGGCTCTTCGGCCAGGTCGAGGTCGACCTCGATCGGGGGCCAGTAGGCCTCGCCGATGGGCGCTCTCGTTATCGCCTGGCCCAACTCGAGGCAGGCGGCGAGCTCCAGCTCTCGATCGCCGGAGGCCTCGGCGACGGCCCGGACACCCCCGGCCAGTTCCCTGGCCAGCTCGAAGTCCTCGTTCGCTCGGGCCGCCGATGCCCGTCTCAGCTTGACCTCGGCATCGAGCGTCGGCGAGTCGACCGCACCGATCAGAGCTGTCATCTCGGCCAGGTTGGCCATGCGCTCCACTCCCCGGTCGAGGACGGCGAGGGCGTCGTCTTTGATCCGCAGCATCGAAATCCGGTTGCCCGCCTCGGAGGCGGCGGGGAGGGTGGCGTCGATCAGGCGGACCGCCTCCTCGGGCGCCGACATCTCTATGGCGGTCCGAGCCGCCCGCACCCCGCTGCTCACCGCCAGCTCTGGATCGCCGGCCTCGAGGGCGTGATGCGCCAGCATCGAAAGGCTCTCGGGCCCACCGTCGGCCGCCAGGTATTCGGCGATCGCCCCGTGGATCGCTCGTTTCCGCGGCCGGGGCAACGAGGAGAGCAGCGACGCCCGGATCTGGTCGTGCGAGAACGAGAAGTCGTAGCCCGAGCCGGGCCGGTCCGCCACGATGAGGCCCAGGTCGACGGCGTTGGCGAGGTCCCCTTCCACCTGCCATTCCGACAAACTCGTATCGTCGTCGACGCGTGAGAGGACCCGAGCGAGGTCGGACAATCGGAAGCGGCGACCGAGGACGCCGGCGTCGGCCAGCCGCGACCGACACTCGGGGGCCAACTGGCTGAGCCGACGCTCGACCAGCGTCTGGATCGAAGAGGGCACGGCGGGACCGCTGAGCTTGGTCATGGTCCAGGTGCCGTCGATGAGTTGGAGCGCCTCCGCCTCCCGGTATGCCCTGGCCAACTCCTCGAGGAAGAACGGGACGCCCTCGGAGCGGGAGTGGAGGCTGTCGAGGGTCGACTCGTCCACCGGGCTGCCGAGCATGTTCTCGAGCAGTTCCCCGCTCTGCCGTGGCGTGAGGCGCTGCAGGCGGAGCACCTGAGTGACCCGCATCCGGTCGAGGTCGGCGATGAGCTTCGAGGCGCCTCCGCTGGCCGAATCCGAGTAGGGGCGGAGGCTCACCAGGAGGCACACCGGGGCCGATCCCATCGTCCTGACCAGGTATCTGATCAGCTGGATGCTGTCGTCATCGGCCCATTGCAGATCGTCGAGCGCCAGCAACAGGGGCCGTTCCCGGGTCAGGGCGAGGAATGTGGTGGCGACCTCGTCGAACGTGCGCAGCATCTGCTCCTGCGGGGAAAGCCCCTCCAGCCGGGGGCTCCTCACCGAGACCGCCTCGTGCGCCCGGTCCAGCTGCTCGAGGG
>DATABS010000058.1:0-25482 GCA_036259475.1 Acidimicrobiia bacterium | reverse complement strand
CGATGCGACGGATTCTGGAGACCTGGGACAACGTCGCGATAGTGCGTGAGATCAGCGGCGCCTGCCCGATGCGAGCGAGGTTCTTACCGATGATTCCTCGACTTCCTCCACGCGCCGGCACCAGCGCCATAACGGATCCAGTGCTCAATCGAACACCTCCGCCTCGGCCAGGGACGGCGCGAGCTCGTCCTTCGAAGATAAGAGCGGGGCTCCTTCAATAGGCCATTCGATTCCGATGTCGGGGTCGTCCCATCGGATCGACCGATCGCAGTCCGGTGCGTAGTAGTCGGTCGTCTTGTAGAGAAGGACAGCGCCATCTGACAAGGCGACAAACCCGTGAGCGAACCCCGAGGGGATCCAAAGCTGCGTCCGGTTCCCCTCAGTCAATTCGATTCCAAACCACTGACCGAAGGTAGCCGACGATCGCCGTATATCTACAGCTACGTCCCAAACCGCGCCATGAACACACCGAACCAGCTTGCCTTGGGGATGGGGAGGCAACTGGTAGTGCAACCCGCGAAGAACACTCCTCACAGAAAAGGATTGATTGTCTTGAACAAAACGGACCTCGGTGCCGGCTTCGGATTCGAATTTCTGCTGGTTGTACGACTCGAAGAAATGCCCACGGCTATCTGCAAATACCTGCGGCTGAATAACTCTCAGATCGGATATGGTCATCCCTACCCACTGTTTGGTTTCAAAGCGCCCGGCTTGCCTGCCTCTTGCTCGGCGATTACTGCGGGGCCACCCGAACCTTAGATTCGTCCACGCCTCGTCTTCGGCCCCGTCCAACACAATGCCGTCTGAGGTCGGTTGCCCCTTCTGCCCGGGTCGCGTCTCCTGAGGCTCGCCACAAGGTCTGAATCCCGTCGCGGCCGCGCGGTCTCGGGGGCTAGTCTGTCACACGATGATCGATCCCCCGGCTTTCAGGCATCTGTCCTGCGCTGTAACGCTCAAGAGAGCGCCGTTGCTCATCCCCGCGTCTCGCTGAGCAGCTCATGCCTGTGCATTCAGCCTGCGAGTTCGCTCTACTCGACTATCCGGAAACGATCGAAAGGGTTCGCGCCGCCGTCTCAGCCGGAGAGCCCTTCAGCCTGATCCGACTCGGTGACGGCGAGGCGATCGTCCTCTCGCTCGGTGAGGACATGTGGCTCCAGGATCTCGCCTACCTGCATGGGCATTGGGGTTCAGAAGGTGTCACTTTGGGTGCCATCGCCGAGGTGAAACGGGATCTGGAGGCCGCCATTGAGGGCGCAGATCTTGTCGGCATTCGCGACGACATCGTCAATGTGTCGCTTCCCGCGGATCTGCTCGACAAGCCGGGACGCGAGCTAAGAGAGATCGTGATCTCTGCGTTTCCTTTGCGGAAGGACGAAATCGAAAACCTGAGCACGATCGGCGCCCGCCGACTGGCGCTCCTCCATCGAGTACTGAGTCGGATGGAATGGCGAGCTGACCAGCAGTTCTGCAGTGCCTGGGTTCACTGGGAGCTGCTGGCGACCGGCACCCTCAACAGCATTCTGGAGGGGGCGTCGCACGTGGGGCTGGTTACGTCCAGACCACAACTCGAGTATCTCGTGTCACGTCGGTTCGACGTGAAGACGTCAGCTGTGGTCGTTCCAGACAAGTTCGCAGAAGGAAAGGAGTCGGGAAGGCATGTTCCCGACCGGTATCGGTCGATCCGGTCCCAATTGAGGTTCCCTGAGGGCACACTGGTGCTTGTTGGAGCCGGAATTCCGGGCAAGGTCTACTGTGACTGGCTCAAAGAGGCGGGGTGTGTCGCCATCGACGTGGGGTCGGTTTTCGATGCATGGGTGGGCAAGGCTTCTCGGCCGCGGGTTCTGGAATCGCGCTTCGGGATCGCGGCCGGCCACCGCGTCCCAGCGGAACTCCAGCTGGGTCTGCCAGCTCCCGCAGAGGATCGCCGCCTAGTCCCGAGGTGGAAACCGTCGGGGGTGCGAAATTGATTTCGATAATCGGAATGCACCGGAGCGGCACATCGGCACTGGCCAGCGCCCTGCACAACCTCGGCGCCGATCTGGGTCCGGAGTCATCCTGGCTTCAACCCGCCGCGGACAACCCGCGCGGCTTCTTCGAGTACGCCCCGGTTGTAGATCTCAACAGGGATGTGATCGCCGCCCTCGGCGGTACCTGGTCGACGCCACCACCACTTCCGGCGGGTTGGGTGAACGACGAACGTCTCACCGAACTGCGTGACCGGGCCGAACAGATCGCCTCCGAGATCCCCGAGCGGATGATCGTGAAAGATCCGCGCCTGTCCCTCGTCCAGCCCCTCTGGGAGGACGTCGGAAGAGTGCCCGCGAGCGTGTTGTGTCTCCGCCACCCGGCGGCTGTCGCCGCCTCCATCACGGCAAGAAACAAGTTCTCCGCCGACGAGGGTCTCTACCTGTGGTTCCGTTACAGCGCAGCGGCAGTGCTCAATAGGCCCGATGCGCTCGTGGTCGAATACGAGTCGCTGCTGGCAGAACCTGTGCCACAATTGGAGCGCGTCGCCCGCCACATCGATCTCGAGGTCAGTGACACGACTGTCGACGCCGCTGCGGGAACGGTGTACCAGACCATGTCGCACCACCACGGAACCGATCTTCCCGATACCCCGATCGGCATCATGTGCCGCCGCCTCTACGAGGCCCTCCAATCGGCCCAGTCACTTGACACCGATACGGCGCTGTGGCTCTGGATGCGCCTCGCCACCGACCTGCCGTGGGCGGGGCCGGCTGATCGCGAGATCCGTCGGGCGCGTAATGAGGTGGCGGAACTGACGGCAAAAATCGATCGACTCATCCAAGAGAACAAGCGCGGTCAACAACGGCTCCAGCGCCTCGAGACCGACCTACGGCATACATTGAGGACGATCGATATAGCGTCCATTTCGGGAACTGTTGATCTGCTCCGAACAACGGAACCACCGATTCGATGAGCGAACCGATATTCGTTCTCGGTTGCCATCGATCCGGCACCTCCGTCGTCGCAGGTCTTCTCCATACGGCATGTGGGGTTTCGATGGGGGAACTGATGCCGCCAACCGAAGACAACCCCATGGGATATTTCGAGGCTCTTGGCGTTGTGGATGCCCACCGAGATCAACTCGCTCAAATGGAGCGCGACTGGACTTGCCCGCCATCGACCTTCCGACCAGGTCTGTTGAACCTGTCGGCCCTCGAGGAGCAGGTGGATATCCACAAACAGTTGCCCGAACCATGGGCGATGAAGGATCCGCGCTCGATGTTCCTCCTCCCGGCGTGGAGCCATCTCGGAATCGATCGCGTTCGAGTCATTTCGGTTGTGCGGCCGGTCGCCGACACGGTGCGGTCCATCGAGAAACGAGACCACATCCGGCAGGATCGAGCGGAGGCAATTGTCGATGTGTACCTCCGCCGACTCGTCGAGATCGCTGAACGGGTGCCGTTGCCGGTAGTCCAGTTCCCCGGTGAGGGCGACAGTCTCATCAGACAGGTCCGCGACCTCGCAGCAGCCCTCGAACTCCCGTGGGATGAGGAAGCAGCGAGAGAATTCTTCGATCCGACTCTGGTGCGGAATCGGTCGCCCCTGCATGACTCCAGCCCGACGTACGACCTGCTCATCGACAAGGCTCGTAATCCAAAGAGAGTCCCGAGCATCAATCTGCGGTCGCTGAGGCTCAGTTCGGAGCCGGAGTGGCCACTGGAAACGCACCTCGGCGTTCGCTACGCCCAGCACCGCAATCAGTTATGGGAGATGGCCCATTTCTCGACCGATCCCGAGCCGACCGTCGTAGAAGTCCTCCTAGAGGGAGCCCGGCGGGGAGGAACGAATCGTCCTGGTGTGAGGCTGCATCAGGTCGAGGCAAGCGGCCCGCTAGCCGTCGGCGCAGCCCTTATGAAAACGGGTCAGCGTCCCCACGGCGTGATCGCGCACGGCTTCCTCGCTGGCCGCTCCTTCTCAGAAATCGAGTTCCTCTTTCGATCGGTGTACATAAATACGCATCCCCTGGCCGAGTTCTTCGTCGATGTGCCGGACCCACGAGGCGAGGCGTTGTTGAGTGTCACGCCAGCGCCCGCAGAGATCCCCCGGCCCACATCGGTCCAGGAGATCGCGACTCAAAGCGGATGGGATCATGTCACGACGGATCGGTTATCGCCGGGCCGATCGGGAATGTTCTTCCGCAAGAGACTCCTAACAGATAGCGAGTTGACGCCCGTCATAACGGACCTGATTGCCAACATCGAGCGGATCCGCACCATCGACAACAAGCTCTCAGCCATCGAGAATCGCCTGAATCTCGACGGAATCGGCGCAAACACGGCCGGGCATTTTGAGAGCGAAGACCCAGTGGCGCTTGAAGCCGAGCGAAAGCGAGCAGACGAGGCTGAGCGAGCTCTGTATCGCCTGCGCAACCGCCGCAGCGTCAAGCTGGCCCTGACGATGTCCCGGCCGGCCCGTGGCATCTTCCGAACTGTGCGGTCATGGAAGAAAAGCAGCTAGCCAGGGCTCTGGTACGACTGCGCCCACACTCGGCGCCAACCGAGGGGCCACTGGTCTCCATCGTTGTGACGAACCGCGACGGGGAGAAACATCTTCGGCGGCTACTCGAGGGATTGCATCGACGCACGCACTATCGCACCGTCGAAGTGGTGCTGGTCGACAACGGCTCCACTGATGGATCGCTCGACATTTTCGACCAATGGACCGGGAAGAAGCAGCTCATAGCAAATGAGGAAAACCGCAGCTTTTCGGCGGCAAACAATCAGGGCATCCGGGCTGCTGAGGGCGAATTTGTTCTTCTGGCGAACAACGACATCGAACCCGTTCATCCCGACTGGCTCGGGTTCATGGTGCAATCACTCGAAGAGGGCGTCGTCGCCGTCGGCGCCATGCTGGTCTACCCAAAGCGCCCACGAGGCGTGCATTCGCCAGCTCATCCTGACCTGACAATCCAGCACAACGGCTCGTCCTTCGAGTACTCCAAATGGGGCGTCCGTGCTTTCAACACAGGGTCCGGACGGGATCCCCTTTCGATCGAGACTCCGGGCCGCCGTCTGGTACCGGCCGTCACCGCTGCATGCCTACTAGCAAGGCGGGTGGATCTACTCGTGACTCCATTCGACGAGCAGTATTGGTATGGATCGGAAGATTGGGACCTGTGTCTCCGGCTAGGAGATCTGGGGGACATCGTCGTGGATGAACGGGCCATCCTCTTCCATCATGAGTTCGGCACCCAGGACGAATACATGGACGAAGCGTGGCTGGAACGTCGGGTCCAGAACCACCAATGGTTCAACGGGCTGTGGGGACCGGCTCTGATGCGCAAGCTTCGGAGGGAGGTGGCCGGCCCGGCGCATCGGTGGTTTTTCCGGGGCGATCGACCACCAACGGTCTCAATCAACTCAGGCTCCGACGCGACGACCCGGCGCCTGGCAGAGCACCTGCAGCGGCAAGCGAACGAGGCTGGCTGGCATGTAGCTCAGGGTGAATCACAATCGTCTGATGTCGTCGTTGCTCTGGTGCCACCTCGAGATGTCCAGCGGTTCGCGGGACGCGACCTGTCCGTCGCCGTGGTCAGCGATCTCGAGCAAGAGTGGGCGCGCAGCGGAAGCCTCGATGCCGCCAAGAGGATCGTCGTACCGAGCCGCGTCGGCAGGGCGAGACTCGACAGTGTCTGGGGACCGGGTATCGCGGAGATCATCGAGGAGGTGAACGGGCCCCATCCCGGCCTGTTCGCCCGACTTCTGGAATTCGCGGCACCCCAACCGACGGCGATGAGGGTCGGGATCTCGACATGTGCTCCCGATTGGGAGCGGGCGCAATATTGGGGAGATACGCATCTTGCTCGTGGCCTGATGAGGGCGTTCCGCAGGTTGGGTCACGAGGCGACCGAGCTGATCGCCAGCGATTGGCAGGGCACCGGCGCAGCGAGCTGCGATGTGGTCATCCATCTACGGGGCCTCACCCGACGACCGGTAGCTCGTGGCCAATGGAACCTCCTGTGGATCATCAGTCACCCGGATCGACTCGAATCCGGAGAGTGTGATGACTACGACCTGATCGCTTCCGCAAGCCAACACCATGCAGAGCAGCTCAGCTCCGAACTCGGCCGCCCGGTCCATTTCCTACCTCAGGCAACCGACACAGACACCTTCAAAATCGGCCCGAGCAATATCGACTACGAAGCTTCCGTCCTGTATGTAGGAAACGCACGTTGGCCACACCGCCGAGCACCGCGCTGGATGATGCGTAATCGAAGGCCGTTCCATCTCTACGGAAAGAACTGGGATCGGTTCCCGGAAGCCAAATTCGTTCGCAACGAGTATGTACCGAACCAGGATCTGGCCGCCGCTTATCGATCAGCGGCGGTCGTGGTGGCCGATCATCACGGCTCGATGCGCACCAATGGCTTCGTGGCAAACCGGATCTGCGACGTATTTGCCTCGGGTGGCGTTGTCCTATCGGATGATGTCAGTGGGCTGCCGGAGATGTTCGGCGATCTGATCCCCACATACTCCAACGCACGCGAGCTCGAAAGTCAGCTTCGAGTGCTGCTGGCCGACCCTTCGCTGCGACGCCGAATCGCTGCCGACGGACGCCAGGTCGTCCTTTCCAACCACACGCTGGATCACCGCGCTCGCACGTGGCTGGAGTTGCTCGATCAGCTGTGATGTCTGCGGCGCCCTCACAGCGGAGCTCTACTAACCCGCCCAACTGAGAGTGGTACTCCGGTAGGGCAGGCCGCAAATGAGGATGGAGGAGATCACCGCTACTTCGAGGGCCGAGATCCCAGCTCGGAATCGAACTGGTCGGCCACCTGAAACGAAGCAAGGGGGAAGTCCAGAGTCAGATGAAAGACTTCGAAATCCCACCGTGACATCGAGGAAGCAGGGGTCCAACTAGCTACATGCGGTCGAGCAAGTCGCTCTTCTTTGCCTGGAATTCGTCCGGCGACAGGATGCCTGCCTCGCGAAGTTCAGCGAGCTTTCTGATCTGATCCGGGGTATCGTCAAACGCAGATACGCCTAATGCGCTACTCGCGCCATCGCCCATTCGCTCGCGCACCGTCGCTGTAAACTTGGCGGCATCCCCCTTGCTTATCCATTTCTAAGTCGCTCGATTGCCTGAGGCAAAGAAACTGATGAGAGAGTCCCATCATGTTCTTCCCCTGCTCGAACGATGAGATCTTGTCATATCGCGAGGACTCCATATCGAACCTGTCAGCTTCTTGGCATAGAACACGATTCTGCGTTCTGTGGCCACCATGATTCCCGTGCGGACGCTGTCGGTGCCCATGATCTTCGTTCATACTGGCCTGCTACCCAAGCCTGCACAGTCTCATCGGGATCGAGGTGATCCTGAATCTGATCGAGGAACTTCTCCGCCTTACCCATAATCACCACCTCGGTCGGAGCATCAGAAAGAGCACGACTCTCCACACCACTCCTGTCAGCTGGCTGGCGACAGACGAGCCAACGTACGTTCGTCGTCTGGCCCGAGAACCATGAGCACTTCAACTGTGTTGCTGCCGTCGATCAGGGAGGTCGGGGGAATCATCGCCTGGAACCGAGCGCGCCCGTCGTCCACCCACGTCCGTGTCACGGCCTCGACGGTACCGTTGACCGCAATGGCGAGAACGTAATCTTCGTCAATGTCGCCCTCGACGGTCCCCGTTAGCAGCGCTGGGACGAAGTCGGCATTTAGATCGACCTCCGCGTACCGATCGGGGTGATCTAGGGCCACCTGGAGGCCCATAGGCTGACTGATATTCGATCCGGTTACGTCCTGCCCCAGCAAACCCGCATAGCCTTTCGGCGCTATTTCGAACGGCCCACGATCGCCAAAGTATGAGAGGTGGTATTGCGCGATGTCGAGCTTCTCGGTACCGCTCGTTCCATAGGTGACTGACCCTTGTTTGGCGAGCATAGTGCTCTCCGTTCGTCGAGGGCGCTTTTCAGCGAATAACGACACTCCGTCAACTTGCCATGGAATCGATACCTTCAAAACATCTGCGATGGTAGGAAGCACGTCAATGGTCTCGGCGCGATAATCGTCGATAGCCGGCTGCCGATGATGCGGTCTCTTGATGAACATCGGAATCGCAGCCACGTCGCCTACAGTCTCTGGGACGATCCACCTCCGCTCTTGGATGTTCGGCCGGATCGCTCCGCCGTGGTCCGCCAGCACGACGATCATCGTTTCGTCATAGCTGCCGTGGAACTCCAGGCGCTCGACGATCTCGCCGACAACATTGTCGACATATTGAACCTGTAGCAGGTGACGCTGATACGCCTGCTCGACGAGCCAGGGGTTAGAACTCCAACCATCCGGGCCGAACCCGGGAATGGAGCCGTCCTCGGCGTACGGTCGTCCATCGGGCAAATGCATCCATGGCCAATGGGGAAACATGAGGTGAGCGAAGTAGAACTCGCCGTCACCCAGTGGCTTGTCCAACATCGTCAAGAACCGGTTGACGGTCGAGCGCCGATCGGCCTCGATCAGCTCTCCAATGCGGCGCCGCATTGACCATCCCCGGGCCTCTGCGATTTCCGCCGCCCCAAAGTCTCCCCAGCTCTGATCGATCGGTGGAAGATGCCCTGTGAGGGCGTCCGGCAAGAACAAATGCCCCGATACAACGGCGAGATCAGATCCGAGCCGTCGCCATCGCTCGCCGGCCGGCACGAGTTCTCGACTTTGGCTCTCGCAGGCCGTGTCAGGGCACAGCTCCGTGACGGACTCGACCGCATTGACCTCATAGGCACCATCAAGAAGGCTGAAGACCGTGTACGGGTAGTCGGCGGCGCTCGGCACCTTCCCTTCAAGTGGCGCTCTTACACCAGTGACAATGGTCGGAAGCGCCACCGTGGTCTGTTGGTGCAATCCAACTGCGTTGCGGAACCAGGTGCCGTCCTCGGCAAGCCGGGCGAAGCCGGGAAAATGCCGACTTAGGATGTTCCCTTTTTCATCGATTATGGATGCGACTGGAAGTTCGTCGAGCACAACCATCACGATGGGGGCTGGGTCTCCCACCGTGGCGCTGAACGGCTCAGCCTTGGACGCTGTACTCCAGACAAGTTGAGAACTGGGCGCTAGGAAAACAAAAGCGACCGTCACCAGGAGCGGTGCAATCGAGGCATAGCGCAGGGCAGTACGGACGGGCAAGAAAGAATGGTATGACCAGGCCATTCCTATGCCCGTGGCTACAGCAAAACCGTCAGTCAGCCAGTCCGGTGGTTCCGACGGAAAGAGGTGATTCAAGATGGCCGATGTTGCGAGCGCCCCAAGCAACGCCAGGAGCACGGCATGGATGGCGAGTCCGGTTTCCGTATGCAGCCGAAATACCGCTTGAACGATGCCAGCCACCAGAACAGGGACGATCATCCCCAAACCAAGTCCGAGCAAAATCACGTCCAGCGCGGGAGCAGCTCTGGCGAGAAAGAACTCGGGATTCCGACCGAGCAAATCCAACAAAGGCTGAGCAACCGCCAGGGATGTCATTGCGCCGATTGATAGGGCGATATCCCAGCCGTTCGGACGCGAGTCATCGCGAACCGCGTTATGGAGCCTCATCTGGCTCCTCTGTGAATCTGGTTCTCTGTTCCACACAGGCATTTCAGTCGATCGACCATAGATTGGTCGGCGCGTTCGGGGTTGATCTTTCGCCTAGGGCGAACGTCGAGTTTGGCACGGCGAGCTGTCAGCATCTCCCTCGGGGAACGAGTCGAATTGCCCAAAGGCCCCCAACTATGGTCGGGGCAGTCCGCAGACCCAGAGGCGAATTATCATGGCACCGCCCGCGCGTCAAACTCTGATGCTCCCGCTGGCCGTCCTTGTGGCCTGGGTGATCGCAGTGCCGGCGAACGCCGGCCCTCCGGGCGAGAACGGCCCCATCGTCCATGTGGTCCCTGAGGATGGGGCGTCGGCTGGTGACATCTATAGCACCACACCGGACGGCTCTTCCAGCCGCGTCGTAGCTGCCGGCTACTTCACGGCCCTGGATGTGTCACCCAACGGGGCAACAGTCTTGGCGACGGAACTCAACGGCCCTTCGGACAGTGATGGAGCAATCGTGGCGATCGACCTAGCCACGGGAGCCAAAGAGGTCTTGGTCGAGTCCGGCGCCTCGGCCGCCGTCTGGTCAGGCGACGGCGGCGCGTTCGCCTACACCGGGGCTGACGGAGGACTGTCGGTAGACGAAGGAGCTGGCGAGCCTCGCCCGCTGCCCCTGATGGGCTGGGAGGCCACTGTGTGGGACTGGTCACCCATTGACGAAAGGGTGCTCGTCTCCATGGATGCATTCGACGGGTTTGCCTACGTGAGACTCGACACGATCAACACTGAGACGGAGGAAATCGTCAATCTGCTGTCGACCACCGCGGATCTCAGATTCTCGGGGGGTGACTTCTCCCCGGACGGCACGGACCTCGTATTCGGATATACGACCGATTCCACCACTCTGATCAGGCTCCTGAACGACGAGGAGGGACCAATCGCCAGGTCCGGCACTCAGGGCGGACCGGCCGGTCCGGTGACGTGGTCACCGGATGGAACCAAGATTGCCTTCCCCCGCACCACCGCAGCCGGCCACCACATGGTCATCTATACCGTCGCAACCGGCGAGAAGGTGATCTTCCGCATACGCGGGGTTGGCTCGCTCGATTGGGCGCCTCTCACCCCGCAGCCGACTCGACCCTTCGTCGACGTTCCCGCCGACCACATCTTCGACGACGCCATCAGCTGGCTCGCCGAGCGCGGTATCACCAGAGGCTGCAATCCGCCCGACAACACACGCTTCTGCCCAGACGAACTCCTCACCCGAGGGCAGATGGCCGCCTTCCTCGTTCGTGCATTCGGTTACTCCGGCGGGGACGGCGCCGATCGATTCACCGACGACGATAACTCCATCTTCGAAGCCGCCATCGATCGGCTGGCAGGAGCCGGAGTGACCTTCGGCTGCAACCCGCCCGACAACACACGCTTCTGCCCAAACGAATTCGTCAGCCGAGAACAGACGGCCGCCTTCCTCGTTCGCGCCCTCGACTTGGACGACGACGGTGGGGGCGACCTATTCACGGACGACGACAATTCCATCTTCGAAGCGGCCATAGACAGGCTGGCAGCGGCGGGAGTGACCTTCGGCTGCAACCCGCCGGAAAACTCACGTTTCTGTCCGGACCACCTCGTCACGCGGGGGCAGATTGCGGCCTTCTTCTACCGGGCCTTCAACTAACGACGAGACGGTCATCAGGTCTTGGCGGTGGATCGTCTGACCGCCTCATCTGAACGACGCTTCGCTTGGTCAGGAGGCGTGCCGATCTGCCGTGGAATTCTGCTGGTACTCGTCCACGACTTTTTCGGCCTCACCGATGAGCCGAACGCGGCCTTCCTGCAGCCACAGCACACGGTTACAGAAGTCGGCCACCTGCGACATTGAGTGAGACACAAAGACGATTGTCCCGGCTCGCTCCAGGAGGTCCTTCATCGTCCGGAGGCTCTTGTCCCTGAACTCGGCGTCTCCTACCGCCAGAACCTCGTCGAGGAGAAGGATGTCAGGATTCAGGTGCATAGAGACCGAAAAGGCGAGGCGTGAGAACATGCCCGAGGAGTAGGTCTTGACCGGCCGGTCGATGGCGTGACCGAGGCCCGCATACTCCACCACGTCATCGAAGATCTGATCCACGTCGGCTCGCCGCAGGCCGGCCGCCAGGCCCCCTAAATAGATATTGCGGCTGCCCGACAGCTCGGGATTGAAACCCACGCCGAGCTGGAGAAGGGTCGAGGCCCGGCCATTGACGACGACCTTTCCGGTGTTCGGTTTCAGCGTCCTGGCCATGACCCGCAGGAGCGTGCTCTTGCCGGCGCCGTTGCGTCCGATTATTCCGAATGCTTCCCCCTTCTCGACCCGGAAGGTGACATTGTCCAGTGCCACCACCTCGTCGACCTGGCGGGTGCGCATGTTGGCCACCGACCGACGGAGCGTCGGCTTCCGATCGACGTAGGGGCGGAATCGAACCCCGACATTTTCGACGAGGATGGCCGGGCGGCTCACAAGTACCTCACGATGTGGCCCTCGTGCCTCACGAACACCGCTACGCCGACGACGCCAATCACAGATGCCCAGATCAACGCCCCGACGACATGATCTAGCACCAACGGAGTGCCGAGGAGGGCACTGCGATAGAGACCGACGATGTCAAACATCGGGTTTAGCCGGACAAGCGACTGGAGGAATGGGCTCACTCCGTCCAGGAGCTCGAGCGGCCAGATGATCGGCGTGAGGTAGAGCCATATGCGGTTGACGTAGGGAAGCAGATTGTTGATATCCCGGAAGGGAACGGCGAGGCGGGCGGTCATGGCACCTAGTCCGATGTTGAAGACCAGATGGATCGGAATGATGAGAGGGAGATAAGCCAATCGGAACGTGAAATAGTTCTCTCCCGAGACGGTGCCGGCAATGAGGATGATTAGGACTAGGACGACCAGGGAAGCCAGAAACCCGACGAGCGCCTCGATCATGGCGGAGATGGGGAGCAGCAAACGAGGGAAACGCAGATTCGCAAGCAGCTTGGCGTTCTGGATTATCGAATTGGCACCGCCGGTCATCGACTGAGAAGTGAAGTGGAACGGAAACATGCCCGAGAGGAGATACACGAGAAAGTTGGTCGGTTCTTGCCGTTGGAAAAACAGCCCGAACACCAGGAAATAGACACCGCCGAGTAGCAGCGGATTCAGCACCCACCAGAAAAGGCCGAGTGACGTCGAAGCGTTGCGAGCCTTCAGATTGCCCAAGCCGAGCGCCATGGCGAACTCTCGCCGACGCCACAGATCCTGGAGGTACTCGATGGCCTTGCCGACTCGCCCGGACGCGGGCAGGCTGAACGACGGGGAGGACATGATTGCTCGAAGTCTAGGAGTCGTGAGCCGGTTTCACCGACTCGCCAGCCACTCGCCAACCCGATCTGCCACCGCTTCGGCGGTGAAGCCCCACTCCTCGGCGATCCGCTCCCAAGGGGCGGAGGCGCCGAAATGGTGTACTCCGATGGTGAGGCCATCCGTTCCAACGATCCGCTCCCAGCCGAACGTCGACGCCGCTTCGATCGAGATCCGGGGCATCCCCTCCCCCAACACCTCCGACCGATAAAGGCCGTCCTGCGAAAAGAAGAGTTCCCAGCAGGGGAGACTCACCACTCGGGCCGAGATCTGAGCCTGGCCAAGCCGGTCAGCGGCGTCCAGCGCAACGTGCACCTCAGATCCGGTCGCCACCAAGACGACGTCGGCTCCCTCCCGGAGCACATAGCCGCCCTTGGCCACTCCCCCGCGCGGTCGATCGAGGACCGGGACGCCCTGTCGGGTCTGGACGATTGCTACCGGACCATCATGGCGGTTGAGGGCCACCTCCCAGGCCTCCACCGTCTCGGTGGCATCCGCCGGGCGGATAACCCACAGGTTGGGCATCGCCCGCAGCGAGGCGAGATGCTCGATCGGCTGGTGGGTCGGCCCATCCTCACCCAGGAAGATGGAGTCGTGGGTCCAGACCCATATCGAGGGGGCGCTCATCAAAGCGGAGAGCCGCACCGCCGGGCGCATGTAGTCGCTGAACACGAAGAAGGTGGCGCCGTAAGGGCGGAGGCCGCCATGGACGGCGAGGCCGTTGGTCACGGTGGCCATGGCGTGCTCGCGCACGCCGTATTTGATGTCCCGGCCGGCGGGATGGGAGGCGGTGAAAGGGTGCTTGGCGTCGATCTCAGTCTTGGTGGACTCCACCAGGTCGGCCGCTCCGCCGATGAAGCCGGGGACCTTGTCGGCAATCTCACGAAAGAGGTCTTTGTTGACGTTGCGAGTGGCGACCGACCGGCCGATTTCGTAACCGGGGCCCTGGAGTTCGATCTCGTGAGCGCCGTAAAGAGCGTTCCACAGCTTGGTGGCCTCGCCATCGGTCGCCACGCGGCGCTTCTCCCATTCCGCTCGGGCCTTCCTTCCTCGGTCCATGGCCTCGGAGAAGAATTCGTACACCTCGTCCGGCGCGTAGAACTGCTCATCGACTGGGAGCTCGATCGCCTCTTTCGTCGCCCGGATCTCCTCGACCCCGAGCGGCGAGCCGTGAGCCTTGGCGGTGTCCTGAGCGTTGGGGGCGCCGGAGGCGATGTGGGTCCGACAAATCACAAGCGAGGGTCGGTCACCCATCTCCAACGCCTCGTCGGTGGCTTGAGCGATCGCTTCGCGGTCGTGTCCGTCCACGTCCACGACGTGCCACCCGACGGCATCGAACCGCCGAGCGACGTCTTCGGTGAAAGTGATGTCGGTGGCGCCGTCGATAGAGATGTCGTTGTCGTCGTAGAAGTAGATGAGTCGGCCCAAACCGAGATGGCCGGCGAGAGAGGAGGACTCAGCAGAGATACCCTCCATCAGATCGCCATCCGAAACGAAACCAAACGTGCGGTGGTCCACCAGCACCTCGCCGAGCCGCGCCCGGAGATGGGCCTCGGCGATGGCCATGCCAACGCCGGTGCCGAACCCCTGACCTAGCGGGCCGGTTGTCATCTCTATTCCGAGCCGATGATCGACCTCCGGATGGCCGGCCGTGTGCGATCCCCACTGGCGGAACCGCTTGACCTCTTCCATCGGCAGTGGGAAGCCGCTCAGGTGGAGAAGGGCATAGAGCAGCATCGATCCGTGCCCATTCGAGACGATGAAACGGTCCCTGTTTTCCCAGTCGGGATGCTCAGGATCGACTTTGATGTATCGCGACCAGAGCGTGACGGCGATGTCGGCCATTCCCATCGGCATGCCCGGATGGCCCGAGTTGGCCTGCTGAACCGCGTCCATCGCTAGCCCCTTGATGACAGCGACGGCCAGTTCTTCGGTGGCAGTGTGTTCACTCATCGGAGGCGAGGGTAACGGCCGAATAGGTTGCCAACGTGCGCGCCCGTTGAGCACCCGCTGTGGAATATGACACGCCAGAATACGCTGGAACCCGTGCTGGCGTAGAGATGAAAGGATCATCCATGGTTTTCGCTTACCTCGACCCGGGCTCAGGCAGCCTCATCCTGCAAGCTGTGCTGGGCGGCGTGGCTGGCGTGGGTGTGGCAGCAAAAGCTTTCCGCAACCGGCTTCGAGCACGGAAGGCAACTGAAGTGAACGAGGATCCCTCCAAGCGGACCTCAGTCGAGGTCGCTGAAAATCCGACTCCCCCAGCGGAGCCCTGATCGTCCGACCCGCGGCTCAGTCAACCGATTCGGGGGCTGAGTGCTGGTATATGACATGCGCGCAAGCGGCTCTGGTGTCGACACATCGTTCAATCGACGCCAATCCTGACAACATCGGGCTATACCGGCCCGATCTCACATTTCTGCACTTCGAGTCGGGCTTCGGTTCGTTCGACTTCGGCCGACCAGCCAAGGACCTTCTTCTCGAGATTCTGGCTCACGCCATGAATCGTATGCGTACGCTCAATTGATGGAATTCCGTCTGCTGGGACCGCTGGAGGTGCGCCAGGAAGGCCACGTAGTCCCGCTCGGCACAAAGCAGCGGAAGACCGTCCTGGCTCTCCTCCTCGTCAACGCCGGCGAAGCGGTGACCACCGACCGACTCATCGACGAACTGTGGGGTGACCGACCTCCTCCGGCCGCGCGCAAGACGGTCCAGGCCCACGCCGCCCATCTCCGCCGGTCACTGAATGTGGACGGGTCCTTGCTGACGGCGGCGGGCAATGGATACATGATCAGCCCCACCGCCGGGTCGATCGACGTGGACCGGTTCGAGCAGCTCGCCGCCGAAGGCAGGCGGCTGCTCGCTACGTCCCCGGCCGATGCTTCGGCTGTCTTCCGGGACGCCCTCGCCTTGTTTCGTGGTGCTCCTCTCGCCGATCTCGCCGACGAGGCGCCCTCGCTTCGGCTGGAGGCCACCAGGCTGGACGAAGAGCGACTCTCGGTCGCGCTCGATCAGCTCGAGGCAGACCTCGCCGGCGGCGACCCTTCCGCCGTCGTCCGGCGGGCCGAGGGTCTCGTGGCGGCTCATCCGCTCCAGGAAAGGGCCTGGGGCGTGCTCATGCTCGCCCTGTACCGCAGCGGGCGTCAAGGCGAGGCCCTGCGGGCGTTCACCCGACTCCGCAACACTCTCGCCGAAGAGCTTGGCATCAGCCCTTCACCGCCACTGGTCCGGCTCGAGCAGCAGATCCTCGATCAGGATCCGGCGCTGGAACAAACCGCCTCCCCGACGTCCGGGGGGACGCCGGAGAGAGACTCGGGATCCCTCCCCAGTGGGGAGGTGACGTTTCTCTTCAGCGACATCCAGGGATCGACCCGGCTGTTGGATCGCTTCGGTCGGGACTATGTGCCGATACTCGAACGTCATCGCGAGCTTCTTCGGGCGGCGTGGGCGGCACACGGCGGTCACGAGCTCTCGACGGAAGGCGACTCGTTCTTCGTCGCGTTCGGTGATGCCGACTCGGCCGTCGCCGCCGCAGTCGCCGGCCAACGGAGCCTCACCTCGGAGCCATGGCCCGAGGAGGGAGCCGTCAGGGTCAGGATGGGTATGCACACCGGTCTGGCAACGCCATATCGAGGCAGCTACGTCGCCCTTGCCGCCCACCAGGCGGAGCGGGTGATGGCGGCGGCGCACGGAGGCCAGGTGTTGGTCACGCAAACCACCGCCGATGCACTTCGGGAGGAGGGAGAAGCGCTTCTGTTGGCACTGGGCCGGTTCCGACTGCGCGACTTCCCCAGCGACGTCCGGCTCTACCAGGTGAGAGCCTCGGGGCTCATTCGAGATTTTCCTGCGGTCCGTGCGCTTCCTTCGGGCGGACACAACGTCGTCAAACCGCCCACCGAGACGATCGGGAGAGAGGACTCCATCGCTGAGCTGAGCGCTCAGGTAGCCCCGGGACGCCTGATCACTCTGATCGGTCCGGGAGGGGTCGGAAAGACGAGGGTCGCCGCCGAGTTGGCGATGCGGATCGCGCCCGACTGGGACGACGGCGTCTGGATGACCGACCTCGCGGGCGTCGGTCAGGGTTCACGCGTGGCAGGAGCGGTGGCGGCAGCGGTGGGGGCTCCACTGGGTAGGACGACGGATCGCTGGGACGACGTCCTCCGACATCTGGAGACGAAAACGTCGGTGCTGTTTCTCGACAACTGCGAGCACCTCGCCCTCACCTGCCGGGATCTCGTCACATCGCTGATTGCCCACAGCCCGGGAGTCGCCGTGGTGACGACCAGCCGCCAGCCTCTCCACGCTCCGGGCGAGCGCCTGTGGCCCGTCGAACCACTGGCGACGCCCCCCAGCCGATCCACGATGGAGGAGGTGGCCGTCTCGCCGGCGGCCAAACTCTTCCTGCAAAGGGCGAGCGATCACAGCCCCGGCTTTCGGCTCGATGAGGAGAATGCCGAGACGATCGCCGAGATCTGCCGTCGACTCGACGGGCTCCCCCTCTTGACCGAGCTCGCCGCGGCCCATGTCGGCACGCTGGCTCTCGGAGAGATCCTCTCAGGGCTGCACAGGCCCGAGCTGCTGACCAGCTCCGACCCGGGAGCGCGGCAGCGACACCAAACCGTCGCCGCCATGTTGGAGTGGGGGCTCCGCCTTCTGAGTCCTGCGGAGCAGGCGGCGTTCCGCCGACTTTCAATCTTCCCTTCCGGATTCACCGCGGAGGCGGCCGCCTCCGCCTTGGGCGCCGAAGCCGACGACTCGGTCTCCCCCGCCCGACTCGTCTGGTCGCTCGTCGATCGATCGCTGATCGAATCCGATCAGTCCGCCAACCAGACCCGTTACAGATTTCTCAACACAATCCGGATGTTCGGCCGGCGCTCGCTCGGTCAGACGGAGGCGACCCAGGTGGCTGAGAGTGTCGCCGAGTGGTACCTGGCCGACCTGGGGCCGTGGCATGCCACCGACCGAGCATGGATGGGAACAGTCGGTGAGGAGGTCGACAACCTGCGCGCTCTCGTACCCCTGCTGGGAGACGACCACCCGGAGACGGCGCAACAGCTCGCCTGCACGATCGCTCGCTATCACGACGCCGCCCAATCCTTCCGCGACGGGATCCAGGAGATCACGGACCTGGTGAAGTCGTTGACCAGCCCGTCGCCGGCCCGGGTCGCCCTGCTCACCGCCCTCGCCGACCTCTATCTCCGGACCGGGGAGGTGCAGCCGGCGCGCGAACTCGTCGAGCAGGCCGACGTCTTGCGGGCCGAGACAGGGAACCCACACTGGGACGAAGTGGGCGTCGACCGCAGCCGGGGGGAGATCGCCCGGCGTACCGGAGATCTGGAAGGGGCGATCGGGGTCGCCCGTGAGACCCTGACGCGGCCCCTGGCCGATCGGGGCCGGTCGCGCATGCTCAATCTGTTGGGTACCACGGCCGCCGCTCTAGGTGACTACGAAACGGCATACGAGGCCTGTCAGGAGGAACTCGAACTGAGCGAGCGGTTGGGCTACGAGGTCTACATCGCCTCAGCCCATGGCAACCTGGCGGAAGTCGCTCTACGGATGGGTGACATGCCCTTGGCGGCCCGACACCAGAGGGCGTGCCTGGAGTTGGGTCTGGCCCTCGGATCCCAGGTCATGGTCGCCTTTTCCCTGGTGGTAGCCGCACGGGTGGCGGGCTGGGACGGGGATTGGGAAGAGGCCATCGTTCTCCACACTCGGGCTGAGGATCTCCTGGCGGAGATCGACCTCGCCCTCTACGACGACGACGCGCGGGCGAGCGAGGAGTTGCTCCGCGCCGCGATGGAGATTCTGGGCCCGGAAGCCTACGACGCCGCTCGGAGCCACGGCCGGGGCCTCGACCTGGTGGCGGCTGCCAAGCGGGCCGAAAGACTGTTGGCAAATGAGCAGTCGCCGGCAGCTGCGAAGGCGTAGTTTTCAGTCCACGGCTCAAGAGGAGAAGACATGCCGTCGGGACCTTGGCAGGATCGGGTCGAGTTCGGACCGGGTGGAGCATTTGCCTACCGCCCGGGACAGTTGGTCGTCCGATCAGAGTTCGTCGAGCAGGCCGTCGAGGTCCTGGCGGCAAACGACATGGAGGTGGAGCAAGAAGCGGTTGCCGGCAACTTCGAACGACTTTCCGGCGACTTCGAGGTCCGCGAGGCGCTCGGCCATGTCCACAACCAGGGCGTCCTCGCCCAGGTCAACCACGTACTTTTCGCCACCAGCGGCTGCTGCCCTCCCCATCCCTCCGCCGCCGGCGCCGCCGACTTCTACTCCGAAGCCAAGACCGTGCAGCCCTCGGGGGTAGGAGCGAATCCCTTCTACGCCAATCCCTTCTACGCCAACCCGTTCTACGCCAACCCTTGGGGCGGATGTAGTTGCGGATGCGGGTGCGGAGGGTCCTCGGCCAATCCGTTCTACGCCAATCTGTTCTACGCCAATCCGTTCTACGCCAACCCGGAGCAGAATCCTGGCCGTACCCCAGCAGCCGCAACGGGAAGACGCCGTAGCTCGGCCCGACCGGCCGCGCCACCAAAGGGGACTCCCGACACTGGTGAGATTTCAGGCGTTCGCGTCACCATCCTCGACACTGGATGGGCGGATTCCGCCCACGCCCCGTCCGGCGTCGCCCCGGCCGCCGTTTCAGGCGAGGATGACTTTCCCGACGGCGACGGTGATCAATTCCTCGACCCGGCTGCCGGTCACGGGACGTTCATCACAGGCCTCATCTCCCGACTCGCTCCGGGATGCCACCTGGAGCTGATCCAGGTCCTAAGTGGATACGGCGACGGCGACGAGGTGGAAATTGCCAACAAGCTTATTGACCTGTCCCAACGCGGCGAGGGAGAGCGACCTCACATCGTCAATCTGTCGTTCGGGGGCTACTCGCCTCTCGGAATGGGTGTCCTCTACCAGGCCGTCACGGCCCTCACCGCGGTCGGGACGCTGGTCGTAGCGTCGGCCGGCAACGACGGCACCTGTGTGCCGATGTATCCGGCGGCTCTTCCGAAAGTCGTGGCGGTGGGAGCCCTCGACGATGCGGGCAAGCCCGCGGTGTTCACCAACTACGGCCCATGGGTGGACGCCAGCGCAGCCGGAGTCGATGTGATCAGCACCTTCTTCCGTGCCTTCGACGGGGCGGAGCCGGCCGTAAAGGGTGAGGACGCCGATGCCTTCGATGGTTGGGCGTGCTGGAGCGGCACCTCATTTGCCGCTCCTCGCGTTGCCGCCCAGCTCGCCCATCTGATCGCGGCCGGGCGGTCGCCGACCGACGCGCGTACCGAATTGTTGGACGGGCAGAACGGCAAGCACCACCCGGCGCTGGGAACACTCCTCTGATACGGATCAGGGCAGTTGGGCGACGATCAGAGAAGCGGCCTCGTCAACGAATACTTGGGTGGTGTCGATCGCCACTTCGGCTTCGAGCGGAGCTTCGTACGGGTCGTCCACTCCGGTGAAGCCCCGAATCTCACCGGCTCGGGCCTTGGCGTAGAGACCCTTGGGATCGCGGGCCTCGCAAACCTCGAGCGGCGTATCTACGAACACTTCAACGAAGGAGAGTCCGGCTTCCTCATGCATCTTTCTGACCCGATCCCGGTCGGCCCGATAGGGGCTGATCACGGGGACCAGTGCCACCAGCCCGGCGTCGGCGAACAGGCGAGCCAGCTCCCCTACCCGCCGGACATTCTCCGACCGATCCTCGGCCGAGAAGCCGAGGTCGGAATTGAGACCGAGGCGCAGGTTGTCGCCGTCGAGGCGGTACGCCGCCCGGCCGGACCCGACCAGAGTCTCCTCGACCTGAGCGGCGATGGTCGACTTGCCCGAACCGGACAGGCCCGTCAGCCACACCGTCGCTCCCGGCCCGCCCGTCACCCTGGCTCGCTGCTCGACCGAGAGGGTGCCCTGGTGCCAGGTGACGTTCTCGGTCACGACTCCGTCGGTCCGACGATCATCCCAGCTCCAACGGTGTTCTGAGAGCCTTCATCGACCAGAATGAACGAGCCGGTCTCCCGGTTGCGGCGATAGTCGTCGTAGAACAGCGGCTGGGTCGTGCGGAGACTTACCCGCCCGATCTCGTTCAGGGCGAGGGCCGCCGCCCCCTCTTCACGATGGAGGGTGTTGATGTCGAGCCGGTACTGGAGATCCCTGACCACGGCTCGAGCCCAGCGGGTCGTATGCTTCACACCGAGCTTCATTCCCGGACGCAGCGTCGGGGCCTCCGCCATCCAACAGACCATGGCGTCGATGTCCTGGCCTGCGTGTGGACGGTTGTTGGGTCGGCAGATCATGTCACCTCGGGAGATGTCGAGGTCGTCGGAAAGACGCATCGTCACGGCCATCGGCGGGACAGCTTCCTCCATGGGGCCGTCGTAGGTGTCGATCGACTCGATCGTCGATTCGAAGCCCGAAGGCAGGACGACCACCTGGTCACCCCGCTTCCACACTCCACCGGAGATCGTCCCGGCGTAGCCGCGGTAGTCCTGACTCTCCAGCGTGTGGGGGCGGATCACGTACTGAACCGGGAATCGGCAATCGATCAGGTTGCGGTCGGAACCGACATGGATGTCCTCCAGCAGGTGGAGCACCGACGGGCCGCTGTACCACGGCATGTTGGCCGACTCGTCCACGACGTTATCGCCAAGTAATGCAGACACGGGGACGAAGCGGAGATCGTGGATGGCCAGGCGTGAGGCGAACTGGCGGAAGTCGGCGACGATCTCGTCGTAGCGGTCCTCCGACCAGTCGACCAGATCCATCTTGTTGACGCACAGCACCAGATGCGGCACCTGAAGTAACGAGGCGAGAAAAGAATGGCGTCGCGTCTGCTCCAGCACTCCGTGGCGGGCGTCGACCAGAATGAGGGCGATGTCGGCGGTGGAGGCGCCGGTCACCATATTCCGCGTGTACTGGATGTGTCCGGGCGTGTCGGCGAGCACGAACTTGCGCTTGGGGGTGGAGAAGTAACGGTAGGCGACGTCGATGGTGATGCCCTGCTCCCGCTCGGCGCGCAGACCGTCGGTGAGGAGCGCCAGATCGACGTAGTCCGTTCCCCGCCGCCGGGACGCCTCCTCGATGGCGTCGAGCTGGTCCTGGAAGATCTGCTTGGAGTCGTAGAGCAGGCGCCCGATCAAAGTCGACTTGCCGTCATCGACGGACCCGGTCGTCGCCAGCCGGACCAGTTCCATGCTCTTCGGGTCGGCCACTAATGATGTCATGACGACGACCCGCTCGAGCTCCGGAAGCTCGACTTCGGACCCCCGGCTCCCGACTTCGGAAGAGAAAACATCAGAAATAGCCCTCCCGCTTGCGGTCCTCCATGGCCGCTTCGGCGGTGCGGTCGTCGGCCCGACTGGCGCCCCGCTCGGTGATGCGGGTGGCAGCCACCTCGTCGATGATCTCCTCGACCGTGGAGGCGGTCGACTCGAACGCCCCGGTGCAGGTCATGTCGCCGACGGTCCTGAACCGCACACTCGCCTCGAAAACCGCCTCTCCGTCCATCAGCGGGATGAAGGGGCTCTCCGCCATGAGCATGCCGTCGCGCTCGAAAACCCGCCGACGATGGCTGAAGTAGACGCCGGGGAGGGCGATCTCTTCCTCCATCACATACTGGTAGACGTCCATCTCGGTCCAGTTGGAGATGGGAAACACCCGCACGTGCTCGCCTCGCCGGTGGCGGGCGTTGTAGATGTTCCACAGTTCGGGGCGCTGGTTCTTGGGGTCCCATTGGCTGAACTCGTCGCGGAAGCTGAAAACCCGCTCCTTGGCACGTGCCTTCTCCTCGTCCCGGCGGGCGCCCCCGAACACGGCGTCGAATTGGTACTTCTCGATGGCGCCCACGAGGGCTTCGATCTGCAGCCTGTTGCGAGAGGCGCGGGGGCCTGTCTCCTCGACCACTCGACCTTCGTCGATCGCCTCCTGCACCGACGCCACGATCAGGTCGGCGCCTAGCGCCTCGATCGTTCGATCCCGGAATTCGATCACCTCGGGGAAGTTGTGCCCGGTGTCGACGTGCATTACCGGGAAAGGGAGACGGGCAGGATGAAAAGCCTTGACCGCCAGGCGCAGCACGACGGCCGAGTCCTTTCCTCCCGAGAAAAGCAGTACCGGCCGCTCGCACTCGGCAACCGCTTCCCGAATGATGTGGATCGACTCCGCCTCCAGCGCGCCCAGATGTGTCAGTTCATAACTGGTGGACATATCGCCCTTAGGTTAGAGGGGTATCAGCGATCACAAATAGGGCAGACGTCCCTGAGCCCCGACTTGCACTTTTTCCGGATCTGCCCACCATGTACCGCCGCATGGGTGGAACTCTTTGACTGGTGAGGCATGGCTCGTCCTGGCCGTAGTGGCCGCGGTCCTGTTCGTACTCGTTCGTGACCTCGCCTCCCCAGCCGCCACCATGGTGGCGGCGATGGTCATCGTTCTGGTCACCGGGGTGGTAACGCCCGAGCAGGCGTTGTCCGGCTTCTCGAACCCGGCACCTGTCACCGTTGCGGCGCTCTACGTGCTGGCCCGGGCCGTCGAAAAGACAGGGGCCCTCACTCCCCTGGTCAGACGGGTACTGGGCAAAGGCAACTCCCGCGCTTCTCTCACCAGGCTGGTCGTGCCTACGACGGTTTCGTCGGCCTTCCTCAACAACACCCCGATCGTGGCGATGCTCCTCCCCCAGGTGCGTGCATGGTGCGATGAGCGGGGGCTGTCGCCCTCGAAGTACCTGATGCCGCTCTCCTTCGGCGCTCTGCTCGGCGGCGTGATGACGGTCATAGGAACCTCGACCAACATCGTGGTTTCCGGTCTGATGGCCGAGAGTGGCCTCGGCGAGTTGGGCTTCTTCGAGTTGGCGGCGGTCGGTCTGCCCATCGCCATCGTCGGCACGATCCTGATCGTCGCCCTGGCTCCCATCGTCCTTCCCGCCCGGCGATCGGTCCGGGAGGAACTCGACGAGGAGACCCGCCAGTTCGTCACCGAGATGCTGGTGGACAGCGACGGTCCGCTCGACGGCCGGCCGGTCGAGGCGGCCGGCCTACGGCACCTCTCCTCGGTGTTCCTGGCGACCATCGAGCGGCACGGCTCCCTCATCGCTCCGGTGTCGCCGGACGAGGTGCTGCGGGGGGGTGACCGGCTCCGGTTCGTGGGGCGAATCAAGCACGTCGTCGACCTGCCTGCGATCCGAGGCCTGACCCCGGAGCCGACGAGCCACATGCTCGACATCGACACGGTCTCCGCTCGCTATTTCGAGGCGGTGGTCGGAGCAGAGTCGCCTCTGGTGGGTACGACGTTGAAGGACGCTGATTTCCGTCGCCGCTACCAGGGCGTGGTGATGGCGATCCACCGGGCGGGCCAGCGGATCGACGCCAAGCTGGGCGAAGTCACCCTCCGCGTGGGAGACACCTTGCTCATTCTGGCCGACCCGGGCTTCCGCTCTAGATGGGGTGACCGGTCTGATTTCCTCGTCGTGTCCCAACAGGGCGCGACTCCCAACGTCGCCGGCCCCAAGGCCGTGGTGGTCGGCGTCGTTGCGGCCGCCATCGTCCTCCTCGCCTCGACAGGACTGATCCCCATCCTCCAGGCGAGCCTGCTGGGGGCCATCGTCCTGTTGGGAGCGCGGGTGCTGACACCAAACGAAGCGCGCTCGGCCGTAGATCTCGACGTGATCGTCCTGATCGCCGCAGCATTCGGGCTGGCTCATGCCATCGAAGCTTCTGGGCTGGCGACCACGGTGGCGTCAGGGCTGGTCGATGGACTCCAGTTTCTCGGGGTGCGAGGAATCCTCACGGGCGTGATCCTCTCCACGCTGGTCATGACCGCCGTCATCACGAACAATGCCGCCGCGCTTCTGATGTTCCCCGTGGCTGTCGCCACCGCCCAACAGGCCGGCTTCGACCCGCGGGGCTTCGCGGTGTCAGTCGCGGTCGCCGCCTCAGTCGACTTTCTCACGCCGATCGGATACCAGACCAACACCATGGTCTACGGCCCGGGCGGGTACCGCTTCAGTGACTACGCCCGACTGGGCGCCCCCATCACGGTCACGGTGGTGTTGACGCTTGTGATCCTCGTGCCCTTCGTGTGGCCGCCATGACGGACGTTCTCGACCGAATTCACGCCGCTCTCGACGCCGCTTCCGAAGTGCTCACCGGCTTCACGCAAGGCCGAATCGAAGCTCAGCTGAAGTCAGGGGACGATCCGGTAACGGCGGCCGACCTGGCGGTCGACGCCGCCTTGCGATCGGCATTGCTCCGGCCGGGCGAAGGGTGGCTGTCGGAGGAGACCGCCGACGACGGCGCCCGCCTCGGCACATCGGAGGTCTGGATCGTCGACCCGGTCGACGGCACACGGGAATTCGTCGCCGGCATACCCGAATGGTGCGTGTCGATCGGCTACCTCGTCGACGGAGTGCCGGTCGCCGGAGGGGTGCTCGCTCCAACTCGGGGCCTGCGCATCACCGGAGCAGTCGGAAGCGGGGTGACGGTGGAAGGTGCCGAACCGGTCGCACCCTCACGCGGGCTCGACGGTGCTCTCGTTTTGGCCAGCCGAAGCGAAGTCAAGCGGGGCGAATGGACGCCGGTGTTC
>DATABS010000057.1:0-48772 GCA_036259475.1 Acidimicrobiia bacterium | reverse complement strand
CGTCGGTGCGATGACGCGGGCCAATCGGACCCGCCGGCCCGGCTGACCGCCATCACGGGAAGAAGGCCCGATCGCTTTCTCCCCCACGCAGCGTATCGCTGAGGGCTACGCGCGACCGATAAAAAGCCGGTTCAGCCGGCGACGACGGCGGAGATGTCGACCATTCGGGCCGAGTAGCCCCACTCGTTGTCGTACCAGGAGATCACCTTGATCACGTTGTCGTTCAACAACATGGTCGACTCGGTGTCGACGATCGACGAGTGACGGTCGCCGATGATGTCACGGGAGACGAGCGCCTCGTCCGTCAGACGAAGGAACCCTTTCATCCGGCCGTCCGCCGCCGTCGCCAGCGCCTCGTGGACCTCGTCGACGGTGATGTCCCGGCTCAGCATCGCGGTGATGTCGGTCACCGAGCCGTCCTCGACCGGCACCCGGAACGCCATTCCGTCCATTTTTCCCTTCAGCTCGGGGATCACCAACTCGGTGGCCTTGGCGGCGCCGGTGGTGGTGGGCACGATCGACAGGGCGGCCGCTCTCCCCCGACGCCGCTTGCGGGTGGGCGTGTCCATCAGTGCCTGGCTGCTCGTGTAGGCATGGATGGTGGACATCATCAGGTGCTCGACCCCGAAACTGTCCGACAGCACCTTGGCCACCGGAGCGAGGCAATTCGTCGTGCACGAAGCATTGCTCACCACGTAGTGGTTCTCGGGGTCGTAGGTGTCCTCGTTGACACCGCATACGAACGTGGCATCGGCGTCGGCGGAGGGGGCCGAGATCACGACCCGTTTGGCGCCGGCCTCGAGATGGCCGGCGGCGTCCTCGCGGGAACGCATCGCTCCGCTCGACTCGGCCACCACGTCCACCCCCAGGTCGCCCCAGGGCAGCTGGGACGGGTCCCGCTCCTGAGAGAAGGGGATCTTCTGGCCGTCGACGATCAGCATGACTCCGTCAGTCGAGACCTTGCGCGGGTACCAGCCGTGAATCGAGTCGTACTTCAGCAGGTAAGCGAGCTCTTCGAGATCGGCCAGGTCGTTGATGCCGGCGACCTCGAACCGGTCGTCTTCTACGAACTGCTTGAAAGTGCACCGCCCGATACGGCCGAAGCCGTTGATGGCTACACGCCTCATTGTTCTCCTTCTCTCTCGCCTCCCAAGCTAGCCCCGCGGTCGACCGTGTGATGGCCTCCCCCCGCCGATAATGTGCCGCTCATGAGCCGGCTGGTCGACCTCTCGCACACCGTCGAATCGGGCATGACCACCTATCCGGGACTACCGGCGCCGGTCATCTCGGATCATCTCAGCCGGTCCGACTCACGTAGCCACTACGACGCGGGCACCGAGTTCCACATCGGACGCATCGACATGGTGGGAAACACCGGCACCTACCTCGACACGCCCTTCCACCGGTTCGAGGGCGGCGCCGACCTGGCGGACGTTCAGTTGGAGTCTGTGGCAGGGCTCCCGGGGGTGTGTGTCCCGATCGAGGCGTACGCCATCGGGCCCGACCTCCTGAGCGGCATCGAGGTCGCCGGTAAGGCGGTGTTGTTCGCCTCCGGGTGGGATCGAAGGTGGGGCACCGACGGGTATGGCTCCGCCGACCATCCGCACCTGACCGCCGAGACCGTGGAGCTACTCGTGGCGGGCGAGGCGGCGCTGGTCGGGATCGATTCGGTCAACATCGACGACACCCGCACCGGCAGCCGTCCCGCTCACACAGGTCTACTGCAGGCTGGGATCCCGGTGGTGGAGCACCTCACCGGCCTCGAACAGCTGATCGGCACTCCCTTCCGCTTCTTCGCCGTACCGGTCAAGGTGCGGAGGTTCGGTACCTTCCCGGTGCGCGCCTTCGCCGAGGTGGAGTGATCAGGCCGCCTCGGTGAGGTGGGTATCGGTGGCGGCGGCGGCTTCCGATTCGAGCAGATCTCCCATGAACAGAGCGATCAGCGAGAACACGCCCACCACCACGAAGACCAGACCGGCCAACACCGCCGACACCGTGAGCATGAGAGACATCATGGTTTCCATACTCACAAGATGCCTGAAGGGTGTGACACGTTCCAACAGACGTGAAACCGCTCAGCGGGAGGCTTCGACCTCGGGGTCGCCCGTTTGGCGAGCGTCGTTGATGTATCCGGCCGCTTCCTCGATCAGACGCTGATAGCCGGCCAGGTCTCCTTCCCGAAGCGCCTCGTCCGCCCGCTGGAGTGCGTCTGCCGCCTGATCGAGCAGCTCCTGGACGTCGCCGGGCAGGGTCTCGCCGTCCGAGGGCTCATCGGGCTCGGCGGGTGCCTCGCCGTCGGGTAGTTCGATATCGAACACGTCGGCCATGGCTTCGTCCAGCGTCGGGGCCCATTCGATCCGATCTCCGAACACGACCACGACCCGGCGGAACTCGGGGAAGCCTCCTTGCTGGTCGGACTGGAGGTAGATGGGCTGTACGTACATGATCGACTCTTCGATCGGCACCACCAGGATGTCGCCTTGGATGACGGTGGCGTTCTGCTGGCTCCACAATGTGAACTGCGTGGCGATCTCGTCGTTCTGACGGATCCGCTCTCCCACCTGGCCGGTGCCGCCGACCAGGGTGCCCTGCGGCATGCGGAAGTCGATGAGGCGGCCGGGTTGCTCGGCGGTGGGGGCGTCGGCCACCAGGAACGAGGACATGTTGGGTTTGTCCCGCGGGTTGAATGGCTGCAGCAGCAGGTAGGACAGCTCTTCCTCGTTGGGGAGCTTGGTGAGCAGGTAATAGGGCAGCAGCTTGCGCAAGTGGTTCACCTGACCGCCGACTTGCACCCCTCCGTCCCCGATCAGGAGCTCGGCGCCGGGGAACAGTCCCCGCCGGATGGTGGCGGGATCGTCGGGGATGGACCAGGCGTCATTCCGGGTGTAGAACTCCGACGGCTCGTCGACGTGGTAGTCGAGATAGATCTCGCCTTGGATACGGAACAGGTCCTGGGGGTAACGCAGGTGGCTCTCGAGCTGCTCCGGCATCTCTTCGCCGTCGGTGAACAGGCTGGGGAATGTCTCCTCCCACGCCCGGGCGATCGGGTCGGAGTCGTCGACCACATAGAACCTCACGGTGCCGTCGTAGGCGTCGACCGTGGCCTTGATCGAGCTGGAGATGTAGTTGACCCCCGGCTCGATGTCCGTCGATACCGGCAGGCGCTGGCGGTAATCCTGGTTGGCGGGCTGCGAGTAGGGGAAGTGGGACGTCGAGGTGTATAGATCGAGCACCCAGATGATCCGGCCGTCGCTGACCACCGGGTAAGGATCGGAGTCCACCGACAGGAACGGCGCCAGGTCAGAGGCGATCGCCCGGATGTTGCGCTGCACCAGGACCCGGCTGTCGGGCCGGATCTGGCCGGAGATGAGCAGGTTGAGATCCCGGTAGCGGAAGCCGAAGGCGATCCGGCGCCAGATCCCTCGCAGTTCCACACCGGCGTCCCCCTGGTACTCGTTGGCGGTGATTCGCTCGTCCTCGTCCGGCATGTCGACCTCCTGGGGAGTCGAGCCGGTCTTCACGATCACGGGACGGTCCGGTTCGTAGGTCTCTCCGAAGTAGACACGGGGCTGTTCGAGGGCCAGGCGGGGATCGGTCTCCTCGGGCGGGAGGTCGGCGAGGAGGAACTGGGGCTGACCGTCCGACTCGACCCGGTTGGCCTGGCTGACCACCGCTCCGATCCCGTGGGTGTATATGAGGCGGGTGTTGAGCCAGTCGGTCCGCCCCAGATTGCCTTCGTCGAGCTCGCGCACCGCCACCATCGTCTGCGTGGGCTGCCCGTCGATCATGTACCTGTCGGTGTCCACCTCCTCCAGGCTGTAGTAGGGGCGGATCTCCTGGAGGTTCTGATAGGTACGGGGCAGAACCGCCGTGTCCCAGAGGCGCAGGTTGTCGATCGTGAGCCGGTTGGCCTCGATGGCGTCGGCGTCCAGCGACCGGTTGGCGGGGAAGTCTCTCACCTCGACGTCCTCGAGGTCGTAGGCGGTCCGGGTGAACTCGATGCTGTTGGCGATGTACTCGGCCTCCCGGTTCTGAGCGTCGGGTTGCACCTGGAGGCGCTCCACCAGGGCGGGGTAGATGAGCAGGGCCGCCACCGAGACCAGGATCCAGCCGGCAACCGCCATCAGGGCCAGCGTCCACCCCCGTCTCCAGATGTTGACGACGAAGAGGACCGCCGCCACCAGGGCGATCGCCATGAGAAGGCGCAGGGCAGGTAGCCGGGCGGTGACGTCGGTGTATCCCGGACCGAAGAACTGCGCCTGGCGATCCGAGTAGAGGAGGGCGAGGGCGTCCATCCGGTAGATGGCTGCCCGCACGAGCGCCATGAGCGCCAGCAGGACCGAGAGGTGGATCTTGGAGCCGCGAGAGAAGGTGGGCATCGATCCCCGTCGGATGCGGATTCCGCCGTTGAGGTAGTGGGCAACGGCCCCCAGCACCGCCGATGTCGCCAGCAGGTTGAAGAGCCACCGAAGGCTCATGTCGATCAGCGGGAACTGAAAGACGTAGAACCCGACGTCCATGGAGAAGATCGGATCAGCGAGGTCGAAGTCCTGTCTCGAAAGGAACATGAAAAGGTCGTCTCTCCAGCCGGAGACTCCCACGCCGACGAACAGGCCCAGGAGCAGCGCGGCGATGACCCGAAGACGTCCCATCCGGCCCTCGGTCCAGTAGCGGAAGCGAGCGACCAGCTCTTCGTCCTCACCCAGGTCGCTGGGAAAGAAACGCGGCCCAAGGCGATCGGCGAGATAGAGCGTGAGCCAGAACATCAGGAAGGCGATCGCGGTGCCGGCCGCTCCCAGGCCGATGCCGACCGTCCAGCGCTTGCGCCACACCTGGGAGAACCCGACGGAGTCGAACCACAGGTAATCCGTCCACAGAGTTCCCAGGGCGGTGAGGACGAGATACACGACCAGAGCCCCGACGAGGATGACGGCGAGGCTACGGCGGCGGTCGCCGGGAGCTCGAGTTGGCGGGGGCGTCCGGGAGAACATCGAGGCGATTGTAAGGAGACCGACCGAATAGCCCATTTCGGGCACTGCGCCTCGGGTGGACGTCGAGAGGTTTTGTCCGCCAGCAAGTGCGGAAAGGTCCCTGCCGAGGCGCCCGCTAGGGCGACTCGGAAGGTAGGGGGCAGGGCGACTCGGAGATAGGGGGCAGCGTCGAACCGGTAGAAGACGTCAAGACGGGTTCCCCCGGCACCCTTCGGGGCCGCCCCCTACCCCGCTGCGCGGGGGCCCCTTCCCCCACTCCTTCGTCGTGGGGGACAAAGCCCGGACTTCAGGAGGGGATGATTGTGCAGTTGCAGTCGCGGTGGGCTGGGGGGACGGCCTCGCCCGACTCGGCCGCCTGGCGGCAGACCGAGCACATCCGGCCTTGGGGGACCCAATGCCAGCTCCGTTCGCGGCTTTCGAGCGCCTGACGCAGGGCACCGTGGTAGGACTCCAGGGCCAGGCCACGGACCCGCCGCTCGGCCTCGTCGGTGCGCCAACCCCGGAATACCCTCGAAGCGGCCGCCTGCCGTTCCCGCGAGCCGTCGCCGGCGGAATCCAGGGCGGCGGCGATGGCGGCCGCCAGGTCGGCCCCGGCGCCATTCGGAGCGGGCGACACCGGCTCCAACGTCCCGATACCGGTCATGCCCATCTCGACGGCGGCCTCCACGCCGGCCTGGCTGGCCTGGTCGGCCAGCGCTTCGAGGTCCTCCTGGAACGCCGACTCGAACACCTTTACGTCGGGTGCCCACTCTCCCTGCTTCAGGCGGAGCTGCTCCAGGGACTCGTTCTGGGCCTCGGTCAGGGCACGTTTGATCCCGCGTAAAGCGGCGTTGGTGATGGGGAGAAGCAAACGCTCCCGGGTCTCGAAGGGATCGATACCCCCGGTCGTGTCTACCTCACCGGAAGAGGCCTCTTCCGAGGACAGCGCAGGGACAGGCGTCTCCATCGGCGACACCTCACTTTCCTCGGGTTCTTCGGCGGCTGGCCGGCGTAGACGGCGAAACAGGTCGGTGACCTCGTCAGCGGTGGCCGGTTGCCCTGCCGGCTGCTCCTGAGCTTCGTCGGTCCCGACTTCTTCTTGAGACGGTTCCGGTTCTTCCTCCGGGTCCTCTAGATCGTCTTCCTCCTCGTGGAGTCGAGCCACCTCTTCGGCAAGCGACTCTGCGTCGGCCTCGCCCTCGTCCGATTCTTCGGCTGCCTCTTCACCCTCATCGGCCGTCCGGCTGGGATGGATCACCCGGACCGTCCGCCCGTCCTCCCACTCTTCCAGTTCGGTGCCTTCGGAGTCCACCACCAACATCCGCCCCGTCAACTCGGACGGCTCGGACAGTCCGATGCCCTGGCGACGCTCCTCCAGCTCGCCTTCCACTGAAGCCAGGGCGGCACGGACGGAGTCCAGTTCGTCCATCAACTCAGCGCGGCGATCTTCCAACGCCCGAGCGCGTTCTTGGGCAGCTTCTGCCTGACGGTGGGCGGTGGCGATGATCTCGTCGTGCTCCGCCCGGGCCTGGGCGACCATCCGTTCCGATTCCATCTTCGAAGTGCGGAGCAGGTCCTCCGCCTCGCGCCGGGCGCTGGCGGTGAGCCGGTGTGCCTCGCGCTCGGCCTCACCCATGACGGTCAAGGAATCACGTTGGAGACGCTCCCTCTGCCTCTCCGCCTCCGCTTGAACCTGTTCCAAGAGCTGCGTTCCCGTGTCCCAGGCGTCGCTGCGCATCGATTCGGCGTCGGCGCGGGCCTCTCTCCTCAATGTGTCCGACTCGGCCGTTGCCTCACTCCTCCAGCGGGCGGCGTCGTTGCTGGCCCGCTCCCGCATCGTGTCGGCTGCCGCTCGCGCCGCCTCCAGGACGGCTGTCACCTCGCGACCCACCGTCTCGAATTCCGTCTTGAGATCCCTGTCTGCGTACTCGCCGAGGCGGGTGAGGAGACGATCCCTCTCCTGGGAGAGATTTTCCACGACCCCGGCCAGGCGATCGAGATGGGCGGCCACCTCGGCCTGGTCGAAACCGCGGAACGCCACCCGGAAGGTGGAACGGCGGATCTCCTCCGGTGTGGGCTGGTCGGTCATGAGCTATCCAAGATACCCGCCGACTCACCCGACTTCGGGGTTCTGGACCGCCGACGGAAAGCTCAAGAAGGTTCGAGGCCGGCCAGGAACTCCAACGCCTCGTCGATGGTCGCCACCGGAACCAGGTCGAGGTCCTGACGGGGAGCACTCTGGGCCGCCTCGTAGTTGCCTTCGGGAAGAATCATGTACTCCGCTCCCGCCGCTTCAGCGGCTACGACCTTCTGGCGGACGCCTCCGATCGGACCGACGTTGCCCTCGAGGTCGATGGTGCCGGTCCCGGCCACCACATTGCCCTGGGTCATGCTCCCGGGCGTCAGGATGTCGATGATCGACAGGGCGTACATCATCCCGGCCGAGGGGCCACCCACGACTCCGGTGTCGATGTCGACCCAGAAAGGGAGCGGCCGGATGAATATGCCGATCATCGGCTCGCTCGGTTCGTCCTCCTGAGCGGCCAATTCCACGTCGTACGACAGAACCTCGCCGCCCCGCTCGACCTCGATGGTGATCTCATCGCCCGGCTGCTTGCCGGACATCACCTCGGCGAGTTCCTCTGGAGCGCCGATCGGTTCGCCTCCCAACTCGACGATGCGGTCCCCGATGTCGAGCACTTGACCGGCCGGTGTCTCGGCGGCGTAGCCGGTGACGAAGATGCCCCCTTCTCCGTCCCCCAGTTCCACCCGGGAGAGCGCCACAGAGATGGCGGTCGCCGCCGATTGGTCCATCATTTCGAGATTCCGGCGCCGGTACTCCTCATCGGATTCATCCGGCCGCCTGACCACCTGGCGGGCCAGGACGTCGACAGAAGGATCGGCGGCGGCCACCAGCGCCTCGAAGGCATTTATGTCCTGGCCGGCAACGGTGAGCATCACGAGTTCCCCGTCGGACGTGAATGTAGGCGCTCCATCGATGACTATCAGATCGGCGGCGTCGGTGACCGGTCCGGGCGAATAGGCGATGAGAGGCAGGGGGATGTTCCAGGCGATGATGACCAGGCCGACGAGGAAGAAGAGAACGGCGGCGGCAGTCAGGGAACGGTTGCGCGGCACGGATCGAATGGTATCGCCGGCCATCGACAAGGCCGCCACGAGACCCCAACGCGAGCGAAGCCAGGGCTACCATCCGCGCCCATGTCGCTCGTCATCTCATCTCGTGTCGTATCACGTTCCCGGCTGGCCACCGCCGGGCTGGTAGTGGGGGTAGCCGGGCTCACCGGCCTGGCCGCCCAGTGGTACATCCCCATGTGGCCGGTTCCGGTGACGGGTCAGACTCTGGTGGTCCTTCTCGGAGGGGCGGCGTTGGGGTGGAGAGCCGGGGCGGCCGCTCAGCTCCTCTACCTGGCCGTGGGAGCGCTGGGTGTTCCGGTCTTCACGGAAGCCTCAGGTGGGATCGACGTGCTGGTCGGTTCCTCGGCCACAACCGCCGGCTATCTGTTCGCCTTCCCAATCGCCGCCGCGTTGACGGGACGTCTGGCTGAGGCACGTCACGACCGCCGCTTCTGGTCGATGGTGGCCGCTTTCCTCGCCGGAAGCGCGGTCATCTACCTCGGGGGCATCACCGGGCTGATGCTGGTCCTGGGAATCGGGCTCGGCGAGGCGCTCTCCGTCGGGGTGATTCCGTTCCTGATCGGAGACGCCATCAAAGCCGCCGCCGCCGGGTTGCTCCTACCCGGCGCATGGCGGTTGATGGGCGAATAGCGCTCGCCGCCCGACCGGAGCGATCCTCAGCGGCGCAGAGTCCGGACTAACCCGATCTGACGTCGGCCTTCTCCGACACGGCGTAGACCCGCACCGGGCGCTTTACGCCCTTCATCACCAGATCCTCCACCGGCGTCCACTCGACGTTGTCGCGAACGGCGGCCAGGGTGCGCTCGGATACGAGGATCTGGCCCGGTTCCGCCGCCGTTGCCAGCCGGGCGGAGACGTTGACGTGGTTGCCCACCACCGTGTAGTCGGTGCGGGTGGCGGAGCCGATGTTCCCGACGGTGACGTAGCCGGTGCTGATCCCGATCCCGATCGACAGCTCCTCGGCGGAGCGCATCCACGTCTCGCGCAGCTTGTCGACCGTCTTGATCATCTCGAACGCCGAGGCCACGGCCCGCTCGGCGTGGTCCTCGAACGGAATCGGATCGCCGAAGAAGGCCAGGATTCCGTCCCCCAGGTACTTGTCGAGCGTTCCCCCGTTCGAGAACACGATCTCGGTGCCGGCGCTGAAATACTCGTTGAGGGCATCGATCAACTCCTCGGGCTCCATACGTTCCGCCATCTGGGTGAAGCCACGGATGTCCGAGTAGAGGATCGTCAGGTTGCGGCGAACGGAGGCGAACTGGATGGGAGCTTCTCCAGTGAGGATGGCGTCGGCTACCTGGGGGGACACATACCGCCGCAGCCGCTCCGTGCGCTGCAACTGGGCGAGCTGCTGTTCGATCTTCTTTTCGAGGTTGTTGTTCAACTCACTCAGGTCGTCGTATAGGGCTGCGAGCTGAGTGCTGGTCCGGTTGAGGTTGACGGTCAGCCTTCCGAATTCGTCCCGGTTGGGTACCTGGACGATCTGGTGGAAGTCACCGTCGGCGATCCGGGCGAGCGCCACGTCGATCTGACGGACGGGTCGGGTCAGGGACCAGGAGAGAACGGCGCCCATCGCCAGGGCGGTGAGAAGGCTGACACCGGAGAAGAGGGCGACGGTGACGGTGAGGAACTGCCGGTTGCCGCGAAATGCCGCGAGCTCGGTTTCGATGCTCTGGCCGAGCTGGCCAATCATCAGATTGAGGTCATCCTCCAGCTCGTGCGATATCTCGTGCTCGGCCGAGATGTGGACATCCGTCGCTCGGTCGAGGTCACCCTGCTCGTACAGGGAAAGCACCCTCTCGCTGGCGTCGGAGAAGCGGAGGTCGGCGGCGGCCAGCCGGTCGAGAATCTCGATCTGTTCCGGGTCGGCGGTCTCCCGTATGGCGGCCATGTCGCGGGTGAACTCTTCTTTCGCCACGCCGATCTTGTCGTTCCAGGAGTCGACCTGGGTGATCAGCGCCATCGCCCGGTAGTGACTCTGAGCGGTCACGGCGTAGATCCCCTGGCGGGCCAGGTCCATCTGCTGTTGGAGCTCCACGATGCGGTCCACCTGGCGGTTCATCGAGTTGATCACCACGATGCTCAGGATCCCCATCGTCAGCAGGAGCAGGGCGCTGAGAAGGAAGCCGCCCAACAACTTGGTGCGGATCGTGGCCCGCAAGCGGGCGACTCCATCGACGATCGGGCGAGCCCACCGGACCGGAAGACGATCCGGGTCGGAGTCGGTCAGCGGCTGGTCATCACCTTGTGCCATGGCTTCTTTCGATTTTCGAGCGACGTTTGACCGACAACTCTACGCTCGAAGGTGGGTCGCTGTCAGCCAGTTCTTTGGATCGACCCGACATCGGCCACCCTCGACAGGTCAGCCGGCGGTGGTGAATTCCTCACCGAGGTAGGCCTTGATCACGTCCGGATTCCGCTGCACCTCGGCCGGCTCGCCGATGGCTATACGCCGGCCGAAGTCGACGACCATCACCCGGTCGGCGATGTCCATCACCAGACCCATGTCGTGCTCCACCAGGATCATCGAGGTGCCGAGCTCGTCTTGGATGTCGAGGATGAATCGCGCCATGTCCTCGGTCTCCTCGAGGTTCATGCCCGCTACCGGCTCGTCGAGGAGCAACAGCTCGGGCTCCATCGCCAGGGCCCGGCCGAGCTCCACCCGCTTCTGGATGCCGTAGGGCAAGAGCCCCACCGGGTACTTGCGCCACTGCTCGATCTCGAGGAAATCGATTATGTCTTCGACCTTGGCACGGTTCTCGGTTTCCAACCGCTTCGCCTTGCCGATCCAGACCGAAGCCGACAACCACCCGGTCCGCATGTGGATGTGGCGGCCGGTGAGGATGTTCTCGATGACCGTCATGTGCGGGTAGAGGGCGATGTTCTGGAAGGTCCGGGCGATTCCCAGTTCGGCGGTCTCGTTGGGCTTGAGGCCCAAGATCGACTCGCCTTTCCACAGGATGTCTCCCTCGTCGGGGACGTACACCTGATTGAGACAGTTGAAGATGGAGGTCTTACCGGCGCCGTTGGGACCGATGATGGCGAACAGTTCGCCCTCGTCTACGTGGAACGAGACATCGTCGATGGCCTGGACTCCCTTGAACGACAGGCTGACGTCGCGCACCTCGAGCAGCGGCGTCGTGGTCCCTCGATCTTCCGACTTCCGACTTCCCACCTCCGACTCGATCATGACAGCCACCGCTTGCGGCGCTTGTAGTGCTTGACGTCCCGGAACGACTTCCGGGCACCTGCCTCGCCGTGGAGGCCGAGGTAGAACTCCTGCACGTCTTCATCTTTCAGTAGCTTCTGCGGGCTGCCATCCATCACCATCTTGCCGGTTTCCATGATGTAGCCATGGTGGGCGATCGACAATGCCATGTTGGCGTTCTGCTCGATGAGCAACACCGACGTCCCCTGGTTGTTGATCTCCTGGATCACGTCTTTCACCTGCTGGACCAGGAGGGGGGCCAATCCCAGCGAAGGTTCGTCGAGGATCAGCAGTTTGGGATGCTGCATCAACGCGCGTCCGATGGCCAGCATCTGCTGTTCGCCGCCCGACAGGTATCCGGCCGTGCTCCGGACCCGGCCCCGGAGGGCGGGGAACAGCTCCATCACCCGGTCATGGGCCGCGCGAAATCCGGACCGGTCCCGGGAGGCGTACGCCCCCGCTCTCAAGTTCTCGTCGACGGTCATCTCGGCGAATATGCGCCGACCCTCCATGACCTGGCTGATCCCCAGCCCGACGATGCGCGACGGCTGGGCGTCGGTGATGTCGTGGCCGTCGAACTCGATCGTCCCCTTGGTGATGTCGCCCTCGTGCACGTCGAGGAGACCCGTCACCGCTCGCATCGTGGTCGTCTTGCCGGCGCCGTTGGCGCCCAAAAGTGCGACGATCCGACCATCCGGGACCTCCAGGGAGATCCCGCGCAACACCAGGACGACGTCGTTGTAGACGACCTCCAGGTTCGAGATGGTCAGCATGCGCCCTCCCGATCACGGGTGGGCGGCCCGGAGGCCGCCCACCCGGATAGGTCACCGTTCAGCCTGCGAAGCAGCGCTCGGTGAACTCGTAGCCGGCGGCCACGTCACCGACGAAGAAGTCCTGCACCAGCAGAGACCCCGTCGTCCCGCCGTTGGGAGCCTCACCGATCGTCTGGTTCGCTCCGCCGGCCTCGGTGTACGTGGCCAGGTCGGGGTCGAAGATGGCGATCTCGCGGGTGATGAACTCGTTCGGGCTGTCGGGCGGCGAGTAGCTCTGGTCGGGCGCCAGCCCGTCGAAGCTCAGGCCTTCCAGGGCGAGAGCCGCCGCCTTGATCCCGGCTCGCGTCATGTCGCCCGACTCGGCCGCGTCGCGGAGGATCCGCTCCACCGTCACCGCTTCGAGCCATCCCAGGACGAATGCGTCGGAGGGTCGCAGGTCGGGACGGGCAGCCAGCATGGCGTCCACGAGGGGCTGCATGCCGGGCACGTCGGTGTTCCACAACACGTTGTATCCGGGCTGCACGTACGAGCTGTCGACCACAGGGGCGACCGGTGAGTCGAGCATCCGGAAGTCGTAGCTCGGGACCGATCCGGTCCACGTCCCGGTGTATCCGGCCTGGGCCGCGCCGCCCATCAGAACGCCCAAGTTCGACGGGTTGACCGTGGCGAACACGGCGTCGGGGGCGTTCTGAGTGATACCGGTGATGATCTCGGTCTCCGGGTCGGCCGGGTCAGGGGTCACCAGACCCTCACCGTCGAAGACCAGCTCGAGACCGAGCTCCTCGATGGCGTGCTTGGCCCCGAAGGCGCCGTCCTGACCGTACTCACCGGGGAAGGAGACGACGGCCCAGGTGGGCGGCTCCCCGTTCTCCTCCTCGAGCTGCTGGGAGACGTACTCCACGACGTTCATCGCCTCGATGCAGTAGTTCGTCTGCTGCTCGAGCGCCGCTCCCTGGTCGAAGGCCGGGTCGGCCCAGCCGGAGTACCAGCTCAGCGGGAGGGCGACGATGTCGTCCTCGACCATCAGGTCGATCACCCCCGACGTGTGCGGGGAGCCGGTCGACTGGCTGATGATGGCCACCTCGTTGCGGATCGCCTCGTACTGGGTGCGGTGCTGATCAGGGTCATAGGCGTTGTCAACGACCAGCGTCTCAACGGTCCTGCCGGCGATGCCACCGTTCTCATTTACGATGTCCCAGTACACCTCCTGGGCGGCAACGATGTCCTGCACGAGCGGGGCGAAGATACCGGTCAGGTCGGCAATGAGGCCAACGGTGATCGTGTCCTCGGTGACACCTACGTCCGTCGTGACGTCGCCTCCCTCCGCAGGTTGCGTCGTGTCGGTGGTTTCGTCGGGGGCGCTCGTGGCGGTGGTCGTTTCCGGAGCCATCGTCTCGGCGGTGGTCGTGTCCGGCGTGTCGGCCGGCTCGGTGGTGTCGCCGCCCGTGTCGCCGCCGCAGGCGGCCACAACGAGGGCGAGCACCGTCACCAGCGCCAACCATCTGATTTTCTTGCTCATCTCGTCATATCCTCCTCATCCAGCCCGAACGAATCGGGTTCTTTGCCTGCGGCGGTCATCCCGCCGGTGACCCACCGTTTCCGGTGGGACATCTTGGTCGCTCAATACGTGAATGGCCATCCCTTCCAATAGTTTCTGACCCGAAGCCAGATCCCGAACAGACCCAGCGGCTCGAAGAGCAAGAAGACGATGATGAGGGCGCCATACAGGAGTAGGTTGAACTGGAAGACGGATAACCCCGGCCCGATGGCCGCCGTCCCGAGGAGCCCGAAGTCGGTGGGGCCGGTGGAGATGAAGAAGTTGGCGATCGACCCGACCGCCCCTTCGGAGTCGGTCAGTCCCGCCAGCC
Source organism: Acidimicrobiia bacterium (assembly GCA_036259475.1). Classification (GTDB taxonomy): domain Bacteria; phylum Actinomycetota; class Acidimicrobiia; order Spongiisociales; family ZC4RG35; genus ZC4RG17. The sequence continues at coordinate 34,797 of DATABS010000057.1, read as the reverse complement.
AGGTAGTGAGGTTCTCGACCGCCCGGGGAAGGCCGATCACGAAGAACGCTCCCAATAGGACGCCGGCCGTCGATCCGGCGCCTCCGATCAGGATGATGGCGATGATCTCGACCGCCAGCAGCAGGTCCCACGCCTCGGGGATGCGGCTGCCGAAGTAAGACGCGAGGAGAGCTCCTCCCACCCCGGCGAAGAAGGACGAGATGGCGAAGGCCAGGGCCTTGTAGCGGACCTCGTCGACGCCGAGCACCTCGGCGGCGATGTCCCGGTCCCGGATGGCGGCAAAGGCTCGACCCACCCGGGTTCGGGCGATGTTCTTGTGGACGAAGGTCAGGAGCGTGAGCAGTAGCAGCAGGAACAGGTACTGGCGGGCCGACCGGTCGATCTGGACTCCGAACCAGGTGCCCGAGCCGGAGAAGTCGATGAGCGGAGCCTCCTCCTTCCACAGCCGTAGCTCGAACGCAGGCCATTCCCGACCCAGGCCGGGCCCTCCGGAGATGCTGCGGGCGTTGCGGAAGATGTGGTCGCCGATGAATACCAGGGCGATCGTGACGAAGGCGAGGTAGAGGCCCCGGACCCGCACCGCCGTCGGTGCCACCAGGAGACCCACGATGGCTGCCACCACCCCGGCGGCCGGTAGCCACAGCCACATGGGAAGTCCCCATCCCACCAGTGCCGGAGTCGCTTCCCCGCCGATTATCACCGCGGTGTAGGCGCCGACGCCCATGAAGAAGGAGTGACCCAGAGAAACCTGACCGGCGATCCCCGTGAGGATGTTCAATCCCAGGGCGGCGATGGCGAAGATCATCGCTTCCCCCAGAACGACCAGCCAGATGTTCTGGCCCGCCCATCGCAGCCCGGGGATGAGCTGGAAAGGAAGCAAGACGGCGATCACGATGAGGACTCCGAACAAGACCTTCTTGGTCACGGAGGGAAAGATCGCCTGGTCCTCCTCGTAGGACGTATAGAGCAGCGGCCGTCCCCTCATGTGGCTTGCTCCACTCGCCGAGTCGGAAGTCCGAAGTCGGAAGTCGGAAGTTCGGCGACTCTCATACCCGCCGGATCTCCTCGGTGCCGAACAGCCCGTACGGGCGCACGAGCAAGAAGATCAGCATGAGCACATAGGGGACGATCGAGCCGAAGCCGACTCCGACGATGTTGGTGTAGCCCGCCGAGTAGGTCCCGATCAGGATCTCGGCGATCCCCACGAGGAAGCCGCCCACTACCGCCCCCACCACCGAGTCGAGCCCCCCGATGATGATGGCGGGGAACGCCCGGAAGACCACGAAGGCGGTCGTGTTGGAGACCCCCGTCGCCCGGGGAGCCATCGACGAGAAGATGCCCGCCACCGCGGCCAGTATCGCCCCGATGACCCAGGAGGCGGCGAAGATCCGCCCCACGTTGATCCCTTGAGCCTGCGCCGCCTCCTGATCGAACGCCGTGGCCCTCATCGCCACGCCCATCCGGCTCTGGAAGAACCAGGCGACCAGGGCGAAACACACCAGCGAGACGCCGAACGTGACGATCTGGGTCGTGTTGACCGTGACCCCCAGCATGTTGGTGACGGTGATCCCCCACGGATCACCCATCGAGCGGGCCCCTTGCCCGATGAAGTCATCGGTGATGGTGCGGAGGACGATGTCCAGACCGACGGTGATGATCGCCACCGAGAAGAGCGGCTCGCCGATCATGGGCCGGATGAAGACCCGCTCGACGAGCAGGCCGACGAGGCCGGCGGCGATCACGGCGCAGAGAGCCGACAGGCTCCATTGCAGCCAGGCGGGAGCGGCCTCCATCCACCGTCCGGGGATGTTGAGAACCGAAACGAACGCGGCGGTGAGGAACGCTCCGACGGCCGCCAACGCCCCATGGGCGAAGTTCACCACCTGGGTGGCCTTGAAGATGATGACGAACCCCAGAGCGAGCAGCGCGTAGATCGCACCCAACCCGATCCCGTTGAGTAACGCCGCCTGGAATTGGTCCATCTACTCCCGTCCCGGCCCAAGGATCACGAGGAGTACATCTCGCTGATGAGGTCGCCGAACATGTCCTCCATTGCGTTCCGCTTGACCTTTTGGGTAGCGGTCAGTTCGCCGTCCTCGTGGTCGAGTTCCTTGGGGAGTAGCCGGAACTTGCGGATGTTCTCGACCCGGGAGAACTTCTCGTTGGTCTGTTTGACCACGCCCTCGATCAGCTCGATGACTTCGGGCTTCTCGGACAGGTCGCGGTAGGTGGTGTAAGGGATGCCCCGGCGGGTGGCCCAGTCGCCCACGTTGTCGAACTCGATCCCGATGAGGGCGCTCAGGTACTTACGGCCGTCGCCTACCACCATCGCCTCCTTGACATAGGGCGACGTCTTGAGGCTGTTCTCTATCTCCGACGGCGACACGTTCTTGCCTCCGGAGGTGATGATGATGTGCTTGATCCGGTCGACGATCTTGACGTGGGTGCCGTCGACCCACTCGCCCACATCTCCGGTCTTGAGCCAGCCATCTTCGGTGAAGGTTTCGGCGGTTGCCTCGGGCTTGTTCCAGTAGCCCTTGAACACACCGGGGTGCTTCGTCTGGATCTCGCCGGTCTCCGGGTCGATGCGGAATCCGATACCGGCGTAAGGCTCGCCCACGGTGCCGACCTTGTTGCGGCCCCAGAAGTTGTTGGTCGCCACGGCCGAGTTCTCGGTCATGCCGTACAACTCGTGGATCGGCACGCCGATCCCGATGAAGTCCTGGATCACCTCGGGTGCGATGGCTGCCGCCCCCGTGCCGGCCCAGCGGACCCGTCGCAAGCCGATTCGCTCGCGCAGCGCCCGGAAGAGGAGCGGATAGAAGATCCAGTTCAGGACCCGTGACTTGGCGGTGTCCATCCCGCCGTTGGCCACCCGTTCCCGGCCGATGACGGACGCCGCCTTCATCCCTAGCCCGAACCAGGCCCGCTTGAACCAGGTGGCGTCGCGCCCCTTGATGAACAGCGTGGCGTGGATCTTCTCCCAGATCCGGGGCACGGCGAAGAACAGGGTGGGCTGCACCTCACGCAGGTTGATCTGGACCGTGTCGATCGATTCGGCGAAGTTGAGGACCGTCCCCTGGGCGGCGAGATGCCACGAGGAAAAGATCCGCTCGGCGACATGGCACAGCGGCAGGTACGTGAGGATCTGATCCTCGGGTCCGGCCTTCATGTTGCCGGGGAGGCGGCCGTCGACGTTCACGACCTGTTCGATGCAGAACTCGAAGTTGTCGTTGGTGAGCATGGCCCCCTTGGGAGGCCCGGTGGTCCCTGATGTGTAGACGAGCGTCATGATGTCGTCGCCCTGGGCCTCCGCCATGACCCGCTCCACCGCTCCGGGATGCTGCTCTGCGTGATTTCGGCCCAACTCGAGGAACTCGTCCCAGTAAATGAAGCGGGGATCGTCGCGGTAGGGCCGGAATCCGCGGGGCTCCACGTGAATGATCTTCTCGATGTGGGGCAGGGCGTCGATGACCTCCATCACCTTGTCGGCCTGTTCCTGGTCCTCGGCCATATGCACCTTGGCCCCCGAGTCCTGAAGGAGGTACTCGACCTCACTGGCCGGGTTGGTGGGATAGAGCCCGACGGTGATGCCTCGCACCGCCACGGTGGCGAAGTCCAGAATGATCCATTCCGGTCGGTCCTCGGAGTGGATCGAAACCCTGTCACCCGGTTCGACCCCAATCGCCAGCAGGGCGTGGGCCGCCAATCGGACCTTTTCCCAGAGTTCGGACCAGGTGATCTCCTGCCAGATGCCGTAGTCCTTCTCCCGCATCGCCACCCCGGTGGGGTTGGATTCCGCCCAGGCACGAACCCGTGCTGCCACTGTGGCGAATCCCGAGTCGACCGGCGGAATGGTCCTGTCGATGGTCGTCGTCATCGCATCTCTCCTCGTGGGCCCAGCACCGCCGGGAGGAGGCGGCGAGCGGCACAATAGAGCAAAGTCGCCCTTTGCGCCGGTATGGATGGGATAAAAGTTGGCTGTTCCCGGGTGGCTATCCGCCCGAATTCACGCCCCTTCCACCCATTCGGCTCCTCCCGGCCAGTGCTCCTTCTTCCATAACGGAGCTCTTTTCTTCACTTCGTCGATCAAATATCGGGCAGCTTCGAAGGCGTCGGCCCGGTGGGCAGTCGAGACGGCCACCACCACCGCCGGCTCACCCAATCCGACCCGACCGACACGGTGTTCCACCACTCCCGCCAGGATGGGCCAGCGTCGGTAGGCCTCTTCGACTATCGAACCGATCACGTCGCCGACCCGGCCTTCGAACGCCTCGTACTCCAGATGAGTCACGTTTGAGCGGTCGGCCGAATGGTCGCGCACCGTACCGACGAATACGGCGAGCGCCCCGGCGTTGGTTCTTCCCACCTCTTCGAGAGTCGCCGCCGGATCCAAGGGACGGTCGAGAACCGCCACCCGGACGGATTGCTGTGTGAATTCCATACAATCACCAGTCTATGGAGCCTGTCTCACGACCGCCGTTTCGCGCCGGCGGTGCCGACGTCCCCGATCCGGTCTGGCCGTCGATCGACTGGCCGGCAGGCCCCATCGGTCCTCCGGTCACTCCCTTTGTTGGTGAGACGGAGGTCGAGGAGAAGCGAGATGAGCGCCGCCGCGACCGCTGGACGTTGTTCCTTGCCATCATCGGAGGGGTCCTCCTCGGGACGGGTGTCACCCTCGGAGTCTTGGGGGCGTTGGGTCTGCTGGACCGGGGAGTGATTTCGGTTCCCCGGACGACGCTCGTCGCCGCCCCCACCACGACCGGCCCGACACCGATAGCCCCCGGGACGACGCCATCGGTGAGCGAGGTGGCGGCCACCGCCATCCCCTCGATCGTGGCGGTCAGCGTGGTGACCGACGACGGCCTGAACGGAGGCGGCTCGGGAGTCGTGTACAGCCAAGACGGGTATGTGCTGACCAACCATCACGTCGTCGCCGGAGCCGACGCGGTGGATGTGATCTTCTCCGACGGTGTCAGCTACTCCGCCGAGGTGATCGGATCCGACCCGCTGACCGACATCGCCGTGATCTCTACCACCCGGCCCGACCTCACTCCAATCCGGCTCGGTACCGAGGCCGATCTCGTCATCGGCGAACGGACGGTGGCCGTCGGCAACCCGCTCGGGCTGTTGGGCGGACCGTCGGTCACCTCCGGCATTCTCTCGGCGACCGGCCGGTCGCTCTTCGTGGAGGCCGACACGCCCCTCTACGGTCTCCTCCAGACGGATGCGCCCATCACGCGAGGCTCGAGCGGTGGGGCGCTTCTCGACCAGGAGGCCAAGCTGATCGGGATCACCACCGCCATCGGAATCTCCGACGTGGGAGCCGAGGGTCTGGGCTTCGCCGTGCCCGTGGACCTGGCGGTGAGTGTCGCCGACGACCTGATCGCAGACGGCACCGTTCGCCATGCCATGCTGGGTATCGAGGGGGCAACCGTGACCGAGGACCGGGAAGACGCCAACGTGCCGGTAGGGGTAGGAGTCAGCGGCATCACGCCCGGTTCAGGATACGGCGCCGCAGGTGGGCAGATCGGCGATGTCATCGTTGCCCTCGACGGGCGGCCCGTCACTTCGATCCAGCAGCTCATCGCCCGGCTCCGGACCAGACGGGCAGGCGAAGAGGTGATCGTGCGCGTTTTGCGGGAGGACGAGGAGCTCACCTTCGGATTCGAGCTCGGTGAGTGGCTGCCGGATGGCTGACGACGATCTCTTCGCCCGACTCTTCGAGTTGTTCAATCAGCCCGGCCCGGTGAACTGGAAACTGGCCGCCGAAGTGTCACACCATCTCACCGGCGAACGAATCCCCGTAGAACCGTGGGCGGCGGAGGAGTACCGCGAGCTGACGCGACTGGCGGAGTTCCGACTCGAGGAGGCCAGCCCTCTCTCAGTGAGCCCAGCGCCCGACGTGCTACCAGTGGATGCCAGGGAATGGGCCGACCGACACCTGGAGGCATACGGCTATCTCAGCGAGCCATTCTCCGATATGGGCGGCATGGCCGGCCCGATGGCCCAGCTCGCCCCGGCGATGGTGGGGATGCAAGTCGGCTCGCTGGTGGGTGGGCTTGCCACCTGGGTATTGGCAGGATTCGACGGGGCGCTTCCCACCGATCGCCAGTTGCCGATGGCGGTGGTGGTGCCCCATATCGAGGCGTTCGCCAAGCGGCACTCCTTTGAAGCCAGCTCGGTTCGACTGTGGGTCGTGTCGGAGGAGGTCGCGTACCGGGCGGTGTCGGCTGTGCCGTTCACGACCGAACACCTCCGTCAGCTGCTCGAGACGGAAGCCGCCACCATCGAATTCGACGCGTCGGCGCTCGGTGGGCTGATGGGGATGACCGATCCCGCCCAGCTGCAAGAGGCGGTGGCAGGTGAGCTGGGCGACCTCTTCGGCGGCGAAGAGACGCTGACTGCCCGCAATGAGACGGAGGCGTACCTCGGGCTTCTCGCCGGCTACGCCCGTCTGCTAGCCGAACGCGCCACCGCTGAACTGCTCCCCCACCGCTCGGAGATCGTGGAGGCCCGGAGTGGTGAGCGAGCTCCCGCAGAGGCACCAGTTCCGTTCGGCCCGGCGTCGCCGTCGAGTTTCGCCATCACGTCCGGGCGGGAATTCTGTCTCGAGGTGGAGCGCCGTTACGGCGCCGACGAGCTGACCCGATTGTGGACCTCCCCCAACCGGATCCCAACGGCCGCCGAGATCGCCGACCCGGTGGCCTGGGCCGCCCGAGTCCTGCTCGAGGAGTTCTGAGTCGGAAGTAGGAAGTCGGAAGTTTGTCCCCCACGACGGAGAAGTGGGGGACAAACTACCTCGGATCCTCTAGCCGAAGAGGCGGGTCCAGAGGCGGTCGAAGAAGTTCTCCTGGGTCGGCTGGGGCAGGTCGTCCAACAGCGCCTCGAGCAGATCGGGCGGCAGGTCACCGATGACTGCCATGTTGCCTGAGCCGCTCAACCAGGTGACCGAGACCATTCCCGCCTGGTACGAACGGCGATATGCGCCGGTGTCGTCTTCGACTTCGACCATGCCGTCGTCGGAGTCGGGATCGATGGGGCGGTCGGTCATCACCACCCCGGCGGAGAAGAATCCGTCGGAGTAATAGGAAAGGGTGCCGTCGGCGAGCGAATACGTATCCACCAGGGAGAATCCCTCGATCGATTCAGGAAGCTCCGCCGGGGCGTCGTCGATCGGCTGGGCCGTGTCGACGTCGGAGGAGAGAACGACCTCAGGCACGTCCGACACGTCGGTGTCGAATGAGAGGAGACGTCGATCGCAATAGAGGGAGCCGTCGCCGTCATAGGTGGAGGTGCGGACGACCGCATCGGTCGCGTGGTCGACGACGAGACGCACCCTTTCCGTTCCGTCACGCAGAATCGACACCTCCTCCACCGGACGGCCGAGGTAAGACGATCCGGTCGTCGAGCCGACCGTGTAGTGGTCGGACTGGACGACAGGCGTGCCCTCCACCATCGACGCCTCGACCTCATCGCCGACCGCCGTGACGCTCACACCTGGCGCGACGCTCATGACCGGTACTTCGTCGTCCGGCTCCCAGGCGACGACCGTTCCCTCGAGCTGAGCTAGGTTGAACACCGAACTGCGTGACCCGTCGGGGGTCTCGCAGGACACCAGTTGCTCGCCGGAGAATTCCGCCTCGGAGGACCGTTCCAGATATCCGCCCAGGTCTGGCACGACCGGCGTGCCGGCCATCACCGCGGCCACGAGAAGCGCGGGGAGGTTCATTCGCTCACCGCTGACGGCAGCACGACCTGGAGGCCCCCCGCACCGGCGTCCAGCGCCGCCCGCGCTCGTACCTGGCGCGACAAGTCGGATATGTCGATCGGTTCCGGCGTAGGAGCGGTGAATGTGGCCACGGCGATGAACGCGGCGGCCGCGGCCGCCGCTGCCCCCAGCCAGGTGGCCCGCCGGCGTCGTCGTGCGATCTCTGGAGCAGCCGGCACGAGTGCCACGGGCAACTCCAGGGTGGGCAGCGAACGCACGGCGGTCCGGGCTTCGTTGAAGGCCATCAGACGTCGGCGGCACTTCAAACAGTCGCTCAGATGGGACTGAACCCGGGCCGATTCGGCGGGGGTCGTCTCCCCGTCGAGGTATACCGACAGCAGTTCGTCGAGGTGGGTCATCCGACCTGCTCCTGGGACAGAGCCCCTCGCAACAGCCGACGTCCGCGGTGGATCCGGCTCCGTACCGTTCCCACCGGGACAGCCACCGCCTCGGCGATCTCTTCATAGCTCAATCCGACGACGTCACACATCACGACCGCTTCCCGGAACTCATATGGCAGCTGCATGAGGGCGGCCTGGATCTCCTCGCCGAGCCGCATCGCCGCCAGTTGCTCGTCGGCGCCGGGAGCCGACTGGATATCCCAGCGGTCGACCGACTCGGGGAGAGGGGCGGTCGGGCGACGCTGCCGACGCCGCATCTCGTCGATGAAGGCGTTGTGTGTAATGCGCCACAGCCACCCGTCGAACGATCCGGGCTGAAAGTCGGCCAGCCCCTTGCGGACGCGCAGTAGCACTTCTTGCACCAGGTCGGCGGCGTCGTGGGGGTCGCCGCACAACCGGTAGGCATAGTTGTAGATCTTCCGCCCATGGGTGCGCGCAACTTCTTCCCAGGACAGCGGAGCTTCATTCATTCGCTGTACCTGGACGACTCAACGAACCGGGGCCGAAATCGGTTCCCCCCCTCGGCAGTTCGTTTTCGCGCATCACCGGCGGCCGATCCGCCGATGACGGGCGGAAAGCATCTCGATCAGTCGGTCTTGGCGTCGGAGGGAGTGTCCTCGGACGTCCCTTCCGACACCCCGCGCCGGAACTCCTTGGCGGAAGCGCCGATGGACCGGGCGAGCTCGGGGAGCTTGCGGGCACCGAAGAGCAAGAGCACGACGAGAAGGATGATCAGGATCTCACCGCCCTGGATTCCTCTCAGCATCGTCTACACCTCCTTTGAGGACGCATCATACCGATCAACGCCGGTACGGGGTCGGACAGCCGCCGACCCACTAACTCAGCGACATGGAGTCGACGAGCTTCTGGAGCCGCTCCCGGGTCACGAACCGGATGGTTGTGTCTCGCCGCTCGAGGTCGTGGATACTGAACGGAGCGAACTTCTCGGAGACGAACATGCCGCGGTCGGCGCCCGACTGCTCGTAAGCGACTACGAACCGGCGGATGGTGGAGTCCTCCACCTCCGGATAATCCCCCGCCTTGTAACCGTCCGTCATGATGAAGGTCGATGCCCCCGCCTTGGTAGCGGTGTAGTGGCCTTCGACGATGCCGGGGCTCACCGTGTACCCGAAAAGGGAGAGCATCCCCGTGACCAACTCCGCCGCGGTCATGTTCTCCGGGTCGACGCCCTGGGCCCGCAATCCGGTCGCCACCGCCTTGGGGAGGCGGATCATGTCACCGAGCGGCTCGAGTTCGTCGCTTCGCGTCGGTGCCACGGTCTCGGGGACGGCGGCCGGCTCGGCGTCGAACTCGGCGGCGAGGGGGTCGGCTCCGATGGAGGTGAGATTGAGGATGTCGGTGATGCGGCTCGGCGGAGGCAACACGCCGGGGGTGGTCAACGACATCCTCCCCACTTCCCGGGCGTCGTCCTTTCCGGCGAAGACCACGACCTCGTCGACGTCCTCGATGGGTAGCGAGTGGCGCTTCTCCCGTACCACCTCGATCGCCTCGCCGACGAGGAGGTCGGCCAGCACTTCATCACCCTCACCGGGATAGGGAACGTCGAAGGTGACCCGGGCCTCGTTCCCTTGAACGTGGAACGCCGACACATTGGGGCGGGGTCGGACGAAATCCGGTTCCGGGGGGGGTGGCGCCTGCCGGCCGCGCCGCAATTGGCTCGACGCCCCGCCCAGTTCCTCCCGCTGCTTGCGGCTTCGCCCGATGTACCAGTTCACGGCGAACAGGACGATCGCCAGCGCAATGAGGATTATCCCGATGTCTCTCAACTTCGATCTCCCGGATCATTGGGGCTCTCGATTGTAGGCGAGGGCTCATCCGGTCCCCCTTCGTCCAGCACGATGGGCAGCTCGGCGGTCGGCTCGTCGGCGCCGGCGTTCATCCGTTCGATCATGATGGCTCGGGACTCTTCGCTACCGAAGGCGGTGACCACATCGTCGGCGTGAAGCCTGGTGGCGCCTTCGGGCACTATCACCTGGCGGCCCCGACGTACCGACACGAGCGTCGAGCCCTCAGGCCAGTTGACTTCCATCACAGCTGCCCCATCGGCGACGGAGCCGGGAGGTACCCGGAAGTCGTAGTAGCCGGCGCCCGGATGGGTGCGCTGGTCGAGACGTGCTCGGACGAGCTGCTGATCGGTGCGCGCTCCGAGTGCCTCGTGGTAGGCCCGAACGGCGTCCTCTCGGCGGAACATGCCAACCAGACGGTCCGGCTCATGAGCCGCCACTACCGGCAGACGTCCGACACCCAGAGCGGCCATTCGCTCCATCGCCCGGGACACCGGCGTGTCGGGGGTCACCGTGACCGGCCGGCGGGTCATCACGGCCGCCACCCTGGTCAGGTCGCCGTTGGCCGCCGTTCCCATGTCCGTCGAGGTGACGATCCCCACAAGCTCCCCGTCCGCGGCTACCACCGGAGCACCATGGGAGCGTTGGCGGTCCAGCTCCCTCCTCAGCTCGCCGATCACGGAGTCCGGACCGGCCACCACCCTGGCCTCGGACATGACGTCGCCCACGGTGACGGTATCGAGGAGGTCCACCTCGCCTTGGTGGAGGGGGGCGATACCGCGGCGGCGCAGCGGCATCGTGTAGACGCTCTCCGGGTGGATCAGCTCGGCCAGGAAGGTGGCCAGGATGGCGGTGAGCATCAAGGGAAGAATGAGACCGTACTCGCGGGTACCGGTGACCTCGAACACGAGAAGGATGGCGGTCAGCGGGGCGCGTCCCATCGCGGCGAACATCGCCGCCATCCCCACGACGGCGAAGGAGCCGGTGCTGATCGCAGACACGCCCCACACCGGGCCGATCGACCGGGCGAAAGCAGTTCCGATCATCGCTCCGATGAAAAGGGTGGGCATGAAGGCACCGGCCGAGGCTCCCGAGCCGAGCGTCAGGCTGGTCGCCAGGATCTTTCCGACTGCCACCAGCCCCAGGACCCACCACACGTCGGCGAGAGTGTCGGGGGTGGCGAGAACGCCGGTGGCCGACTCGAGCAGCTGGTTGGTGACGGCCTGGCCGGTCCCGAAAAGCCGCAAGCTGTCGCCGCCCAACAACACCGGTTCCGCCGCGATCACCGCCGCGGTGACGAGGCCGAACGTCAGCGGACGGGTCCAGGAACGGGTCCGACCCCGGCGGTGAACGGAGGTCTCGATTCGATCCAGGAGCCGCAGGAATAGCCAGGCCGCCACCACGACAACCAGGGCGAGGGCGACATAGAGGACCAGCTCCCAGGGGCTCTCGAGGGTATAGCCCTGGGCAGCGAGCGTCAGGTCTTCCTGCACGAGCGACCGGCTGGTGATGGCGGCGGCGACGGAGGCCACGACGATCGAGGACATGTGCCGGACGGCGAAGCTGGACAGGATCACCTCGAGCGCGAACAGCATGCCGGCGATGGGAGCGTTGAAGGCGGCGCCGATCCCCGCCCCGGCGCCGGCCGCCACCAGGGAACGAATCTGATCCTCCCCCAGGTTGAAGCTGCGGGCGATCTTCGATCCGATCGACGCTCCGATGAGGACGATCGGTCCCTCCCGGCCGCCGGAACCGCCCGCTCCCAGGGCGAGCCCGGTGGCCACGATCTTCAACGGGGCCACCCGCCCCCTGATGTGGCCGCCCCGGACGATCAGCGCGGTGGCGGCCTCCGGCACTCCATCCCCCTCTACTTCGGGTGCGAGGAAACGGGCGATCGCCCAAGATGCCATCAGACCCAGCGGAACCGTGACGAAAACCCACCAGTACGTCATCTCGGTCAAGGCGGAAACGGCTGTCTCCACGAAGTGGAGGCTCTCGATCAGGGCCCAGGCTCCCACACCGACGACAACGCCGGTGAGGGCCGACAGCAGGAAGAACCGTCCGCCGGCCCGGTCGGCCATGATCACGGCGGAGGGGATCCGTCGCCAGGCTCGGGAGATGGCAGTCACGGCCGAAAGGGTATCCCCGACGTGGCCGGCTCCTGTTCTTTGGACGACGACGCCCGCCCGATTCCTTCTTCGGACGGTGGCGCCCGGTTTCCGGACCGTGCAGGACGAAAGAAGGGGATGGGCGGGCGCTCAGGTCCGAAAAAGGGCGATCAAACCTCGGTGCCGACCCCCAGCCGACTCGCTTCGCTGAGGGCGGCCAGGGCGGCTGCGACATCCTGGCTGGCGATGCCGACGGACTTGAAGAGGGTGACACCGCCCCGCGGCGAGGCCCGACCGGCGAGCAGGTCACCCACCGTGGCGTCGGGCGTCCGTCCGGCGGCGATCAGGTCGCCGGCTTCGGTAGCGGCCGCCTCGACGTCGTCGACCACCACGTATGCCTGGCGGACGATCTCGGCCGGCACCTCGACCATCCCAGGACGGAAGGCCCCGATCGCATTGATATGGGTGTTCGGCCGAACCGACCCGGCGGCGAACAGCGGCTCCCCCGCCGGGGTGGCACACGAGACGACATCGGCGCGGGCAATGGCCGCGTCGGCGTCGTTCACCACCTCTCCATCTACCCGGGCGGCCAACTCCTCGGCCCGCGGCGCGGAGCGCGACCAGACCAGCACCGACTCTATGGGACGGACGGCTCTGACCGCCTCCACCTGGTCGAACGCCATGGCCCCGGCGCCGAGCATCGCCAGGACCCGCGCCCCGGACGGGGCGAGGATCCGCGTGGCGAGCCCGGCGCCGGCTCCGGTGCGGATGGCAGTCAGGGTGGGGCCGTCGACGACTCCCAAGGGCGACCCGTCGGCGCCCAGCACCATGACCAGGCCGGCAGGGTTGCCCGGGACGGTGGAGACGATCTTGATGCCGGTGTGTTCGCCGACTCGCCCGGGCATGAAGAGCGACACTCCAAGCTGTTGGCGGAGGGGGATCTCGACGTCGTCGGAAAACGCCGACTCCTGGGAAGCGACGGCTGCCGGCATCGGCAGACACCGACGGGTTTGTTCCGCGTCGAGGAAGAGCATCAGACGGCGGTGACGCGGTAGTCGCCCGCCTTGGGGTCGAACTCCAGACCGATGAGCCCTCGGCGCTCCGCCGCCCGGCAGAACTGGAGGAAGCCGTTGTAGCCGAATCTCTTCTCGGAGAAGTCGGGCTGGCGCTTGCGCACTTCGTTCTTGAGCCCCGAAAGGTAGGGCGTGCCAGAACGCGACTCCTGGTCCTCGACGACTTCGACCAGGACCTGGAACGCCTCCGCCTCCTCGGCCCCTCCCGCCGCGATCTGGACGACGGGATCGCCCTTGGCCGGGCCTTCGTTCAGTTCGACGACTCCCTGGGCGGCCAGATCGGCGAGCAGCTCACCGAAACCGCGGTACCCGTAGTCCGCCTCCGAGAACGTCGAGTCCTTGCGCAGGACCGCCCGCTTCAACGACGAGGCCAGCACGGTGTCGCCCGACGACCGCTGCAGCCCGGCCAAGGTGCGGGTGATGAGAGATTGCAGACCCTCCTCCTCATCGGACGCCTCCGGCGTCTCCTCCGGCTCCTTCGTCTGTTCCTTGCGCCCACCGCCCCGCCGAGGCTCGACGCCCTCTAGGTTCTCATAGAAGAGGAACTCGTCACAGGCTGGAGGGAGGAGCTTCGAAGTCGAGCCCTTCACCCCTACCCCGATCACGCGCTTGTTGAGCTCGCGCAACTTGTGGACGAGAGGGGTGAAATCCGAGTCGCCGGTGCAGATCACGAACGTGGTGACGTAGCCTCGTTCGAATGCCTGTTCGATGGCGTCGACGGCCATCTTGATGTCGGCGGCGTTCTTGCGGGTTGCCCCCATGCGCTGAGGGATTTCGATCAGCTCGACGTGGTTGCGGGTGAGCATCCGCCGGTCGTCGTCGAACATCGACCAGTCGGCGTATGCCCGCCGCGACACCACCCGTCCCCGCTCGGCGAGAGCATCGGCAATCGGCCCGAAGTCGAACTGCATGCCAGCCAGTGACTCCCGAGCCCCGATCGCCAGGTTCTCGTAGTCCAGGAACAGGGCGATGCGTTCTTCATCCATGGACGGGAGAGTAGGACGCTGCCGGTAGGATGGTGGTATGGGCGACAGCGCATGTTGGCTCGACCGGACATGTCTGGAGTGTGGCCGCTTCATCGACGACGAGGACGCCGTCGATGCGAAGTGCCCCCACTGCGGGGCGGATCTCCCCGTCGACAACGACGTCGTTTCGTCCTGATCCCGTAGCTTCTTTCGACCCTGACGGACGCCCACCCTCTTCTTCCGATCTGAGCGGTCGATTCCGACTGCCACCGTCCATGAAGGGATTGGGCTTCGGTTTACGGCGTCGGTCGTCGTGGTATTCGGCCCGGACCATGACCGAGCGCGCCGCCTCCCGAGACCTGGCCGAAGCCGCCGGACTGCTCTATATGACCGACGATCAGCCGGGGTATCGACGGATGCGTCGGGGCAAGGGCTTCACCTATCAGGGCCTCGAGGGCGAGACGCTGAATGGCAACGAACGGGCCCGGATCGAGTCGCTCGTCATCCCGCCGGCGTGGGATCAGGTGTGGATCTCGCCCAAGCCCAGGAGCCATGTCCTCGCCACCGGATATGACGAGGCCGGACGCAAGCAGTACATCTACCACCCGGACTGGGAGGACGCCCGGGACGAGGCCAAGTTCGATCGAATGAAACCCTTCGGGAAGCGTCTCATTCGCCTCAGGAAGAGAATCGACTCGGATCTGCGGATGCCGGGAATGGCCCGGCCCAAGGTCGTGGCGCTGGCGGTGGCGGTGCTCGACCAGACCCTGATCCGGGTGGGGAGCCGCCAGTACGTCGAGGCGAACGAGTCGTACGGTCTAACGACCTTGACGGCCGACCACGTTGAGGTGGCGGGCTCCCACGTCCATTTCGCCTTCGCCGCCAAGGGGGGCGCCGACCAGCAGCTCGTGTTCTCCGACGGGCGTCTCGCGTCGCTGATCGCCCGGTGTCAGGAACTGGCCGGCCAGACGCTGTTTTCCTACGAGGGCGACGAGGGCGTCGGTGCCGTCAGCTCGACCGATGTCAATCTCTACCTGGCCGACGCCACCGGGCAATCGTTCACGGCCAAGGACTTTCGCACCTGGGGGGCCACCGCCATCGTGGCGGGCCACCTCGCCTCCAACGGTCAATCGGACATCTCGCCGGCCAAGCAGTACCTAGATGCGGTCGACCGCGCCGCCGATCGGCTGGGCAACACCCGCGAGATAGCCCGGGGCTCCTATGTCCATCCGATCGTCGAGGAATCGTTCAACGACGGGAGGCTCTCCGCCGCCTGGCATCGGTCGCGCCGGGGGAAGTGGCTCGACCGGTCCGAGTCGACCGTCAACCGGCTGTTTCAGGCCTGAGTGCAGTTTCGCCCCTCTCTAGCCGGGTAGTGAGCAGGTCATGGAGATTCTCATCGCAGTCGGAGCAGTGGTGCTGCTGATCGCGGTGTTCTGGGTGATGGCCCGTCAGCCGCATCCTGCCGACGACCTCGAAGGTCTCGACTCCGTCGACGGCGAAGAAGGCGAGGGGCCGACGGGCGAGGCCTACCCGCCGGGTTCGCGTCCCGCCGGGCCGGGCGCGGAGTCACAGGACCCTGAGTCGTTATAACCGCCCACCTCGGGTTTGGAGCGGAGGTACAGGGGTAGCTGAAGGCGACGAGCGAAAGGAGCCGACATGGCTTTCATCACCCTGCTGCTCGTGGGTTTCATGGCCGGCATCCTTGCCCGCCTCTTTGTCCCCGGCAGCAACCGAATGGGATGGTTCCCCACACTTCTCCTGGGCCTGGCCGGATCTCTGGTCGGCGGTTTCATCGGGAAACTGTTCGAGGGGAAGCTGGAAGTGACCGCCACCGGGATATTCGGATCGGTCATCGGGGCGGTCATCCTGTTGCTCATCTACCAGGCGGCGAGCGCCAGCCGCACACCCGCCTAGAGCGCTATCGCCCACGAAGAAGAGGCCCGCCGTTCGGCGGACCTCTTCCATCCTTTGCCGTTGGACGGCGGTGTTATCCGCCGGCCACCGTGGTGTCCGTGGTGTCGCCAGCGGGTGGCATGGTCGTGCCGCCCAGATCGTCCCCTCCGGGGGCGATGGTGGTTACACCTACGTCGCCTACATCGGTGCCAGGATCCTCGTCCGCCTCACATGCGACGGTGAACATCGCCGTCATGACGGTCAGGATCGCGATCGATTTCCTGATACGCATTGCTGTGATCCTCCTTCGGATCGCGGTCATGGTGTCGTACCCGCCGCCGGGTTCCTCTAAACCCCGCGCGGAGGGTGTCCAGACACTGGACGCTCCGCTTCGTGTCTACCTGGCGCCGCTACCCAACATGCGAGAAGTTCAAACTCAACATCTCGAATCCATGTTTTCGTCTTGGGGAAGCGGGGTATCTGGCGGCCATGGCTACTACCAGAGGCTCAGAAGCTTTCCGATTCTCGGGATCGCTGTCGGCCAACGTCGGCCGGTCCCCCAAGACTGCCCGCGAGGGCCGGGTGTGTTCTGACGAGACATGCTCGACGGTATTGAGCCGCTACAACCTGGATAACTACTGCCGTGCTCACACTCCCCCGCACTTCCCGGTATTGAGGGGTGTCCCCACCCGCTGACCACTGCGATCCGGGCGGTCATCCGCCCGGATCGCACCCGCGGCTCTTCCTTGTCAGAGGAGTTTTTCGCGACCCTGGTTGATCGCCTCATCGGTTGGGTACCTACGTCGATTCACCGTCTTCCAGGGAGGTCACATGAATGACGAGAAGGCAGCACCGCTATTCGACCTCATGCCCGATCCGGCCGCTCGTCGGGACTTGTTCGATCTCTACCGTCCTCTCGCCCTTCACCTGGCCAACCGCTACGCCTATCGGGGACTGGAGTCCGAGGATCTCAGGCAAGTGGCATTTCTGGGTCTCCTCAACGCCATCGACCGCTATGACCCCTGTTACGGGAGCCGTTTCATCAGCTTCGCCGTACCCACCATCACAGGCGAGATCAAGCGCTACTTTCGAGATGCCGGGTGGGCAACGGCGGTCCCCCGCCGGCTCAAGGACATCACAGTCCTCTGCCGGCGCGTCGACGAGGAGTTGACTCAGCGGTTGGGTCGCTCACCGACGGTCGAAGAGATATCTGCCGAGACCGGTCTGACGCCGCATGAAGTCACCGAGGCGGCCGCCCTGGGGACGGCATACCGGCCGGACGCTCTCGAGGCCCAGGTGCGGGGGGAAGGCACCACCCGCATGGACTTCCTTGGCCACCACGACCCGCGCATGGACCAGTTCGACGACCTCGATGCGCTCAAGCCTCTCCTCGAGGCTCGCCCGGAGCGGGAACGACGGATTCTCCATCTGCGCTTCTACGAGAACCTAACCCAGCGTCAGATCGCCGAGGAGATGGACATCTCCCAGATGCACGTTTCCCGCATCTTGACGTCGACGCTGGAGAAGCTGCGCGTCCTCATGGACGCCTGAAGACGGGCTCAGGTGGAACGATCGACATGAATTGGCTCGTGCTGGTCGATTATCTCCCCGGCGGCCTTGACTACCTCGACGTCGCCGTCGCGCACCCCTACTGATACGGGTCCGCCCTCGGCCGCCTCATAAGTCTCGCGCCATGCCGGTGAGTTGTGCTTGGCCACCGCCATCCCACCGGCGGAGCCGCCGATAGCGGACCCGAAGATCGCCCCGAACACGATCCCCCATATGACCTCCAGGCCTGGCATCGCCAGCGCCAGCAGCCAGCCGATCACACCGCCCACCACGGCTCCGGCCGCTCCGCCGGCGAGAACCGAACGGGTGATGTCGGTGAACGCGTCGGATTCTGGCATCTGCTCGTTGGCGCGGTCGTCCTCGGGCGCCACGGCGGTCTTGAGAGAGATCGATCCGGGGGGGACGCCGTGCGCTTCCAAATCCTCCACCACTAGCCGAGCGGAGTCCATGTCCGCCATGGTGGCGACGATGGAATGGCCCCCTTCGGGGAGATCGCTGCTGTCGAGGCCGGGGCGGCCTTCGATGTCACGGTCGCTCATCTGATACCTCTGTGGCTGGGTACGAACTAGCTACCCAGTCACAGAGCCGACAAACCGCTATCGGGCGCGGATGGCGGCGGCCGCGCCCACCACCGCCGAAAATGCAGCTCCCACCGCGATCAGGGGCTTTCTCCGTGCCATGGTGACGGCGTCCCCGAAGTCGAAGACCGCTCGAGTCGCGTAGGCGACGGGACCTCCGGTGCCGAGAATCATCCAGGCTGATCCCAGATCGCGGAACCCGATGATCCTGGCGGCGACAGCATCCACGCCGAGGAGGCGGGCAAGGCCGGCGGGAGCGACCGCCCCCCACGCCCCCAATATGAGGGAGCCTCCTCCGAGACCGAGGCGGATCCATTCCCGGGGGGTCCGGTCGTTCAAGCCGAGCGCCTCTTGACCCAGTCCCGATCGTGCTCGAATTCGCGCTTGGTGTTTTCCGCTATCGGGGTCATCCGGTCCAACTCCTTGCGACCGACCAGGGCCAGTATCCCGGCGGCGAGCGCCCAGATGCCCGCCACGATGAGAAAACCCGCCCACAGCGGAACGACCTCGCCCAGGCCGACGGCAGCCGCCACCGAGGCGAGCAGCAAGGCAACATATCCCGCCACTCCCGCTCCTCCGAGCATGCCGGCGCCCTTACCGGCGCGACGCAGGTCCGAGGTGATCTCCACGCGCGCCAGCTCCATATGGCTGCTAACGAGGTCAGACACCTCTCTCGTCAGGCGGGAGACGAGCTCGCCGACCGACTCCCCGGAGTTGGGCAACTGGTGCTGCTGTCTCATCGCTTCTCACCTCCGTCGGGTTCCAGCACGGATTTCCCTCTCGGAGGTCCTCCCAAACGTCCGTTTGTCAGCTCGGAGCCCTCTTCGACCGCCCGCCGGGCTTTCTCCACACCGGGCGGGAGAGGGCGACGTCGGGAGATCGCCCCCGGGAACCGAACCAGTGCCTGGCCGAGGGCGGCGCGAGCATGTCGATCGGTTATTGCCTCCCCGGCGAGGTCGGTGAGCTGGCGGGTTACGGCGGGCCAGGGCTGATGCATCATCGAAGAGAGCAGGCGGTTCCTCGTCTGCAGACGATGCCTCGCTTCCCGGCGGCGTTCGACGGATCCTGGATGATGCAGGGCGACGACTTCGGGGGCGTAGATGAGGTCCCACCCGGCGGCCGCCAGGTCGAGGGCGAGGGTCTCTTCCTCGCCCAGGAAGAAGAGGAGTTCCTCGAATCCGCCGACTTCCCGGAACGCCTCTCGCCGCACCACCGCGCCGCAAGCCACGAAACCGAGGATCCGGCGGTGCCCGTGGCGGTCAAGTCCCAGTGGGCCGGCCGCCATCTCGGCACAGGTCGGATCCAGGCGACGGTCAGGCCCGACGAGGATCCGCGCGGCGAGCAGACCGAGGTCGGGGGATGCCCCGAACAGCTTTTCTGCCGTGGCTAGGGCCCCGGTGTCCCACCATGAGTCGTCGTCGGCGAACGCCACCAGCTCGGTGCTTGCCACGGCCACCCCGATGTTGCGGGCGGCGGCTCCCCGATTCCTACCGAGGGGGACGAGGCACACTTGGGGGAAGTCGCGGCGGACCATGGCCGGCGTCCCATCGTCGGAACCGTTGTCGACCACGACGACCGGCCGGGAATCGCGTGCCGTGAGCCGGGCGAGCGTTGCGCGCAGCGAGTCCCTCCGGTCGCGCGTGGCGACTACGACGCTCGTCTGATGCTCCCCCATCGCGGCTCTCCGGCCCGTCGACTGCTAGGAGCCGTCGCCGTGGCCCCTGGCCCCGGCATAGGACGGCGGATCAGAGGCCGGAAACGACTCGTCGATTGCCTCGTCCACCGGATCGGGCGACCCGGATGCATTCCTCTGCGCGGCAGCGGGCGAGACGGTATTAGGCATAGCCGGCGGTTCCGCCTCGGTGCCCTGGCGGAAGAGCCAAGCCCTTTTGGCGAGCCACCAGACTCCGGCCCCGATGAGCAGCCCCAGCATGATCTTCGTGAGCTTGCCCATGCCTCTCCTCTTCTCCTTGTGTGTCGGGGGCGCGCTACCCGATTCGGCCGTGATCAAACTCGCCATCACCGAGTACCGCAAGAGAGCCGCCGGTCACCGTTTGGCTGATCAGCGACGTCCACTCGGCGGCGAAACGGGACATGGCGAACCGGTCGAGGGCTATTTGCCGGGCGGCTCGGCCCATTTCCCGGGCGACTTCGGGGTGGGCGAGAAGCTGATGCATGCCATCGATGAGGTGGTCGATGTCGGTGGAGATGAATCCCGACACCCCGTCTTCGATCACCGTGACCGCTTCGGTGGTTGCCAGAGCAACCACGGGCATGCCCATCATCATCGCCTCACAGAGCGCCAGGCCCAGGCTCGTGTAGCGGATGGGATGGAAGAAGAAGCGGTAACGGGCGGCGAAGACGGAGAGCTCGTCGGGGGGCACCTCGCCGATGCCGCCGGCCACCTCGAACGACCCCATCCCGACCAAGTCGAGCGGCACCTCGTCGCGAACTTGCTCGTAGAGGTCGCGCCCCAGCCGCCGCCCTCTCCGGGCGAGGTTGTTCACCACCACCAAACCTCTCTCCAACCCGCCGTGATAGACGGCACCCCTATCGGGCACGGCGTGCTCGATGACTGTCGTGGGCGCCTCGCCACTGTCCCACATGAGGTCGTTGAAGTGGGTGACATGGACGATCCGGACGTCGGGGTCGTCGACGGGGTGACGAGAAGAGAAACACGAGTCGCCGTCGTGGCCGGGCGGATCGTGCTCGAGGTACAGGCGGGGCAGCCGTCGCTGGTCCTCGGTGAGGACCTCGTGCTGGTCCACGAGCCAGTTCTCGTCGGACTGGAAGAGCACGCAGTCGAGCTCGAGGCCGGCCACCTCGTCCGCCGGGACTTCGGTGAGGTTCGATGGCCACTCACGGCCGGGTGGAAGTCCGGCGAAGCGAGGTGGTCGGCCGTCCTTGACGGCGACGTGGATTCGGTGGTCGACACTCCCCAGCATCTGGAGGTACGTGCCGTGGATGTGCCAGGTGAGAATGTTGAGAGCTGACCCGTCGAGCCGGCTCACCGCCTCGCTCCGACCCCGACCACTGCTTGGGCGCGGACCTTTTCAACCGTTGCGGTGGTCGAGCGATCCGGCAGGTAGGAGGTGAGCTCGAATCGGCCACCCCAGCTACGGACCAGGTCCATCTCGGGGATCCATCGACCTCGGTAATCGCCCCCCTTGCAGTAGACGTCCGGTCGTAGGCGCCGGAGCAGTCCGAGCGGTGACTCCTCGTCGAAGGCAACGACGTGGTCCACGACGGAAAGACCGGCGATGACGGCCGCCCGATCCGCCAACTCGTTGACAGGCCGGCCGTCGCCCTTGAGCCGGGCGATGCTCGCATCGCTGTTGAGGGCGACGATGAGCACGTCGCCCATGGACGCCGCCTCTTTGAGGGAGGCCACGTGGCCGGCATGGAGGACATCGAAGCACCCGTTGGTGAACACGATCGACTGGCCTGCCATGCGGCGCCGGGTGATGATGTCGACGAGCGTGTCCACGTCGGGACACCACTTGTCGTCGTGCCCGTTGCGTAGCTGTTCGAGCGAGCACACCGCTGTCCCATGCCGCGCCACGACGATCGCCGCCGCCCGGCTGGCGAGACCGGCCGCCTCCAGGGGAGCAGCCCCGACGGCGAGGCCGAGTGACATGGCTGCGGTGAACGTGTCACCCCCTCCGCAAGGGTCGGCCGCCCGTCCGGCGGAAGGTACGTGGGAGGTAAGACCCGTCTCATCCACGACGACCACGCCGTCGGCGTCGACAGTTACGGCAGCCACTGCCGCCCCCGTCGAAGCGGCGATCTCGGGTCCCAGGCTTGCTAGGTGGGCGAGTCGGTCGGAGCCTGCTTCCGGAACCGCTCCCACCAGACTCACGATCTCCGAGTAGTTCGACGTGACGGCGGTGGGACGCATTCGACGAAAGCGACCCAGGTCCTTCGAGTCGACCACTACGACCTGACGGTCGGCCGCCTTCCCCAGATAGTCGATGATCTCATCGCTCACGACGCCGTAGCGATAGTCGGAGGCAACGATCACGTCCGCCTCTGCCGCTAGTTGTTGCAGGTGTTCGACCACGTGGGATTCGGTTATCGCATCCAGAGAGTCGGTCGACCCTTGGTCGACCCGCGCAATGGTTCGGTCGTCGCCAACTATCCGAAGCTTGGCCAGCGTCTCCCGGCGCGGGTCGCGCACTACACCGACGACATCGATACCACAGAGCTTTGCCAGCGCCGCCACCTCTTCGCCAGTGCGGTCGTCGCCTGTCACCGAGACGAGAGATACCTGCGCTCCCATGGCCGCCAGGTTGGCGGCCACGTTGGCGGCGCCTCCCAGCGTTGCCTCCCGTCCGGCGGCGTCGACGATCGGAAACGGGCCTTCGGGACTCAGTCGGGTGACCGGGCCCTTGAGGTAGACGTCGAGCATCGCCTCTCCCACCACCAGCGCCCGGGTCGACTTGAAACTGTCGAGGATGTCGCTTTGGGGGCGGTCGCCGACGGCACGGAGACTCACGTTGACCATTGCCTGTGCCATAACCGTTCGAAGCGCTTCCGAAACAGGAGAAGTGATTCGACATTCGGGGGGAGAGAAGAGAAGTTTTCGCGTCGTTTCGACGGGTAGAGGTGACTCATGCGTATAGCCCTGATCAGCGAACATGCCTCGCCCCTCGCCAAGATGGGAAGCGTCGACGCCGGCGGCCAGAACGTCTATGTCCGCGAGGTGGCGTCCAGCCTCGCCGCGGCAGGGCACACCATCGACGTCTTCACTCGCCGAGACGCCGAGGACCTGTCCGAGATCGTCGAGGTTGAACCGGGGCTGCGGGTCGTCCACGTGCCGGCCGGCCCGGCCGAGCCGATTCCGAAGGAGGAGCTGACCGAGCACATGGCCGCCTTCGCCGCCTGGATGCGAAACCGGATGGATGGGTACGACATCGCCCACGCCAACTTCTTCATGTCCGGCATGGTGGCGAGGGATCTGAAGCGCTGGCTGGGCCTTCCGTTCGTTGTCACCTTCCACGCCCTCGGCGCAGTCCGCGTGATCCATCAGGGTGACTCCGACCGCTTCCCCGGCGACCGGGTGAAGATGGAGCAGTCTGTCATGGACGAGGCGACGGCGATCATCGCCGAGTGTCCCCAGGACGAGGCGGACCTGATGCGGTGGTACGACGTTCCTCGCTCCAGGATCGTCACGATCCCCTGCGGGGTGGACACCGACGTCTTTCGTCCCGTCGGGAGGAGTCTCGCCCGGGCCAGGAAGGGCTGGGATGAGGACGAGTGGATCATCCTGCACGTCGGACGCATGGTCCCCCGCAAGGGTGTCGACACCGTGATAGAGGCGCTGGCCGAACTCAGGACCAGGGGGGTCGACAACGCCTCCCTTGTCATCGCCGGTGGCTCCAGCGACGACCCCCAAGACGACGAATATGTGCGTGGATTGATGACCCTCGCCGATGAACTGGGGGTCGGCGACCACGTCCGCTTCACCGGTCGGGTCGATCATCACCTCCTTCCTCAGTTGTACGGGGCAGCCGACGTGTTCGTGACCACACCGTGGTACGAGCCGTTCGGAATCACGCCCCTGGAGGCCATGGCGTGCGGCCTCCCGGTCGTGGGAAGCAACGTCGGAGGGATCAAATACACCGTCAGGGATGGCGAGACCGGGTTTCTCGTCCCGCCCCGGGATGCGCAGGCGGTGGCGGATCGTCTGCAGGAATTGCGTACCCTTCCGTGGCTGGCCTCGACTCTGTCGGAGAACGCACGGCGCCGGGCCGAGGACCTCTTCACCTGGCAAAAGGTGAGCGACTCCCTGATGGAGTTGTACGAGGAGATCGTCGACGGCGTCGACCGGGTTCCCGTGGCCTCGTCGACGCCGGTATTCGGACGAGCGCTCGAGGAGTTGTCCGGGGTCCTGATGCGAAGCGGCGAGCTCGACGTCCCTCTGATGCGGGCAGGAAGGCAGATCGTGAGTTGCCTGCGCAACGGCGGGCGGGTCATGGTGGCCGGCAACGGCGGCAGTGCCGCCCAGTCCCAACACCTGGCGGCGGAGTTGATGGGACGCTTCCTCATCGAGGGCCGCCCGGCGCTGGGAGTCGTGTCCCTCAACACCGACACCGCCGTCATCACCGCCTGGGCCAACGACGTGGGCTTCGACGACGTGTTCGCCCGTCAGGTCGAGGGTCTGGGCCGGGAGGGTGACGTGCTGGTGGGACTCAGCACCAGTGGCAATTCGGCGAACCTGGTGCGCGCCTTCGACACGGCTCGTGACTTGGGAATCACCACCATTTCGCTGCTGGGAGGCGATGGGGGCGCCATGGTCGATGCTTCCGACATCGCCATAGTGGTCCCCTCCCGCAACACCCAGCGGATCCAGGAGATCCACGTAGTGCTGATCCACATCCTCAGCGCCCTCGTGGAGTCCGCCATGTCGATGGACGCCGATCGAGCACCCACCGAAGACGAATTCCGAGTCCGAGCCTCGTCAGGAGGTCTCAAGTGAAGAGTGAGCTGACCGGCTCGACGGCCCTGATCACCGGGGCAGGTAGAGGCCTGGGACGGGCGATCGCCCGTCAGCTCGCCGAGATGGGGGCCGCCGTGGCGGCGGCCGACATCGACGGCGAGTCGGCCAAGGAAACGGCCGGCATGGTGGAAGAGCTGGGACCCCCGGCGATGGCGGTCGAGATGGACGTGTCCGATGAAGAGTCGGTCGCGGCGGGTGTGGAGCGTGTCGAACGGGAGATGGGGGGATTCGACATCCTCGTGAACAATGCCGGCATCGACCGCACGGTTCCCATCGTCGAGCTCGAGCCAGACCAGTGGCGGGCGGTCATGGGGGTGAACCTCGATGGACCCTTCTATCTCTGTCGTCATGCCTTCACCCTGCTGGCCGAACGCCACCAGTCGGGCCACATCGTCAACGTCGTCTCTACGGCGGCCAAGCGTGCCTGGGCCAATGCCTCCGCGTACCACGCCTCCAAGTGGGGGCTGCTGGGTCTGAGCCACGCCCTTCACGTCGAAGGCCGCGAACTGGGTATCGGGGTGACGGCGGTCGTCGCCGGGGGCATGCGCACACCGTTCATACTCGATCGGTTCCCCGACGTCGACGTCGACACACTCCAGGATCCCGCCGGCGTGGCGAGAGCGGTCGGTTTCGCCCTGACCTGCCCGCCGGGGACGGTCATCCCCGAACTGATGGTGATCCCGACCCACGAGAGCTCATGGCCGTAACCACGGAACGCGTCGATACTGGTAGCCGAGCCGTTGGCAGGTCCGCCCTTCCGACATGGGTCTGGACTGAACGCGGCGAGACGATTCCGTTGCCGCTGGAGCGGCTGGCGGCATTGATCCGCGACGTGCCCGCCTGGGTCCTGTGGGATCCGTCGGTTGTCCGGGTCGAACATGACAGCGGCCCGCTCGCTGAGGCGGGAATGGTTTGTCAGTTGGTGATCGGAACTCGGGCAGCCGGTGTGTCGCTCTCCCAGATGACGATGGCGGTATCCGAGAGGGCCATCGTTTTCGCCGGCGGGCAGAACGGACGGTGGCGGTTCATCGATGTCTTCGAACTCTCGCCGCAGAGAGAGACGACGGAGGTGCATCGACGGCTGGAGATCGAGCTCCAGGGTTGGATGCGGCTATTCCGCCCCCTGGTAGCCGTCGTTGCCCGGCGTTACCTCCGTAGGGCGCTCGACGCCCTCACCTGAGGGCAGGTCGCTCGGCCCGGTCCAGAGAAGCGGTTCAAGTGTTTCATCCCCTGCACTTCGGGTAGCCCCGAAATGTCACCGAGGAGGGAACTCACATGGCCAACGTGCTGGGGATAAACGCCGTCTTCCACGACCCGTCGGCCGCCCTGGTCGTCGACGGTCGGGTCATGGCGGCCGCCGAAGAGGAGCGTTTCTCCCGCCGCAAGCATGGCAAGCGTCCGCTGCCGTTCAGCGCCTGGGAGCTGCCGGAAAAGGCGATAGCCTGGTGCCTGGAGAGCCAAGGGATCGACGCCGGCCAGCTCGACGCAGTCGCCTACTCATACGACCCCGCCCGCCTGCCGCGGCCCACCGGCGATCCGACGACCGACAACTGGGAGGAGCTGCGGACACTCTACGCCGAGCGTCTGCCCCATTTCCTGCGCACCACATTCGGGACCGACACCCCGGTCCCCGTCACGTACGTCCCCCACCACGAAGCCCATGCCGCCTCGGCCTACTTCGCCGCCGGCTACCCGGATTGCGCGGTTCTGGTGGTCGATGGCCGAGGAGAGACGACCTCTTCTCTGACCGGCTGGGTGTCCGGCGGAGAGCTGAAAGCGCTCTCCTCCTCTCCTCTCCCCCACTCCCTCGGACTCCTCTACGAGGAGCTCACCGAACACCTCGGATTTCTGCGCAGCAGCGAC
Source organism: Acidimicrobiia bacterium (assembly GCA_036259475.1). Taxonomy (GTDB): domain Bacteria; phylum Actinomycetota; class Acidimicrobiia; order Spongiisociales; family ZC4RG35; genus ZC4RG17. Next base: position 8,269 of record DATABS010000057.1, on the reverse strand, counting down.
GAGTACAAGGTGATGGCGCTGGCCTCTTACGGCGAGCCGACCCATCTCGAGCACATGCGCCGGCTCGTCCGATTCGACGACGACGGCGGCTTCACCACCGAACTGCCTGCCTGGAGAGAACTGTCACCCCCGGTGGGCGATGGTCCCGGCTTCGACCCTCGCGCAGCCGACCTGGCGCGGTCGGTTCAGAACCGCCTGGAGGAGGTGCTGTTGGAGGCAGCCCATTGGTTGGCGGAGACGACCGGCGAGTCCCGACTCGCCCTGGCGGGTGGAGTCGCCCTCAATTGCGTGGCGAACACCCGGCTCTACATCGAGGGACCATTCGACGAGATCTGGGTGCAGCCTGCCGCCGGGGACGCCGGGACTTCCCTCGGCGCGGCATACCTCGCCGCCCAACGGCTGGGCGACGAGATCCTACCGATGGAGACGGCGGCGCTCGGCCGGTCCTGGTCCGAGGACCAGATCCAGTCGATACTCGACGACACCGGCGTGCCTTATGACCGCCCGTCCGACATCGCCGATGCGGCTGCGGCGATCCTGGCTGACGACGGAGTTGTCGGCTGGTTCCAGGGTCCGGGCGAGTTCGGGCCCCGGGCACTCGGCCACCGGAGCTTCCTGGCCCATCCGGGCTTCGAGGAAAACGTGGAACGGATGAACCACGTCAAAGGAAGGGAGCGGTTCCGACCCATCGCCCCCATCGTCACCGTCGAACGGGCCGGCGAAATCTTCGCCGACGGGCCGATTCCCAGCCCATACATGCTCTTCACGCACACCGTGACAGCTGAATGGCGTGCCCGCATACCGGCGATCGTGCACGTCGACGGCACCGCCCGGATCCAGACGGTCGATCGAGATGCCGAACCGTTGCTCCACCAGGTCCTCACCGGCTTCGAGTCTCGTACCGGCCTCCCGGTCCTCATCAACACATCGTTCAACACGGCCGGACGGCCGATGGTCGACCACCCGGCCGAGGCCCTCGAGTGCATGGCCTCGTCGCCGATCGACGCCGTCGCGCTCGGTCCGTTCCTGGTGCGACGGACCAACCTCCTCGGCCGGTGAGCTCCCGGTTCACCGTCGTGATCCCGACGATCGGGCGGCCCACCCTGTCCCGCCTGGTCGAAAGAGTTGCCTGGGCGCCGGAAGTCATCGTGGTCGACGACCGTCCTCGACCTCACCCGCCGCTGGATTTCGGTGACGGAGTGCGGGTGACACACACCACCGGAGGACGGGGCCCGGCGGCGGCTCGAAACGCCGGTTGGCGCCTGGCGACGAGCGAGTGGGTCGCGTTCCTCGACGACGACGTGATCCCCGACGAAGGATGGGTGGACGAGCTGGAGGCGGACCTCGCCGCTTGCGGACGGGAAGTCGCCGCCAGCCAGGGGCGCGTGGAAGTGCCGCTACCGACCGACCGCCGCCCCACCGACCGGGAAAGGAACGTCGCCGGTTTGGCCAGTTCCCGATGGATCACCGCCGACATGGCGTACCGCCGCACGGTGCTCGAGAGGTTCGGCGGATTCGACGAACGATTCGAGCGGGCCTTCCGGGAAGACTCCGATCTCGCCCTCCGGGTCAGTGATCTCGGCTGGAAGCTGATGCAGGGCCGGCGCCGGGTCGTCCATCCGGTCGGTCGGGCTCCCTGGTGGGTCTCGATCGCCGACCAGCGAGGCAACCGCGACAACGTGCTCATGGGTCGGCTCCACGGGCCGAACTGGCGGGAGGCGGCGGGAGCCGGTCCGGGAATGATCGGCCGGCATCTTCTCACGACGGGCTTCCTGGGAGGCACCCTGGTCGGCGCCCTCACCCGTCGACGGCGCATGTCGAGTGCGGCCGGGATGGCGTGGGCCGCCTTCACCGCCGCCTTCGCCTGGCGTCGCATTCGTCCCGGCCCTCGCACCCCCGGCGAAGTTGCCGCCATGCTCGCCACCTCCGTCGCCATTCCCCCGGCAGCCGTCTTCTGGAGGATCTATGGCCTCGTTGCCGACGGTCCGCTTGCCGGAGGTCCTCCGCCGGCGGAGACGGTGGACGCCGTGCTGTTCGACCGCGACGGCACCCTGGTCATCGACGTCCCGTACAACGGCGACCCCTCCGCCGTCCGGCTGGTGCCGGGCGCCGCCGACGTCCTGAGCCGCCTCCGCAGGGCCGGCCTGGCACTGGGCATGATCACCAACCAAAGCGGCGTGGGCCGGGGCCTGATCGACGAAGACGACGTCCAGGCGGTCAACCGTCGAATCGAGGAACTCGTGGGGCCCTTCGACACGGTCGTCTACTGCCCGCATCTGCCGGAAGACGGATGCACTTGCCGCAAGCCCGCACCCGGCCTAGTGCAAGAGGCGGCCCGGCGGATCGGTGTCGACCCGGCCAGGTGTGTGGTCGTCGGCGACATACTGACCGACGTGCTCGCCGGTGAGGCCGCCGGCGCACGGGCGGTCCTGGTGCCGAACGGCGCCACCGCCCCGGGCGAGGTCTCAGCGGCAACCCACGTTGCCGCTGACCTCGAGGAAGCCGCCGACCTGGTCCTGACCTGGAGGCGAGGGTGAACCGGGTCCTCGTCGTGCGGCTCGACAACGCGGGGGATGTGATCCTCGCCGGGCCTGCCGTGAGGGCAGTCGCCGCCGATGACGAGGTCACCGTGCTCTGCGGCCCGGCCGGTGAGGCTGCCGCCCGCCTGTTGCCGGGCGTGACCGATCTCATAGTTTGGGAGGCGCCGTGGGTTGGATTCGCTCCGCCCCGCGCCGATCTTGCCGCCATTTCGGGATTGATGGAGACGCTCGACGGCCGCGGCTTCTCCGCCGCCGCAGTCCTCACTTCGTTCCATCAGAGCCCGTTGCCGATGGCGCTGCTGCTTCGTCTGGCCGGAATCGAGCGCATCGCCGCCGTGTCCGTCGACTATCCCGGTTCGCTCCTCGATCACCGTCTTCCGTACGTCGACGATCTGCATGAAGTGGAACAGGCGCTGACGGTCACCGCAGCCCTCGGATACGCCCCGCCCGAGGACGACCGCCTTTCGCTGCTCGTCCCTGCAGCGGCTCCGGAGAGTCCGCTCCCAGGTTATGTCGTCGTCCACCCCGGGGCGTCGGTGCCGGCCCGGGCGCTTCCCCAGTCGCTGGCAAACGAGACGATCGACCGACTGGTGGACGAAGGACGGCGCGTGGTGGTCACCGGCACCGAGGTGGAACGCCAGATGTCGGCGATCTCAGTGGCGTCACCTCAGGTGGAAGATCTGCGGGGCCTCACCAGCTTCGAGCATCTGGTGGCGATCATCGCCGCGGCCGACGCCATCGTGGTCGGCAACACCGGACCCGCTCACATCGCCGCCGCCACCGGTACACCGGTCGTCTCAATCTTTGCCCCCGTCGTGCCTGCCCACCGATGGCAACCCTGGAAGGTCCCTCTTGCGCTGCTCGGTGATCAGCGAATCGAATGCGCCGGCTGCCGTGCCCGCACGTGTCCGTTGTCAGACCAGACCTGCGTCGCCGAAATCACGGCCACTCAGGTAGTCAAGGCAGTCGACCACCTGGCGCCGGTAACCCATCCGGCGAGGCGACCGGCATGACGGCCGTCGCACTTCCCGTTGGAGCCGATCCGCTGTTCGCCCTGCTCGCCTCGGTGGACCAGATCGACGAGTGGGCCGCTCGCCTGCCGGACTACCGCATCGGTGACCGCCGGCTCGTAGTCACGCACACGAGGGACCGCCGGTCCGAGGCCGCTTTCCTCGCCGACGGACTCGGTGTCGGAGCGGTGTCGATCAGCCGGCTCGACCGGCTAGAGCCCCACCTCGCCCGGGGCGATCTGATCGTGGTCCTGGCGTCGGCGACGGCTCGTGTTCACTCGGCTGCATGTCCGGCAGCGGGACCCCTCGCCACCCTGCATCGTCTTCTCCGTGCCGGCGTCGAGATATGGGGAATCACCGGTCCACGGCCCAACTCTGTGGCGGACCACTGTCACGACGCGATCGCCGTGCCGCATGGCGATCCGGGGATCGGTTTGAAAAGCCACCAGCTCATCGCCCAGTTGCTGGTTCGGCGAACCGAGGACGCGCCGGTTGCGAGGACGACTGCATGAGGCACGCCGATTCCTATTCGACCCGGCCGACGGTGCTCATCCTGCGTGCCCTGGGCCTGGGGGACCTGATGACCGCCGTGCCTGCCCTCCGTGGCTTGCGCAGGGGGTATCCAAACCATCGCCTCGTGCTGGCCACCTCCCCCGGATTGGCGCCGCTCGTGAACGAGATGGAGTTCGTGGACGAGACTCTCGAGACAAGGGAACTCGAGCCCTTGAGGGTTCAGCTGGATGGGGACGACGTGGCGGTCAACCTGCATGGCAGGGGACCGCAGTCCACCGAACGCCTCCTCGAGACGTCACCCCGGCGCCTCGTGGCTTTCTCGCATCCCGACATCCCGGCGACGTTTGGCTCGGCTCGCTGGAAACGTCGCGAGCACGAACGAGCCCGGTGGTGCCGTCTGCTTCGGCATCACGGAGTAGACGCTCGCCCAGACGAGTTCTCTTTGCGCCGGCCGCCGGTCGGATCGAGCCCGTGGGAGGGCGCCACACTGATACACCCGGGAGCGGGGGCGCCGGCCCGGCTCTGGCCGCCGGACAGATGGGTCAAGCTGGCGCGCCGGTTGGCCGACGCCGGCGAGACGGTCCTGATCACCGGCGGCGCCTCCGAAGCGCCGTTGGCGACGGTGATCGCCCGAGAAGCCGGGCTGCCACCGGAATGGATGCTGGCCGGAAGAACGGACGTTCGGCGTTTGGCCGCACTCGTCGCTACGGCGCGATGCCTGATCAGCACGGACACCGGACCGGCGCACGTCGCCACTGCCTATGGGACGCCGTCGGTGACACTGTTCGGCCCGACCTCGCCGTCAGAGTGGGGCCCTCCGGTCGGCGACCGTCACCGCGTGATCTGGAAAGGGACGACGGGCGATCCGAACGGGGCGGTTCCCCACCCGGGTCTGCTCGATATCACGGTCGACGAGGCCATCGAGGCGCACAGGACGCTTCCAGCCGCCCGCCCCAACCGTGGGCTGCCAACCCCGCACAGCGGGGTATAGAACCCTGGGGTTCCACGCCGCCGCCCCCAACGCCCAGCAGGCGGCTCGACCGGGTCAGCCCTTATGAGAGAGTTCCACGGCTACCGAAAGATCGGCTACGAGCTGATCGAACCTCGCCTGGCGGTCGTCGTCGGTGGCGCGGAGAACCGCCGAAGGGTGAATCGTCGCCACCGCTAGGCGGCCGTCCAGTTCCAACGGCACCCCATGATCGCGCGTCACGCGGATGTCCTTGCCCAAGAGACTTTGAGCCGCGGTGGCGCCGAGACAGACCACCACTGCGGGATCGACCCGGATGATCTCGGCGTCGAGCCAGGGTCGACACGCCAGGATCTCTCCCCGATTGGGCTTGGCGTGGAGCCGGGGCTTGGGCCCTCCCCCCGCCTTCCACTTGAAGTGCTTGACCACGTTCGTGACGTAGGCCTCGTCGCGGTCGATCCCGGCTTCCTCCAGGGCTCGATCGAGAAGCCGCCCCGCCGGTCCGACAAAGGGGGCGCCCTCCTTGTCCTCCTGGTCGCCAGGCTGCTCGCCGACGAGGAGGAACGTCGCACCCGGCATACCCTCGCCGAACACGGTCTGGGTGGCCCGCTCGTACAGGTCACACGACACGCACCCTTCAGCTTCCTCGGCGATCTCGGCGAGGGTCGCTCCCTCCGCGACCAGTTCGGGCGCCGGGTTGGGCGGATACTCACGGGCCATTGCAGGTCGGCCTTATCCGCCGGGACCGCGCCGGCGCCTCGAATCGAGGGCCCAGCCGGCCAGACCGACCAGAAAGGCGCAGGCCACGATCGCCAACACCGGGGCGTCAACATCGCTGGTGATCACGGCCACCGTTCCGACCAACGCCCCGAGAAAGGCGCCGGCGAACACATCGAGCATGTTCGGATCCGGCTGCCGGGAGACGGCAGTCTCCAAGCGGCGGACGGCCCGGCCCCGGGCGCGCCCAGAGGCTTGACGGGGTATGTTCATCCCACGGGTCTACCCGACATGCGGATCGCAAAACGCCTGCTCAGAAGCCCAAGTTGGGAAGGTTTCACCGGGTCGCCGCTGGGTAGCTTTCGCCTCCAAACCTCGCCGACCATCAGGAGCAGAACCGTGATGACACCGCTTGAGCGGAGGTCCGTCGACCTCCGCGACATATCGGTTTCACTCGTCACAACCTATCCGCCGACTCGATGCGGCATCGGGCGTTTCTCGCATTCCCTGGTGAGTGCCTGGCGGCGGACCGCGCCCAACGCCAGAGTGGGTGTGGCCCGCATCGCGGCGACGGATACGGCCACCGCCGGCCAGGACGTGGAACTGATCTTCGATCCCTCGTCGCCGGTGGCCCGCCGCTCGGCCGCCCGTCGCCTCAGTCAGAGTGAAGCCGTCATCCTCCAGCACGAATACGGGATCTACGGCCCCGACGACGGGATAGCTGTGATAGACCTGGTCCAACGGATAGAGGCTCCGGTGGTGTCTGTGATTCACACCGTCCTACCGGCTCCTACCCCCCGCCAGCGAGAGATCATCGAGAGACTCGGGCGCGCCGGCACGCTGGTCCTTCTCAGCAAGGTCGCCCGCGACCAGCTCCTGCAGAATCACGACGTCGACCCGAGCGGAGTGGCTGTCATCCCCCACGGCTCTTCGTGGGTCGCTCGAGGGTGGGTGCCACGACCGAGACGGCGCAAACTGATCACATGGGGTCTGCTCGGCCCCGGGAAGGGAGTCGAGCGCGCCTTGCATGCGCTGGCTCGCCTCCGCCTCGACCCACCCGTCACCTACGACGTAGTGGGCCAGACTCATCCCAACGTGCTGGCGCGTTACGGCCAGGAATACCGGTCGAGCCTCGAGAGCCTGAGTCGTGACCTGGGCCTGCAGGACAGGGTCAGATTCGTCGACCGCTATGTAGTGGACGACGAGCTGGAGATGATGGTGAGCGACGCCGACCTCGTCATCGTGCCTTACGACAATCACGAACAAGTGAGCTCCGGAGTCCTCACCGACGCCGTGGCGATCGGCAAGCCGGTGGTGGCAACTGCCTTCCCCCACGCCCGGGAACTGGTCGGGGCGGGTAGCGGCCGGATGGTCAGCCACGAGCCGGGCGCCATTGCAGCCGCGATCGAAGAGTTGCTCACCGACGACGATTCCTACGCAAGAGCCGCCGCCCGCGCCGCCGAACTGTCGCCGACTCTTTCCTGGAACGGTGTCGCCGCCGCCTATCTGGAACTGATTCGGAGCCGCACGAGCGTCGTCGCCTGAAACGATACGACGAGAGCGCAGTCACCCGCGCATATCGCGGCTGACTGCCCCTCGATCGTGTGGGCTCAGCGGCTGACGAACTTCGAGAAGTAGCTCGTCTCTCCGTCGGCCGTCTCCTCCTGATAGATCATCGCCAGCTCACGGTCGTCGAAGATCTCGAAGAACTCGTCCCAGGAGACCTCCTCTAGGTTGTCGCCGCCGTCGTAACCCGGCATGTCGAAACGAAGGATGCCCGAGCCTTCCTCGTCATGGGTGTCCTTGACTACCGACGGGGTGGCGTCCCGGGCCTCGGCCCAACGCCGGATCTCGTCGTGATCGGTGGTCTGGTTGTCGGCCACTTCGCTCTCCTTTCGAATGCGACCGAGTCAGTACCCGCCGGTAAGCGGTTCAAACCGGTCCGAGGAGGTTTGCGCGGTTGAAGCGGCGGGTAATTCTTCTACAACACTCAACAAGGAGGTCAGGGAATGGGTGATGTCACCCACACCATCGATGTGGACGTTCCCGTCCGCACTGCTTACAACCAATGGACACAGTTCGAGGAATTTCCCCGCTTCATGGAAGGCGTGGAGAGGATCGAGCAATTGGACGACCGCCATCTGCGCTGGCATGTCGACATCGCCGGTGTCGACCGCGAGTTCGAGGCGGAAATCACCGAGCAGGAACCCGATCAGCGTATCGCGTGGCGATCCCGCACCGGCGTCGACCAGGGTGGCGTCGTGACGTTCCACCCGCTCAACGATGAGCAGACGAAGGTCACGCTGCAGCTGTCCTTCGAACCCGAAGGGGTCGCCGAGAATATCGGCGACAAGATGGGCATGGTGGACCGTCGGGTGAAAGGCGACCTGGAACGGTTCAAGGAGTTCATCGAGGAGAGAGGCGCAGAGACCGGAGCCTGGCGAGGCGAGGTCGACCGTGACAAGGTGACCTGAACGCAACCACTCCGAAACTTGGAGAAGGCCGCCGCCCATCAAGGCGGC
>DATABS010000056.1:0-113768 GCA_036259475.1 Acidimicrobiia bacterium | reverse complement strand
TGGAATGCACGCTATCGCGTGCATTCCATGCGCGAAAACGGAGTTGTCTTCCGTAATTCCCTGGACACTGGGTCGGTGTCCGGTTAGCGTTCCGGCTCTCGACGGAAAGGAGATTCAAATGATGCTGTTCATTCGCAACGGCGCCCTTCCCGTCACCGGCGTCGCCGGCTGACGGAGCCCAGCGCCCGTCCATCGCAACTCGCTCCGGCGAGTTTCCCTGACCTTTCGGCCGTCTGACGACGCGACCGACCCCAAAGGAATGGAGACCATGCATACCTCATATCGCGCGGTCGACGCCGTCCGCAGAGCCCGGTACCACCGTCCCGAAGCCCAGCGTCCCGTCAACCGCAAACGTGACAACGAACGCTACCGAAGACCTCGACGGCCCAAGCCCTCTGTGAGGTCCAGATAGACGAGAGCCCGCCATCCGGCGGGCTCTCTCCTATTCGTGCCTCATCCCAGCGGCCGGCAAACCCGGCAGGGTCGAAACCCGGCCATTTCGGCCTCTTTCTCCGATCGCATCCCCACCCGGTGAGGCGAGGTGATGCGCCGCGCGTTGCGACAGGAGGGCACGCAGAAGATACCGGTCGTATCCGAACCCACATAGCGGATCCCGGCCGCCGCCAGATCCTCGAGCTGGTCGGGTTCGGCTCCCTCATGGGACAGCAGAGCCCACTTGTTGTGGGGCCCGCCCAGCGAGTAGGCGCCTATGTGCCCGTCGGAACGCACCACCCGGTGGCAGGGAATGATCAACGGGACCGGGTTGGTGGCCATGGCCGACCCCACGGCCCGGGAAGCTCCCGGGCTCCCTACGTGCCGTGCCAGCCACCCGTAGGAGCGAACTTCGCCCCTGGGAATCGTGGCTGCCTGGTCCAACACCCGGCGTCGAAACGGCGTCACCGACGTCAGGTCGAGGGGAAGGTCCCCGGGGCGGCCCTCGTCGAGCGCCCGACGGATCTTCTCCGCCCATGCCCGGGGAGGACGCGCCTCCATCGCCTCGCCCCCCACCTCTTCCACCAGTCTGACCGACCGCACCCCTTCTGGAGTGAACGTCACGGCCACCTCTCCCACGGGAGCCTCGTAGACGCTGAATCCGGCGACGAGGCCGGTCCCCAGCGCCACCGCCGGGGCGGTCATCGTGGGCGCCGGCCCGCCCAAGGCTGCCAGTCCGGCTTCGATCGACGTGTTCATTCCTCTTCCTCCATCACTCGGCGTAGCTTGTCCAATCCGCGATGGACGTCGCTCTTCACTGTTCCCTCTGGCCTGCCTGTGGCGTCGGCGATCTCCTCGTAGTCGAGACCGACCACATGGCGTAGCACCACCGCCCGGCGTTGGGCGGTTGGAAGGGTCGCCAGCCTCCGGTCCCAGGCTGCAGAGTCGGGCGGCTCGGGGTCATCCACTCCGTAGCGGTCTTCCAACTCGACGGGGGTGGGGCGGCGCGCTCGGTCCCGGGCATGGTTGCGACCCAGGTTGAGGGCAATCGTCCATATCCACCCGCGGAGCCGCAGAGCCGCGACCCGTTCAGGGTCGTACGCCGCCAAGGCCCGGTAGGCGCGGATGAACGCCTCCTGGGTGAGGTCTTGAGCCTCGTCGGCTCCGGCCAGTCGCCGGAGACCCGAGTAGACGTCGTCCGCCAGAGCGTCCACCAGGTCAGGGAACGCCATGTCGAGATCGGTGGCCAGGCGTCGGCACAGTTCGTCCATCAACAAAGGAGAACCCCCGTGACCCCACGCCCGTTGCACCTCAGGCGACCGAGAGCGAGATCAGTGCGATGAATGCGCCCATCACCATCAGAACCGCGCCGGCGGCGATGAACGGGAGACTGGCCCAGCGCACGGCCCGGCTCAGCCTGGGGATGACCGCCGCCCGCACCGACTCCAGCGCCTGTTCGATACCGCGCGCGGGTCGTTCGAGGCCGGAAAGCGGCGTGGGAGCGCCTCCTGACGGCCAGACACGGAACAGTGTCCGGCTGATGATCGACCCCAGAGCCGGAGCGATGAGCAAGCCCGCCAAGGGGAATCGTCTCTGGGCAGCCCGCGTGAGGGCGGGGATGGCGGCGGCGATGGCCACGCCGCGGGCGGTGTCGGAAGCGCTGATCTCCAGACGGCCATCGGCGATGTCGGCCGCTACCCGGTCGGCCATCTCTCCGGCGACATCGAAGACCTTGGAGGCCTCTTCCGGGGCGCGGCGGCGTACCCCGACGGCGAAGTACGTCAGACCCGCTCCCACCCCGGCGACCAATCCGCCCAGGATCAGTCCCACCGAGGTGTCGAACCCGTGGTCTCCGGTCAGCGCCCAGATCACGGCTACGGCCAGCACTCCCAGGCCTATGCCACCGGCCACTGCCAACTCCTTCCCCAGTGCCAGCAGTCCCGACCACCCGGTCACGGCGTCGATGAACTCGTCGTCGGCGTAAGTGGCGAAGTCGACGCCGGTGCGTGCCTGGAGCTCGGCCCGGACACGGGCGGCGGGCGAGCTCATGAGGCGCTGCCCGGCGTCCGGCGGCTGACACCGGGAGCGATCACATCGCCCGAGTCCCGTTCCCTGACAGCCTCGTTGAATCCGATCTCCTCGGCCCTCCGTTTGAACCACATGCCCTCCGGACTGTGACGGGTGATTCCGTCGAAGAGGGTGGCGGTCAGCTGGCTGGACCGGAGTCCCATGTTCTCCAGTGTCTGGTTGATCAACAGCTTCTGCATCATCAACTGGTTGCGCGGCACCCCGGCCATCCGGGCGGCGAGGGCATCCACTCTCTCGTCGAGTCGGGCATCGGGGACCGCCTCCAGGACCAGGCCCATCGCGGCGGCTTCGCGGCCAGTGATCAGGTCGCCGGTGAAGAGCATCCGTTTCGCTCTCTCCGGTCCCAGCCGGTAGACCCACATGGCGGTAGAAGGACACCCCCACACCCGCGCCGGGGGATAGCCGATCCGGGCGTCTTCTGCCATGACGACCAGGTCACAGGCCAGGGCGATGTCGGAACCGCCGGCGACGGCGAATCCTCGCACCTTGGCGACCGTGGGCTTGTAGCAGTGGAACAGACGCATGAAATGCTCGGTGTTGCGACTCATGAGCCGGTAGTCGAGCATCGGATCCCACGGCATCTCCTGGCTGTAGATGGCGTCCTCGGCCTCGGCGTACTCCTTGAGGTCGTAGCCGGCGCAGAAAGCCCTTCCCGCCCCAGTCACCACGATGACGTGCACATCGTCATCTGCCTCGGCCCGGTCGACGGCGGCGGCTATCTCACCCGGCATGGCGTCGTTGATGGCGTTCAGCCGGTCGGGCCGGTTGAGCGTGATCGTGGCGACCGCCTCGTCGGTTCGATAGGTGAGAGTGGTGAAATCCATCGGACGACGGTAACCCAACGGGTCAGGTCGGTGCCGTCTGGCCGCTGTCGAGGGGAATGGAGCCGTCGTGACGATGCATCTCCTCGTGGGACGCGATGAGGCTTTCCCAGTCGGCGGGATGCTCCACGTCCACGGCCATCAAGTGAAGCGTGCGGGGGCCGTCGGTACGGTCGAAGTCCCGGGCGAGGCGGATCAGGTCACGGGAGGCGTCGTCCATGCGTCGGTGCTGGGCGAGATGCTCCTGCCACGACTCGACCACGAACACCTCGGTGAAGCGGTCGGGATGACCGACGTTGCGGTACAGGCGCCAGCGGTACGCCCCCGTGGACAGCCGTGCGAGCCTCACCTGGTTCATCGCCTCCACGAACGCGCCGTAGTCGTCTTCATCGATCGTCCATGTGCTCACCACCATCACCGGGCCCCCTTCGAGGGCGGCGGGATGGTCGGTCAGGCCCTGATCCTGGGTGAACCTCGGAGCCTCTATGTCGTCGAGGTGGGGGACGTGGAACCGCGGCGTCGCCAGCCCCAACGCCACCGTCCCTACCGACATGACGGCCATGGCGGTACCCGCACCCAGGACGTCGGCCAGCGCCCCCGAGATGATCGCCCCCACGGGCATGATGCCGGTGAAGGCCAGCGTGTAGAGGCTCATCGCCCGGCCCCTGATCCACTCGGGGCTGATGGTCTGGGTGGTCGTGTTGAGCGTGACGAGCGTCAGGACCCAGCACATACCCACCACCCCGAGGCCGAAGGCTGCCCATGCCACCGAGTCGATCAAGCCGAGGGAAATGCCGGTGAGCCCGAAGACACTGATCGTGACCTGGGTGGCGCGTCGCCCCAGCCTCGTCACCAGACGATTACGACCGAAGGCGGCGATCAACGCTCCTGCCCCCATGGCTCCCAGGAGCAGACCGTACGTCCCGGCGGAGCCGCCGAGCTCCTGGGTTCGGGATGGAAGCACGCTCTGGATGACGGCCGAGGTGACAGAGAAGACGGCGACCAGGGCCAGCAGGCGGCGAAAGGTGGGCGTGAAGCGGGCGAAGCGGAGTCCCAGGGCGATGGCCGAAGGAATCGACGACTGCTCGGGGGTCGGCAGGTCGAGCCGCCGCCCGAGCCACATGACGACGACGATCACTCCGAGGAACGAGGCGGCGTTGACTCCAAAGGCGACCGAAGCACCCGCAGTTGCCACAACGACACCGGCCAGCGCCGGACCGACCGCCCGGGCGACGTTGAAGCCGGCGGAGTTGAGGGCCACCGCCGAGGCCAACATGCCCGGCGGCACCAGATTCGGCACGAGAGCCTGCCAGGCGGGCAGGTTGAACGCCACTCCGATCCCGATCAGGAGTCCCAGCCCGAGGAGGAGGGGCGCCGACATCATGTCGAACACGGTGAGCAGCGCCATCGCCGTCGCCGAGACACCCATCAGGATCTGAGACGTCAGCATGACTTTCGCCCGGTTCCACAGGTCGGCCATCGCCCCTGCGGTCAGGCCGAGAAGCAGGAGCGGAAGGGTATTGGACGACTGCATCAATCCCACCCAGGTGGCCGAACCAGTGAGCTCGAGCATGAACCAGGAGGCGGCGACCGAATAGAAAAAGGAGCCGAGGTTGGAGAAGATCGAGGCGATCCACATGGAGCGGAAGCGACCGATACGGAGCGGGGCGATAGCGGTCATCGACGCCTGAGTCTATGGCAGCGAGGTTTGAGGGCGTTTCGGGCCGAGGGCATGATGGGAGGAAGAGAGGAGAACCATGGAAATGCAGTACCGGCGTCTGGGTGATGCCGGCTTGAAGACGAGCCTCTTGTCGTTCGGGTCATGGGTGACCTTCGGCAATCAGCTCGACGTCGAGGCCGGGATGGAATGTATGGAGGCGGCCAGGCGAGCCGGGGTCAACTTCTTCGACAACGCCGAGTCGTACGCCGGCGGCAAGAGCGAGAGCCTGATGGGCGAGGCCCTGAGGCAGCTGGGTTGGCCGCGCCACTCGTATCTCGTGTCGACCAAGTTCTACTGGGGAATCCACGACGGGCCGAACACCCGCAACACGCTCAACCGCAAGTACCTCCTCGAGGGGATCGACGCGTCGCTGGAGCGGCTCGGTCTCGAGCACGTCGATCTGGTCTACTGCCATCGGCCCGACCCCGACACGCCGGTGGAAGAGACGGCCCGGGCCATGTCGGACATGGTGTCGTCGGGACGCGCTCACTATTGGGGCACGTCGGAGTGGCCGGCGGGACAGATCCGGGCCGCTTGGGAGGTGGCGGAGCGGCACCACCTGCACAAGCCCGTAGTCGAGCAACCCCAATACAACCTCCTGCACCGCAAGCGCGTCGAAGAGGAGTACGCCCCACTCTATGAGGGCATCGGACTCGGACTGACGACATGGAGCCCCTTGTCCTCCGGCCTGTTGACCGGCAAGTACTTGGACGGAATCCCCGAGGAGGCGAGCCCGGCAAGGCTGCGCTTCATCGCCGAGCGGATCGAAGACGAACAGGTGTCGAGCCGCCTCCGTCCGTTCGTCGAGGTGGCGCGATCCCTTGGCTGCTCACCGGCTCAGCTGGCCATCGCCTGGTGCGCGGCCAACCCCCATGTCTCTTCCGTGATCACCGGAGCGAGCCGGCCGTCGCAGGTGGAGGAGAACATGGCGGCGCTGGAGGTGTTGGATCGACTGGATGCCGAGACCATGGAGAGATTGGACGCCATCTTCCGATAGGTGTCCCCGCGAAGCGGGGTCACGGGTCAGCCCCGAAACGTGCCGGGGAAAGCCGTATTGACGCTTTCGGACGGTTTGCCACGCCTTCGGCGAAATCTCTTTCAGTGGACCTCGTCGACCGCCGTCTCCGCGACGCGGTTCCGGGGTTGCAGCTCTCCTCGCGCCCAGGCGGTCGTGTCCGTCACGTCGACGTTGTCACTGTCGATGGCGAGGACGATTAAGTCGCCTTCCTGAAAGACGGTGTCGCCGGAGGCGATGTGCACCTGGTGACCGCGGACGACCATCGTGACCTGGATCCCCGGACCGGGCGGCACGTCCGCCAGACGTTCCCCGACGAGTGGCAGGTCGGCAGTCACCGGAATCTCGACCAGATCAACGGACACGCCTTCCAGCGGCAACGCCTCGGCGATCGACTGCCAGGCCGGATGGTCCGCCGTGAGCCCGAGGCGCTCGGCCAAGGGCACGACGGTCGTGCCCTGGAGCAAGGTCGAGATCAAAACCACGAAGAAAATCAAATCGAAGATCATTTCGCCGGTGGGCACGCCAGCCGTGGCAGGAAACGTCGCCAGGACGATGGGAACGGCCCCTCGCAGGCCCGCCCACGACAGCAGTGCCTGCTCCCGCCACGGCAGGCGGAATGGGAGCAGCGAAACAAAGACCGCCAGCGGACGGGCCAAGAACACGAGCACCGCCGTCATGGCCAGGGCCGGGATGGAAAGGTCCAGCATCTCGGCGGGGAATATGAGCAAGCCCAGGATGAGGAAGAGGGCGATGCCGGAGCCGTTGGCGAGACTGGCGTGGAAGTTGCGGATGACGCGGCGGTGACGGGGGACCAGGGCCCCCACCATCAGACCACAGACGTACACGGCCAAGTATCCCGAAGCTCCGAGCGACGCCGCGATCGCATAAGTGGTCCCGGCCAGCCCTGTTGCGAGGAGCGGATAGAGGCCCTGCGAGCTGAGTCGCAGCCTCAACAGCCGGGTTCCAACCCATCCCAGGGCCAGTCCCAAGGCGAGCCCGCCGCCGAGCTGGACGAATGCGAACGTCAACCAATCGGCGGCGCTGGTCGAGGCAGTGATCGTCTCGATGACGCCGATGGTGAGGAGAATGGCGACGGGGTCGTTGGCGCCCGACTCGACCTCCAGGATGCCGGCGAGCCGGCGAGGTAGCGGTGCATGGCGAAGCAGTTCGAATACGACGGCGGCGTCGGTGGAGGCGACTACTGCTGCCATCAGCATGGCGCCCTGCCAGGTGACGTCGAAAAGCAGGAACACCCCGAGGGCGGTCACCGCGGCCGTTACGAGAACCCCGACCGTGGCTAGCGAGAATCCGGGGAGGCCGGTCTCCCGCAACGCCGACGGCTTCGTGGTGAGGCCGCCCTCGAAGAGGATGATGATCAGGGCGATGACGCTGATGTCGCGCACCAGGGTCATGTTGTCGAGCGCGATCCAACCGAGGCCGTCGCTGCCGACGAGCATGCCGATGCCCAGCGAGACGAGTGAGGCGGGGAGCCGGAGTCGGTCCGAAACCCCCACGACCAGCACCCCCACCGTCAGTAGGCCTGCCCCGAGCAGGATTCCGAGATCGATCGGTAGGCCGGCCTCCATGTCAGTACCCCGCGATCGCGGGAACGTACGCGGTCGGCGCGGAGCGGAGCAACATCGCTCCTCAGTTTACCGACCCTCCAAACCGCCTCAGAGGGAGCGTTTCACAGACGGGCCCGCAGGAACTCCATCCCCCGGGCAAAGGCTCGGGTGGCTGCCTCTTCGTCGTAGGCGGGACTTTCCGGATCGGCGAAGCCGTGGCGGGTGCCGGGATACGTGTGGACCGTGACGTGAAGCGACTCGAGTCCCATGGTCGCTTCCATGAAGGCGGCTTCGTCGTCGTCGATGAATCGGTCCGACTCGGCGAGATGGATCTGGTAATCAGCCTTTGCTCCGGTGAAGTCGATGACCTGGGTCCCGTAGAAGGACACCACGGCGGTTACGAGGCTCGGCTGCCGCACCGAGAGCCACAAGCCCATGGAGCCGCCCATCCCGTATCCGACGACACCGATCGGGCCCGGGTCCGATTTCTCTTCCAGCAGTCCGGCGGCCGAGATCACGAGGGAGGCGAGACGGTTGGGATCGGCCTCACTCAGCGCCGTCTCTGCCTCGCTCTCTGTGGAGGGACGTTCGCCCAGCGCCATGTCCGGCGCCAGAACGACGAAGCCCTCGTCGGAGATCTGGTCTGCCCGCCGGCGAACCTCCCGGGTGAGGCCCCACCACGCCGGAAGCAGGAGGACGCCTCGTCCGCCGCCGGAGGGCGGAGCGACGAAATAGGCCTGGTCCTGCATGGTTTCTCAGGCTATCGAATCCATGGCGTAGTCTCAGTCGGTGACCCAGCGGGCCGTCGGACTGTGGATGACGCTGGCGGCGGCGGTGCTGTTCGCAGTGTCGGCCGTGGTTGCCGCCGACGTTTTCGATGCGGTGCCCCCGGCTCGCGTTGCCCAATTCCGATCCCTCGCCGCGGCGCTGGTTCTCGGCTTCGTCGCTTTCCGGCGGCGGGCCGTCTCTCCCCGAGGACAGATCGGCTGGTTGCTGCTGCTGGGAGCCAACCTGGCGGCCGTCACGGTGACGTTCTACTGGGCGATCGAGCGATTGGGCGTCGGTCCCGGGACCACCATCCAGTTCACTGCGCCGGTGCTCGTGATGACATGGATGCGCCTCGTCGAGCGCCGCTCCATCCCACCGGTAGCCTGGCTGGCCGGCGTCGCTGCCGTCGCAGGCACCGGGCTGATGACCCGGGCGTGGCAGGCAGACCTCGATGGAGTAGGCGTGGCGGCCGGCGTGGCGGCTGCGGTGACCTTCGCTTCTTATCTCATTCTCGGTGAGAGGCTCGGGGCGCGGCTGCCATCGCTCACCGTGATCTCGTTCGGCTTCGCCGTTTCTGCCGTGATCTGGCTGGTTGCGGTCCCGTTCGAGGTCGCCGACCTCGCCGGTGGGGAGTGGAGCCGCCTTCTCTTCATCGGTGTGGTCGGAACTGCGGCGCCGTTCTTGCTCGAGGTCTCGGCTCTGCGGCGCGCCGATCCGGGGTCGGTGGGTGTGGTGGCGACGGTCGAGCCGGTCGTGGGAGCGGCAGTCGCTTGGCTGGCGCTGTCCCAGGTCCTGACGCCGGTGCAAGTGGTCGGCGGAGCGATCACCGCGGTAGCGGTGGCGGCGATCCACCTCTTCACCAGCTACCGCTCGACCTGGCCCGGCTGAGCCTCTCGTCCGATCAGTAGTCGATGCCGCGGCGGGCCATGATGCCCTGGTCGAAGGCGTGTTTGACGTTGCGCATCTCCGTCACGGTGTGGGCGATCTCGACGAGCTCGGAGGGGGCGTCTCGACCGGTGCAGATCACGTTGACGTCTGGCGGGCGCTCTTCGATGGCTCGGACCACCTCGGTGATGGATATCCATCCCCAGTTCATCGGATAGGTGATCTCATCCAGCACCACCAGCCGGTGCTCACCGGCCTGGATGAGGGCCGCAGCCTTGCGCCACGCCTGGACCGCGATCGCTTCGGACTCTTCCATGTCGGCCGAATCCCAAGTGAACCCGTCTCCGATGGCGAACCAGTCGACGCCGAGTTGGCGAGCGACTTTTTCCTCTCCCACCTGCCACTCGCCCGACTTTAGGAATTGCACGACGGCAACCGGCCAGCCCCGGGCGACTGCCCGGATCACGGTCCCGAAGGCGGCCGTCGACTTGCCCTTGCCGTCCCCGGTGTTCACGAGCACCAGCGAAGTGGCACGGGCGGTGGCTTTGGGAGGTGGTTCGGTGGGCGGTTGCTGACCCTGGATCGGCTCACCCATCCCCGACCCGCGGTCGCTCATTCCTCTACGAGGCAGAAGGGATGACCCGACGGGTCGAGGAACACCCGGAAGCTCGTGCCGGGCTGAAATTCCGCCTTGCGTGCCCCTATCTCGAGGACGGCCGCCTCACCGGCATCGAGGTCGGCGACGTCGAAGTCGATGTGGGCCTGCTGTGGATGTTGGTTCCCCGGCCACACCGGCGGCACATGATCGGGAACCTCCTGGAAGGCGATCGTGGCTCCCGTATCCGACCGGAGCTCGATCCAGCTAGTGCTGTCGTGGGGAGCTACCTCCCACCCCGTGATGTCGGCATAGAAGCGGGCGAGCCTCTCCGTGTCGGGGGTGTCCAGGGCGACGAGGCTGAAACGGGCGATTGCGGTCATTCGGTCTCCTCTTGGACGGTCATCTCCACCGGGTCACCGGTTCGGACCCAGCCTTCTTCCAGCACCCTGGCATACATGCGACTCCAACCGGGATGCTTGACGTCATGCATCCTGTCGAAGCGGCCTCCGACGAACCATCGGGCGTTCTTGGAGCAGGGCGTGGTGGGGTAGGTGATCTCTAGGACCGACTCTCCGGCACGGAGTCGAACACCGGGCCGAACCTCGCTCCAGTCGAGGCCGGCCACAGTCAGGTTCTCACCTGCGTAGCCGGCGGAGATCGGGTGACCCTCATTCTGAAGCGCTTTGATCACTTCCAGCGAGTAGACACACACCGTTTGGTCAGGTCCGCCATGATGGACCCGGTCGGCCTGTCGATCACCGCTCACCCCGGTATGTGAAAAGAACGCCGCCTTCACCGGCAGCTTGGGGACGCCACCGTCCGACACGTTGATCTGATGGACTCGACCGGGCATGATTCGTGGCCCGAAGGGTAGGAGCGTCATGGCCGACAATGTCACAGTTCTCGATCATCCGCTGATCCAGCACAAGCTGACTTTGATGCGTCGCAAGGAGACGGCGTCGGCCGACTTCCGTCGTTTGCTGCGTGAGATCGCCGGCCTGATGACCTACGAAGCGACGCGCGACCTCCCGGTCGAGACGGAGAGGATCGAGACACCCCTGGCCGAGATGGACGCCCCCGTCATCGAAGGCAAGAAACTCGTCGCCATTTCGATCCTGCGGGCCGGCAACGGCCTGCTCGACGGCATCCTCGACCTGGTGCCCTCCGCACGTGTCGGCCACATCGGTCTCTACCGCGATCCCGACACTCTCGAGGCTGTCGAGTACTACTTCAAGCTCCCCGACGAAATGGAGGATCGCGACGTACTGGTCGTCGATCCCATGCTGGCCACCGGACACTCGTCGGCGGCCGCCCTGGATCGAATCAAAGAGGTCGGGCCGCGGAGCATCCGGCTGCTGTGTTTGCTGGCTGCACCGGAAGGCATCGAGTATCTCGCCCAGCACCATCCCGACGTGCACATCATCACCGCCGCCGTGGATTCGCACCTCAACGATCACGGTTACATCGTGCCGGGACTCGGCGACGCCGGCGACCGCCTCTTCGGCACGAAATAAGAGATCCCTTCTTTGGATTTTGACGCCCGGTTTCCGATCGCCACCGTCCAATGTCCGGGTCGGCCGTTCCCCACATCCAAAGAAGCGTCGCTGATCGCCGTGGCAGTCCCCGAGGTGACCTCCCGCGAGGACGTCACGGAGGGACAAAGAACCGAGCGGGCCTCTACCCTTCGGCGATGGTCGAACCGATCGAGAACCCCAGTGTCGAGGAAGTCACCCGCTGGCATCGCACATTCGCTCCCCGCTTCTTCAACCACACTTGGGAGTTGATGGATCGGACCGAACTCACGACCGACGAGGTCGATGAGATGCTGTCGACGGCCTTCGCCCAGCGAGCTCACTGGTATCAGGTGGGTGACGCTCGCAACCGCGCCATCGCCGACTGGCAGGTATCGCGGGCGGCGGTGCGGGCCGGCTTTCCCAACCTCGCCCGCCGCTTCGCCGAACGCTCTCTACGGTCCGCAGCTGACCTCGATCCGTTCGTCGTGGGCTTCGCCCACGAGGCTATAGCTCGCGCCGCATCCCTGGTCGACGACGTGGAGACGTTCCAACGCCATGTCGAATCCGCCCGGGTGCTACTTCCCCATATCGAAGACGAGGAGGATCGGGCCGTCCTCGAGGCAGACCTGGATGAGATGACCGGCGAAGACTGAGTCGTTTCGGCTATCCCGACCGCTCTTCTTGGGGCGCTGCTGACACGAGTGAACTGCGAGGCGCCCGTCCGGCGACTGGCTCAGTGGGCGACTGTGATCAAAGCCGTCGGAGTCACAGAAGAGCGGCTCGCGAACTCGGGGCTGGAGTCCCCGCCTGCCGGGTCTCTGGGCCCACGGTTCCCGGTGACGAGGTACGGAAGGGGTCCTCGCTGATCTTGCCGGACCTCGATGAATCAGCCGAGGGCCCGACGGTGCCGCGCCGGTCGTGGCCTGTCCACGGCTGAATCAGACTCTTTGGTTGTGAGCGAATGGCCCAACCGTTCGTTGGACGGTGGGGATCGGATTCCGAATGCTGACGTCCAAAGAAGAGCGGCCCGGACCATGGGTCCGAGCCGCTCGCGTGGGCGGTGCTCGTCAGTTGTTGGGCGGCGCCTCGCTGATGTCCGAAAGGGCCGACTCGGGATCGCGCTCCATGGCCAGGTCTCCCAGGGAGACCACCCCCACTAGTTCGCCGTTTTCGACCACGGGGAGGCGGCGGATCGCCATGTCGCTCATGTACTTGACGGCAGTGCCCACGGGATCGTCCGGCGACACGGTACGGACGTCGCGGCTGGCGACGTCACCGGCCGACAACATCTCCACGCCATCGCCACTAGCCAGGCCCCGGACGACGATGTCCCGGTCGGTCACGATGCCCACCACTCCTGCGCCGTCGGAGACGATGACGTCGCCGATATCGCGATCGCGCATGATCTCGGCGAGCTGAATGATGTTCATGTCTTCGGGGACGCGCACCGGGTCGGCCGTCATCACGTCTCGGATCGACTGGGGCATTTCGGTGTCCTTTCAGGGCGGGTCAGGCACGATCTACCACCGGCCCCATCGATCAAACGTCGGATCAGTGCTCAAACCTCGGCCGGAAGGGGGAACCAGCGAATCGACTCGGAAGTGGGAGGCAGCGTATCCACCCCGTCACATCTGACCGGCGTTTCGGCCAGGATGCGTCGGGCATCGGCGAGGTAGTCGTTGAGGCGTTCGATGGGCTCGATGCGTCGCTCGACCCGGGTCGCACTCAGGAAGCCGTCCAAAGTGTGAGGTGGTGAGGCGAACCCATCGCGATGGCGCCAAGCCGCATCGGCGGCGTCGAAGCGGTACAGGGGGAGAAGCTTCCAACCGGCCTCAGCGACGAGGTGGACGGCGTCGACCAGGTAACTGAACTCCTCCTCGGCGATGAAGTAGTTGAAGTTGATCCGAACCCACCCGGGTTTGATCACTTCGCAGCCAGCAGCCACCTCCTCCTCGATGCGGGCGCTGGTGGCCGCGTCGATGCCGAGCAAGCGATGGCCGTACGGTCCGGCGCACGAGCAGCCGCCCCGAGCCTGAACGCCGAACAGGTCGTTGAGGACCGCTACGACGAAGTTGTGGTGGAGATACCGGTCGTTGCCGAGTCTCTCCGGCGCCCTCACCACGAAGGAGACGATGGACAGCCGATCCGCCTTCGGGTTACCCAGGATGCGGATGTTGGGATTTTCCGACCACGATTCGATTGCCCGGGTGATGAAGTCGTGCTCCAGCTTGCGGATGAGGTCCGTTCCGACAGACTCTTTCAGGGAGAACACGAGGCCGGCCCGGATCGACTCGACGATCGCCGGAGTGCCGCCTTCCTCCCGATGCTCCGGATCAGCCAGATAGCGATGGTGGTCCTCGTTGACGTAGGACACGGTTCCGCCTCCCGGCACCGATGGGACTCGGTTGGCCAGGAGGTCGCGACGCACCACCAGGACTCCGGGGGTGCCGGGGCCACCGATGAACTTGTGCGGCGAGATGAAGATGGCGTCCTTGTGATCGTGGCCGTGGGTGAGGGGCGAGCGCATGTCGATGCCGATGTAGGGGGCGGCGGCGGCGAAGTCCCAGAAGGAGAGAGCGCCATGACGGTGCAACAGGGACGAGATGGCAGACGTGTCGGAGATGATTCCGGTCACGTTGGATGCGGCGGAGAAGCTGCCGATCCGCAGGGGCCGATCGGCGTACTCGAAGAGGCGCCGTTCGAGGTCGTCCAGGTCGGCATGGCCGTCGGCATCCTCCCGGATCTCGACCA
Organism: Acidimicrobiia bacterium; assembly: GCA_036259475.1. Lineage (GTDB taxonomy): Bacteria > Actinomycetota > Acidimicrobiia > Spongiisociales > ZC4RG35 > ZC4RG17. The sequence goes on along the minus strand of DATABS010000056.1, from coordinate 99,608 downwards.
CGTCGGCGATCGACTCGCGCCATCCCAGCTCGTTGGAGTGGTGCTCGTATGGCCCGACGAACACCACGGGGCGCTCGTCGGGCGGAATACAGTCGGTGAGGGAGTAGCGGTCGTCGAGGTTGGCCGGAATCCGCAGGCCCAGGATCGTGATCAGACGGTCGATGGCGCCGGTCGATCCCGACCCGGCGAATATCACGGCGTGCTCTTCCCGGTTTGCTCCGACGCAACGACGGATGATGTCGCGGGCCTCTTCACGGAATCGGGTCGTCTGTAGCCCGGTTCCCGACGTCTCCGTGTGGGTGTTGGCGTACATCGGGAGCACCGAATCCCGGATGAAGTCCTCTACGAGGTCGAGCGAACGTCCCGAGGCGGTGTAGTCGGCGTACACCACCCGTCGGACCCCGAAGGGGGTGGCCACGGCGGTGTCGGCCCCGATCAACGACCCGCGGATGCGCTCGACGAGCTCACTCATTCTCCGAAGGGTACCGAGTCGGCCATTCAACGGGCTGCCAGACTGGCGGCGATGGCTGAGCGATACACCCACGGACATCACGATTCGGTGTTGCGTTCCCATCGGTGGAGGACGGCGGAGAACTCGGCCGCCTACCTGGTCCCACACCTCGCGCCCGGCCTCAGTCTGCTCGACGTCGGTTGCGGTCCCGGAACCCTGACCGCCGATCTCGCTCGATTGGTCGCTCCCGGCGACGTTGTCGGGTTGGACCGGGCGGAATCGGTCCTCGAAGAAGCGGTCGTGGCCACGGCCGGCACAGCCAACGTCGCCCTTCGAACCGGCGACATATACGAGTTGCCCTTCCCCGATCGGTCGTTCGACGTCGTGCATGCCCATCAGGTGCTCCAACACCTCACCGATCCGGTGGCCGCACTACGCGAGATGGGACGCGTGTGCCGCTCCGGAGGCGTGGTGGCCGCGCGAGATGCCGACTACCGCGCCATGGCGTGGTGGCCGGTCGAGCCCTCCCTCGACCGTTGGATGGACGTATACCAGGCGGTGGCGCGAGCGAATGGTGCCGAACCCGACGCCGGACGGCGGCTCCTGTCGTGGGCTGGGGCGGCCGGGTTCGAGGAAGTGACCCCAACGGCTTCAGTGTGGTGCTACGCCACCCCCGATGACCGCCGGTGGTGGGGAGACCTGTGGGCAGACCGGATCGTCGAGTCGGATCTCGCCCGCCAGGCGGTGGATGAGGGATTGACACACCGCCAGGAGCTGGCGGACATCTCGACGGGATGGCGGCGGTGGGCGTCGACCGAAGACGGCTGGTTCGCCGTCGTCCATGGTGAGATCGTCTGCCGTGCGGGTTAGCTTTGATGGCGAAGAGTCGAAGGAGAGTGCGCCATGCGCGAAGCCGTGATCGTGTCCACCGCCCGCACCCCTATCGGAAGGGCCTACCGGGGAGCGTTCAACGACACCGATGCTCCCACCCTGGCGGCCCTGTCGATCGCACCGGCAGTCGAGCGTGCCCGGGTAGAGCCGGAGGAGGTGGACGACGTGATCCTCGGCTGCGCCATGCAACAAGGCTCCCAGTGGCCCAACATCGGAAGGTTGGGAGCGCTCGCCGCCGGACTCCCGGCCACGGTGGCGGGGATGTCGATCGACCGCCAATGCTCTTCCGGCTTGATGGCGGTGGCCACCGCCGCCAAGCAAGTCATCGTGGACGGGCAGAGGGTGGTGGTCGGAGGCGGGGTCGAGTCGATCAGCCTCGTCCAGAACGAGCACATGAACCTCTACCGGGCGATGGACCCGAAGCTGCTCGAGATGCAGCCCCATATCTACATGCCGATGATCGACACCGCCGAGGTGGTGGCCGATCGTTACGGCATCACCCGTGAGACCTCCGACGCTTACGCCCTCCAGTCCCAGCAGCGCACCGCCACCGCCCAGGAGGGGGGAGTGTTCGACGACGAAATCGTGTCGGTGACTGTCGCGAAGAAGGTGGTGGACCGCGACACCGGCCAGGAGTCGGAGGAAAACGTCACTCTCTCCCTCGACGAGGGCAGCCGGCCAGGGACGACCCTGGAGGCGCTGGCCGCACTGCCGCCGGTGCGCGGAGAGGGGAACGTGGTGACCGCAGGCAACGCCTCCCAGTTGTCGGACGGATCTGCCTCCACGGTGATCATGGAACCTGCTGAAGCTGAGCGGCGAAGCCTCGAGCCGCTGGGCTATTACCGGGGAATGGCCGTGGCCGGAGTCGGCCCCGATGAGATGGGAATCGGACCGGTGTTCGCCGTTCCCAAGCTGTTGGAGCGAGCCGGGCTGACGGTCGACGACATCGACCTGTGGGAGCTGAACGAGGCGTTCGCCGTCCAGGCCGTCTACTGCCGCGACGAGTTGAAGATCGACAATGAGATCTACAACGTCAACGGCGGGGCCATCTCCATCGGGCACCCCTACGGCATGACCGGCGCCCGGCAGGTCGGCCATCTCTTGCGAGAATTGAAGCGGCGGGGTGGCCGCTACGGGGTGGTGACGATGTGCGTCGGGGGCGGCCAGGGTGCGGCCGGCCTCTTCGAGGTGGTCTGAGCCGTGGCGAAAGACGGCATAGAGGTCGAGGTCGGCGGGGAGACGGTGCGCGTCTCGTCGCCCGAGCGTGTCGTTTTCCCTCAACAGGGCTGGACCAAGCGCGACGTCGTCAACCACTTCGTCGCAGTAGCCGAGGGGGCGGCCCGGGGCATCGCCCACCGGCCCACGATGCTCAAGCGCTACATGCACGGCGTGGGAGAAGACCCCGTCTATCACAAGCGGGCGTCGAAGAACACGCCGTTCGACACGGTGCAGATCCGCTTTCCCTCCCAGCGGCCCGGTGACATGAACGTCCCTCGCACGGAGGCGGACGTCATCCGGCTGGTCCAGCTCGGCTGCCTCGACTTCCATCCGTGGCCGGTCCGCGCCGACGACATCGACCACCCTGACGAGCTGCGTCTCGACTTCGACCCCACGCCCGGCTTCGGCTTCGACGACGTTCGCCGGGCGGCGGGGGGCGCCAAGGAGCTTCTCGACGAGGTTGGCCTGGTGGGCTGGCCGAAGACGTCTGGTAGCCGGGGGATCCACGTCTACATCCGGATCGAGCGGCTGTGGGACTTCATACAGACTCGCCGGGCGGTGCTGGCCTTCGCCCGCGAGCTGGAGAGGAGAATGCCCGGCCTGGTCACCACCGCCTGGTGGAAGGAGGAGCGCAACGGGGTATTCGTCGACTTCAACCAGAACGCTCGCGACAAGACCGTCTCCTCCGCCTACGGCGTGCGACCAACCGGCTACGTCTCTGCCCCATTCCGCTGGGAAGAGCTCGACGACATCCATATCGAGGACTTCCCTCTCGACCGGTTCGCCACCGAGCGCTACTCCGCCGTGGGGGACCTCACCAAGGGGATCGACGAGTCGGCCGGCCGGATCGACACGCTGATGGAATGGATGGCCCGCGACGAGGAGAACGGCATCGGCGACGCCCCGTGGCCTCCCCACTACCCCAAGCAGCCGGGGGAGCCTCCCAGGGTGCAGCCCTCGAAGCAGCGTCGCCCCGACGACGAGTACTGACGCTCCTTCTGTGAAGATTTTTCGGTCTCTACGGCGTAGAAATCTTCACAAAGTCACATGGCGTCGCGGCGCCGGAGGGCCGAGGTCAAGAGCAGCCAACCCAATAGCAGCACCACCGCCACCTTGACGACGGCGCCACCGGCACCGGGCGCCACCGGACCGAGGGCCTCGGTGACACCCTCGCTGCCCGTCGGGACCCAGTCGGCGTAGACGGACAGGGCAAACCTTCACACCGAGGTGTTGGCTACGCCGGTCACGACCCAGGCGACGATCTGGTCCCATCTCCTCACTGTGACGGTGGAGGTGCTGGATCACTCCCGGGAGGTAGCCGACGGACTTATCGGGCGCGGCTACGAGGCACGGTGTGTCAGTCTGGCAGGCGGCCGACCTTCATCCGTCGTCGATCACGACGTCGGCAAAGCCGGGACCCTCGGGCAGCTCCAGCTGGTCCATCGTGCAATCGGCGGCATCCTTGTCGGGACGCCAGCGGTGGAACCGGGTGGCGTGACGGAAGCGGTTGCCCTCCAGCTGGTCGTAGGAGACCTCCACTACCACACCGGGTTTCACCGGCGTCCAATCGAGGTCCTTACCCCCGGACCAGCGGCTCTCGGCCCCGGGGACCCTGACCCCTGTTCCGAAGGACTCGTCCGCTGCCAGGTCGTTGAAGCGGCGGAACAGCTCCTCGCGGTCGGTGTCGGGGAAACCAGAGCAGTGGCCGATGAACGACAGCTCACCGGCGTCGTTGTAGAGTCCGAGCAGAAGAGAGCCGATCTTCCCGCCATCCTTGTGCTCGCGGAAGCCGCCCACCACCACATCCACCGTTCGACGGTGCTTGATCTTGATCATCGCCCGCTTGCCGGACTGGTAGACCCCGTCGAGGTCCTTGGCCACGATGCCGTCGCAGCCGGCCGACTCGAACTCGTCGAACCAACGGCGGGCGGTGTCGGCGTCGGTGGTCGACGGAGTGAGGTTCCAGGGATGCTCCAGCTTTTCCACCGTCGCCACGAGGCGTTCCCTTCGCTCTCCGAAGGGGCGCTGGCGAAGGTCTTCGCCCTCCACGGCCAACAGGTCGAACGCCACCAACTGGGCGGGTGTCTCCCGCGACAGCATCGTGATGCGTGACTCCGCCGGATGGATGCGCTGCTGGAGAACGTCGAACTGGGTGGCGTCATCGATGACCACCACGATCTCTCCATCGACCACAGTCCCTTCCGGAAGCTGATGCAAGGCCGGCTCCAGCTCAGGGAAGTAGCGGAGGAGCGGACGTTCGTTGCGGGAGTCCAGGCGGATCTCGGGAGCCGACCACGACAGCGATCGGAAGCCATCCCACTTCGGCTCGTAGGCGAACTCGCCTTTCGGCCAGCGCTCGGACGTCTTGGCCTCCATGGTGGGAATCGGAGGGGGAAAGGGATGGATCATGAGCGTCCGAGTGTAAGGGCGTTACGATCGGCCCAGGTGTCCCAGTCCGACCAGCCACTCCACAAACGCGTCTACCGCATCCTGGTGGCCGCCGGCAAGGAGTTCGGCAACGACCGGGCCACCCGTCTATCGGCGGCCCTCTCCTTCTACACCCTCTTCTCACTGGTTCCCCTTCTCTTCATCACAGTGGCGGTGGTCGGGATGGTCTCTGCGGATTCGGCCTTGATGGGTTCCAGTTGCGATGCGGTCACCCTGGACGTCGTCCCGGCCGACCCGGTGCATCCGGTGGACCGGATCCTCCGTCAGGTGGACGAGGTGGCTGGACGTGAGGTGGCCGACCAGTTGGCCAAGCTGACCTGTCAGGCGAGCGACTACGCCGGCAGTGCTTTGAGCATCGGAGCGATTCTGGCGGCATGGAGCGCCTCGTCGATCTTCCTGCACGTCCAGGGGGTGCTCAACGTCTTGTTCCACGCCCCAGAGGAGCGGGTCCACGGGCTGACGGCCACCGTCATTCGACGGGGCGTGGCCCTCGTGGCTGCCCTGGTCCTGGCCGTGCTGGTGCTCACTCCCTTGGTGGCGGTGGCGGGGGTCAACTTCATCCGCGATCTGATCGCTGTGGGGTGGCTCCGTGGCCTCCTGGGGGTGGTGATCCCGCTCACCTCGCTCGTCCTGTTGGTGATTGTCGTGACGCTCACCTTCCGACTGCTCACACGGGCGCCGATCGCCTGGCAGGCGGCCCGGCGTGGAGGTCTCTTCACCGCCCTATCCGGTTTGGCAGGGGCCTTCCTCGTGGGGCTCTACTTGAGTCGGTTCGGCGGCGGAGGGGCGCTCGGAGCGGTGGGAGGGGCGGCGATCCTGCTGTTCTTCTTCAACCTCATGTGGACGATCTATCTGTTCGGCGTCGAGGTGACGAAGGTCTACTCCGACTACCTCGCCTTCGGTGACATCATGCCCCCGTCGGAACGCGCCGAGGCCTCCACCTTCGAGGGCGGGAAGCCATCTGATTCCGACGGGGAGAAGGTCGACTCGCCCTGGCGATCGGGAGTGATGGCTTTCCTGATCGGATTGGCTACCGGCTGGGCGGCGAAGCGCCGCGACTCCTAGCATCGGCCGCCATGCCCATAAACGGCCGGCAGCTCGAGGTGTCGCCTCGCCACGAGACGGCGGTGGACGTGCTCCGCAACGAACTCGGCCTGACCGGCACGAAACTCGTGTGTGGCACGGGGGTGTGTGGAGCATGCACCATCGCCGTCGACGGTGTCCCCGTGGCGTCCTGTGTCCTGCCCGCCGGGGATCTCGAGGCCGGCGACGTAGTCACGATCGAAGGCATCGCCGCCGATGGGGAGCTGCATCCGGTTCAGAAGGGGTTTCTCGCCCATGACGCCCTTCAGTGCGGCTACTGCACTCCCGGCTTCGTCGTCGAGGCAGTCGCGTTCTACAGCCGCTGGCGGGCAGAGCGGGGAATGGCTCGGCCCGAGCGGCAAGACATAGCCCGGGCACTGGCCGGGCATCTGTGCCGTTGTGGCGCCTACCAGGGGATATACCGAGCGGTCGCCGACGCCTGCGCCGGTGCGTTCGACGCCGGTGAGGTGGCGGCGGTCCGCCCCGACGGCGAGGCCAAGGTGACGGGCGCCGCCCGCTATACAACCGACATCCACGTCGACGCGATGGTCGGTCGCATCATCCGTTCCGAGGTGGCGCACGGGACGCTCGTCGGTGTGGACGCGGAGGGGGCGTTGACCCTCGACGGCGTCGAGGCATTCTTGATGCTCGCCAAGCCGAGCGAGCGCATCCGCTTCTACGGCCAGCCCGTGGCCGCCGTGGTGGCGAACGACGAGACGACTGCCCGTCTCGCCGCCGATCGCGTGGCGGTGGTGATCGAGCCACTTCCGTCGGCCGTCGGGGCCGACGAATGTCAGGCCGACGACGCTCCCGACGTCCACGGCTGGTGGATCCCCCCTTCCAACAACGAGGCGCCCACCCTGCCCAACGTGCGACGCAAGAACCTCGTAGGACCGACGATCCCGGCCGCCCCTTTTTCGTGGCGGGTGGACCGCCGACTGGCCCGGGCGGGCGACGACGGTCGGCTGATCGAGGGGCGATGGGACACAGCTGTCGTGTCCCACACTGCTCTCGAACCACACGCGGCTGTCGCAGAGTGGAGTCCCGACGGCCATCTGACCGTCCACCTCTCAACGCAGGGGGTAGGCCCGAACCGGGAGGAGCTGGCTGAACAACTGGGTGTCCCCCTGGAGAACGTGGAGGTGGTCGCCGTCCACGTGGGTGGTGCATTCGGAGCCAAGCAGAGCCTGGGTGTCGAGGCGGTGGCGGCGGCCCGTCTCGCTCGGCTGGCGTCGCGGCCGGTACGGGTCGTGTTCGATCGTATCGAGGAGATGACGGTGGGAGGCAACCGGCCCGGTACCAGCATCGACCTGGCGATCGGCGCCGACAACTCTCATCGCCTGACGGCCATGAAGGTCCGTTCTGTGGCCGACTCAGGCGCCTCCGCCGGCAGCCTCGTGGCGTCTTTCCTCCCCCGCTTCGTCTATCCGGGTGCGCCCCGGTCACTCCTCGATTTCGATGCCGTCTCCAACGCCCCTCCCGGCACCGCCTTTCGGGCACCCGGAGGGCCCCCGGCTCTGTTCGCCCTGGAAGGCGCGGTGGAGGAACTGGCGGAGAAGATTGGGGTCGCCCCCATCGCTCTGCGACGGTCATGGAACCGTCGTCCGCTCCGGAAGGCGATGTACGACTGGGTGGAAGGGCACCCTCTGTGGTCGACCCGGGTGGCGCCCGGCGGGGGACGTCATCGGCGTGGAGTGGGCGTCGCCTTCGGCTCGTGGTTCCAGGGCCATGACCCCACGGCCGAGGTGACTGTAGAGGCCGGGCCCGGCGGCATCCGGGTCGTGGCCGGCGTGCAGGACTTGGGCAACGGCACCCGGGCGATGCTGGCGTCGGCGGTGGCCGAGTCGTTCGGCGTCGCAGCCGCATCCATCGATGTCGTCATCGGTGGAAGCCGTCACGGCCGCGGCTTCATGTCCTCGGGGTCCCGCACCACTTCCAGTCTTTGGCCTACGGCCCGCGCCGCCGCCGACCAGGCGGCGAAGAGCCTGGCTGAACAGTTGCCCGCCGTCGGTTTGGAAGGGGCGACCGTCACTGACGGCGGCGTGCTCCATGCGGACGAACTCCTCACGTGGGACGAACTGCTTCCCCGGCTGAGTCGGGTGGTGGAGAAAGCGACCCGGCCGCCCGACCACCGGGCGCTCACCCGGCTCCCCCATCGGATCGGAGGACTGCGGTTCGGTCGAGGACTTCCCGAGTCCGCTCATGTCGTAGAGGTGGAAGTGGACATCCGGCTGGGATCAGTGAGGGTGCTGCGGGTCGACACCGCCCTGGCGGCCGGGAAGATCCATGCTCCGGAAGTAGCTCGCAGCCAGGTGTACGGCGGGGTGTGCCAGGGCCTGGGCATGGCCCTCCACGAGGAACGCCGGATCGACCGTCTCACGGGGGCCGTGCTGACTACCAACCTCGAGGACTACCGCCTGGCCGGCATCGGCGATACACCGGAGATGCAGGTGCATTTCATCGAGTGGGGTTTCGAGCATGCCGCCGGAGGCGGCACCGGGTTGGCCGAGCTCGGGATCGTCGCCGTACCGGCGGCGATCGCCGGCGCCGTGGCCCACGCCACGGGTGTCAGGTTCCGGCGTCTGCCCATCCTCCCCGGCGAAATCGTCGAGGCGTTCGGGTGATCCGCCCCGGAGACGTCGGAGAGGCGGTGGCGGCCCGGGGGGCTTACCGGGCGGGTGGCACGGACCTGCATGCCCGGCGCCGGCTGGGCTTGTCGGACGGTGACATCGTCGACCTGCGGGCGCTGGAGGAACTGCGCGGAGTCGAGGCCGATGCGGGCGGCGCCCGGATCGGGGCGCTGACCCGCATCGCCACCATCGCCGGCCATCCGGCCGTTGTCGAGGGATGGCCGGCGTTGTCGCTGACGGCCGGGGCACTGGCCACTCCCCAAATCAGGGCGGTGGGGACTCTCGGTGGCAACCTGCTCCAGCACAACCGGTGTCCCTACTACCGCCATCCCGGATTCACCTGTTACCGGTCGGGCGGCTCGTCCTGTCCCGCCCGGGAGGGCGATCACCGCCATGGCGTGATCTTCGACCTGGGACCATGTGTTGCTCCCCATCCTTCGTCGTTGGCCATGGCGCTGATGGCCTACGACGCCACCGCGGTGGTCTCCGGTGACCGTCGGCTGACCATGTCCCAGCTGCTGGGGGACGGAAGCGACGGCTCCCGCCACCATCGGCTCGACGAGGGAGACGTCATGATCGCCGTCGAGCTGCCTCCTGCACTCCTGGGGGAGCGAGCGGCCTATCTGAGGGCGACAGGAAGAGCGCTCGCCGAATGGCCGATCGTGGAAGCGGTGTGCCGCCTGCGGCTCGCCGGCGGTTCGACCATCGAACGGCCGGCAGTCGCGGTCGGTGGGGTGGCCCCCGTCCCTCTGCGGTTGAACCATGTCGAAGAGGCGCTCGCCGGCCTGGGTGCCGCTGACCTCTCCGGTCAGGAGGAGGCGGCCGCTCTCTCGACCACGGAGGTCACTCCGCTGGCGATGACCGGCCACAAAGTACCGCTTCTCCGAAACGTCGTGCTCGAGGCGGTTCGGCGGGCCGTCGAGGGTGACGCCGGATCCGAATCGGCTATAGGCGAACTGGGCCTCTGACCACTCCCATCGAGGCCCTTACCTGCATGCGCCCATCGGCTGTAGGCTCGCGGCGTGGCCATCGATATCGCCGGCTTCGTCGCCGATCTCAAAGAGCACGCCATCGACCACGGCTTCCATGTCCACGACGAGCGTCACATCGTGGAGACCTACTCGTTGCGGCAGTCCTGGGAAGTCGACCTCCATCCGGAAGTCGGCTGCGGTCGGCCGCTCGATCTGCATCTCGCCCTCGACGTGGACCCGCGGGTACTCCTGTCCCTCCAGGATGAACTCGAGGAGTTGGGCGACGACTGGGACGAACCGCCCGACGACTACCACCTCAGCCTGTATTTCAACTGGGCGGTCCCGCCGCTATCGGAGCCACCCGATCTGCTGGTGTTGGCGACGGATCTCGCCGGTATCGGCGGTATGGCGCTGTCCGTGGAGGTATCGGCGATCGACTCCTACGGGGCGGTCACCGACGCTCCTGAGCGCCGGCTCAACCTGATCGGGAGGACGTCGGTATCGCTGGTCGACATGCTGATGGGCCGGGAGCAGCTGTGTGACGCGCTCGACCGGTCGAGGGAGGTCAGCGAATACCTGCTGGATCGAATCGACATGTGGCTCGGGGACCAGGCCTGACCTCGGCGTGGTCGGGCGAGCGGTCATCGAACGACTTCCGCCCCCCTCGAGGGCTGCGACAGACTTCTCAGGCGGAGGGAGCTACCTCGAAGCGGATGATGTCGTCGGTAACCGATACGCGGTAGACCACCCCGTTGCGGTCGAGCTGGCCGCCCAGGTCGTTCAGTCGGGGATCGTCGACGTCGATGCCGAGGGCACCCAGCAGCTGCTTTCGGCCCTCGGGACTCAATCCTGGATCGGCCCACGCCACTGCCATCCCCATCGCCACCAATATGTCGCGATCTTGATTCGTTCCTTGGGGAACCATGTTCAACACGAGGATTCCGTCCTCGCCGTAGGTGAGATGTACGGCACCCGTGGGCGCAGTCGAGATCGGCAGGCTTTCGGCCGAAATGGTCATGTGATAGGCGTATTCGGCGGCCAGGCCGTTCCAGTCCGCCACGAAGCTGGCGGCCGCGGCTCGGTTCTCGGCCGCCACGGTGGTCGAAGGCGCCAGGGTCGTTACCGTCGCCTGAAACGAAGGAGCGACGGCCGCCACGGTGGTCGAAGGCAGGGCGACGGTCTCGGTCGTCGGCTCCTCCTCACCGCCCATGAGCGAGATCAGACCCCACGCCACCACCCCGATGATGACCAGCAGAACCACCCCGCCCGCCACCACCAATCCCCACTGGCGGAGGTTCTCCGAGTCGGTGATCGGCTCCGGCGTGTCGTCAGAATCGTCCGACTCCTCGGTGGCGGAGGGTGCCTCCTCACCGGCCACCTCACGGGCGCGTCTGAAGAAGCGCCCCAGACGTGACGGGGAGGCCTCTTCCTCGCCTAACGGATCGGCCAGATGCACTGGATTCGCAGGATTCTGCTCGTCTACCGGCTCCACCACCGGTGGGAAGGGCGCTTCCTCCTCGACCACGGGCCACCCGTTCAGCTCCTCATCGACGGAGGTGGTCTCCGGCTCTTCCTCGGCCGGCTCCTCGATCGGAGGGGCGGGGGGCGGGGGAGTGTCGAACACCACCGGGCGAAAGGCGGGTGGACCCGACTCGGAAGGTGGACCATTGAGGCCGGCGGCGAAGAATTCGTCGGCCGAGTCTTCGAAGGCGAGGGCGGGCTCGTCGATTTGTTCCTCTTCGCACGTGGTATCGGCCAACCCGAGGAACGGCTCCTGCCGCTCCTCCGTGGATGCGTCGAACGACGACGGCGTTGGGGGAGTCTCCGCTGCGACCGGCTCCGTTTCGACAGAAACCGGCCTCGGAGCCGGCTCTCCCGTGTTGTCGGCCTCGGGCCGGGCGACAAACGTGGCAAAGTCGGTGGTCTCGTCCGGCATGAAGTGGACCGTGTCACCTTCGGCGCGAATGGCATAGGCGCTCCCGGCGGGCACGACCTCGACCTCGTCCGTGGGCCACTCTCCGACCGTGTCCCCGGCGACGGCGAGGCTCACCGAGCTCTCGCCGAAGACCACAGTGGCGGGAACGGTCTGGTCGCCGACCTCTAGGGCACCCGTGAACGACCGGCTGATGGTGGTGCTGGGAGGAGTCACCCGCTTGTGATCGTCAAATGCGGCGCCGGTCTTGAACGATTGACACCGATCCGCCGCGAACGGCTTGCGAGCTACCCTGGCCGCTATGACGACCCCTGATGTCGACCGACTTCGTCGAGTACCCCTCTTCGCCGATCTCGACGGCGCGGCCTTGCAGCGCGTGGCCGAACTGGCCACAGAATTCGAGGCACCCTCCGGCCATGTCCTGATGGAGCGAGGCCAGGCCGGCACCGGCGTCTTCATCATCGAGGAGGGTTCGGTCAGGGTCGAGCTGCCTCACGACGACGACGTCACGCTCGGCCCCGGCGAGTTCGTCGGCGAACTGTCGGTGCTGGCAGACACGCCGCGTTCGGCCCGGGTGTGCGTCCACGAGGACCTGCGGGCGCTAGCCATCCGACGAGGAGATCTGGATGCGCTGCTCGAGCGCGAGCCTCCCATCGCCCTCGCCATGCTGCGGGGCGTCGCTCGACGCTTCGCCGGCCACCTCTGAGGATGAACCGATCCCAGGTCCTGTCGATGGTTCTCGCCGGCGGGGAGGGTAAGCGCCTCTTGCCGCTCACCCGAGACCGCGCCAAGCCGGCGGTGCCCTTCGGCGGTCACTACCGGCTGATCGACTTCGCTCTCTCCAACCTCGTCAATGGAGGCCACCGTCGGATAGTCGTCCTCACCCAGTACAAGAGCCATAGCCTCAACGTCCATCTCTCCCGGACATGGCGAATGTCGACGCTGCTGGGCAACTACGTCACATCCGTGCCGGCCCAGATGCGGGTGGGGCAGCGGTGGTTCCTGGGATCGGCCGACGCCATCTATCAGAACCTCAACATCATCGCCGACGAGGAGCCGGACTACATCTTCGTGTTCGGGGCGGACCACATCTACCGCATGGACCCGTCCCAGATGCTGCAGGCGCATATAGAGAGTGGAGCCGGGGCCACGGTGGCCGGGATCCGCGTGCCCCGCGCTGAGGCGACCGCCTTCGGGATCATCGAGCTCGAGGGCCGCAGCACCCGAATCGCCCGATTCTGGGAGAAGCCCGCCGACCCCCCGGCGACGCCGGACGACCCGGATACTGCCCTGGCGTCGATGGGCAACTACGTGTTCACGACCGAAGCCCTGCTGGAGCAGATCGCCGAGGACGCCGTCGACGATTCCTCCCGTCATGATGTGGGTGGCGACATCATCCCCAAGCTGGTCGAACGGGGGATGGTCAATTGCTATGACTTCACGCTCAACGAAGTGGCAGGCCTGGGCGAACGCGAGCGGGGTTATTGGAGGGACGTAGGAACGCTCGACTCCTATTTCGATGCCCACATGGACCTCGTGTCTGCCGAGCCGGTCTTCAGCCTCTACAACGACGACTGGCCCATCTACACCTCCACCCGGACCAGTGCCCCGGCCAAGCTGGTCGCAGTCGCCGAGCATGGGCCGGGCCAGATCGCCGACTCGGTGCTCTCCAACGGTGTCATCATCTCCGGGGCGTATGTCAGCCGCACCGTTGCTTCTCCGGGCGTCCGGATCGAAGCGGGAGCAGTGGTCGAGGGGGCCATCCTTCTCGACGATGTCACGGTCGGCCCGGGGGCGGTGCTGCGCAACGTGATCATCGACAAGAACGTGGACGTGCCGGCCGGATCCGAGATCGGCGTCGACCATGAGAGAGACGCCGAGCACTTCACGGTCTCGGAAGGGGGAATCGTGGCCGTCCCAAAGGGTCACATCATCGGCTGAGCCCTACTTCGGGTCGGGCGAAAGAGGAGCAGGCTCCAGGCCGGCACGATCACATCCCCCTCGAATGATCCCGTCGCGGTCGTATCTGAAGAGTCGAGCTCCAGAGTCCAATTTCCGGCGGGCAGCGGAAGTCGGCGTGGTTCGGTAGTGGGATTCGCCGCACCCGCAAGCCGGTCGTCATCCTGTGACAGCTCGATGGTCGCCGGTCCTCCGTGGTAGGTGACGGACGCCTTGAACGCGCCGCCGGCAAACATGGGATGTGAGCGGCGGACGGCCACGGCTCGGGCGATGAGCTCGATGTAGGGGGTCTGCGACCAGTCGTACCAGTTTGGCTCGTCCAGCGGATAGGCGTTGTTGTTGCCTCCTTGGCTCCGCCCCAGTTCGTCACCCCCCAGCAGCATGGGCACTCCGGCCGCGGATAGGAGAGTGGCCAGCAAGGCGGACGAGCGACGGCGGCGGATCTCGAGAATGCCGGCGTCGTCGGTCGGTCCTTCGACCCCCGAGTTCCACGACCGGTTGTCGTTGTGGCCATCGTGGTTGTTCTCCCCGTTGGCTTCGTTGTGCTTGAGGTCATAGGACACCAGATCTGCGAGGGTGAAGCCGTCGTGGGCCGTGATCAGGTTGAGCGACGATTCGGGGGACCGATCGGCGAAGACGTCGGGCGATCCTGAGAGACGAACTGACATCGTTTCTGCTCCCGATCGGCCGCGCCAGAAATCGCGCACGTCGTCGCGGAAACGAGCGTTCCATTCCCGCCATTCGCCTCCGAAGCCGCCCAGCCGGTAGCCGTCCGGTCCCAGATCCCAGGGCTCGGTGATCAGCTTGCGGGTGGAGATCACGGGGTCGGTGGTGAGCCAGGCGAGCTGTTCGGGGTCGAATTGCTCCTCTCCCCGACCCAGTGTGACGCCCAAATCGAACCGGAATCCGTCGACCCCCAGGCCTTCGGCCCACCAGCGCAGGGCCCCGACGATGGCCTCTCGAACCGCCGGGTTGGCGGTGTCGATAGTGTTGCCGGTTCCGGTCCAATCGACGTAGCCGCCGGACGAGTCAAGTCGATACCAACCAGGATTGTCCAGCCCCTTCATCGAAAGGATCGGCCCGAGGAGGCCCCCTTCGACGGTGTGGTTGAAGACGACGTCGACGATGACCTCCAGACCGGCGGCATGGAGCTGGTCGACCATCTCGGCGAACTCGGCCCCCTGACGGCCGTCGTCTGCCGTGGCGTAGCCGGCGTGGGGCGCCCACCAGGCCAGGGTGGAGTAGCCCCAGTAGTTCGACATTCCCCGGGCTTGCAGGGCGGGTTCGGATACGTGGTGGGCGACAGGCATCAGCTCCACCGTTGTCACGCCCAGGCGGCGAAAGTGCGCCACCATCGGAGGGGACGAGACCCCGAGGTATGTCCCTCGCAGCAGGGGATCGACGTCAGGATGCCGCATGGTGAGCCCCCGGACATGCGTCTCGTAGATCACCGTCTCCGACCATGGAATGGAGGGGCCGGTTCGGGGTGGGGGAGGCGACTCCACCACCACGCTTCTGGGGACGAACGCGGCGGTGTCGCGGCGCGGCCCGTCGTGATGGACGGACGGGTGATCGACGAATCGACCGGCGATCGCCCGGGCGAAGGGATCTACGAGCAGCAAGGATGGGTCATGCCAAAGCCCCGCATGCGGTGCCCAGGGACCGGAAGCCCGTAAGCCATACATCTGTCCGGCCCGGGCGTGGGAGAAGGATCCCCGGTGGACGCCGTCGTCGCCTTTGACGAGCGCCAGGCGGGTTTCGCTGCCGTCCGCCTCGAACAGGCAAAGCTCGACGGAGTCGGCGTTGGGAGCAGGCACGGCCGCCTCCAGTCCTTCACCGGTCAACTGGACTCCTGGCACCGGGGGCAGCGTAGGCTCGTGAGATGGGCGACATATCCCTGAGAGGTGTGGCCCTCTCACGACAGCAGCCCGGCCTTCTCGCCGAGCTAGATCTCGAGGTGGCGCCAGGTGAGCGAGTCTGCCTGCTCGGCGCCTCCGGCTCCGGCAAGACGGCGCTCCTCCGGGCGATCGCCGGACTAGATCCGGTCACGGCGGGAGAGATCGCAGTACGACCCGAGACGCGCCGCCGCTTGACCATGGTGTTCCAGGACGACGCAGTCTACGACCACCTGGACGTTGAGAGGAACATCTCCTTCCCTTTGCAGGGAGCGGCCGGCGGGTCCGACATCGAGAAGCAGGTACGGGAAGCCGCCAACCGGTTCTATCTCGGAGGCTTGTTGTCGCGGCGACCGGGGACTCTGTCCACCGGGCAGCGGACGGCCGTCTCCACCGCCAGGGCGCTGGCCCGAAGCGACCTATCGGTGGTTCTACTCGACGGGCCGCTCATCGGGACCGACCCGCATCTGCGGCAGAGGCTCCTGGAGGCGGTGATGTCGGAACCCGAGCTGACCGTGATCTTCGCCTCCCGCGAAGGCAGCGATGCCCTGCGGTGGGCCGACCGCGTGGCCGTGCTGGCCGGCGGTCGCCTCGCCCAGGTGGGACTCCCTCTCGAGGTCTACCGGGCACCGGGATCGCTGGAGGTGGCAGAGTTGATGGGGGAGCTCAACCGTATCCCGGCGGTGGCGAGGGCCGGCGGAGTCGACATCGGCGGCTCCCGCCTGGCGATGGGACTCCCCGCGGTCGAAAATGGCCGACGCCTGGTGGTCGGCCTGCGACCGTTGGATCTCATCCCGGCCCGAGATGGGACTCCCTTCGATCGACGTCTACGGGCAACGGTGGGTCGGATCGAGCAGGTGGGCGCCACTCAGCGCGTGATGTTCGGATTGGGAGAGAGGCCAGGCGTCGGTTTCGCCGCCGAAATCGAAGCCGACTACCGGATGGCTCGTGGCGTTCGGATCGACTGGTACGTCGCCCCCGATGCCGTCAGGTTGTACGACCCGGTGAGCGGTTCGGCGCTCGGCTGATCCCACTCAAGGGCGACAGGTCCAGGGGGCCCAGGGACTGGAGCCGCGGCCGGCGTAGTAGTCGCTCAACCAGGCGGCGGTTCCGATGTTGGCCTCGGCGTCGAAGACGCTCATACCCCCGAAGCCGGCTCCCGGGGAGACGGTGGCCCATGTGGACGGGAGGAACTGGAACAGACCGCTGGCGCCGCTGTAGGGGTTGTAGGCCTCTGGATCTCCGCCGCTCTCGCACTTCATCACCGCCAAGGCCCCATCGACCAGGGCAGCCGGGAAGTAGGTGGACACCAGAGGCCGCCATCGCTCCACGGCCGGCGGGAAGTCGCCGCCGCTCACCGGCGCAGGCGGCGGCGTAGTCGGCGACGGGGCGACCGTGCTCGTTGTGGTCGTCGTTGCCTCGGGAGTGGCGTTCTCCGGTTGTGTCGTGGTCGTGGCCGCCTGTCGTTCCGCCTGCCGTTGGCGCTCCTCCTCCTGCGCCCGGGCGAGGTCGACGGCGTCGAGCGCTTCCCGATGCGCCGCGTCGGCGATCCTCGCCTGGGCCGCGGCGTGGGCCAGATCTCGGTCGGCTTCGGCGAGTAGCTCCTCGAGGTGGGCCGTTTCGGCGTCGACCTCCTGACGGATAGCCGTCACCTGCTCCTGGTCCTCGGCGTACTGGTGGCGGAGCCCCTCGAGATCCCTTCGCTTGATCGTCAGGCTGGCGACGGCCGCTTGATCGGAGCCGATGGTCGACTCGAGCGATGTGGCAGCCACGATGGCCGACTCGGCGGTACCGGCGCCGACGACACTCGCCGCCGAGATCGTCACTGCCCGCACATAGGCGTCGACTGCCTGCAGAGTCAGGTCCTGGTTGACGTCGGATAAATTCGTGTCGGCGATGGCGAGGCTCTGGCGCAGTTCGTCGAGGCGGACCGAAACCCGGGTCAGCTCGTCGCTGAGCCGGGCTAGTCGGGTGAGGGACGCGGCCAGCTCTTCTTCGATGCCGGCGCGCCTCGAGGCGGTCTCCGAGAGGAGCGAAGCGGCCCGGTCGGCTCGGTCGCCGGCAGTGGCGGCGTCCTCGCGGGCCTGATCGACGTCCTGGGCCCGCGCCGGTCCAGGCCCGGCGAAGACGAGACCTAGAAGAATGAACAGGATGAGGGCGGCACTCAGCGCCCGGAGAAGCCGCATCCGGTGCGTCAGCCTACCGGCGGGCGTCCATCCGTGGGAAACGGAGGAGCCACCTAGAATTGCATCGAGCAACGAAAGCGAATGCATGGCTACGCCCCGCATCCTGATCGTCGGCCACGAACCGTCCGTCCTGGCCCGAACGATCAGGGATACGCGTCAGCTGGGTTACGACGTCGTGGGAGTGACTGCCAACGCCGACCTGCGCCATCTGTGGCGCAACGAACGCTTCGATGCCGTCGTACTGAGAGCGGGCATCGACGACGACATCCGCGATGAGTTCCTGACCGAGATTCGTGAGCGTGATCCCGAACTGCCCGTCTTCGACCGCGACGATCCCGACGAAGAGATGGGACGGTTCCTCCAGGACGTAGTCAGCAAGCTGGGAGATTGACGATTCAGCCCAGCTGGCTGAACGTGTCGCACTGGCCGGGATCACCGGAGTCGATACCTCGCTGGAGCCACTCGGAGCGCTGCTCCGCCGAACCGTGAGTCCACGTCTCCGGATTGACCATTCCCGTCGCCTGAGCCTGGATCCGGTCGTCGCCCACCGCCTGCGCCGCCTCCATCGCCTCCCTCAGCTCTCCCGGATCGATTTCGATGAAGCCTTCGTCGACCTCGCCTCCCGAAGGATCGACGGACACCGTCGACAGCCAGACGCCGGCGAAGCAGTCGGCCTGCAACTCCATCGCGATCGACAGGTCGTTGGCCTGGCCGGGGTTCTCTTGCTGCAGTCCCCTGACTTGCTCCGAGATCCCGAGCAGCGTCTGGATGTGGTGGCCGAACTCGTGGGAGATGACATACGCCGGCGCCAGGTCTCCTCGAGCGCCGAACTGCTCCCGCAGCTGCGTGAAGAAGGTGAAATCCAGATACATGGTGCCGTCGAGCGGGCAGTAGTGGGGGCCAACCCGTTCGTCGGCGCCTCCGCAACCGGAATCGGTGAAGCCCTCGAAGAACACGAACTGTGGTGATTGGTAGTCCTGCCGTCCCGCCTGGGCGAAGACGTCCTGCCACAAGAGATCGTTGTCGGCGTAGACCGCCTCCATGTACTCCTTGAGCTCGGCATCCGGGTCGTTGGCGGGGCTGATCGTGGTGAGTGGCGTTCGGGGAGGCTCGTCGACCGGGACCAATTCGCCCGCCAAGCCGCCGAGATCGCCCAGGCCTCCGCCGGCGCAGACGTTGAGGAGGAGAATGATGGCCAAGGTTCCCAGGCCGATGCCCCCGCCTCCCAGGGCGACCCGTCTCCCGGTGCGCGAGCCTCCCATACCCCGACGGTCCTGGATGTTGGGATTCTGTGGTGCTTTGCGGTAGCGGACCATCTATCTCCCTCGTCTGCCGAGGACTATATGGTGAGGCGGTGCCCTGACGGGAACCATTCCGGGGAAAATGGTGTTGACTGGGACGTAAGGCGACCAGGAGGACGCGCGCATGTGGTTTGGCAGGGACAAGCAGAAGATGGTGGACGGAAGCGAGGCGCTCCCGGGGCGGAGCGAAGCCGTCAGCGTGCCCGACAGCCACTTCGTCAACGGCAATCCGCTGCGGCCCCCGTTTCCCGACGGCATCGAGGTGGCGGTGTTCGGCAACGGCTGCTTCTGGGGAGCGGAGCGGCGGTTCTGGCAGGTTCCCGGCGTCTACACGACGGCGGTCGGATACGCCGGCGGTCACACGGCGAATCCCTCCTATGAAGAGGTGTGCACCGGTCGGACCGGCCACGCCGAGGTGGTACTCGTGGCGTACGACCCCTCGGAGGTCTCGTACGACCGACTCCTGGCGATGTTCTGGGAGATCCACGACCCGACCCAGGGAATGCGCCAGGGCAACGACATCGGAACCCAGTATCGATCGGTGATATACACCACCAGCTCCGAGCAGCTGGCGGCGGCCAAGACGTCGCGGGATGTCTACCAGGAGGTGCTGACCACCTCGGGTTTGGGCGAGATCACCACGGAGATCGCTCCCCTGGGTGAGTTCTACTATGCCGAGTCCTACCACCAGCAGTATCTCGCCAAGAACCCCCACGGCTACGACTGTCACGTCACAACCGGAGTCCCCTACCCCCTATCTTGAAAAAGATGTCGCCGAGAGGCGTCCCTTCTTTGTCCCCCGGAGCGAAGCGAGGGGGGAAGGTCCCTGCCGAGGCGCCCGCTAGGGCGACTCGGGAGGTAGGGGGCAATGACGTCGCCGAGAGGCGTCCCATTTTTTGTCCGGGGACAGAGTTTTCGCAAGGCTCTTTCTGAGTCAGGCGGCTACGGCCGTGACCTGCTCGACTACCTCGGCCGCAGTCAGGTCCTCCCCTAGTTCGAGGTTCACGTCGGGTGTGATGCCACCTTCGCCGAAGTCGTGACCATCGGGCGTGAGCCAGCGAGCGATCGTCAACTTGACCGCTCCCCCGTTCGAAAGAGGGAATCGCTGCTGGACGGTGTTCTTCCCGAACGTGTTCTGACCCACTACCAAGGCCCGGTTCGCATCTGCCAGGGCACCAGCCACCACCTCCGAGGCGGAAGCACTTCCTTGGTTGACGACCACGTAGACCTCGAGGTCGGAGTCGGTGGCGATTCCTCCCGGCGTCACGCTGTAGGGAGTAACGCTCTCCGGCGATTCCGTTTTCACGACCAGCCCCTCGTCGAGGAACTCCGATGTGACGTTGATCGCCGTCTCCAGAAGGCCGCCAGGATTGTTACGCAGGTCGAGGACGATGGTGCTCGCACCCTGCTCGAGTAGCGGCTCGAGTTCGCCGCGCAGCTGCTCGTCGGCGTTGTCCGTGAAGATGTTGAGCTTGATATAGGCCACGTCTCCTACTGCCTCGGACTCGACGACCGGCACCTGGACGGTGGCGCGGGTAAGGGTGACGGTGAACTCCTCGCTGCCGCGCGACATCGTCAAATCCACGTCAGTGCCGGCTGGGCCCCGGACGAGGGAAGTCACTTGGTCGACGGTCCATCCCTCGATCGATTCACCGTCGACGGCCAAGAACTCGTCGTCCGGTTGCAGATCCGCCGCCCGGGCCGGGCCGCCTTCGATGGTGGATACGACCCGCAGCCGGCAGGTGGGTGAGATGATCTGACAGGAGTTCGGCTGATCGGAGCCCTCTTCCTCGGTTGCGACGAGGGCGCCGATGCCCTCGATCTGGCCCGACTGCTCCTCCTCGATCAGCTCCAGGGTTTCGGCGTCGAAGTATCCGCTGTTGGGGTCGAGGGCCAGGTATGTCATCCCCGCCAACGCCGCCTCGGCGGCGGCCTCACCGTCGAGCTCTCCATCCGCGACGGTTTCGCACAGCTCCACGAACTCATCGCTCGGAAGGGGACAGACCTCGAATCCTTCTCCGGCAGGGACATCGGCGCTCGCCAGGGCAGATAGGGCGCCGTCGACCAGCGCCTCGTCGGTCACCGGGTCGACATAGTGCCGCCGGATGAGCTCGTAAGCCTCGCACAAGAGGGCGCCGCTCAGCTCGCCGCAAGGCGCAGTTTCGAAGTCACGCGCCACCGGGGCGGATGTGGTCGGCGCCGGCTCGGTCGTGGTTGGGGCCGTGGTGGTGGATTCAGGCGCCGATGTGGTGGGCGCGGCGGTGGTCGGCGGGATGGTCGACGTGGTGGGTGACGTGGCATCGCCGCCCGACGATTCACAGGCACCGAGGAAGATGGTGAGGGCGAGGAGCCACCACACCAGTCGGCTGTCGAACCGTCGGATCATCTCACCTATCCCAGGACCAGGTCCACGACTTCGGCGGCGGGAGCGTCCGCCGGGATCTCCAGCATCACATCCGGAATGACACCGCCGCCTGCCACTGTGGCGCCTTCGGGCGTGACCCAGTGGGCGACCGTGACCCGTAGCTCGCCGTCGTTTCTGAGGGGGAAGCCTATCTGGACCGTATCCTTACCGAACGTCGCTTCCCCCACGACCTCGGCCCTCTCACGCTCCTGGAGCACACCCGCCAAGATTTCCGAGGCGGAGGCGGAGCCGGCGTTCACAACCACCGTCAGCGGAGGTCCGGTGGTGGCCAGACCACCGTCTTGGACCGGGTAGTCGAGTGTCTCGGCGGGGGACTCGCTGCGCAGGACGAGTCCGTCGGGGAGGAACTCGCTGGCCACCAGCGTTGCCACGTCAACGAACCCCCCCGGATTGTCTCTCAGATCGAGCACCAAGTTGTCGACCCCGCCGCCTGCTTCCCAGGCAGCCAGGGTGGAATGGAGGAACTCCGGCACGTCGACGCCGAAGTCGGGGAGGCGGATATAGCCGACTCCCGGGGGCAATACCTCTGCCTCCAGCTGCGGTATCGATGGCGGCCTCCGCTCCACGACGATCTCTTCCGGCTCCTCGTCACCACGTTCGAGTTGCAGCGTGACGGTGCTGCCCTCGGGCCCGTCGAGCAGTCCGGCTACCTCGATCAGGGTCGAGCCCTCGACCGGCGTCCCATCCACCGCAGTGAGGATGTCGCCCGCCCGGACTCCGGCCTCGAACGAGGGGCCCTCCACCATGACGAGAGTGATCTCCAGGCGACATTGCGCCTGGATCACGGCGCACGTGGAGCCGACCGGATCTCGGATCGTGAGTAGGAGTCCCACAGCGTTGACGACTCCATCCTCCGTGAGGGCTCCCGACAACTCCGGCGGCAGGTAGTAAGTGAAGGGGTCGAGGCTCAAGGAAATCATCGACGACACCCCCGACTCGATCGCCTCATCGATTTCGAGGGGACCGGCTCGAAGCCTTTCGGAGATGATCGAGCATGTCGTCTCGAACGCTGGATCGGGAATCGCACACACGAAGCTCTCCGGCTGTTCGCCCGCCCCGCTGCTTTCGTAGCTCTCGACTCCCAACGCAGCTCCGGCCGCCAGGGTGCTCGGATCGAGCGGTGAATCCACGTGATAGGAGGCCAACAACTCGTAGACATTGCACAGCAGGGCGAAGGTGACGGGGGGTGTTCCACAGTCGTCGGTCGTGTACTGGGCAGCGGGGGGAGTCGTCACCGGGGGCGCCGTGGTGGTCGTGGTTTCGGCCAGCGTGGTGGTCGAGGTGAGCGCAGCGGTCGTCGGCGCCGGCGTGGCGGTGCCGCAGGCGATGATGAGGAGAAGGACGGACAGGGTGGCGATCCGACGCACGGGGTCAGCTTACGGCGCCGTTACCGTTGCCTACATGCGCGCCTCCCTCCTCCGTCCGGGTGCATCGGGCCCCGTTCTGCTCGGTGTTTCGACCGAGGGGCGGTGGATAGAAGCGGGTTCCGACGGAGGAGAGGTGATTGGTGAGGGTTGGTGGGCGCTTCCGGGCCTGTCCGATGCCCACGCCCACCTGGCGGCCGATGAGTTGGATTTGGAGCCCGGTGATCCGGATGAAATCCGCCGCCGGGCGTACGCCTGTCTTGACAGGGGCACCTTCCTCGTCGTCGACAAGGGATGGCGAGACAACTCGGTGCTGCTGACGCTCGTAGGTGCCCCGCCTCTGGAGGCTCCCGACCTCGAAGGTGCTGGACGGATGATCGCCACCGACGGGGGTTACTACCCGGGCTTCGCGGTGGAGACGGACACTGAGGGTCTCGCCGAGACGGTACGAGGGGCGGTTGAGCAGAGCAGGGGCTGGGTCAAGTTGGTGGGGGACTGGCCCCGGCGCGGACGGGGTGCTCTACCCAACTTCGACGAAAAGTCGCTGAGCACGGCGGTGACTGTCGCCCACGACGGCGGGGCCCGAGTGGCGATCCACACGATGGCCCCCGAAGTCGCCTCGATGGCGGTCGAAGCTGGTGTCGACTCGATCGAGCATGGGTTGTTTCTCGACCCCCAGGACCTAGAAAAGCTGGCGGCAAGAGGTGGGGCTTGGGTACCGACCGTCCTCCGGATGGAGGCGATCGCCGCCATGCTGGGACCAGACTCGAGCGGGGGCCGGCTGATCAGGGACGGAATAGACAACGTGACGGCGCTGCTCGCCCGGGTCCCGTCCGGGGTATCGGTGCTCGCGGGCACCGATCTGGCGACCGCCCCCGGGCATGTCGCCCGGGAAGTGACAGCCTTGGTCGAGTTGGGCCTTCCATCGGAGCGGGCGGTCGACGCCGCCTCGGTCGCGGCCCGCCGCTACCTGGGCCGTTCGGAGGGTTTCGTCGTGGGCGAGCCGGCCGACGCCGTCTTCTTCGACGCCGATCCCTACTTGTATCCCGAGACACTGGAACGGCCGGCGGCGGTCATTCGGTCGGGAAAGCAGCTCCGATGAAACGGTTGATCCTCGCCTCGGGATCGCCCCGGCGGGCGGAGCTGTTGGGAATCCTCGGCGTCACGTTCGACGTCGTCTCGCCCGACGTCGACGAAACGCGGCGCCCCGGTGAGGAGCCGGGTCGCTATGTGGAACGGCTGGCCCGAGCGAAGGCGGAGGTGGGGGCGGCCCCTGAGACCGTCTCGCTCGGCGCCGACACGGTGATCGTCCACGACGGCAGGGTGCTGGGCAAACCGGGCCATCCCTCTGAGGCCCGGTCGATGCTCACGGCTCTCGCCGGCACCACCCACCACGTGCTGAGCGGGGTGGCGGTGGCCATGCTCGAGGGTGGCCGGCTCGTCGTGGACTCTCTGGTCGAGTCGGCCCTGGTCCGATTCGCTGCCGTCACCGAGGACGAGATCGACGCGTATATCGCCACCGGCGAGCCCCTCGACCGGGCCGGCGCCTACGCCATCCAGGAGAAAGGGGCGTTGCTGGTGGAGTCGATCGACGGGCATCCCACGACGGTCATCGGGCTCCCTCTGCCAGCCACCCGCCGGCTCCTCACCCGGATGGGAATCGAGACCCTGGTCTGACGACTTCAGCTCTCCTCGGGGATCGAGGGGGCAGGTGAACGGAAGAGCAGCAGCCGAGCCTCTTTCTGGCCGCCGTTGAAGTATCCGTACTCCTCGCCCTGGGCGATGTGGATCACGTCGCCGGGATGGAGCAGGGCCGACTCGCCTTCGACCGTGAACTCGACATCACCGTCCAAGCCCACGTAGACCCGGTCGACTTTCTTCGATCGGCGCGAGGGGCGCTCCACGCCGATGGGCAGTGTGATCTCGGCTATGGATCCGGACTGCATGACGGCGGGTGAGAGCTCGCGCAGCCACAAGTCGGCGAACTGGTAGGGCGAAACGTCCTCATAGTGGGTTATCTGCATGACGTACCGAGGCTACCGCGCCGCGGTAGGGTCCGTCCTCATGCAGGACCTGCACCCCGGTGTGAACTACGTCACGCACAGCGACATCCGGATCGTCGAAGCCACTCCGGACCGGGCCGTGGGACAGGTGGAACTGAAGGAGCACCACCAGCAGCCGTACGGAGTCGTGCATGGTGGCCTCTACTGCACGCTGGTCGAGACGCTCGCCTCCACGGGAGCCGCCCTCTGGGCGATGGATCAGGGATTGGTGGGATGCGTGGGACTGCACAACTCGACCGACTTCCTCCGCTCCACACGAGAAGGCACCCTCATCGGCGAGGCCACCCCGATCCATAGGGGTAGGACACAGCAGCTGTGGCAGGTGAGCATCACCCGACAGGGCGACGGCAAAGAAGTGGCGCGCGGTCAGGTCAGGCTCCAGAACCTGACCGATGACTCGGCCATCGGCGGCATCGCCCCCCGCCCGCGTTCTTAGGACCGAAACGCATCTCGACGTTGCGGCTCGGTCCTGAGAAACCAGGAAACGGCCCTACCCTTGGGGGGTGCTTTCCTCGCTTTTCGTCGGGAGGTTGCGCGTCGACCCCCCGGTCGTGCTCGCCCCTATGGCCGGTGTCACCAACGCCCCTTTCCGGACGCTGTGCCGTCGATACGGGGCGGGTCTCTACGTCTCCGAGATGATCGGCGCCCGTGCCCTGGTCGACGGGGACGCCAAGACCCTGGCCAACGCCACCTTCGCCCCTGCCGAAGACGTCAGGTCGATCCAGCTCTACGGCACCGACTCGTACTACGTGGGTCGGGCCACCAGCCTGCTGGTCGATGAACACGGCGTCGACCATGTCGATCTCAACTTCGGCTGCCCGGTGCCCAAGGTCACCCGCCATGGCGGCGGCGCCGCCCTGCCCTGGAAAATCGGCCTCTTCGCCGACATCGTCGCCGCCGCGGTCGCCAATGCCGGGCCGGTGCCGGTCACGGTCAAGTTCCGCATGGGGATAGACGACGACCACCTGACATATCTGGACGCCGGGCGGGTCGCCGAGCTGGTGGGAGCTTCCGCCGTGGCACTCCATGCCCGCACCGCACAGCAGCGCTATTCCGGCTACGCCCGCTGGGAAGCCATCGCCACCCTGAAGGACACGGTGGGGACCATTCCCGTTCTCGGCAACGGCGATATCTGGACCGCTGACGACGCCCTTCGCATGATCGGCGAGACCGGATGTGATGGCGTCGTCGTAGGGCGGGGGTGTCTCGGCCGACCGTGGCTGTTCGGCGAATTGGCGGCTGCCATGGCCGGCCGGCCGATTCCCGAACCTCCGGACCTCGGACAGGTCGGGCGGATCATGCAAGACCATGCCCGGCTGCTCGTCGACCACTTCGGAGATCGCCACGGGATCAATCTGTTCCGTCGTCACCCGAGCTGGTACCTGAAGGGCTTTCCGGTGGGTCGGAAGATACGCGATCGGTTCTCACGGGTGGCCGACGTGGATGAGGTCGACGAACTCGTCTCCCGACTCGACCCCACGATCCCGTTTCCTCCGGACGCCAGCCGCATGGTGCGGGGCCACAGCGGCGGCTCGCGGAAGGTGAAGCTGCCGCATGGGTATCTCGACACCCGGGAGACGACCGGATTGGATCGTCAGTCGGAGCTGGTCGTCTCCGGCGGCTGATCCACGTTCGGCTCGAGGTCAGTGACGCCCGTTCGCTAGCCACCCACGCTCAACCAAGCGGTCCGTTCAACTCCTCTCGCGCCAGCACCTCGCCGTTGGCGTCGAGGGCAACCAATGAATCGAGGTCCGTGCCGGGCGGAGCCAAGACAACGAACGCCTGGGTGTCGAACCCCACCCGCTGAAAACCCATCAGCACCGCGTTGAAGCGCCGGCCGTCGGCACCGATTGCATTGACGGCAACGGCGTCGGCCGTGACGGTCCCTTCCGCCGTCACAGGGTCGTTGCCGCCGGATCCCCAACCATAGGATCCGAAGACTGAGCCGGGGGCTGGCACCAGGTCACCGCCGCAACCGCTCCCCCCGCCACCGCCCGTTTCGAGCTGGGTGCACCAACCTTCAGCCGACTCGTACACCGAATAGCGCCATTCGACACCGTGGGACACACCCTGCCCGATAACGATGATGGGTCCCGTGGCGGGCAGTCCGAGCGCCTGAGGTGGGCCGTCAGCAACCCGGTCAGGCCCGACGCGACCCTGGATAACCGAGCAAGCCGTCAGCAGGGTGATGAGGGCGACGAGCGCCGACCGTGCCAGGCTCATGTCCGCTCCGGGACGGCGGTGCCTCGCACCACGGTGTAGTAGCGCAGCAGCATCATCCCGGCGGTGATCACGTAGGTGGCGGCGAAGATCATGATCGGCACGTCGGCGTGGAACCATCCGTAATAGCCCCACAGGATCCCTTCCGTGCCGGCGATCCACCACGTGGCAGGAGCGATGCCTGTCGGCATGTCGGTCCGGTAGGCCGTCAAGAGGGCCGGGGCTACCTGGAGGAACTGAGAGAAGCCGAGGAGGGTTCCAAGGGCGAACCAGCCCGCGACCACCGTGATGGCCACCAGGGTGGCAGTCCAGATGGCACCCCTAACCAGGGAAGAGCCCAGATCGATCCCCGCCCGACGCAAGGCCCACATCACCACCGCGTAGAAGACGACCATCAGCATGGTGGAGATCGACGCCGGCCACAGGCCGGCCTGGAGGAGGTAGGCGCACCAGGCGCCGTTGGTGACGAGACCGATCGACGGCCACGTCGCCGACACGCCCGCCGGGTCGCGGGACCGCACCAGCTTGACGATTTGAGGGATCAGCGACAGCCCGGCAAGGACCGTGGCGCCGCCGACCGCCAGGGTGGCGAGCACCTGAGCCATCAGATGCCGAGCTCCGCCGCCCGCAACCTCTCCGCCGCCGTCTCGTCTCCCGTCAAGGCCACCTCGGCGGCAGAGCGTCGACCACTCAGGTAGAGGAGCAACTCACCAGGTGGGCCGGTGAGCACGGCCCTGGGCTCGTCGCCATGCCGATAGAGGACTCCACCCTGCCACACCACGTCCACTCCGACATCGACGCCGCGCAGCATGTAGTTACCCGATGCCCGCACCAGCCGGGCGAGTCCCTCGTCGAGGTCGGGCCGATCGGCTCTCGGCCGGCCGCCGTTGGCGCGGCGCACGTCCTCATGATGGATGTAGTACTCGCTGAGCCGGGCTCCGGAAGGGACCGCTCTCCACCAGATCGGCGCTCCTCGGCGGATGACGTCGACCAGCCGTTCCAGGCCCTGGCGACGCCGCCGCTTCATCGCCAATTGCATGGCCGCGGCGAACGGACCGCCCAAGACGATGCCGGGTGTCGCCCACAAGTCGTGCTCGCGGGCGACGACGTGGGCGGCCAGATCGAGCACGTCCCAACCCTCGTTCAGAGTCGGAGCATCCGGGCCGACATCCTGCATTAGGTCGCACATGTCCAGACGTTCGGAGCGGGCGAGCGAGGAGATCGACATGGGTTCCAGGGTAGGAGCGGAGTCACTGGGTCAGGCGCTGACCGTGCGCCCGCCTACAACCACCGCCGCGACGTCGGCGGCGGTCGCGCAGAAGACAATGCCCTCATGAGGCACCCCAGCAGTTCTCGGTGTGTCGGTGGCGACTGCCACGAGGTCGGCGGGTTCGCCCACCCCGAGGCGGCGGCCGCCAGATCCGGCTTGCAGCAGCGAGGGAACCCCATGCACTTCGGTGGTGCCGGTAGCCAAACGCTGGTGTAGCTCGAGCAGGCGCATCTCCTCCCAGGGGTCGATCACCGCCTGGGAATCACTGCCGATCGTCAACTCGATACCGGCCGCGCCGAGAGCGCCGGTGGGGCCGATCCCGTCGGCCAGCCACCGTTCCGTCGTAGGACAGATGACGACTGAGGTCTCCGACTCGGACAGAAGAGCTATGTCATCGTCGCTGGCGTGAGTGGCATGGACGACCGTCGTGGTCGGACCCAGCAGGCCACCGTCGGCCAGTACCTGCACTGGTGTGCGGCCATAGTGGTTGAGCGCCTCTTTGTTCTCAGCCGGTTGTTCCGAGACGTGGATGTGAAGGGGCTTTTGCTCCGCCCATTCGGCTACCGCCGACATCTGACGGGGATTGACCGCCCGCACCGAGTGGATGGCGGCGCCGAATTGGACATGACTCGGCGGTTGCCAACCGGCGACCCGTTCGGCCCACGCCTCGGGAGTCCCGTCCGAGAAGCGGCGCTGGACACCGGCGGGAGGCAGGCCGAAGCCGGATGACAGGTAGCAGGTGTCGAGGAGAGTGAGTCGAACGCCCACTTCGGCCGCGGCGTCGGCGAGGGCGTCGCCCATCACATTGGGTTCGTCGTAGGGCCGCCCGTCGGGCTGATGATGGAGGTAATGAAACTCGGTCACCGATGTGTAGCCGGCGGCCAGCATCTCCCGAAACGTCGCCGCCGCGATCTGGCGATAGGAGTCGGGATCGAGTCCTTCCGCCACCTCGTACATTGCCTCCCGCCACGACCAGAAGTCGCCCCTTCTCCGGCTGACGTGGCCTCGGAGCAGACGATGGAAGACATGCGAGTGGTTGTTGACCATCCCCGGAAACACGACACCAGGCAGGCGCGCCGGGTCCTTGTCAGTCACGCCGACTTCGAGACTGACGATCAGGCCGTCCCCGACGCCGACGACAACATCTTTTTCGAAGCCCCGCCCCGTCCAAGCGACGGCGCAGTGGAAACGCGTAGTCGACTTCCGACTTCCGCCTTCCGACACCCGACTCATAGCGACGGCAAATCCAAGCCCCGGTCGGCTGCGACCCGCCGCGCCTTGTCGTATCCGGCATCGGCATGACGCATCACCCCAGTGCCGGGGTCGTTGGTCAGCACCAGTTCCAGACGAAGGTCGGCCTGGGCGGTGCCATCGGCGACGACCTGGGCTCCGGCATGGATCGAGTTGCCGATCCCGACACCGCCGCCGTGGTGGACCGCCACCCAGGCCGCCCCCGAGGCGGTGTTGAGAAGGGCGTTGAGAATGGGCCAGTCGGCCACGGCGTCGGAGCCATCCGTCATCGCCTCTGTTTCCCGGTAGGGCGACGCCACCGAGCCGGAGTCGAGATGGTCACGCCCGATCACGATCGGAGCCGAGACCTCGCCGGTGCGCACCAGATCGTTGAAGGCGCGGCCGGCGAGATTGCGCTCCTTGTAACCGAGCCAGCAGATGCGGGCGGGGAGGCCCTGGAACTGGACCTTCTCCTCCGCCATCGTCAGCCAGCGACGCAGGGCTTCGTTATCCGGGAACAGGCTGAGGATCGCCCGGTCGGTGGCGGCGATATCGGCCGGATCGCCCGAGAGTGCCACCCAGCGGAATGGGCCCGTCCCTTCACAGAACAGGTCCCGGATGTAGGCGGGGACGAAGCCCGGATAAGCGAAGGCGTTGGAGAAGCCGGCTGCCTGTGCTCCACCCCGGAGGTTGTTTCCGTAGTCGAACACTTCGCTGCCCAGTCGAGCGAACCCGACCATGGCTTCGCAGTGGGTGGCCATCGACTCCCGGGCCGCTTTGATGTAGGTGTCCGGGTCTGTCTCCCTCAACTCGGCGGCCGAACCCGGGTCGTGGCCAGCCGGGATGTAGCCATACAGGGGATCGTGTGCCGATGTCTGGTCGGTGACGATGTCGAAGGCGACTTCCCGGCGGAGTAGCTCCGGGAACACCTCGGCGGCGTTGCCCAGGAGGCCGATCGA
Source organism: Acidimicrobiia bacterium (assembly GCA_036259475.1). Taxonomy (GTDB): domain Bacteria; phylum Actinomycetota; class Acidimicrobiia; order Spongiisociales; family ZC4RG35; genus ZC4RG17. The sequence continues at coordinate 69,111 of DATABS010000056.1, read as the reverse complement.
AAGGGGCTGTCGCTCGGCGCGAGCGGTCGCAGCCCGCTGGATGGCGTCGTCGATGTCGCCGGCCTCCTCGTCCAGGTACTCCGTCTCCAGACGGCGGCGGATCCGCTCTGGGTCGACTTCCACGCAGATCACCACTCCGCCGTTCATCGTCACTGCCAGCGGCTGGGCGCCTCCCATTCCACCCAGACCGGCGGTGAGGGTGAGGGTCCCGGCGAGGGTCCCACCGAAGCGCTTGTCGGCGATGGCGGAAAAGGTCTGATAAGTGCCCTGGAGGATCCCCTGAGTGCCGATGTAGATCCACGACCCGGCCGTCATCTGCCCGTACATCATCAAACCCGCCTCCTCCAAGTCCCAGAAATGCTCGAGCGTGGCCCAGCGGGGAACGAGCAGCGAGTTGGCGATCAGTACCCGGGGCGCCATTTCGTGGGTGCGAAACACTCCGACCGGCTTGCCCGACTGGACCAGCAAGGTGTGGTCGTCCTCGAGCCGCTCCAAGGTCCGCACGATGTTCGTGAGCGCCTCGACGGAGCGGGCGGCTTTGCCCCGGCCGCCGTAGACCACCAGCCGCTCCGGGTCCTCGGCCACCGTCGGGTCGAGGTTGTTGAGCAGGCAGCGCAACGCCGCCTCCTGCAGCCAACCCTTGGTGTTGAGAGAGCTACCCCGCGGTGCAGTCAGCGGAAACGTGAGGTCGATCATGTCCCGAGAGTACGTTCCTGCGCGACATTCCCGTCGTATGCGCCTGGAATGTCGCGCGAGAAGAGCTAGGTGAGGAGCAGCTTTTCCAGACGGCGGCTCGTGATCGCCAGGCCGATCAGGCCCATGACCACCAGAAACCCGGCGTGGCCCACCATCGACCAGTCGAGAACGCCGAGCATGAATCCCCGGGTCAGTTCCACCCCGTGATAGAGCGGGGAGAGGCGGGTGATGGATTGGATCATGGGCGGGTAGAGATCGAGCGGATAGAAGGTGGCGGAGAAGAGGAACAGAGGCAGGGTCACCAGCTGCACCATGTCGAAGTCCTGCCAGCTCTTCATCCAGGTGGTGGCGGCGAAGCCGCAGGCGGCGAAGGCAAATCCGATCAGCACCGCGGTGGGCAGGGCAAGAATCCACAGCGACCCCCGGGTGAGGCCCATGGCTAACGCCACGACCAGGAACCCGATGGCATACAGGAGCCCACGAATCAGGCACCAGGTGATCTCGCCGACTGCGATATCCATCGGCTTCATCGGCGTGGTCAGCATCCCGTCGTAGACCTTGCCGAACTTCAGCTTGAAGAAGATGTTCATCGTCGACTCGAACACCGCCCCGTTCATCGCCGATGCGGCGAGCAGAGCCGGCGCCACGAACACGGTGTACGAAACGCCCTCCCCGCCGGGGCCGGCGACCTCGCCCACCAGCGCACCGAGGCCGATACCGATCGAGAACAGATAGAACACCGGCTCGAAGAAGCCGCTGAAGATGACCTTCCAGATCCGCCGGTAGACGAGGTAGTTGCGCTCCAGCAGGCGGTGAGCGCGGGAGTGGTCACTCGCCGGAGGGCGGGCGACGGTGGCAGTGTCCGTCGTCACTTCTTGAGCCTCTGATGGAGGAAGCGGATCGCCAGCAGCCACGCTCCCGCGGTCATCACCAGCAGATAGAGAAGATGGACCCAGAGGGCGATAGAGGTGACCACGGGCGGGCCGATGTCGGGTAGGGCGATTTTCCGGACCAGTTCAACCGCGTGGAACAGCGGAGTGGCGACGGCGATCGGCTCGAGCCAGTCGGGGAGTTGGGAGATCGGGAAGAAGGTCCCCGAGAAGAGGAACATCGGCACGATCCCGAACCGCATCATCGTGGTGAGTCCTGTCTCGTCCTCCAGACGGGCGGTGATGGCAGTGGCGGTTGCCTGAAAGGCAAGGCCACCGAGCACGGCCGGAACCAGGGCGAGCAGAGCGGGAAGCGGCTCGATGGCCCCGAACAACACGGCGAAGATTGCGAACACTCCCAGGGTGAAGGCGAGATGTATCGCTCCCCACATCAGGATGCCGTTGATCAAGTCGGCCACGCTGACCGGTGTGGCCAGGATGGCGTCGAAGGTCTTGCGCCACTTGATGCCGGCCATGATCGGCCAGGCGCCTTCCCCGAAGCCCGTCTGCATGGCGGTTGCGGCGAGGAGTCCAGTCGCCACAAAGGTGAGGAACGGAATCGGGAGCTGGGCGTCGCCGGCTCCTCGGTCGACCATCGTGCCGAGAGCGAACCCCATTCCGGCGAGGAACAGGATCGGATTGAGGAAGGTCGAGATGATCCGGCCTCGCCATGTTCGCTTGTAGCCGATGTAGTCGGCCTCCACCACATGCATGGCGTTGGCGATCGCAGCCATCAGTCCACCAGCCTCCTGCCGGTGAGATGGAGGAACACATCCTCCAGCGAGGAGCGGCGGGTCAGGCGCTGCTCGAACTGGATGTCCTTCTCGTGGATGTGGTCGATCAGGGTGTCGGAGTCGTCGGTGTAGAGCAGCACCCGGTCCGCGAGCGCCTCCATCCGTTTCGCCATCCCGTCGAGTCGTTCGACGCCGGCCTCGGCCATGCCAGGGGCGAAGCGCAACTCCACCACCTCCCTGGTCGAGTAGCTCTGGATCAGTTCGGCCGGTGAGCCTTCGGCGGCGATCTTGCCCTTGTCCATCACAACGAGTCGGTCACACAGCTGCTCGGCCTCGTCCATGTAGTGGGTGGTGATGATGAGAGTGGCCCCCTCCTGCTTGAGCCGGTAGAGGCGGTCCCACAGAACATGGCGGGCCTGGGGGTCGAGTCCCGTGGTCGGCTCGTCGAGGATCACAAGGTCGGGCTCGTTGATCAGAGCGCGGGCTATGACCAGCCGTCGCTTCATCCCTCCGGAGAGCGACTCGACCTTGGCATCCCGTTTCTCCTCCAGCTGAGCGAAGTTCAACAGCTCGTCGATCCGGTTGCGGATGGTCGGCTTCGCCAGGTCGTGGTAGCGGCCATAGATGTAGAGGTTCTCAGCCACCGTCAGCTCTTCATCGAGATTGTTCTCCTGGGGGACCACGCCGAGGCGGCTTCGGATCGTGGCTCCATCTCGGGCGGGATCGAGTCCGAACACGGTCATCTCGCCCTCGGTTATGGGGCTGACCGTGGCGATCATCTTCATGGTCGAGGTCTTACCGGCCCCATTGGGACCCAAGAAGCCGAAGGCCCTGCCCGGTCGAATTTGGAAGTCGATGTCGTCCACGGCGACGAAATCACCGAAGCGCTTGGTCAATCCGCGGGCTTCGACGAGAGGGGATTCCATCGCGGCAACGCTACCTAGCCCATGCGACAGTTCCGACTGGTTTTCTGGCATGACGACCAGGTTACGAGTTCGAGCCGACTTGAAGTCAAGTGCTTTCTGGCGTCCACACCTGGCGGACGAACTCGGGGCCCATCAGCGACACGCGGGTCGCCCTGGTCTCCACCAGGATCAGGTCGGGGTTGTCGGCCGTACCCCAGAAGTTGGTCATGTCGTAAGGCACCACTCGGTTCCAGAGGCGGTGGCGCGCCTCGTCGGTGTCGTGGAGACGGGCCACGCCCCGGGCGAACAGCTCACCCGGTCCCGATCCCGTCGTAACGGGCCAGTGGAAGGCCACCTCGCCGTTGGCGACGAGATTGCGATGGATCTGGATGTGCCGACGAATGGCGAACCAGATCCGTCCCTCCTCCGCCAGCCCCGGGGCGACTACCGCCACATGGGGCCGCCCATCTCGCCCGACGGTGGCGACATGCGTCACCCAGGAGATCGCCTCGGCGGCGTCGGCCACCTCCTGCCACGGGAGCGGGGAGGCGATCACCGGTAGCTCTCGTGGTGAATGACTTCGTCGGCGGGCTTGCGCCCTCCGAAGCGGCGAGGGGCCGCCGTGGGCGAGGGATAGCCCAGGGCGACGGCATAACGGGTTCGCCGGTCTTCTGGCACCCCGAGCAGCCGGCGGGCGTCCTCGTCGCGGTGCAGGGTGATCGGGCAGGAGGCGACCCCGATCGCTTTGGCCGCCAGCATCATGTTCTGAGCCGCCCGCCCTGAGTCGAACTCGTAGCCCTGGGGCTCCTGGACGATCACGACGGTGGCGGCGGAATTCCGCACCGGATCGGTGAAGTCACCGCATTTGGCGAGCTCCTCGAGCCGGTCTCGATCCGTGACGGCGACGAAAGACCAGTTCTGGGTGTTCTTCGAGCTTCCGGTCCAACGGGCCGCCTCGAGGATGGCGCGCAGGTCGTCGTCGCTCAGGGGCTGGTCGGTGAAGGAACGGATCGCCCGCAGACCGAGGATCATGTCGTAGGTGTCACGGCTCATGCACCGCAGTATGGCGGAGCGCCTCTGTTTGGGTCTACCGCACCCTGTGACGAATGCCTTGTACCTGTAAGCTCCCGCCGTCGTGTCGGCGTGGGGTGGGGCTTTCCCGGCTGCGCCATTCGAGGAAGAGTGGAGATTCTGCACATGACCAGGCTGTGGCGACGGTGGACGAGCGTGGGGCTGGCACTGGCGATGGTTGTCGTGGCGGCACCGGCCGGAGCGGAAGACACGAAACATACCGTGGTGCGATCGGGTGACGATGTTCGGATCGTCGTGGGGGAGCCCACCGATTCGCTTGTCCCGCAGGCCACCGACCCTCTGGGGCTGCTGGTGGGCGTAGACACCATTCGCCAGCACACACTCGGGGAGGACATCTTCGACGTGTGGTCTTGCGGAGTGGCCGACTCGGCCGCCAGTCTGGCCGCCGGGCTGCAACAGAACGTCGGCACCTACTTCGAATTTCACTCCCGGGGCAGGTACCAACCCAAGTTCGTCGCCCGGGGAAATGCCGGAGACAGCGACGTCCAGTGTGAGCTGCACTCCCAGGCCAACGCCAGTTCCAATGCAAACGCCGCCCTGCACATCACCCCGGTACCGGGCGGCTATGCCAGCCCCGGCGTGACATGCGGCTTCACCCCTTGTGCCTCACCCTTGTACCGCGACGGCAACTCGAGGGCCGGCTTCATCGGTAACTCCATAGCCTTCTACTCCACCGCCGCCCATGAGATCGGTCACATGCTTCATTGGCCGCACTCCTACACGGGCCTCCGAACGGACTTCTTCGGTGAGTACGACAATGCTCTGGATGTCATGTCGGGCAACTACGGACTGATGGACGGTGGCGGCTATGGCACGTATCCGGACCCATATGCAACGGCGTCCATCAACCTGTACGCCGCCGGATGGATCGATCCTGATGAGGTCCGGGTCGTGTCGGGAAGCGAGTCGACTTTCGACCTCGTCACCGGTGATGGGGATGGAGTCCGGATGGCAGCCCTTCGGGCCGGAAGTCGGATCTATGTTTTCGGAGCGCGGGTCCCTTCCACGTACGACCCGATACCCGACCAGTGGGCCGGAATCGAGGTGTACGAAGTGGAGATCTGCACGACCAGCGAGTTCGACTGCCTCTTCGACGACTCCAAGTTGCCGGGTTTTCGCCGGGTCAAGCCGTACCCGGTCGAGTCGTTCGACGACTTCGATCTCGATTCCTACACCAGCCCGCTCGCCCATGTCATCCAGCCGGGAACTTCGCGGTCGATCGCCGGCGCTCAGGTGAACGTGGGCGAGATATCCGGAAACGCCATCCGCATGACCATCGACCCGCCTGAGGGTCCCTCGTTCACCGACACCGGCGGGCACATCTTCGCCGCCGACATCGAGTGGCTGGCCGAGTCCGGTATCACCAAGGGCTGCAATCCGCCCGCCAACAGCGAGTTCTGTCCTGACGACGCCGTCACCCGCGGTCAGATGGCGGCGTTCCTCCATCGGGCGCTTCCCGGTCTGGCGGCCGGCTCGACCACCGACTTCTCAGACGACAACGCCAGCGTGTTCGAGGCGGATATCGAGTGGTTGGCGGCGACGGGGGTGACCCGGGGCTGCAATCCGCCGGCCAACGACCGGTTCTGTCCCGACGACTCCGTGACCCGGGGAGCGATGGCGGCGTTTCTCCATCGGGCTCTCGGGGGCTGATTCAGTAGAGCAACAACTGGGTGCAGCGGAAGAAGGCCAGGTTGCGGCCGGTGTCTTCGCTCGTCACCCGGGCGTCCCACACCTGGGTCGTCCTTCCGGAGTGGACGAGCATTGCCTCGGTGGTGATGCGTCCTTCCACCACGCTGCCGACGTGGTTGGTCTTGAGCTCGATGGTGGTGAACCCGACGGCGTCATGGGGTCGCGATGCGAGACACCCGAATCCCGCTGCGGTGTCGGCCAGGGCGACCACCACGGCGGCGTGGAGGTAGCCATTGGGAGCCAGATGCCGCTCGTCTATGTCACATTCCATGACACAGCGGCCCTCTCCCAGTTCGACGATCTCCAGTCCGAGTAGTCCCGGAAGTCTGGGGGCGCCCTCCCGTTCCAGCCAGCGTCGGAGCTCATCACGGTTGGTAGGGAAGACGAGGGGCATGCCGGGACGATACCGGGCGCGGTCCTGACATACTCGTGGCGATGACCGACTTCCTCGACCTGGTGCGTACCTCTGAGGATGTGGCCGCCACCCGGTCGCGGCGACAGAAGATCGATCATCTGGCCGCCTTTCTCGCCGCTCTTCCGGCGGATTCGGTGGCGCCGGCGGTGGCGTATCTGGCGGGGATCATCCCTCAGGGAGCGCTCGGCGTCGGATGGGCGACGTTGAAGGATCCGCCGGCGCCGGCGAGAGAGGCGTCCCTCCAGATCGACGAGGTGGTTGCTGTGTTCGATGAGCTCGTCCACACCTCGGGTCCGGGTTCGAACCGCCGTCGTCGGGAACTCGTCGAGCGGCTGATGGGTCCGGCCACCGAACCGGAGCAGCAGTTCCTGTTCGGTTTGCTAGCCGGTGAAATCCGCCAGGGCGCCCTCGAGGGGATCATGGTCGACGCCGTCGCCCGGGCGGCCGACGTTCCCCTGGATTCGGTGAGGCGGGCGATCATGCTCGACGGGCGGATCTGGGAGGTGGCCGCTCTGGCTCTCACCGGCGGCGAACCGGCGTTGAAGGAGGTGGGCCTCACGCTGTTCCGGCCGATAAGGCCCATGTTGGCGCAGAGCGCGGAGGATCTGTCCTCCGCTCTCGACCGGACCGGTCCCGCGGCGGTGGAGTGGAAACTCGACGGGATCCGCATACAGGTCCACCGCTCGGGTGAGGACGTGGCGATCTACACCAGGAATCTGAATCCGGTGACCGATCGGCTGGACGAGGTGGTGGAGCGAGCCCTCGGTCTCGCCTGCTCGAGCGCCGTCCTCGACGGCGAGGCGCTCACCTTCGACCCTGAGGGGCTGCCCGCCAGTTTCCAGGAGACGGCCGGGCGCTTCGGTACCGACGTCATGGAAGGCCGGGGCATGCGGGCGTTCTATTTCGACCTGCTCCATCTGGATGGGGCCGACCTGATCGACGAACCGCTCACCGAACGGAGGAGACTGCTCGAGGGTCTGGTGGGAGACGACCTGATTCCCCAGCACATCACCGCGTCGCCGGAGGAGGCCTCCGGCGTGCTGGCCGATGCGCTGGCCCATCGCCACGAAGGCGTGATGGTCAAGGCACTGGACTCGCGGTACGAGGCGGGACGCCGGGGCGCCGCCTGGGTCAAGGTCAAGCCGGTACACACACTGGACCTCGTGGTGCTGGCGGCGGAGTGGGGTCATGGCCGCCGCCAGGGATGGCTTTCCAACCTCCATCTGGGCGCCCGGAGCGAAGACGGCTTCGTGATGGTCGGGAAGACGTTCAAAGGCATGACCGACGAGCTGCTCACCTGGCAGACTCAGCGCTTTCAGGAGATCGAGGAGCGGCGGACCCGGTCGGCCGTTTTCGTCCGGCCCGAGTTGGTGGTGGAGATCGCGCTCGACGGGGTCCAGAGGTCGACCCGCTACCCCGGCGGGGTGGCCCTGCGCTTCGCCCGCGTGCGTGGATACCGCCCCGACAAAGATCCCGCCGACGCCGACACGATCGACGCCGTGCGTGAGATGGGAGGTCTGCCGCCGCTCGGCGGCTGATGCGATACTGGCCGTCCCGACCGCAGACGAGAGGAACCAATGGCGACCCCGCACATCTCAGCCGAGGAGGGAGACTTCGCTCCGTCGGTGCTGCTTCCCGGCGATCCCCTCCGCGCACAGCACATCGCCGAAACCTTCCTCGAGGACGTGCAAGAGGTCAATTCCGTGCGGAACATGCTCGGCTTCACCGGCAGCTACCAGGGCGTTCCCGTCTCGGCGATGGGCACCGGGATGGGGATTCCGTCGGCGTCGATCTACGCCACCGAGCTCGTCACCCACTACGGAGTGGAGCGTCTGATCCGGGTCGGCTCCTGCGGAGCGCTGCAACCCGACCTGGCACTGCGTGACGTGATACTCGCCCTCGGCGCCTGCACCGACTCGGGGGTCAACCGGGTGCGCTACGGAGGATACGACTTCGCCGCCACGGCCGATTTCGCCCTGCTGTCGGCCGCCTTCCAGGCCGCCGAGGCGGCCGGCGTGCCCGTGAAGGTGGGCAACGTCCACTCCGCCGACCTCTTCTACAACCCCGAGGAAGGAGTGTTCGAGCGAATGCGCGACATGGGGGTGCTGGCCGTTGAGATGGAGGCCGCCGGCCTCTACGGAGTGGCGGCGGAAAAGGGCGCCCGTTCGCTGACAATCCTCACCGTCTCTGACCACATCCTGAAGGGAACGGAGACGACGGCCGAGGAGCGGGAGACGACCTTCGATGACATGGTCAAGGTCGCCCTGGAGACCGTCGTCATCGACGCCGGCTGACCAAAAAACTCGGTGCTACCACCGAACTGACGTGCGATTTTCCGTCGTGAGGACGGATTCCTGCACGTCAGTCTCGACTCGGTCAGATCGGGCCGCGCTGCCACGGGATGGCGGCGAACACCACCACCAGCGACAGCAAGGTCATGACGCCGACGGTGCGCCACCCGCCCCCGGACTCTGCTTCCCGGCCGCGTCTGAGGCCGATGTGGAAGAGGGCGATGGCGGCCAGCATTCCGAGCGGATGGAAGTAGGCGATGAAACCGCCCTGTTCCCATCCCTGGTTGACGAAGTAGAGGATGATGCCCAGTGCCACCTGGATGTCGAAGAGGATCGCCACCCATTGCAGCCAGCGGTCGGTGGGCAACGTGTTGGACGAGGACCGCATGAAAGCGACCACCACCGTGACGATGAGGCCGATGACTACGAGCCAGCGGATACCGGAGTGGGCGGCGACCAGTCCATCCATGGGGGCACCTTAACGGCGGGCGGTCAGTCGTCGGCGACGTGTTTCGGCGGCAGCCCCACCCGTTCCGACAGGGCTTCTTCCCGATCACGCACTATGCGCCGGGCAATCCCTTCGGCGGTGTGGGTGATCCACATGGCGGTGTGGGAGCCTTCCGAGTAGTCCGCCTCGCCGAAAGCATCGATCCGATCCTGTTCCAGCAGCCGGTTGGCCTGCTCGAACTCGACCGATGATCCCGGCCGGTAGACGGCGTAGGTACGGCCGCCGTTGGCTTCCACGACCGAGAACACCGGGACATCGGAAGGTCCGTCGGCGATGTAGATCATGTTCTGGAACGGGACCCGGCGATCCTCTCGGGCGATCTTGGCGTTGACGTCGATGTTTCGGTTCTTGTTGGTGCCTTTGTTGATCTCGAAGATCGCCCGCGTCTTGGTCGTGTTGTCAATCGTGTAGATGAGCTGGCGGATCTCGGCGTCAGGTGAGAAGAGCCGATCCTGACCGTCGCCGTACCCCGGTGGCGCCACCAGCTCCGTGAACTCGGAGCCCCACACGTCCGTGACGAACGGCGCCACCGCCGAGCCCAGGATCATCTGGCGAAGACCGGTCGAGATGACGTAGTGCTCGACGTGGATCTGATGCTCGGAGAAGCGGGGATCGGATTCGATGTCCTTTTTCATCCGGCCGAGGAACTCGGGCATGCCCTCGTAGAACTCGATTTCCGAGCCCAGGTCACGGAGCAAGGCATTGCTCAGTCCCGGCATGAGCCCCGACTGGACATAACTCAGTAGGTGGTTGAGGTAGAGCGTGTCCCGGGCGATCAGCGTGTTGCCGTGGTGGCGGTACCAGTTCTCGAGGCCGTCGACCTCCTCCCAGAAGGCCGCTTCGTCGATGTCGAAGTGGCGGAACAGGGGCCGCTGCATGTTGCCGGGTATCAGGGTCTTGTCGAAGTCCCAGATCACGGCGATGACGGTTTGGGGGAAGATCGGTCTGGCCATGGTGATTCGCGAAATTCGAGGCTATTGAGATTGTCTCCCAACTGCAACGGGAACATCGGTCGCTGGTGCCGACTTCTCAATGGTCTTGGCGGGCGAGAACGGCGTTACCGTTCCCCTCTCATGCTTTCGAACCCGGATGTTCGCCGGGGCCTCGAGGACACCTTCCCGGTTCTTGTCCCCGTAGTGCCCTTCGCCCTGGTGCTCGGCCTCGCCATAGCCGAGTCCCCCCTCTCCAACCTCGTCGGGTGGCTCGGCTCGTCGCTGATCTTCGGCGGCGCCGCCCAGCTCACCGTGGTGACCTTGTCTGGCGAAGGGGCGGCTCTCCTGGCGGTGATCGCCGCCGGTCTCATAGTCCAGGCACGCCACCTGATGTACTCGGCGGCATTCGCCCCGGTCTTCGGCAAGCAGCCCCGCTGGTTCCGCTGGCTAGGTCCCTACTTCCTGATCGACCAGCAGTTCGCCCTGACCAGCTTCCGGATGGGCGATCCTCCCGACTCCTTCCGGACCTATTACCTGACTGTCGGCCTGACCTTCTGGGTGACGTGGCAGGCGACGGTGGCGCTCGGATTGGTGGTGGGCCCGGTTCTGCCCGAGTCGTGGTCGCTGGGTTTCGCCGTTCCACTGATGTTCGTGGGCCTGTTGGTTCTGGCTGTCAACTCGTCTCCTTCGGCCGCGGCGGCGGTTGCGGCCGGAGCTGTCACCTGGATGACTCTGGGAGTCCCCAACCGTCTCGGAATAGTCCTCGGCGCCATCGCCGGAGTGGTCGCCGGATTGGTGGCTGGTCGCCGATGAGCGGCTTTTGGATCCTTCTGATCTCCACCGTTGTGGTTGGGATCGGCAGCTATCTGATGCGCTCCGTCTTCATCCTGGCTCTCGCAGATCGCCAATTTCCGCCGGTGGTGCAAGAGGCGCTTCGTTACGTCGCTCCGGCGGTGATGGCCGCCCTCGTCGTGTCCCTCTCGTTCGGAGGCGCCGGGCAGTCAGGGTGGGTGGAGGCGGTGGCGCTCGGCGTCGGGGGACTGGTGGGCTGGCGCAGCAGGTCGCTGGTCTGGGTGCTGGTGGCGGGGATGGGCACCCTCTGGCTCCTGCGCTGGCTCGTTTGAAACAGCTCAGATGTCGCGACGTTCCTCGTCCTGGTCGGTGGCGTCTCCCCACGGGTCATCCTGCCAGTCGGGATCGTCTTCCCATTCGGCGTTCCGTTGCTCCACCTTCTCCAGCGCCTGCTCGGCTTCTTCGCGAGTGGCATAGGGTCCCAGGCGGTTGGTGATCCGGCAGCCGAACTTGGCTTCCACGCGGTCGTGCTCGACGCAGTAGTACCACTCCTCTTCCATGCCCTCACGGTACCCGTGCCACAATCCCTGGGCATGCGACATTGGTTGATGAAGACGGAGCCGGACGCCTACTCGATCGACGATCTCGCTGCCGACGGCACGACCCACTGGGACGGGGTTCGGAGCTACCAGGCTCGCAACCTCATGCGAGATGAAATGAAGGTGGGCGATATGGTCCTTTTCTATCACTCCCAGCTTCGGCCTCCCGGGGTGGCCGGTCTCGCCGAGGTGGTCAGGGAGTCGTACCCCGACCACACCGCGTGGGATCCGGACTCGAAGTACTTCGATCCCAAGTCGACTCCAGAGGAGCCGCGCTGGTTCATGGTCGACATCGGTTTCGTTCGCAAGTTCGACCGGCTGATCACGATCGACGAGCTGAAGGAATATCCCGAGCTGTCCGACATGGTTCTCCTCAACCGGTCGCGCCTCTCGGTTCAGCCGGTTACCAAGGACGAGTTCGACTTCGTCGTCGGGCTGGCCGGCCAATGAGCGATAGGGCCGACTTCGTGGTCATTGGCGCCGGCATCGTCGGCCTCGCCACCGCTCGGGCCCTCACCGACCGGCACCCTCAGGCGACGATCGTGGTTCTGGAAGCGGAAGCCACGCCCGGGGTTCACCAGAGCGGCCACAACAGCGGTGTCATCCACTCCGGCCTCTACTACACGCCCGGCTCTCTGCGGGCACGCCTGTGCGTTGAGGGTCGTCGCCGGATGATCGAGTTCTGTAGGACACACGGAATCGCCCATGACATCACCGGCAAGCTGGTGGTCGCCACTTCGGCCGACGAAGCAAACCGGCTGGACCGCCTGCACACCCGGGGTAACGCCAACGGCCTGATCGGACTGCGGCGGCTGGGTCCGGGCGAGTGGGAGGAAATCGAACCCCACATCGAGGGGGTGGCCGCCTTGCACGTGCCCGAAGCGGGCGTGGCGGACTTCGGAGGCGTGACACGCGCGCTGGCCGACACGGTGCCCGCTGACATCCGAACCGGCTGGCCGGTCACATCGATCGTCAGGCGGGATGGCGGCTGGGAGATCGCAGGTCCTGCCGGATCGGTGACGGCCGAGAGATTCGTCGCCTGCGCCGGGCTCCACTCCGACCGGGTCGCCGACCTCGCCGGAGCCGAGCCTCCGGTCCGGATCGTGCCCTTCCGGGGAGAGTACTTCTCGCTGAGCGGACGTTCCGAAGAGATGGTTCGCCACCTCGTCTATCCGGTTCCCGACCCACGCTTTCCTTTCCTCGGTGTCCATTTCACCCGACGCATCGACGGCGTGGTCGAGGTCGGTCCCAACGCCGTCCCCGCCATCGGGCGGCATCACTATCGGGGCGCTCGACCCGACTGGGGGGAGTTTCGTCGCTCGCTGACCACGCCCGGATTCCCCCGCCTCGCCCTGCGTTACGCCGGTACGGGACTGGCCGAAATCGTGCGATCCAGGTCGGTGAACCTGTATGCCCGGGCCGCTCGACGCCTCCTTCCCGAGCTCGACAGGGCCGACTTGAAGCCCGCCGGAGCGGGAGTCAGAGCCCAAGCGGTTTCTCCCGACGGCCGATTGGTGGACGACTTCGCCCTGCTGCGCCAGGACGGGGCACTGCACGTACTCAACGCTCCCTCTCCGGCCGCCACCGCGTCGCTGGCGATCGGCCAACACATCGCCTCCGTCATCGACCAGGGGTAGACCCCGAGACGAGTTGGACATCGACTCCGGACGTGGCGCCGCCTGTCGGACCGACGCCGTTGTCGCTCGCTGTTGGCTGCCTCTAGGTGCAGCGGATACGCGAAAAAGCGGTCTAGAGGAATTTCGTATAGCCACGGCAGGCTCATTACGGTCTTAGCTGGCGCAAGCAACGTGCTTGCATCTGCAAACCCCGGTAAGCACCGGGGTTTTCCTTTTGTCCCAGAGCCGACCCGCCAGGGGTCGCCGCGGAGGTATTTGAAAATGAAGACACGAATGGCACTGGTGGCAACCGGTGCGCTTCTCTCACTGGCCGCCCCGGCCTCGGGCTCCACCCCCGAAGCCGATGGGCGGGGTCCTTTTGCCGACGTAGACGGCTCGATCCATGAGCTCGATGTGGCGGCGTTGTGGAAAGCGGGTATCACGTCGGGATGCGAAGAGTGGCTCTTCTGTCCCGACGAGGAAGTGACCCGCGGCGAGGTGGCCGCCTTCCTCGCTCGCGGCCTCGAGCTTCCCCATCCCGAGGAGCACGGATTCTCCGACACGACGGGGAACCAGTTCGCCGCCGAGATCGCCGCCATCGCCGCCGCCGATATCACCGAGGGCTGCGAGCCGAAGCGCTACTGCCCCGGATCGGAGTTGAGCCGGGGTCAGATGGCCAGTCTGGTGGTGCGCGCCCTCGAGCTTCCTCCATCAGAGGTCGACGTCTTCGCCGACGACGACGGAACGGTCCACGAGCGCAACATCGCCGCCCTCGCCGCGGCCGGAATCACCCACGGTTGCGAAGAAGGCCGTTTCTGCCCTCACCGGACCGTCACGCGTGCGGAGATGGCCAGCTTCCTGGCCCGGGCGCTCGATCTCGAGCCTCCTGCCAAGGTGCCCGAGATCCCCAGTGAGATCGTCGAAGAGTTGGACGGCGCCGAGTGGCCGACGGGGCCAGGAGCGGAAGGCTGGCGCCCACTGGTCGAGCAGTACTTCGAGCCGGGCGACGTCGATCGGGCAATCAGGGTCATGGCATGCGAGTCGAGGGGCGATCCCAACGCCCGCAATCCTTGGTCGGGCGCCAGCGGCTTGTTCCAGCACATGCCCCGCTACTGGCCGGAGAGGGCGGCAGCCGCCGGGTTCGCCGGAGCGTCCATTTTCGACCCGGAGGCCAACGTGGCTGCCGCCGCTTATCTGCTCTACGACTACCCCGGCGGCGGCTGGCAGCACTGGGTCTGCCACTGACATTCTCGCCCGACATCGCCACCAAACAGCCGGGAATGTCGGGCGAGAACTAGGGGGTGGCGATCGCCTGGACGCGGACGGGGCGTCCGTTGTCCGACTTGGTGGCCTGGGCGATGAGGTTGCCGTCCGGCCCGAACATCAGGAAGTCAACGAAGTCGCCTAGGTCCGCAGTGGAAAGCAGCGACCAAGAGTTGAGATCCTTGGACACGAGCAGAGCTCCAACCGGTCGGAACTCGGCGGCAGGCTCGACCCCGTCCCTACCAAGGAACTCATCAGCCAGCTGGGATATCGGGTTCCCGCCTCTATCCACGGGGACTGCCTGTTCGATCGAGAGGCTCACCGCTACCCCGCCTTCACCGACGGCGGCGGCGCCGATCCAGACCGCATTCTGACCCTTCAGAGCCTCCGGCAGCAGGTCGGCGACGGACACCTCCGCCCAGGGTCCGGACAGATCGGGAGCCCGGAACACGGAGACGCCCTGTCCGTTGGGCGGCTGGCTGACGACCACCACGCCATCAGCGGTCAGGCCCGCCGACCTGACGAATCCGACCGGGACGTCGGCGGCCACCCGCCGCCAGTTGCGGGCGTCGTCGGAGGCGAACAGCTGGGTGCCAGCCTGGGTGCTCACCGCGGCGACGGCACCTCGGCCAACTTGGAAGACCTGCTCGACGAATCCGTCCGGGAACGGGTAGTCGACCTCGTCGAAGTCCCTTCCGTTGCCAGCCCAGAACGCCGAGTACTCGACTGTCTCCCCGAAGGCGACGTTCTCCGCTTCGACACCCAACTCGTCCCAGGAGGCGTAGAAGGTGGCGTCGTGATCGATGACTTCCTGGCACCGAGCGGCATCTCCGCCGAAGCACGTCTCGTACGCTCGCTCCGCGGCGTCGATCGGAACGACCGCGATTCCCTCTTCCAGGATCACCGGTTCGACCGTGCCGTCCAGCGTTCCCGCAGGAAGTAGGGACGCCGGATCGAGCGAAGTGCGACTCATCGCCAACGCCAG
The DNA here is from genome assembly GCA_036259475.1 of Acidimicrobiia bacterium. Lineage (GTDB taxonomy): Bacteria > Actinomycetota > Acidimicrobiia > Spongiisociales > ZC4RG35 > ZC4RG17. The sequence continues at coordinate 53,665 of DATABS010000056.1, read as the reverse complement.
AACCCCATCGCCCGCCGCTATCACATCGGTGTCGAACACTCCCGGACCGGTCCGCTGGATCGGAAGGGTGACGCTCTCGAACGTGTCGCCCTGGTCCTCGGAGATCCCCACCTGCACGGCGACCGAGTCGGCTTCGGCGCCCGGCGCGGTTCCCACCGCGTACAACAGACCATCGGCGGCGGCGATGGCGGACACCCACGATCCTCCGACCGGGTGGCTGGCCCAGGTCGAGCCGTCGGTGGACGTATAGATCGCCTGGGGGATGTTGCCATTGGGGAAGTTCTCCCACCGTGCGCCGGGAGCGGTGGACAAGGCGAAGAGGACGCCGTCGGAGCTGAGACTCTGCCGCGACCAGCCGAGGTCAGCAGGCTCGGTCGCCCAGTCGAGCGCCCCGACGTCCATGGACAGCTCGGCGTTGTCCGCCACGGCTTCGTCCACGGAGCTTTCCGGATCGTTTGGTCGCTGTTGCGCAACCACCATGCCGGTGACGATCACGACAGCCGCGGCGACGGGCAAGCCGGTCGCCAGGAGGCGTCGACGGCGTCGGATCGTGTCTCCTCTTTCCATCACATCTCCCAGGTCAGGGGAAGGCGCCGCGGCCATCTGCGCTTCCATGTGGGCGCGGAGGCGGTCGTCCAGGTGCATCACAGGTGTCCTTGCTCGAAGTGGGCCAGCATCTCACCGAGCCGGCCCAGTCCTCGGTGCAGCCGGGACTTGACGGTGCCGGGCTTGATCTGGAGGGCGGCGGCCGTGTCCTCGGTCGACCAGTCGAGAAGGATTCGACACACGACGACCGTCCGCAGACGCATGTCGAGAGCCGCCAGTGCCTCGGCGATCTGCGGATCGGCGGGCAACGTTGCCTCGACGTGCTCGGGCGGGGGAAGGGTGTGACGGCGGGCCAGCTTGCGACGCCACGACAGCGCCCAATTGAGACCCACCCGGTAGACCCAGCCGGCCGGATTGTCGTATCGACCTACGGTGGCCCAATGGGCGTAACAGCGGGCCATGGCCTCGTCGGCCGCCTCGATTCCCAGGTCGCGATCGGCGAGCGTGGATGAAAGGGCAGCCGCCACCCGGCGGTATGTCTGGTCGTAGAACGCGGTGAAGCCCGGTCGTGCGTCGACTTCGACCCGAGCGATCTCGTGGCCCGTCACCGCCGGGTTCCAGGTTGGTGCTTGCACAGGGGTTACACGCTCGGGGGGTCGGTTTGGTTCACGTCGCATCCAGCGCCTCTTCCAGGCGATCGACCTCCGGGTGGGTCCGATCTATCTCACGGGCCCTTGCCAGGGCCTCCCGGGCGCGGTCCAGGCGATCGACCGCCAGGTAGAGCTCGGCCAGCCGCAATTGAGGCACGATGTGGCGCGGCGCGAGATGAGCCGCCGCGAGCCACGCCCTCTCGGCTTCGACCGCCATTCCCGCTGTCGCCAGCAGTTCGCCATGGATGATTCGCAGCTCGGGATGATGGGGGTCTCGCTCGATGATGGCTCCCACCGTGGCGGCGCCTGTCGCCGCCGGGTGCTCGCCGGATGCGACCAGCCCGGCCAAGGTCCGGGCCTGGGCCACACGGATCGCCGGGTCGAGCGATACGAGGCCGGAGGCGTGCTCGATTCGATCGAGGGCAACCTCGAGGTCGCCGGAGCGGAACGCCAGGTCGGCGGCCAGCAGGGGATATCGGAAGGAATCGGGCCGGATGGCGGTGGCCCGGTCTGCCATCGTCACGTCTCCGCTACGACGAGCCGAAGCCGCCATATGGTCGGCGACGATATCGGCCAGCCCCCCTCCTAGGGCGGCCACGGCAACCAACGCGGCGACTGTGGCCGCAGTCGACGACCGTATCGGTGTCGAGCGACCGCGGCGACCGGCGGCGACGATGATCCCGGCGATCGCCCAGCCGGCCACCCCGACCTCCAGGGTGGGGAAGAGGACGAGCTGTTGGGCCAATACCGCCACCACAGCCGCGGCCATACCGGTGAGGATCGGCGACTGTCTGTCGACGACAGCCCAGGCCCGCCCGGCCAGCCACGCGGCCGTCAGCACCCAGCCCACCAGCCCGGGAACCCCGAGGGCCACACCCAGGTCGAGGGGGCCGGAGTGGGCCCGGTCGGTGATTGTGGACCTCCCGTAGGTCTGCACGTAGTCGACATCGACGTGGGAAGGAAAAGCGATCCGGTAACCCTCGAGTCCCACCCCGACGACAGGATGGGCCGCCAGAACCGAGGCGGCCACGTCCCACTCCGCCAGACGGCCTTCCACCGACGAGGTTCCCAGGCGCTCGCTCAGCGGAGACACGGCTAGCACGACGATCACGATTGCCCCGAACGAAGCCGGGACAATGGCTCGTCTCCGCACCCACCATGCGGGAAGCGTGAGCAGAGCCGCCGCGGCCAGGCCGACGAGCACGGCTTGCGTGCCGGAGGCGGCCATCAGGAAAAGCCCGCCGGCGACGCTCACTGCCGCCGCCAGCCGCCACGCCGGCCGCTCATCGGCGCACATTGCCACCCCAGCGCTGATAGGAACGAGCAGGCAAAGGGCAGCACCGAGATAGGCCGCCGAGCCGTAGGCCGACCCGATGCGGTTTGTGGTGGTGGACAATTCGACCGGCGCCCACCCGAGCGCCTCGGCCAGGCCATAGACCGTCAAGCCGAGGAGGGCGAGGACGGCGGACCGGCCCACCAACCGACGACCCGGATCCGAGGAGACACCCTGACCGGCTACGTAGGCGGCGGCCATGGTGAGGAGGGCGACCATGCCGAAGCGACGGTCGGGCGTCCCGATCCACGACGACAGGGGATCGAGCGCCGTCCACGTCGTCGCGGCGCCCCAAAGGAGGAAGACGGCCCACCCGATGAGGGACGGCCGATGGAGCCGCGCCCCGTCGAGGAGGACGACAGCCACCGCCAGCCACGCCGTGACGGTGATCAGAACCCACTTGCTCGCCCCGAAGGGCTGCCAGCCGGCCGGATCGAAAATCAGGGCGCTACCGATGACGAGGGCGGCGAGGATGGGAGAGGCGCGCTCCATCGGGGCATCATCTTGGTCGTCGGATTCGATTTCGTAACGTGTTCGGAGGCCGGCCGGTGAGGCTATCGTCCGTTCGCTACAGCCCATTCGGGGCGAGGAAGGGAGAGACATGAGACGCACAGTCGTCTTGTTCGCGTGTGCCGCCATGTTGGCGGCCGCCATACCGGCGCTGGCGGCGGACCCGCCAGACTTCGATTACGCCACCCCGTTGTTCGGCCTGAACGCCGATTCGGAGGGCAACCTGCTCGTGTCAGACACCGGTCAGGGGATCGTGTCGCTGACCCAGACTGATGCCGAGCTCGTCGCCGAGCTACCGGGCGTGAGCGATGCGGTCGAGACCGAGGATGGCGACCTCGTCGCCGTCACCGGTCAGCCACCCGAGATGGACATGCCGGGAGGGATGGCCCTGTTCCGCATCTCCAGCGACGGCGAGGAAATGATCGCCGACCTGTGGGAGTGGGAGCAGGCCAACAACCCCGACCAGAACGACCCGTTGGTCGGAGAAGACAACATCGAATCGAACCCCTACGACGTCGCCCGGATCGACGGCGCCACCCTGGTCGCCGACGCCGCCGGCAACGTCCTCTTGGAGGTCCAGGACGACGGGACGATCGAGTGGAAGGCGCTGTTCCCGGCGGAGCCGGGTTCGACCCAGCCCCTCAAGGACCTGGTCGGATGCCCGGACGCTCCTCCGGAGGGGGCGGACTTCTGTGAGCTGCCTCCCGAGCTCCCGGCGCAATCCGTGCCCACGTCGGTGGCAGTCGGTCCCGACGGCAACTATTACGTCGGTGAGCTGACCGGCTTCCCCGGCACTCCCGGCATCTCCCAGATCTGGCAGGTGGCGCCCGACGCCACCAACGTCATATGCCCCGGCGACGGCTGCACCGAGGTGTTCTCGTCACAGTCGTTCTCCGCGGTGATCGACGTCTCCTTCGGAGCCGACGGCACGTTCTACGTGCTCGAGCTCGACGAGGACGGCTTCATGGCAGCCGAGATAGGTCTTGGCCGCGGCGGAACACTCAACGCCTGCGATCTGACGAGCGAGGCCTGCGTCGAGCTCGCCACCGGGATGTTCATCTCGACGGCTTCGGCAGTAGGGGCGAACGGCTCCATCTACGCCACGACGGGGGCGCTGGTCCCCGAGGCGGCCGACGTGATCGAAGTCGGCAAGGAGTTCTCCGACGACGACGACAGCGTGCATGAGCTGAACATCGCCGCGTTGGCGGCGGCGGGAGTCACCCGCGGCTGCAACCCGCCGGACAACGACGAGTTCTGCCCCGGCGAAGGGACCACCCGCGGTCAGATGGCGGCGTTCCTGGTACGGGCGCTCGACCTGGCCGGATCGGACGTGGACGAGTTCACGGACGACGAAGGCAACATCTTCGAGGGCGACATCAACGCGGTGGCAGCGGCGGGGATCACCCGCGGCTGTAACCCGCCCGACAACGACGAGTACTGCCCAGGTGACACCGTGACCAGAGGTCAAATGGCGGCCTTCCTGGTGCGGGCACTGGATGTGCCGGCGTCGGACGTCGACGGGTTCACGGACGACGAGGGCAGCATCTTCGAGGGCGATATCAACGCCCTGAAGGCTGCCGGCATCACTGCCGGTTGCAACCCGCCTGCCAACGACAACTTCTGTCCCGATGACATCGTCACTCGGGCGCAGATGGCTTCGTTCTTGGTTCGGGCGCTCGACCAGCTGGGCTGATACCGACCAACACGACAACCGAGGGCCCGGAGCAATCGCTCCGGGCCCTCTCTTTCTCATCTGCTTCTAGGCTGCGGCCCAGGATGACCTCACGACGGCTGGACCCCTTCGGGGTGACGATCTTCACGGAGATGACGGATCTCGCCGTCCGGCACGACGCCATCAATCTCGGCCAGGGCTTCCCCGACTGGGACGGGCCCGACTTCGTCAAACAGGCAGCAGCCGAGTCTCTCGCCGCCGGGGGCGCAGACCAATACCCGCCGAGTCCCGGTCTCCCTGAGTTGAGGACCGCCGTCGCCTCCCGTTACGGAGCGTTGCTCGGGCGGGAGCTCGACCCGCGGACGGAAGTAACGATCACCTCTGGATGTACCGAGGGGCTGGCCGCCTCCTTTCTCGGGCTGGTCGATCCGGGCGACGAAGTGGTGATCGTCGAGCCGTTCTACGACTCGTATCCGGTGGGCATCTCCCTCGCCGGTGCCCGTCCCCGCTTCGTCACCTTGCGGCCGCCAGACTTTCGGCTCGATCCGGACGAACTGCGCGGCGTCATGTCGGAGCGGACTCGGGCCATCGTGGTCAACACTCCCCACAATCCGACGGGTCGGGTGCTGACCCGCGAGGAACTCGACCAGATCGCCCGGCTATGTGAGGAGTACGACGTGCTGGCGATCTGCGACGAGGTGTATGAAGAGATGGTCTACGAAGGCCAGCATCTCCGGCTGGCGACCTTCCCCGGCATGGCGGAGCGGACGATCACTCTGTCGTCGGTCGGCAAGACTTACTCGCTGACGGGATGGAAAGTCGGTTGGGCGATCGCCCCGCCACACCTCACCGCCGGGATTCGGGCCGCCCACCAGTACCTGACATTCACCACCCCGACGCCCGTCCAGCATGGGACGGTGGCGGCCTTGGGGGCGTCCCCGCGCTACTACAACGAATTGCGAGACGGCTATCGGCGACGTCGCGATCTCCTGGTCGACGGGCTCCAGCAGGCCGGCTTCGAGGTCTACCGGCCCCAGGGGACGTACTTCCTCCTGGCCGGATACGGCGCCTTCTCCTCCGACGACGACCGCACCTTCGCTCGCTGGCTGACCGAGAAGGCCGGTGTGGCGGTAGTCCCGCCCAGCGCTTTCTATCACGAGACGCCGACCGGTCCGGGAATGGTCCGATTCGCATTCTGCAAGAGCACCGCAACGCTGAGCCAGGCGGTGGCGCGTCTCGAGAAGTCGCTCAGCGGAAGCTGAACGACCAGGCGCCCGACTGAGAGCGGGCGACCGGTGCCGCCGGGAGTTCCAGCCGGAAGATGCTGTCGTGGCCGTCGTGGTGGTAGGTGAGGTTGCCTTCCATCAGCCCTGCCAGACGACGCGAGACCGACAGACCCAGACCCACCGACACCGTCACACCGGGCCTGTCATGGGCCCGCGTATAGGGCTGGAAGATTCGCTCACGGTCGTCGAGCGGAAGCGCCGGACCGTTGTCGCGCACTTCCAGGACCACGCCGTCCTCGTCGGATCCGATGACTATCCGCTTGGAAAGCCCGCCATAGCGCAGCGCGTTGACGACCAGGTTTCGGATGATCTGGCGGACCCGCATCGGATCCGCCAACGCCAGCGGGGGAGAGCCGATGAGTTGGACTGGGACACGCTCGTCCAGCGTCGACAGCACCTGCTCGGTCTCGGCCACGAGATCGAATGGCTCGTGGCTGATCGTCACCGTGCCGATGTCCGCCCGGGCGCCGACCAACAGGTCTTCGACCAGGTGCGAGATGTCGTTGGCCTGGGCGACGACGAGATGCAGCAATTCGTTCTTCTCGTCCTCATCCAGGTCGGTGCCGGTCAGGACCTCGTTGGCGAGTCCGACGACCGCGGTCAACGGTGTGCGCAGCTCGTGACTGACGGTGGCGATGAACTCGTCCTTCTCCCTGACGAGGTCAGCCAGGTCCCGGCTCTTCTGGCGCGACTCGGTCACATCCGTGACGGCTAACAGGACCTGGCCAGCCTGAGGAGCACCTACGCTGATCGTGCGCACCTCGATCCAGAGGCCCCGATTCCCCCGATAGTCGGTCGCCTCGTACTCCACTACGTCGGTGGGCCGGCCTGTCCACATGGCCACCGACTGGCGGACCCATATGTGTCGGTTGGTCGGTTCGACGCGCTCGGGCGGCATGTATCCGAGGAATTGCCGGAGAGGGATGTTGAGGATCTCGGCGACGGCGTCGTTGGCGTTCACCACCTTGATCCGACTGACGATCTCGGGCAGGAGCTCCGGTTCCGTCATCAGCCTCCGGGCCAACTCGGCGCCGTCAGCCGGGTTGAGATGTTCCATGTAGGCGAGGGCTTCGCTCCAGTCCTGCTCCACCAGGCCGACCGGAGCCCGCTCGAAGACCCAGCGAAACTTCTGATCCGCCTCCATCGTCCGACGCCGGATGAGGACGAACGCCGTGGCGCCGACCACGAACGACACGGCCATGATGACGCCGGCGGCGAGGCCGGCTTCCACGGTCTCGGACCACAGCAGAGGCACACTCACCATCAGCACCGAGCCGGTTGCGAGCACGAGTACCGGCGGACCCGGTATGAACAGAGAACCGACGATCGCCATGGCGAGGATGGCCATCGAGGCGGCCAGCGTCACCTCCGTGCCGGTGATGATCGGGAAGGTGATCATGACCATGACGATCCCGAACGCCATGGTGAAGATGGCATTGACCCGTCGGACGAGCAGCTGGATCGTGAAGACCAGGCCGCCCGTCCCTGCCGCCATTGCCTGGAGCAGAGGAACCTCGTCACCGGTCACTCCGGCGATCACCGTCAGGGCGAGCGCCACCATCCAGGCGCTGAGAGCGGCGAACCGGACTATCAGCGCATGGAGTTGGGCCGTGTCGGCCGAGGGCGAACCGGACGGTGACTGTCTCACCACCGTCTAGATCGGATGCTTCGGAGCTCTTCTGAAGGAGCGCTCTCGTTCAGGAGTGCTCGTCGATGAACGCCAACACCCGTCGCCAAGCGTCCTTGGACTCCTCCACGAAGTCGCTCTGGCGCCGGTCGAAGAACGAATGAGGGGCACCCGGGTAGGTGATCACCGCATGCTCCACACCGGCGCCCGAGAGGGCACCTTCCAAGTCGGCGATCGTCTCGGCCGGGATCGACGGGTCGTTGCCGCCCATCAGAGCAAGGATCGGCGCCGTCACTCGGTCGCATCGCTCGAGGAATGGTCCGTCGCCCGCAGGACGGTCGATGTCGGGCCTGCCATAGAAACCGACCGCCCCGGCGAGGCCGTGCCCGTGGGTGGTGGCGGCCCACGAGCACGTTCCGCCGAAACAGAAACCCACGGTGAATATGGCCACTTCGGGGCGTCGCTCCCTCAGATGGCCAATGGCGGCGGCGATGTCGGCGTTGATGCCCTCGGAGTGCGTCCGGGCGACGTGGTCCCCGAATTCGAAGTCGGGACCGCGGGGATCGGTCCCGGCCGTGCGGCCGAAATAGTCGATGGCGATCGAGTCGTACCCCGCCTCTGCCAATCGGGCGGCGAGACCCTCGTAGAAGGGAAACAACCCCCGTACATCAGGGAGGACGACCACCGCCGCTTTGCTAGGCGTGTCGGTGGCGAGGGCCTCGAAGGCGTTGAACGGGGTCCCGTCGGCGGCGACGAGGACCATGCCGCGGGTCGAGGCGTTACCCGAGGAGGGGATTGGCGGTTGGGCGTCTGCGGCTACACACATACGGCCATCTTGCCAGTGCGCTGCCGCCCCCGTGCTCCATACTGTGCTCATGCGGCCCGAGCGGATCCTGGCAATAGTGGTGGCGCTGATAATCGTTGTGGCTGTCGCCGCCGCCCTGTTCTCCGCCACGCGGTCGGCTCCTCAGTTCGATCCGGCCACTCCGGAGGGGACCGTGCAGGCGTATCTGCGGGCCGTCGCCGACGGAGACGAGGAAGCGGCCGCCGCATACCTGGCTCCGGATTCCGACTGTGACGCCACCGACATCGCCCGGGCCGACTTCGTCCAGTCTGTCCGGGTAGTCCTGCGCGATACCGTCGTCGGGGGAGACGAGGCGAGAGTCGAGGTGGAAGTGGTCTACTCCTCATCGGGAGACCCCTTCGACGGCTCCGAGTTCCGGGAAGACCAGGTGTACGAGTTGCGCCGGCCGGAAGACCGCTGGCTCCTCATCGGTGAGCCATGGCCGCTCTTCTTCTGCGAAGGAGGCCGGGGATGATCGCCGGCCTCATCCTCGCCGCGGCACTGGTGGCGGCCATCGCCTGGGGAACACGCCGGCTGATCGACCGCGGCGGAGGCGCCTCCGACGGACACGCGGTGAGGCGCTTCTTCCAGTACCTGGTGCTGTACGGGCTGCTGGTGGTGGCGGCGAGCGGACTCATCGGCCTCCTCGCCCGGCTCTTCGCTGACCGGTCAGAGCTGGTTCGCTTCGACGCCACCCACCTGGCGCGAAGTCTCGCCTTCGCCGTGCTCGGGCTGCCCCTCTATGTCGGCATGGCAGCCTGGTCGCGGCGCCGGCTCGTCGACGACCCCGCCGAGGGAAGATCGTTCGGATGGGCGCTGTACCTCACCCTTGCTTCCCTGACGGCCCTAGTGGCGGCCATGGTCTCGCTCCATGGCGTCCTCGCCTGGATAGTGGGCTTCGAGCCCCGCGACGGCGGTGATCCGGCCGGCCTGCTCGTGTGGGCCGCGCTGTGGGTGATCCATCTGTGGGCCGAGAAGCGGTTCAGCGCCACGCCCCGCACCGGGCTCCATCACCTGCTCGGTTCCCTGATCGGCCTGGCTACCGCCGCGACCGGACTGATCGGCTTGCTGGCGGGGGCGATCGACTCGCTGATGGGTGAGGCCGAGCAGGTCATCGTCGGCGGCGATGACGGGCTGGCCCGGGGAGCGGTGACGTTCGTCGTCGGAGCTCCGGTTTGGATCTTCTATTGGCTCAAGACGGCGATCGAGGAGGCGAAGATTCCGCTGTGGCTCGGTTATGTTCTCCTTGCCGGGGTCGGAGGACCGCTGGCAGCCGCGATCGCCGCGGCGAGCACGGTCGTGTATCGGGCGCTCGTCTGGTGGGCGGGCGACCCGGTATCGGCTGACCCGGAGCGACATTTCGCCGACTTGCCGACGTCGGTTGCCACGGTCGTCGTAGCCGGGTCGATCTGGTGGTACCACCGGTCGGTGCTCGAGGACACCGAGGGCGAACGCAGCGAAGTGCGCCGGGTCTACGAGTATCTCATGGCCGGGGTCGGACTCGTCGCGGCGGCCGCCGGAGTCGCCACTGTGCTCGTGGCGCTCATCGAAGGGGTCACCGGCGGCGGCGGCGTCGTAGTGGGTCAGAGTTCGGTGAACACGCTCCTGGCCGCCCTCACCCTGCTGCTCGTGGGTTCTCCTGTGTGGTGGCTCTTCTGGAGGCGGATCCAGCACGCCAACCCGGCCGAGGAGCGACTGTCTCCGACGCGACGGATCTATCTGTTCCTTCTGTTCGGGGTGGGCGGAGTGGCCGCGGTGATCTCGCTCCTCACCGTCGGCTTCATCGTCTTCGAGGACACGTTCGAGGGGTCGCTGGGCGCCGAGACACTACGAAGCATCCGTTTCGCGCTCGCCATCCTGGCGACGACCGGCGCGGTCGCCGCCTACCACTGGGCGGTGTATCGCCTGGACCGCCAGCATGGTCCTATCGGCCACCGGGGACCGCGATACGTTCTGCTCATCGGCGCGGCCGATGAGGACATCGCGGCTGCCGTCGCTCGGCATACCGGATGACGGGTGGCGACCTGGCCGCGCACCGATGGCGAGAGCCGACCATGGGTGGTGGACGAGGTCATGGAGGCCCTGGCGACAACGGCCGAGGAGGAGGTCGTGATCCTGGCGGGGACCGACCGCCTCGAAGCGATCCCGGTCGATAGGGGTTGATCAAATCCTCCGCCAGGCGGCGCGCCCGCTAGCTCACCTGGCGAGGCTCGCCTCCACATCGACGGTCGAGCACCGCCCCAGCTCGACGACCCGACGACCGCCTACCTACCCAGACCGCCTCGACGATTTCGGGAGAGCCGGAATTGGCGAGATGGGTGATGGGCGTGGGTGTTGACGAACCCCGATCGTCACACCCTCGAGCGTCTCGACCTTGCCAGCATGGGGCAGAGCCGACTCGGCAGGGCCGGACCAGCCCACCCGTCCGGCGGTGACGTCGATCACAGCGTTGGGTATCACCTCGGGGGCGCCGGTGAGGGTGACCAGATAGCCCGGTACCGCACGGACGGATTGTCCGGAACGGGATCGGTGGGGGCGGCGATATTCATCCGTCACTCCCCATGGGTGACAAACCGGTCGCATCACCGGCGGCCCAGCGCTCGACAACCAGTAGGGCCTCGTCGCTGATCATCAGGCGCCGCTGCCGATCGGAGTGCCCGGTCACGAGCTGAGCGACAGCGGTGGCGTACTGCTCGGACGGGGTGGCTGCCCAGCTGTCGCCTTCGAACCAGGGCTGTTCCACGTCGAAGCCCTGGGCGACGAGGAACGCCGGTCGCATCTCCTCATGCCCGGGACAACTCACCTCCAGATGATGGGCGACTTCGTGGGCGAGCGAGAATGCGAGGTCGGCCGCCGTGGCCGGTACCCGCAAGACGACGGTCCCGGCATCGGGCCGGTACTCGGCCCGACGGCCGAGTTCCCGGTCGTGGGTGACGGTTACTCCCTGCAAGCACCCTGCCCGGGACGGCATCGCCTCTTGGATCTCGTCCATCGCTGTCTGAACCACTTCGGTGAGGTCAGATGGCGTCCCTTCCGCCACCACCAGATCCGAGGAGCATCCGGCGAGGGCAAAGGCCAGGAAGGCGGCGAGGGCTGCTGCTTTAACGTCTTTCATCGGGTCCCGGTTTGCGCCCGGCGTAACGGGCATTGTGGCGCCCGCTCTCTGTCCAGCCCTCCGTATACGTGATCGGCTGCAGACCTCGGGTGAGACTGGTCAGCTCACCTTCTTGCAACAGAAAGGCTCGAGGCGGCCGATCGTGGCGCTGCAGATTGTGAACAGTGGCGATTTCCACGGCCAGCACACCGCCGGCCCTCAGGGCCTCGATCATCGGGGGGAACAGTGGACGATGGAGGTAGTGGAAACAAACGATGACGTCCCAGGGACCGGCAGGCATGGCCTCCCGCTCGAGATCGACCTCCAGGAGCGTCAGTTCGATTCCGCGCTCCGCCGCCTCGGCCTGTGCTGTTTCGAGTGCGACCAGTGAGACGTCGGCCAGCGTCACCTCGAGGCCGTGATCGGCGAGCCAGAGGGCGTGACGGCCCCGACCTCCTGCCAGGTCGATCGCTCGTCCCCGGCGAGGCAATTCGTCGGCGAGCGAAACCAGGAACTGGGAGGGTTCCCCGACCGACTCCCCGGCATGGCGCTCGTCCCAGTGCCGGCGCGGGTCGTCGCGGCGGGTCACCGGTCCGGTCAGGCTCCCAGGCGGAGCACCATGGCCGCGATGGTGAACAGGACGAGAACGGTGTCCAGGGCGCCGAATCCGCCGAGCTTGCCCATGGCCCGACGGGCCGCCGCCTCGTCTCCGGCCTCCAGCGCCTGAGCGGCGGCGGTAGACGTGGGGTCGAAGACGACGTTGCCGAGAACGGCGCCGATGACGATGACGGTCAGTCCGATGATCACGAAGGCGCTGGCGAACGAGTAGGCGTCGCTGATCAGCACCATCCATACACCTGTGATCAGGATGAGAACGCCGGCCGGAATGTAGATCGGCTTGGCGAGCCGGCTGGCAATCCTGAACCAACCGGCGACGATGCGTTTGTCCTCATGGCCTGCGAGCCGGGGGACCACAGCCTGGAGGATGTTCGCTCCGAACCACGTTCCCGCACCGGCTATGTGGAGTATCAGGAGTATGTTGCGCAAGCTCATCGGTTCTCCTCGCAGTAGCCGTGCGATGCTAACCGACTAGCCGTCGGTCCTGCCGAGGGGACCGAACATCGTTCGGGAAGCACCGGTCACCCAGACCGCTCCCGTGGCGCGCTTCTCTGCCCGGGTTGAGAACCGGTAGTCCACGAGCCTCCCCCGGATGAGAGTCGGGCGGGCGCCATCGAAAGGGTCGTAGCGGAGCAGCCTCAGTGTCGCCGGGTCCGCCTCGAGCAAGCGGGTCACCAGGGAGTCCAGCCACCCTCTGCCGTAGCTGGGCGAGAGGGGAACGAACCACATCAGCCAGTCGAGACGCAGGTGGTACGGCGCCCATTGCGGGGGGCGCCGTTGGGGATCACCGGGCTTTCCCTTGAACTCATATGCCCGCCAGTCCCCATCACCGGGATCGGGCCGCACCGAGCCCTCGATGATCAGTTCCCGCCGCGCCCGTGTCACGCTCCCGAAAGCGCCGTAGGCGTTTACCAGGTGGAGTCGGTTGAACGAGAAGTTCATCAGCTGACGGTTGCCGATGAGGTTCATGACGGGGCGGCGGCTGAGCCAGATCACCAGAACGCCGAGCAAGACCACCCCGACCGTGAACCAGATGGGCGGGTTGTCCACCGGGGTGAGCACGGGACCGATCCCGGCGTACCAGGAGTCGGGGATGGCGCTGAATCCGAGGAGAAGCGTTATCCAGTTCAGCCAGGCGTAGTTTCCGGAGACGACGAGATACCCCTGGGTGACGATCACGACCGCTCCGGCAATGCCGGCCACGGGCTGCGGTAGGAACAGAGCGAACGGCACTACGAGTTGGGCGAAATGGTTGGCGAGCACCTCGGTCTTGTGCATCCGGGTCGTGAGGTGGTGAAACCACCGTGAGGTCGGGCCGGGCATCGGCTGGGTCTCGTGGTGGAAATCGAGGCAGGTGAGGTCTCGCCAGCACCGATCTCCCCGCATCTTGATCATTCCGGCACCGAACTCGACCCGGAAGAGAAGCCACCGGAAGGCGAGGATCACGAGAAAGGGTGGGGCGACGTCGGCCCGGCCCAGAAAGGCGGCGTAGAAGCCTGCCTCGAGTAGCAGGGACTCCCACCCGAAGCCATAGAAGGTCTGACCTACGTTCACCACCGACAGGTACAACGCCCATAGGACCAGCCATGCCATCATGCCCGCCCACAGCGGGACACGGTCGCCGACACCGAAGGCGAGCGCCGCCGACAGGCCCATGCCGGCCCAGGCCACGACCGCCACCAGCCGGTCCGAGTAGCGCCAGTGAAACAGGCTGGGCGAGGACCGGAACGTCGTGACGGCGAGGTATCTGGGTACGGGCAGCAGACCGTTCTCACCGAGGAGGGGCCGGAACTGATTGCGGACGTTGAGGAATCCGATCAGATACACCGCGGCAATTCCCCGCTGAAGGATCAGGCGGGCGACCTGGTAATCGGGTGGGTCGAGGAACTCCGGCATCTCCGTGTTTGTGCTCCAAGCTATCCGGTGCCGAGGTCGCGCGAGAAGCCGGTCGGCTGGCTCTAGCCTCTGAGCATGCATCGCATCGGGCTCCTTGTCTGCGACCACGTCTCACCCGAGTTCTCACATGTGGCCGGCGACTACCCCGACATGTTCCAACGCCTGTTTGCCTCCCAGCCTGACATCGAACTGGTCCCGTACGACTTGACCCAGGGCCGGTTTCCCGCGTCGCCCGACGCGTGTGACGGCTGGATCACGACCGGCTCCCGTCTCAGCGTCTACGACGACATCGGCTGGATCGAGGACTTCGGCCGGCTCGTCCAGTCGATCGCCGAGACCGAGCGGCGCTTCGTTGGTGTCTGCTTCGGCCACCAGATGATCGCCCATGCTCTCGGCGGAAAGGTCGAGCGCGCCGCCAACGGATGGGGAATCGGCCTGAAGGAGGTGGCAGTGCCGGAGCCGCCGAGCTGGTGGGGGCGCGAGCGGTACCGCGTTCTCAACAGCCACGCCGACCAGGTCGTAGATCTGCCCCCCGGCACAGCGGTCCTGGGAGGCAACGACCACTGTCCGGTATCGCTGATGACGACGGGCGACACGATGCTCGGCATCCAGGGCCATCCCGAGTTCCCGCCTGCCTACGCGGCAGCTCTCATTCGGGCTCGCCGGGGAGTTCTCATAGCCGAGGAGGTCAGCGCGGCCGGATTGGCGTCCCTGTCGGCTGCGCCCGACACCGAGTTCCTGGCGGGCGCTTTGGGTCGGTTCTTGCGTGGTAGCTGACGGATCGCAGGGCGTGACGACGACGGTCGTCCTAGCCTCCCTGATGAAAACGTCGGCGACGGGTGGACGATGCAGGAACGAGGAAGCGAGCGCCAGTCGGAGTCGAGTCCCGACCGGCCAGAGGTAGCTCCTTCGGAGCCACTGGGCGCCTGGCCCCGACCGGGCTACTGGGTCAAGGTGGCCGTGGCAGTCATCGCCATCGTCCTTGCCTTACGTATCACGTTTCTTCTCCAAGGTGTGCTCTTGGTCCTGTTGGCCTCGCTTGTCCTTGCCCTGGGTTTGCAACCGGCCATCGAATACTTGGAGGAACGCGGTATGAGCCGCGGCTGGGCACTCACCTTGATTATCGGGATCGTCAATATCGTCCTCGTCGCCGGTGCCATCGTCGTGATCCCGATGGCCGCCAACCAGCTGGATGCCATCGGCGCCGCCATCCCCGAGGTGCAGGAGGAGCTGCGGGAGCTGGGAGGTCTGGGGGAGATCATCGCCGACCGAATCGACCCTTCGGCCCTCGTCGGGACCGAAGAGGAGGAGGTCACTCGCACTCTGGGCACGGCGGCCGCCACGCTGTTCAACCTGTTCACTGTCGCGGTGCTGGTTCCCTATTTCGCGCATGCGCTGCCCCGCATGAAGCGCTGGGTTCTGCGCCTGATCCGCCGCGAGGAACGGCCCGACTTGCTGAGCCTCCTGAATGAAGCCAGTGAGCGAATCTCGGGTTACATCCTCGGCAACTCGACCGTCTCTCTCCTCGCCGGGGTTATCAGCTTCTTCGGTCTGTGGGCCCTGGGCGTCGACTATCCCCTCATCCTGGCCGTCTGGATCGCCCTGACCGACCTCATTCCGATCGTCGGCGCCTTCATCGGGGCGATTCCCGCCGTGGCGGTGGCTGCTCGCCAGGGACTGGGCCTGGTGGTGGCGGTGGCCGTGTTCCTCCTCGCGTACCAGCTGTTCGAGAACTACGTCGTCTCTCCTCGGATCATGACCCGCGCCATCGACCTCAGCCCGGCGGCGGTGATCGTGGCGGTGATGGTGGGAGGCACCCTGGCGGGAGTCACCGGAGCCCTACTCGCCTTGCCTCTGGCGGCGATGGTCAAGGTGGCGATGGAGCAGTACGTGATCAGCACCAGGCTCGAGACGGTCCGCGCCGACACGACCACCCGGATGCCGACGAGGCGTCGCGGTCGCAGCCGGCCTCTGCCCTGAGGCGGTCAGCGCACCAACGCTCGGACGAAGTCGTTGGTGGCGGTGAGGCGTTCGGCCATGACCGATCCGACCGCCCGATGGAACGCAACGGCGCAATGGGGGTCGTTCGCCTCCAGCTCGGCGATCCCCTCCGGCGATAGCCGGAAGACGGTGCTGGCGGTTTCGGCCCGGAGCCGAGCTGAGCGGCCGCCGTCGACGTAGAGCGAGAGTTCTCCGAGAAGGTTGCCCGCTCGGACCGACCGGATTCGCTGCCAGCGGCCTTCGCCGATCGGTAACTCGACCGCTACCCGACCATGCTCCACCAAGAACACCGAGTCGGCATCCTCCCCTAGGTCGGCGAGCAAGCCGTTCTCTTCCAGATCGATGCGCTCCATGTGCGGTTCGAGTCGGCTCCAGATGTGTTCGGGGAAGAACCGGGCTGTGGGAGCGTCGGTCGCGCGGGGCATCGACGACAGCAGTTGGGTCTCACACCATTCCAGCGCCTGGTCGATCTCTTCGATGAAGACGGGCGGTTGGTCGGTATCGGGCCCGATGCCTTCCAGGGCCGCCCGGAGCTGGGAAGCGGTGTGGGTGAACACGAGAAGGACGTCCGACTCGGCCGCCGTTTGCCGCAGGCGGGAGAAGGCATAGGCGGCGGTGGAATCGAACCCCTCGACCCGGCGGAGGTCGATCACCAGGAAACGGAGAGCCTCCCGGCGGATCCGCTCCTCCAGGCTGCGAACGGCGGTGTGGGCGGTCCCGAAGAAGAGAAAGCCCTCCAATTCCGCTACCCGGATGCTGGCGGCCGTCTCACCGAGGCGCTCCTGCTCGGCCGGCGAGCGGTCGATGGAGCTGGACCGCTCTCGGGCGGTGAACGTGTGGCGGATGGGATCCAGGCGGCTGTACTTGACGGTGAAGAGGATCACGGCGGCTGCCATCCCGAAGAGGATGCCGGCGAGGAAACCGAACATGGCAATGACGACCACGATGCCCAGCATGAGGACGTAATCGATGGCGGGCATCCGGGGACGGGCATCCACGAGCCAGTCGGCCAGGAATCCGGTGCCGACCATGGTAAGGAGTCCGCCGGCGACGGCCAGCGGCAGACCGGAGACGAGGATCGGCCCGACGGTCGCCGCCGCCGCCGCCACCAGGGCGACGATGAGGGGCATTGCCCGGCTGTGGATCTTCAATCGGTAAGCCACCGCAGAGATGCCCAGCGTGTGATACGCGACCGGGGTGGCCGTAAAGGCAGCCGCCAGATTGGCCCAGCCCGCAGTCTGCAACTCCCGGTTCAAGTCGGCGTCCCGACGGGCCAGCAACTCCAGCCCGCCCACGTTCATCAAGAGCGCCAACCCGGCGACGACGGGGATGGCGGCCAGCCTCGGCAGGGATGCGGCGACAGCTCCCCAGTCGACGCTGGTAGATGACACAGACGGGACTTGGAAGCCCCCCGCCGCCCCCGGTAGGAGACCCAGGTTCCGAGCCTCGGCCAGAGACACCCCGGTGATCGCGATGACGACGTAGAACACGACGACCGATCCCAAAATGACGAGAGGGAAGATCGTCACACGATCGCTACGTCGCAGTGAGGTGGTGAGGGTGAGTCCGATTGCCAGCGCTGCCGCCAGGTTGACGATCGTGACCGGCGACCACTCGAAGCCGCCAGTAGCCAGGTCGGCGGCACCCACGAGCAGTATCCATCCCGTGCCGGCCAGGAACCCGCCCATCACGGGCACCGGGACGAAACGGACCAGATCCCCCGCCCGGCGCCACCCGAGCGCCCACAGCACGAGTGCGGTGAGCAGCGTGCCGGCGACGATGATGGCCAAGGCGGTTCCGAGCAAGGACTGCGGGGCGACACCGATGAGACCGACCGCCAGGGTGGCGGCGATCAATGCGGTGGTGGTGTCCTGGGGTATGAGGATGGAGCCGCCGAGCGACGACATGCGGGCTCCGACGACGTTGACGAGCGCCGCGCCCGCCAGAATCAGGACTGTCCCCAGGGGCAGGAATGGGGCGAGCTGGCGCGAGTAGATCAGCGAAGCAAAGGAGAGGAGGGCGGTGACGAGTATCAGGCCCGCCATCAGCCCAGTGACACCGACGGCAAGGCGGCTGCCGGCCGCCGTCAGGACGGTGGCTTCGTCGCTCGCCTGATCGGCGCGCATCCGGCCAGCATACGCTCCGCGGCCTGCCCGCCCGTCAGCTTCGTCGGGCAAGACCGCGGATGTAAGCGGCCTGGCCGACGTGCTGCATCCCGTCACCGACGACGCTCACCAGCCTTACGCCGACGGAAACCGGTGGGTCCCAACGCGTGTCGATGATCCGGTCGAGTTCGTCGTCATCGATCGTTGTCAGATAGGAAACGGAGGCGTCCTGGACGGCGTCGTGGTAACCGAGGAGCAGGTCGGCTTCGGGCTGGACCCGTCCCACGTCCTCGCTGGTGTGCCCGTAGCCAGTTGTGCGGCGATCGAACGGAAGACCGAATCGGTCCATCCACCCGTCCGCCGTCCAGGCCTGCTCGGTGTCAGCGATCTCGCACACGTGGTTGTCCATGACGCGGGTGAGGTGCCACACCAGCCAGGAGATCGTGTTGGCGTCGGGATGAGGTCGGTAGGTGAGCTCGGCTTCACTCGAGTCGCCGACCACCCGGTGTACCTCTTCTCTGATCCGGCCAAATGCGTCGATGAGGATGTCCTCAGTTCTCATGCTTTCTGTCCTCTCGTTCGGGAAGACAGTAGGCACGACGGCGCTCAGCGGCCGGCCCAGGCGAGAAAGTCGTCGTGGGCCAGGGCGTTGACTACGCCGTCGGTGCCGAGCCCTGCCCGCTGCATAATGCCCACGGCTACGGCCACGTTGTCGAGTTCGGGGAAGCGATGCGCATCGCTGTTGAGCGCCACTCGCGCCCCGGCCGCCCGGGCGGCGGCCGCGTTCTCCGCCGACAGGTCCATGCGGTCGCGGTGACCGTTGACCTCCAGTGCGGTGCCGGTGTCAGCCGCCGCCTCGAATACGGCACTCAGGTCGACATCGAATCCGGGGCGGATGCCGATGCGCCTGCCGGACGGGTGGGCGAGAACCCGCACGGCGGGGTGTCGGACGGCGGTGACGAGGCGGTTCGTCTGTTCCCGGCGGTCGAGATCGAAATGGGAATGGCAGCCGGCCACGACGAAGTCGAGCCACCCCAGGGTCTCGTCATCGATGTCGGGAACTCCTGCCCGGTCGACGTTGATTTCGGCGCCGTGGAGGATGGTGATGTGGGGAAAGCGGCTCCGGGTAGCTTCCAACAGCTTCCGTTGCCGGTGGAGTGCCTCCGTATCCAGGCCGCCGAATCGGAGACCGATCGTGTGGTCCGTCAGCGCGATGTACCGGTAGTCCATTTGAAGCGCCGCCTCGGCCAGATCGTCGATGTCCATGTGCCCGTCCGGCGACCAGGTGCTGTGCAGGTGGAGGTCTCCTCGGATGTCGCCGATCGTGATGAGCTGGCGCGCCTCGTCCGACGGCAGGTGGCGAGCAGGCGGCGGCACCCAATCCCGGCCCACCGCCTGATAGACCTCGTCCTCCGAAGTGAATGGAGCCTCTCCGTCGATGTCCAGACCCGCAACGTGCGTTTTCGGACCCGTCCAGCGAATCAGCGTCGTTCCCGCCGCCTGCCGGTCGGACATCCGGACCGCCACCGGGATCCGGTCGTGGGTCACCAGATCCAATGCCCAACCCGGTTCGACCGCCGAGGTGGCGGCCACCGCCGTCTCCTCGAGAAACCGGGCAGCGGGCTGTGGGTCCTCGGTCACGACCACCAGATCGATTCGACTCACCCACTCCTCCAGGCGTCGAACCTCGCCGGCGACGACTACCTCGTCGCCGTCGAGATGACGCATCAGGTGCCGACGGAGACGCGCCGCCGTAACGGCGGCGGTGTGGGCAGGAACCGCGCCGGAGGCGGGTGGGAGGGAAAGGATCGTGGCCCACCGATCGACCGTCGCCGGTCCGAGTCCCTCGATCGTCGCCACCGCTCCATTTTCTATCGCCACCAGCAGATCAGCCACCGTGTCGACTCCCAGGCCGAGCTTGAGTGCTTCGAGCCTTCCTGGCGTGGCCCGGGGTAAGCGATGCATCCGAACGACTTCGGCCGGGAAGCGCACTCGCAGACGCTCCAGTTCGCCGATCGACCCGGTGTCGCGAAACTCCTCGATGAGGCGGGCGACGCCCGGGCCAATACCCGGGATCGAGGTCATCTCCTCGGCCGGTTCGTGCAGATCCGTCGAGAGCTCGTCGAGGGACCACACGGCGGTGCGAAAGGCCTTCGCCCGGAAGGAACGCCTCCGCTCGGCCGCCTGTACCAGGTCGGCCAAGTGCCACAGGGCTCCGCCCAGGCGGCGGCGGTCGCGCTGAGGGAGCGACAGGGGAGAGCTGAGGCTCACCGATTGATCGTGCCATACCCCGGCCCGCAAAGCTGCAGTATCCGAATCGGGCCAATCGACCTACGGCCGCCATCACCTGCCCTCTCTAGATTCTCTCTTGTGGTGCTGGCATTTTTCATGGAGTGCGCCTGCCCGCCCGATGGGCGGAGCTTGACGGTGGGAGCTGGCGAGTTGGCTTCCGTCGAGGAATTCCTCGACAGCTACCCGCTGACTCACATCGTCTGTCAGTCGTGTGACTCCTACTACCAGCTGATCGGCTACATCGATCAGGACGGTGTCGAACGGAGGGTGGGTCCCTCCATCGAGCCGAGCCTCAGCCGAACCCGTCGGGGCAGGCGCATGGCGTCCGCCATCCGATCGCGGCTCTGAACAGCGGCTCAACCCCTTCACTGGGCGCTTTTTTGCGGGTTTGGCTTCTCGAACCGAGGGGAATACCCGCGTCATCGGGTCACGAGGAGGAGAAATGACCAGCGATACGCGACGGGAAGACGCCAAGTTCGACAAGGCCAAGGAGGAAGGCCAGCACCTTTCCGAGGAAGCCCGGCAGAAAGGGTCAGAAGTCGGGGAGCAGGCACGGCAGGAGATGGGCCGTGTCGTCGACGACGTTCGGCACAAGGCCCGCCAGCAGGCGGACGACCAGACCAAGCGGGCTGCTGGTGCGCTCCGGGACGCCTCGGATCAGCTCAACTCGATGGCCGAGGGAGCCACGAGCCAAGGGATGCTGATCGATCTCACCCGGGACGGGGCCGAGCGGCTCGGCCGGTTCGCCGACCAACTGGAACACGAGGGGCTCCAGGGTGTGGTCGACGACGTCGAGCGTTTCGCCCGGCGACGCCCAGGCATGTTCATAGCCGCCGGCGTCGGTGTAGGAATGGTCCTGGGTCGCGTCATCAAGGCGAGCGGGTCCGCCATGCAACAGGACGGCTCCCGCTACGACCGTGACGCCCAGGCCTGGCCCGAGACTCAGGCCCCGCTGTCCACCCAGACAGCCAGCCGGCCGATCGGTAGCCCTTCGCCGACGGAGGAGATCGGACGTCGCGGGGTCGGCATATGAGGGACATGCGCGACTCCAGCACGCGTAACGGGGAGCCCTATCCGATCAAGGAGCCCGACCAGTCGTTGGGAGACCTCACAGGCAGGCTGACAGCCGAGCTGGGCGCCCTGTTCAACGATCATCTCCAGTTGGCGCGTCTCGACATCACCCACGACCTCAAGAAGGCGGGAAAGACGGCCGGACTGATGGGTGGCGCCGCCGCGGCAGGTTGGATCGCAGCACTCGTTCTTTCCCTCGCTCTCGCCTGGGGGCTGGCGGAACTGATGGAGACCTGGATCGCCTTCCTCATCGTCGGGGTGGCCTGGGCCATCGCCGCCGCGGTAATGGGTATGGCCGGTCGGCGCAACGTCGAAGAGACCGACTGGACACCTGAGCAGACGATTCACGAGATCGAGAGGGACAAGCAATGGATGAGAGAGCAACGGAACTGAAAAGGGACATGGAGGAGCGGCGGTCCGCCATCAGCGAGACCGTCGACCAGATCGAGAATCGGGTCAATCCGAGCCACGTGGCGGCCCGCGGCAAGTATCGGATGAGGACCCGACTCACAGAGTTGAAGGAGAACATCATGGGTCAAAGCGACGGGAGTATGACTGACAGAATGTCGGACCGAGCCGGCGAGATCGGCGACTCGGTGCGGCACGCCCCCGAGAACATCGAGCGAAGGACACGGGGCAACCCGATCGCCGTAGGACTCATCTCGGTCGGGGCCGGAGCGTTGATCGCCTCGCTCTTGCCGGAAACACGCCAGGAGCGCCGCATCGCACGAGAAATGGAGCCGCAGATTCGCCAGGCTGTCGAGGAGGTCAAGGATGTCGGCAAGGACCTTGCCGACGACGCTCGCCAGTCAGCCAGCGAAGGCGTGGAGCGAGTGAAGGAAAGCGCCCGCTCGGCTGGCGAGGATGTCATGGACGAAGCGCGCCAGGCCGGTGAGCGGGTGAACCGCTAATCGGCTGAAGCCAGAACGAGTGAGCCACGGCGCCGAGTAGCCTTTCAGCGCCGTGGCTTTTGTTCCCGAGGTTCGTTTCACCCGGTCCGGCACCGCCGACATCGCCTATCAAATCGTGGGCGAGGGTCCGGTTGAGATCGTTCTCATGATCGGCTGGGTCTCCCATCTGGAAATGCTGTGGGAACTGCCCGAGGCTCGCCGGTTCATCGAACGCTTCTCCAGCATCGGACGGGTGGCTCTGTTCGACAAGCGGGGGACGGGCCTATCCGACCGGCCGTCGCAAGAGCCGACCGGTGCTGAGCTGGCCCAGGATGTCCTGGCGGTGATGGATGCTGCCGGCATTCAATCGGCGGCTTTGGTCGGCTGGGTCGACGCCGCCACCGTCGCCATCGAGGTGGCTGCCTTCCATCCGGACCGGGTCGACGCCCTGATTCTCGGCGAGACCCTCGCCACGACGGTGCCTGACGAGGCGCACCCCTGGGGGCCGAACGAGGTGATCATCGAGAAGGCGGCGGACGCCATCGAGAACGGGAGTTGGGGCCAGGCGGTGTTGCTACCGATGATCGCTCCATCGGTCGAGGCGGATGACCGGGTGCGCAACTGGTTCATGCGTATGGAACGGATGGCAGCTACCCCCAGCATGGCGGCCAACCTCCTCCGCCGAACGATATCAACCGACGTCCGGGAACTGCTCGACTCTGTGTCGGTCCCGGCTCTGGTCCTGCATCGCTCTGAAGCCTCTTTCGTTCCCACCGCCGGCGTGCGCTGGTTGGCGGAACATTTGCCGCAGGGCCGCTATGTCGAACTAGCCGGCGACGAGGTACCGGGATATCTGGGCGACGTCGATGCCCTGATGGACGAGATCGAGGAGTTCCTGGTCGGCACACGGACCGGCGGCGGTGGGAGCCGACGGGTGCTCACGGTCGTCTTCAGCGATATCGTCGGATCTACCGAGCGGGTGGCCGCCGTGGGGGACCGACGCTGGCGGGACCTCCTGGAGGATCATCGCCGGGAGGCGCGGCGTCTCATCGCCCGCCATGGCGGTACCGAGATCGACACGGCCGGCGACGGCTTCCTCGTATCCTTCGAGAGCCCGTCAGCTGCGCTGAGGTTTGGGCTGGCGTTGCAGGAGGTGACCCGACAGGGCGGCCTCGAAGTACGGGTCGGCGTGCACAGCGGTGAGGTAGTCGTACACGACGCCGACCTCGTCGGATTGGCGGTTCATCTCGGAGCCCGGGTGGCGAGCCAGGCGGCGCCGGGCGAGGTGTGGGTCTCCCAGACAGTAAAGGAGCTCCTCATCGGGTCGGAGTTTCGCTTCTCCGGACGGGGCCGCCACGCCCTGAAGGGTGTTCCGGGAGAGTGGGAGCTGTTCCGGGTCGATCGCTAGACGGTGAGTCGCCACAGGGCTCGGCCGCGGCCGCGTCCCGCCTTGGCCAGCTGGAACCCGGCTGCCTCGAACATCTCGTCGTATCCGGTGTAGGGGTCGACGCTTCCGATCCTGACCGGGTATCCCTCGACTGAGGTGGCTCCATGGTCGAGGGCCCATTCCAGTGCCGCCCCCAATAGCTGCTCGCCGACGTGGGAGCGTTGATACGAGCGGTGGACGTAGAAGCAAGAGATGGCCCAGGGCCGGGCGTCGGCCGGTTCCTCGGTTGCTCCCGGAGCCGGCACGTGGTTGTGACGAAGGAGTTCGGATCTGGGTGTCACCGACACCCAGCCCACTGGCGTCTGCTCCTCGTAGCCAAGTAGTCCCGGTATCCGGTTGGCGGCGACGATATCGCCCATGAGGCTTTTGTTGGGGCCTCCGGTGACGTTGTCCAGGGAGCGACGGCGGAAGTTCTCCTCGTACTCGGAGGGGGGCAACCGCCAGAACATGCAGTAGCACGCACCGGTCCGGGACCAGCCGCCCCGTGGCCCCGGCCGTTCGAACAATTCCACCATGTCGCTCCAACGGTCGGGGGTAACCGGGTGGATCTCTAGAGCGCTTCTCGTCTGTGCCATGGCTCCATGCTGGTGCACCGATCTCCGGAGCGAAAGCAAATCCTCATCGTCGGTGGGATGACCGCTGGGTTCAGTGTGTCTGGATCCACACCTGGTGTGGATGGCTGCACACGGAACACGTTGCGATGATTCGATTGACTTCCGCCCGGAGTCAGCTGCAGCCGAGGCTGTTACCGCAGTTCAGGCACTTGTAACAAGAGCCGTTGCGAACGGTGATGTGACCGCATGTGTCGCACAGTGGGGCGTCGCCCATCATCTCGCCGAGGGCCGACTGCATGCTCGCCGTGCCGGCGTCGATGACCGCCACCGTCGCCTTCGCCGGTTGGGGCAGCGACTCGCTGGTCGCCGGTGAATCGGCGAACCGGGCCGCCGCCTGCACCGCCGCTACGTCCGAGTCGGCCATGGCGTCGTCGAGCTCCAGCTGGTAGCCGGCCTCGGCCGCCACACCCTTCTTCGGCTCGGGCAGCTCCATGTCCCGGTTGGGCGGTACCTGCGCCAGCTCGTCGCGCTGCAGGTACTCCACTCCCAGACTGCGGAACACGTAGTCGATGATCGAGTTGGCCATCTTGATGTTGGGATGGCCCTCGACCAGGCCGCGCGGCTCGAAAGTCTGGAACGTGAAGGTGTCGACGAACTCCTCGAGCGGCACCCCGTACTGCAGGCCCTTGCTGACCGCAATGGCGAAGCAGGAGAGGATGCCCTTGAGAGTGGCCCCTTCCTTGGCGAGGTCGATGAAAATCTCACCCAGGGTGCCGTCCTCGTACTCGCCGGTGCGGAGGAAGACCTTGTGTCCTCCCACCCGGGCCTCCTGGTTGTAGCCGGACCGCCTGGCGGGTAGCAGGAACCGGGGCGGCTTCATCCCCGAGGCGTACGCCTGGGTGGGGGAGAGCCCGGCGGGGATGTTGCCCCAGTGGATCTTCGCCTCAGCCTCCATCGCCTGGGTGACCGTCTCGTCCTCCTCTTCGGAGACGCCGTCGTCCGACTTGGAGTTGAGAGGTTGGGCAGCCTTGGAGCCGTCCCGGTACAGCGCCATCGCCTTCAGGCCCAGTTCCCAGGACATGTGGTAGGCGTCCTCGATCTCCTCCGGAGTCACCTCGTGGGGCATGTTGATCGTCTTGGAGATTGCGCCCGAGATGAACGGCTGGGCCGCCGCCATCATCTTGATGTGCCCGGTGTGATGGATGAACCTCGTCCCGTAGCGGCCGTTCTTGTTGGCCGTGTCGAACACCGACAGGTGCTCGTCGCGGAGTTGCGGAGCACCTTCGATGGTCTGGCGGCCGCAGACGTGATCGTTGGCTTCCTGGATCTCCTGGCGCGAAAAGCCCAGCGCAGCGAGCAGGTCGAAGTCCCAGGCGGTGTAGTCGTCCGGCGTGAGGCCGAGGCGCTGGAGCGCCTCCTCGCCGACGGTGAACACGTTGAAGGCGTGACGCAGCTCGAACACCGAAGGCAGAGCCGCCTGGAACTTGTCGATTTCCTCGGCCGTGAAGCCTTTCTCGGCCAGCGTCTCCCGATTGATGTGCGGGGCGCCGTCGAGCGACGAGGTGCCGACGATGTAGGTCACGATGTCGGAGATCTCGTCATCGGCATAGCCGAGATGGCGTAGCGCCGGAGCGACCGACTGGTTGGCGATCTTGAAGTACCCGCCGCCGGCCAGCTTCTTGAACTTGACCAGAGAGAAATCCGGCTCGACCCCGGTGGTGTCACAATCGAGTAGCAACCCGATTGTGCCGGTGGGAGCGAGCACACTGGCTTGCGCGTTGCGGTAACCGTATTGCTCGCCTATTTGGAGAGCACGATCCCAGGAGTCTCGAGCAGCTGCGACCAAATCAGCCGGTGCGAGATGGGAGTCAATCCCCAATACCTTGTGGGAAATGTCCTCGTAATCGGGATCGTTATATGCAGCCCTACGATGGTTGCGGATCACCCGCAACATGGCCTCGGCGTTCTCCCAGTACTTGGGGAACGGCCCGATCGCCGAGGCCATCTCCGCCGACGTGGCGTAGGAATGCCCGGTCAGGATTGCGGTGAGAGCGCCAGCGATTGCCCGGCCCTCATCGGAGTCATAGGCGATGCCCCTCCGCATGAGGAGTGACCCCAGGTTGGCGTAGCCGAGGCCGAGCGTGCGGTAGTCGTACGAACCCTGGGCGATCTCAGCTGATGGAAAGTGCGCCATTGCCACCGAGATCTCCAGCACCAGCGTCCAAATACGGATCGCATGACGGTAGGAATCGATGTCGAAGTTCCCGTCGGGTGTCTCGAATCTGACCAGATTGATGCTGGCTAGGTTGCAGGCAGTGTCGTCAAGAAACAGATACTCGGAGCAGGGGTTGGATGCATTTATCCGTCCACCTGCCGGCGACGTGTGCCACTCGTTGATCGTCGTGTCGAACTGGAGGCCGGGGTCGGCGCAGGCCCACGCCGCCCGGGCGATCCGCTGCCACAGGTCGCGAGCCTTGATCGTCTTGCGGGTCTGGCCGGTGGTGCGCTCCCTCAGTTCCCAGTCGCCGTCTTCGAGGACCGTCTGGATGAAGTCGTTCGAGACGCGGACCGAGTTGTTGGAGTTCTGGCCCGAGACGGTGGCGTAGGCCTCGCCGTTGAAGTCGGCCGGGAAGCCGCCGTGCTGGATGAGCAGGCGGGCCTTGTCCTCTTCGACCTTCTTCCAGTCCACGAAGGCCTCGATGTCCGGATGGTCCACGTCGAGGATCACCATCTTGGCGGCCCTACGCGTCGTGCCCCCCGACTTGATGGCTCCGGCAGCTCGGTCGCCGATCTTGAGGAAACTCATCACGCCGGAGGACTTGCCTCCGCCGGAAAGGAGCTCGTTCTCACCGCGGATCTGGGAGAAATTGGAGCCGGCACCGCTGCCGAACTTGAAGATCCGGGCCTCGCGGGTCCACAGGTCCATGATCCCACCCGGGTTGACCAGGTCGTCCTTCACCCCAAGTATGAAGCAATTGTGGACCGCGACTCCGTTGGCCACATAGGACTCGTCCTCTTCGACTTGGAAGTTGTAAACGGTGCCGTAAAACGGCTCTCGCTCCACGGCTCGAACTCGATAGGCGACGTTCCCGTCGGCCAGGTGGAGCTCGCGTTGCTCCCGTCTTCCCGTCGGGATTTCGACGCCGCAGAGCTCCGCCAGATCGGGCGCGTCCTTGACCGAGATCTGAACCCGGAAATGGGGTGCCGAGCCGCCGACGCGAACCGTTCCGCCGATGAGGGCGGGTGAGTAGCCGAGCGATCGGGCAAGGCGCCAGACGCCTTCAGCCAGATTCTGGTTCGAGTGATCAAAGCAGAGGCTCTTGGAAGCTGCCTGATCGAGTACGCAGCCATCGGATGCAAACAGTCCAACCAGAAGCTGTAGGCGATGTGCGGCAGGCATCTCAAAGACCCAACCGGGAAGGCTCTTTCCTGCGAATCCCTCGCCGAAAGTAGCTTCGAACCAGCGAGCGAGCGGACGGCGGATGTAGCGGAGATGCGCAGTCCTCTGCCGTTTGGCGTACTCAATGGGGGCGTCGACGCCGAAATGCTCCTGCATCAGGTTCGACACATCCTCCATCGCTGTTCGGTCGTCGGCGTCGAAGACGAAATGGACTCCGGAAAGTTCACCGTCTCGGCTTTCGCGGCCGAGGCTGCCGTCGCCCAGCCAACGGCCAAAGAGGCGCATGAGAGCGGGATCATCGAATGAGATGAATCGTTTTATCGAGGGGTGATGTGCCGCGTTGCGAGTGGTGATCGTCTCGTCATCCACCGAGTAGTTGGGGCCTACGAACGTGGAGAGGTCAGCGGCTTCAGGAACGAAGCCAGCTGGTCGGGGATGAGCAACAACCACATAGTCGCCCACTCGAAGCTCTCCTGCCTCAACCCAAGAAGCATGAATGTCCTCCGGCGCCGTGCGCCGAAGGCGACGTGCGTCCTGACCGGCCACAGCGAGAACCGGATGATTGGCGGTGGCAGTGAGGTCGGTAGCGGTGAGCTTGCTGATCTTCAGCTTCACCAGCTCCTCGTCGACCTGGCGCTGCATCACCTGCGTGACGCGCCGGTAACGCCCTATGTGGGTCAAAACCTCATCCCCGGGCTCGATTTTCTCAATTGGTGAGAAGCCGTCGGACGTCGTGATTCTCGTATCCGCCGGGAAGCATGCGTGGGGCGCCGGCCTCGAGTACGAGTCGGGCGAGGAGGTGAGCTCTTCCGTCTCGGGATCGACGTACCAGAAACCCTGGGCGGGTCCGGTGATGCCGTAGGCATGGTTGAGGCCGGTGTTGAACCACTGGGGGCTGTTGGGAGCGGCCATCTGGGCGGCCAGCATGTATTTGAGCTCGTCTTCGAATGCCTCGGCGTCCTCGGGCCCGGCGAAGTAGCCGCCCTTCTCGCCCCAGTGACGCCAGGTGCTGGCGAGGCGGTCGAAGACCTGGCGGGCTGACTGCTCGGGACCCGTGACCACGTCGCCGTTCTCGTCCCGGATCAGTTCGCCGTCGTCATCCCGTTGGGGCACACCGGCCTTACGGAAGTACTTGGAGACCATGATGTCGGCCGCCACCTGCGACCAACCCGCCGGGATCTCGGCGTCTTTCATCTCGAACACCACGGACCCGTCGGGGTTGGTGATGCGGCTGTCTCGCCGCGACCACTCGATCGTGCCGTAAGGGTCCTTTCCCTCCTCGGTGAAACGACGAGTGATCTGCAGACCGACGCTCATGGCGCTCTCCCTTCCGAATTCGACTTCCGATCTCGCCAACGTGCCTCGACCACAAGATGTTGTGGTCGCGTGCGCCGCAGACACCACATCTTGGGGTGAACACACCAATGTAATTACATCGATGTCATCCGTCAACGGATTCCGTGCGAATTGTTTTCGCGCGAGGCGAAATCGGCTGGCAGAGGCCGTGATCGGGGAAGTGCGGGCGGCCCTGGGACCACCCGACGAGGACGTAGAAGGGAAGCTACCCCATCCAAGGGGGGTCGGGAAAACGAAACAGCGCGGTCAGTTCGCCTTCGGACGACGACCCTTCAAGATCAGAAAGGAGTACCACTTGATCTTCTGGCGGACGAGCTCGACGTTCTCGAACCCCGCTGCCTCGAGGTCGGTCATCAGCCGCCGGGCTTCTCCTTCGGTCAGCCCGTGGCCATCTTCCCGTCTCATCAGTCTTTCGGCCAGCAGGACGCGTCCTCCGGGAACCAGGACTCGAGCCAACTCGGCCCGACCGGTGGCCGGTTCCTCCCAGTGGTGGTGGGAGGCGATGGTCCACGCGACGTCGAAGGTGTCATCGTCGAAGGGCAGCTGCTCGGCGGCAGCAACCTCCACGCGGGCCTGAGGAAGCCGCCTCTGCGCCTTCTTGGCCAGCGGTCCGGTCGGGTCCACCCCCACCACATTCTCTTGTCCTACGATCTCGGCCGCCGCCACCATGGCCGCCCCGGAACCGCATCCCACATCCAGGACCCGCTCGCCTGGCTGCAGCGCCGCCTCCTCGGCGACGACTCGGTTGGAGGCCGGATTCCGCGACAGGATGGCGTAGAGCGTCCCGAACAGCCACGACCAGCCGTGCTCTCCTTCCGCCATGCCGGAACCCTAGACGGCTCCGGTCCTATGCTTCCGGCGAACGGAGGAGGCGGGTTGCACGCTCCAGAGCTCGAACTGCACCTGCGGCGACGCAGACTCACTCGCAGCCTCGTCGGGCTGGTTCTCGTGATCATCGCTCTCCATCTCTTCTGGTGGTCGACCGACTCGCTCGACCTGCCCGGCGAGACGCTGTGGCGGCGCCTCGCCAACGTCGACGCCGAGAATGCCTTTCCCACCTGGCTGGCAGCCGTGCTCATGACCGGAGCCGCTGGACTTTCGGCGGTGCTCGGTCGGGACGAGCACCGGCGGGAAGGGAGCTACGCACGCCACTGGTACGTTCTTGCCGCCATCATGGCGGTGCTGTCGGTGGACGAGGTCGCCGCCCTGCACGAGGCGACGGCTGGTCCTCTCCGCGCCGCGCTGGACCTGTCGGGTCTCTTCTACTACGGCTGGGTCGTTCCCGCCCTGATCGGAGTCGTGGTGCTCACCGTCGCCTACGGCCGTTTCGTCCTCGCCCTCCGCGCTCCGGCCAAGGGAAGGGTGGTGCTGGCAGCGGCCCTCTTCGTCGGCGGGGCCGTGGGTCTCGAGATGGTGGCCGGTCTGTTCGCCGGCACGGCGGCCCGGGACGGCGCGGGGTTCTTCCTGCTGGCCACGACGGAAGAAGTGATGGAGCTGGCCGGTTTGATCCTTCTCATCGACACGTTCCTTCTCCTCCTCGAGGACCGACGGCCCCGGATCCTGGTGACGTTGGGCCGATAGCGGAATCGTCCGCGGACCCGGCTCTGTTTTCCCAGTTTGCTTGATTGACGTCGGATCTCAACGCGCGTATACGGCAGCGTCGGTCTTCCGACCGTCAGCGTCGAAAGAACGGGGAAGACGATCGCCCCCGTCCAAAGAAGCCCGGCGTCACGTCGAGGCGTTCGGGCGGACCAGCAAGACCAGGAAGAACAGCATCACCGCCACGGCCGCCATCGTGGCGCTGGCGGCGGTGTCGGCATGCCACGAGACCAGCAGGCCCATGACCACCGACATCATCCCCAGGAGGCCGGCCACGCCCATCATCGCCGGAACGCGGCGGACGAGCAGTGACGCCGTTGCCGGCGGCGCCACCAGCAGGCCAAAGACGAGAAGTGTGCCAACAGTCTCGAAGGATGCGACCACCGCCACCGTGATGAGGCTCAGCATCACGATGTGAGCGAGACGCGGATGCAGCTCCAGCATCTCGGCCTTCTGGTCGTTGAACGACAGCACCAGGAACGAGCGGTAAAAGACGACGGTCACCGCCCCGACGATCGCCAGGGCGACTCCCAGCGTGATGAGGTCAGTTGTGGTGGCGCCGAGTGCGTCGCCGAAGAGGATGTCGGTGAGGCTTCCCGAGTAGCTCGACGTACGGGAGATGATCACCACTCCGATCGCCAGCATCCCCACGAAGAGCAGGCCGATCCCGGCGTCCTCGTTGAGGCGGGAACGCCGGTGGACCGCATTGATGCCCACGACCATCACCAATGCCGAGATGGCGGCTCCCAGCGTGAGATCGAAGCCCCACAGCACGCCGAGGGCGATGCCCGGAAGGACACCGTGAGCGAGGGCGTCGCCCATGAAGGTGAGACCGCGCAGCACCACCCACGTGCCGACCAAGGCGGTGGCGACCGCCGCCAGCATCGCCGCCGCCAGGGCGCGCTGCATGAAGAGTTGGGAGAACGGCTCTGTCAACCACTCCAAGGCGCTCATCCTCCCAATGCCGAGGCGATGATGGCGGCGTTGGCCCGCATCATCTTCGAATAGCTGTCCGTGTCGGATCCGGGGGGTCCAACGGATTCGGTGTGGAGCTCATGGACTTCCGCATCGCCCAGCTCGGCGGCGACGGCCTCGGCCAGAGCGGCCGGGGCGGTCGTCTCGGCGAAGATGGCCGTGAGGCCCTCCCGGCGGAGGACGTCGACGAGATCGGCGAGGTCGGAAGCACTCGGCTCGGCCAGAGTGCTCCCCGCCGGGATCACCGTACCCACTATCTCGAACCCGTAGCGGTCGGCGAAATAGCCCAGTGAGTCGTGATTCGTTACGAGCTTCCGACTTTCCGGCGGGATCCCGGCCAGATGGTCTTCGATCTCCCGGTGGAGAGATGCGAGGTCCGCCTCCAGAGACTCGGCTGGAGCCGCCCAGTCGGTGGTGTGATCGACTTCGGCGAGGGCGGCGGAGATGAGGCCGACGGCGTCGGCCATCCGCACGGGGTCCAGGAAGAAGTGAGGGTCGAGATCGTCGGAACCGAACCGAAGCGGTTGGAGCTCATCGGCCAGCGTCAGGACATTGGCTCCCTCTGCCTCGGCCGCCGCCAGGGCTTCGGTCATTCCGGCCTCCAGCCCGAGCCCGTTGGCCACTACGAGATCGGCCGACCGGAGGAGTCCGCCCTGGGACGCCGAGGGAGAGAAGTCGTGGGGGTCCACGCCCGGCTCGATCATCACCTCGACCTGGCCGGCATCGGCGACCAACTCCGAAACGACGTCACCCAGGATGTTGGTAGTGGTCACCACCACCAGATCCGAGTCGTCCAACCCGGCCTCGGCACAGGCTGACACAAGGCCCGACACGAGGAGGACCAGACCGAGACACCGCATCAAATGAGAATGAGAACTGATATCATCAGCGTACCACGTCGAGAAGGATCCTCCGGTGCCCGAAACGGCCAGCGCCCACTCCGCCGAGCTGCATGAAGCGGTGCGGCGGCGCCTGAGCGAGCACGACATCCGCTACACCAGAGGTCGCCAATCGGTGGTGACGGAACTGGTACGTGTCGACGGGCCGGAGTCGGCGGCCGACCTCCAGGAGCGGATGAAGGTGCCGTTGTCGTCGCTCTACCGCTCACTCACGGTTCTGGATGAGGCCGGCGTCTTAGAGCGCCACCACGACGCCGACGGACTGGCCCGGTTCGAGTTGGCCGAATGGCTCACGGGCCATCACCACCATGTCGTCTGTGTCCAGTGCGGCACGGTCGAAGATGTGAAGCTGGACGCCGCCGAGGAGGAATTGCTCGATCGGCTGGCGAGGCGAGCGGCCGGCGTCACCGGTTGGGCCGAAACCGGCCACAACCTAGAAGTGGAAGGGCTGTGCCCGGCGTGCCGGCCATGAGCCGCCCGCCCGTCAGCGGTTCGGGCGTCGTCCTGACCTACGGGGACCGGCTGGCTCTCGCCGAGTCGAACTTCGAGGTGCCGGCTGGGGGTCTGACGGTTCTCATCGGACCCAACGGGTCCGGCAAGTCGTCGGTGCTGGCCGCCGTCGCCGGTCTCCACCGGCTGTCGGCCGGCACCCTCACGGTGCTGGGTGATGTGCCCCGCGCCGTGCGCTCGCGCGTTGCGCTCGTCCCCCAGAGCACCCGGGTCAACGACGCCCTACCCGTCACAGTGAGGGAAGTGGTGACGATGGGCCGCTACGCCGCCATGGGGATGGTGCGGCCTCTCGGGCAGGCGGACCGCGACGCCGTCGATGAGGCACTGGCCCGCCTCGACCTGGAAAGCGTGTCCGGGCTTCACCTTCGCGAGTTGTCCGGTGGCCAGCGCCAACGAGTATTCGTGGCCCAGGGACTCGTTCAACCGAGGGATCTGCTGTTGATGGACGAGCCGACCACCGCCCTCGATGTGGTCTCGATCCAGGAAATCCACGAGGTGGTGGCCGAAGAACGGGAGGCGGGACGACCTGTCGTCGTCACCACCCACGACTTCGCCGAAGCCCGACGGGCCGACCATGTCATCCTCCTGGCGAACCGGGTAGTCGCCCAAGGCGCGCCGGCGACGGTGTTCACTGCCGACAATCTGGCGGCCGCCTACGGCTTCGACGTCGGCGACCTGACGGATCAGGTTCACCTGGACGACGCCGCCCATCGTCCGGCATATCCCCGCCACAGCCACATCGAGCCGCGGCGCCCGGGTTGAGGATCAGGCCCGGTTGCGGAGCATGACCGCCACCCGAGTCAGTTCCTCGGCGAGCCACGAGCGGGCGGGTTCGGGAATCTCACATTTGCCCAAGGCGGTGCGCATGCATTCGGCCCACTCGCCTGCCGCTGCTTCGTCGATCGGGAAGGGGGCGTGCCGCATACGCAGCGCGGGGTGGCCGCGGCGCTCCCAATACAAGGGGGGTCCCCCCATCCACCCGCTCAGGAACTCGTAGAGCTTTTGTCGGGAGACCCGGGTGCTGGCGGGCAGCATGGCGCGGATGGCGGGCGAATCGGCCTCGACGGCGTCGTAGAAGGCGTCGGCCAGCCGTCGGACCGTCTCATCCCCGCCTATCTCTTCGTAGACCGTCGGCGCGGTGCCCCAGGGTGCTTTCGTCCCGATCTGCATTGGGAGACAGGCTATCGCCGGTCGAGGCCAATCCGGTCAGGCGGTTTTTCGGAGGCGGGGGACCAGGCCGACGAGCCCGGCGGTGCAGCCCAAGACGAGAGATCCTCCCGAAATGGCCGGGTCAGGGCCGAGGGAGGCCACGAGGATCACTCCCCCGATCACGCCGCCGCCGACCAGCGCCACCAACCCGGGCCGCGGATCGGCCAGCCTGAAACCAAGACCCCAGCCGACCAGAGCCCCGAAAACGATGGCAACGATGATGGCCGCTGGGCTCACGACCCAAGCCTATTCACAGCACCCGGAGCACGCCCGGATCCGACCGTTCGACCCGGGTCATGGCCCGGATGAGGGCCAGAGGCGAGCTACGGCGTGCGGCCATCTCGATCAGGCATGAGATCACGGCGGAGAACGCTTCCCCATCGAAGTCGGGAGGATCCACGCCCAGCGAAGCGGCCAGGTCGTCGCTGTGGATGACGAGTTCCACGGTCCGGGTAACCAGGTAGTCGGCCACGCGCATCGATGAGCCCAGTACGGAGATGCCCCGCTCTTCGGTCCCGGGTGTCAGTCGAGTGTCCAACTCGCGCCGGGCGGTGTCCCAGCCGATGAGCACCGCCGATAAGCCGGCGGCGCTCTGTTCTTCGGCGCGGGAACGGACGGCGACGGCGATCTCCGAGTCGAGGTCGGTGTCGATCTGTCCGGCGAACGAGAGGAAATAGCCGGGGGCATCGCGATAGGGCGGCTCGGCCCGCGTGTCGAGATAGCGGGGAACGAGCTTCACGGCCCGGGAGAGATGGGCGGTGAGGGCACCGATCGTCATCCGCTCCAGGGCGCTGGGGTCATTCCAGCGTTGCGGCAAGGCCGGGTGGTCGAGTAGGGGACGGGCCGAGTCGACGGTCGCCAGGAAGGTCTCTCTCATACGGATGCGTCCGGTGATGACCGAACTTCGACCACCGTGCCGTCGACTGATGCCCTCCCCGTCGCCGTTCCCTCGACCACCAGCTGCGCCGCGCCTTCCAGGAGACAGACGCCGGACAGGTCGATCGGCGGGGCTGCCGACGCCCCGGCCAGCATGGCGAGCCGCTTCCATCCCTCGGGTCCCGCATCGGGAATGGTCACCTCCGTCAGGCGGCGGGCGCCGTTGGGATGCTCGAGGGTCGACGGGTCCCAAACCGCCTCCGGCGTGAGATGGCGGCAGTAGATGCCTCCGACCGTCAGCGACGCCAACTCGGGAACGACGACCTCGAACTCGACGGCCCGGCGAGTGCCGTCGGGCATGGCGGCTTGGCGCCCGAAGCGAAGCGGCTCTGGAACGCTGAATCCTGCGTCGAGCAGCCGCCCCCGTTCGCCCGAGGGGTCATCTGTCCTGAAGGCGATCAGTCGCGGGCCCAGCCGACCGGCGTCGATGGAATCTGAGACGAAGCGCGCGAAGCCCGACTCGGGAACCGCCGAACGGTCGGTGACGCTCAGGAACTCCAGGTACGTGTCGTCGAGCATGACGAGGCGGTTGGAGGTCCCATAGGGGTGGTCCGAGCGGCCGGTGACGAAGAAGCCCACCTCCTCGAGGGCGTCGGTGGCCACGTCGAGGTCGCCGACCACGACGACCACGTGATCGAGGTGGTGTGTTCCCCGATGTGCCGCATCTGCCATGGCCCGCCCCTCCTCCCGATCCGGAAACGTCACGCCTGTTATCGGCGACCCCCCAAGGTACCCTGCCGGGACACGTTCCTCGATAAGCAAGCGTCGTGACACTGCGTGAACCGCCCAAAGAGCGACGGGCGGCCAACATCGTCGGCCGTTTCGTTGGATTGCTGGTGCTGCTGGCAGTCTTCGCCGTGGTCATTTGGGCTACGGCCACGAATCAGCAGGCCGCAGCGATCCAACGTTCGGATCCCTCGATCCACGCCCCCGGCCGGCACGTGGCCGTACCTGGTGCGGTGCTCCACGTCAGGACCGTGGGCGAGGGAACCGACACTCTCCTCGTCCATTACGACACCGTGGCGGGCGGCGTGCCGCTGATCGGCATCGCCGAAGAGCTGGCCTCCACCGGCCGCCGCGTCACCGTCCCCGACCTCGAAGGCTTTGGCTTCAGCTCCCGGCCAGATGAACCGGGTCGTCGCCTCTCCACCACCGGGCATGCCGAGACCCTTGCCTCCTTGCTCGAAGAGTCCGGACTGGTGGACCTGGAAGTCGTCGGCTTCGGGTGGGGTGGCGAAGTGGCGACCGAGCTGGCCGTGATCCGCCCCGACCTGGTGGGACGGCTGATCCTGGTCGACACTTCGGCCCTTCCCGTGCCGGATGGCGAATGGCACTCGTTCGAGGGCATGCCGTTGGGCCTGGGCGAGGCCGCCGCCTACACCTTCAGCGGTGCTTCTCCCAGGGCCGAATCCCGTTTCGTGGCCGAATGCCCCTCCTGGGCCGACTGTCAGGGAGCCGAAACCCTGGAGGCCTACCGGCTGGCGGCGTCGGTCCCGGGGACTGCACGGGGTATCTGGGCCCGCCGGGCCACCGACCCAGCGCTGGTAGCTCTGTCCCGCCTCGACGAGGTGGACGCCGCCGTCACCGTCATCGCCGTCGACATCTCTACTTCCGACGCCGAGGCATTGGCACAGCAGTTCCCCGAGGCGGAGGCGGCGCCGGTGCAGCCGGGTGGCCTGGTCGAGGCGGTGACCGGCTGATCCCTCCGTCGGGATCGGTCAAGATCAGGGGATCAGGAGCGACTTTCCGGTGGTCGCCCGACCCTCGAGATCCTGGTGGGCCTGGGCGGCGTCGTTGAGCGGATAGCGGTTCCCGACCAGCACGTCGAGCGAACTTTCCTCGATCCACTGGAACAGGTCGGCGGCCCTGGCCTCCAGCTCCGGGCGTTCCCCGATGTAATGGCCCAGCGTCGGGCGCGTGAGGTAGAGAGAGCCGTTTCTGGAAAGAACGAGTGGTGAGATGGGCGGTACCGCCCCGGAGGCGTTGCCGAAGCTCACCATCATCCCCCGCCTCTTGAGCAGGCCCAGGCCGTCCTCGAAGGTGCTCGCCCCCACCCCGTCATACACCACATCGAGGGGCCGGGTGCCGGCTATCTCCTCCACTGCCTCGGAGAACGGCCGCTGGCGGTAGTTGATGACGTGGTCGGGACCCGCGGCGGAAGCCACCTGTGCCTTTTCGTCGCTACCCACGGTGGTGAAGACCTCGGCTCCGATCCGCTTGGCTATCTGGATCAGGAGACGTCCGACGCCACCGGCCCCAGCGTGGATCAAACAGCGGTGGCCCGCCTCGAGGGGGAATGTGGACGTAGCGAGGTAGTGGGCGGTGAGGCCCTGGAGCATCGCCGCCGCCGCCGTCTCGGGGGCGACGTCGCCGGGAACGATCACGGCCCGGTCGCGGGGGATCAGGGCGTACTGGGCGTAACTTCCCTGCACGTCCGCCCAGGCGACGACGTCCCCCACCGACACGTCGCCCACGCCGTCGCCGACTTCTACCACCCGCCCGGCTCCCTCCATGCCCAGCACGAACGGCATCTCCATCGGGTAGAGGCCGCCTCGCTGGTAGGTGTCGATGAAGTTGACGCCGGCGGCGGCGACCGCCACCACCAGATGGCTCGGCTGGATCTCCGGTTCGGCCTGGTCGACCATCTCCAACGTCTCAGCCCCGCCCGTCTCTTTCACCTGAATCGCGATCATGGGTTTGAAACTAGTGGCTCGGCCGGCCTGAACGGTGAGCAGCTCAGATGAGGTTGCGTCGGCGGGCCTCCGCCAGCAAGTCCTCGTCGGGCACCAGCGACAGGTCGACCATCTCCTGCCACGGGGGCGTCAGGTCGACCGAGAGCAGCTCCGCCACCTTGTCCCGCAGGGTGCGAGCCCATGCCCCGCCGCTGGCGTCGGCGTGGTGGCTCAGCGTCGTGTCGGGGTTGACGGTGTAGACCGAAGCGACCGGACGCGGATTGGCCCGGGACCCGCGTTCACCGTAGACCAAAAGCACCGATCCGACGGCCACGTCCTGGATGCCTCCGGTGGCGATGAACGGCCCTTCGAAAGCCCATCCGGAGCTCTTGGCCTCGTCCACCGATTCGACCACCTTGGCCCAGGACTTGAGGCGGGGATCGCCCACTTCAGGCACATCGACGGCGATGATCGGAGGGCTGGTCATGGAGGTGGGAGGGCTGCGGCCAACACCCGCCCAGCCTAAGTCATCGATGAGCGGCCTCCCACCCCTTCCGGAAGCCGATCGGTTATTCGTCACACAAACCCGGTACGCTCCCAACCGATGGCGACCGTACGACTCTTTGCCCGGCTGCGGGAACTGGCGGGCGATTCGCGCGTCGAGATCGAGGGGAGGACGGTCGGAGAGGTCATCGAGGCAGCCGGCGAGAAGTTCGGTCCCGAGTTCGTGGCCGCCGTGAGCACGGCCCGGGTGTGGCGCAACGGCGAGGAGGCGGCGATGGACGACCCCGTCGCCCCCGATGATGAGGTCGCCCTCCTCCCGCCCGTGTCGGGTGGGGCTACCATCGTCGCCGCCTCTCCCGAGGTGGCGCTGGCCATTCCGATAGTGGCCGCGCTGGTGCTGGTCTTCCTGAACCTGCGCGGCGACGCTGCCTGGTGGGCGGCCGGTCTCGTCGGAGCCGTTGGTCTGTGGGTGATAGACATCGCCCAGCAGGTCGAACTCCGGGGGCGCATCTTCCCCGCCGTCGCGGTGGTCCTCGGGGCGGTGGCGGGAGCCGTCATCTCCGAGTCGATGGGAGCCGCCGGACTGGCGGTAGCCCTCGCCCTCGCCGTAGTGCTAGTCCTTGCCTGGGGAGTCGGACTGGCCGGATACCGGTCGGTTGACGCCGTCGCCCCCGGGGTGATGGTGGCGATGCTGGCGTCGGCCGCCGTCGGCTCGCTGGTGCTGGCCCGCTCGGGCGCCTCTCCCGATCCAGAGGCGGTCGATGTGTTCCTGCTCGTCGTGATCCTCGCCACGCTGTTCGGGGCGGTCGCCGACAACGTCTCCCAGCTGCCCTATCTGGATCCCTACACGGTCACTGCCCTTACCGCCATCGTCGTCTCGGTGGCGACCGCCTTCATCCGTGATCTCGACGTCGCCGGATACCTGCTGGTCGGCCTGGGCCTGGCGGTGACGCTGGTCGCCGGTCGGGGTCTCGGGGCGCTGCTCCGGACCGGTACGGTGGCGTTGGCCGACAAGGTCCCGGGCTTTTTTCGGCCCTTCGACGGGGCGCTCCTCGCCGCCGCCCTCTACTTCCCGATCATCCGCCTCGTTCTCTGACCTGGGCGGGCCTGCAACCGATTGCCGGTTGAGCTGGCATCGGCCGTTCGCCTTCGGTTACCCTGGCGCCGTTCATGCGACGCGCCCCTGCCGTTCGCCGTCTGATCCCCGGCATACTCGTATTGATCCTCGCCTGGCCGCTCGCCGCCGTGTCGGTGACCAAGTCGCAGGTCGAGGCCGCGTGCGAGGACTCGGAGGCGGCTTACGCCGCCTTCCAAGACGCCGAAGAACGCTTCGTCGAGGCCTCGCTCTCCTACGAGGAGGCGGCCAACGACGTGGCGCGTGTCGAGCGTCAACAGGTCAACATCTCCGGAGCCATCGACTCCCGGCAGGCCTCCACCGACGACCTGGCGGTCGCCGCCGAGGAGAAGGCCGTCGAGATGTACATGCGGGGGACCACCGCCGCCCCCGGCCTGCTCTTGTCAGTCACCAATGTCGGGGAAGCCATGTCGAGCGCCGAGATGCTGGCCGCCGCCGCCGAGGACGATCAGGCGTCACTGTCCGCTCTGGCCGCGCTGGAGGCCGACCTGGCGAGATTCCAGGAGGAGCTCACGGTGGTGGAGGCCGAACTGCGCGAAGTCGAGGGTGAGCGTCTCGATGCCCTGGACCGCCAGGACCAGGCCCGGCTCGACGCCCAAGCCGCCTACGCCGATCTGTCGGATAAGTGCAAGGAGCTCAACCGCAAGTACAAGCAGGAGCAGGCCGCGGCGGCCGCCCGGGCCGCCGCCCGCGCCCAGGGCAAGAGCGGCGCCGCCGCCGGAGCGAGCCCCCAGGCCACGTCCGGGTTCATCTGCCCGATGACTCCGGGACGCACTTCATTCATCGACTCCTGGGGATTCGCCCGATCCGGGGGACGGGCCCACAAGGGAACCGACATGATGGCCGCCTGGAACGAGCCGGTCTTCGCGGTGGCGGACGGCTCGGTCTCGATTCGTAGCGGCGGGCTCGGCGGCAAGATCGTCTGGCTGATCGCCGACAACGGCACCGGCTACTACTACGCCCACCTCAACGACTGGGCCGTCGGCAACGGCGCCCGCGTGAGTCGGGGCCAGACCATCGGATACAACGGCGACTCGGGTAACGCCCGGGGCGGTTCGCCCCACGTCCACTTCGAGATCCATCCCGGGGGACGGGGAGCACCGGCCGTCAATCCCTATCCGACCCTCGCCGCCGCCTGCTTCTGATCAGCCGGCGCCTGTCATCCCGCCCTGCGGCCGGAACACGAAAGACAAGCCTTCGGGGCTGTCCTCGACATCCATCACCGACTCGGCCAGCGGCTCGGCGATGACCGGATCGACGTAGACCTCTGTCCCCGACTGCTCGGTGACCTCGTCCTCCTCACCGGCCGTCTCGACGAACTCCAACCGAACGGCTATCCCGCCTGGGCTCTGCCGTTCGGCGGTCAACCGGGTGTCGTGTGATTCGGGGATCTCTTCGCTGCGTCGGATGGTTTCCAGGGCCGCAGCGGCGTTCTCTGACAGTTTGAGCATCGGGCCCTCATTCGGTCGCTTCGACACCCACCCTAGGTCGTGGGGGTAGCTGTAGGAATCCGTCGGATCATGGGAGAGAATCGCTCGGGTGGCGGGAGGGAATAGAGCTATCGTCCCGCCGGGTACCCTTCTAATCGTGACCGAACAAAAACGCCGCCGCATCGACCAGGCCCTCTCGCCGGAGTTCAGTGCCGGGATAGAGGATCTGGCGCTGGAAGAGATCCGCCAGCGCCGAGACATGACCGAGGAGGTGGAACGCCAGCTCTCCTACTACCGCCGCCTTCTCCACGGCCGGATGGACCTGTTGGCGTTCGAGATGCGTCGACGTCGGGGGGAGGAGACTCGCTCGCTCATCGAGGCGTTGCCGGAGATCCTCTCCACCGGGATTTCCGGCGGAGGTGAGGCCGGAAGCCCCCGCCACCTCAGCGTCGAGTTGGAGTTACCGGAGATCACGGGGCGGCGGGACATCGATCACATCCTGGAAGGCGACGCCCTCACCAGGGTCACCTCGATGGAGGAATCTGAACTGGCCGAGATCCAGCTAGCGCTGACTGAGGCCGAGCGGGAGATGTCGGACAGCCGGCGACGCCTCCACGAGGTGATCGACCGGCTGCAAGCGGAGATCATCGACCGCTACAAGCGCGGCCTGGCCGAGTCCGACTCCAGCTCCTGAGGGATCGTTGGACACGATTTTGGCGGTAGCCGAACGGTCCGGACTGGTCGAGGAGTACCACGCCGGCGCCGTGGCGGTGGTCGACGCCTCCGGCGACGTCGTGGCCGCGGCCGGCGATGTCGACCGCAGCTTCTTCAGCCGTTCCGCCGCCAAACCTTTCCAGGCCTACGCCGCTCTCGGCACCGGCCTCGAACTCCCCGCCATTCACCTGGCTGTCGCCTGTGCCAGCCATTCGGGCGACCCCGTCCACGTCGCCATCGTCGAGGACATCCTGGCTCGATTCGGACTCGATGAGTCGGACCTTCGTTGTCCCCCCGACCGGCCCTTCGAGCGGTCCGACCGGCGCCTCGCCGAAACCGGTGATGTCTCTCCCGCCCGGCGGTATCACAACTGCTCCGGCAAGCACGCCGCCATGCTGGCGGCTTGCGCGGTGGCGGGCTGGGACATCAGCAGCTATCCCGACGCGGATCATCCCCTTCAGCAAGAGGTCGCCCGGGTGATGGCCGATGTCGTCGGCGACGACGTGGGTCCTCCGGGAGTCGACGGCTGCGGGCTTCCGGTATGGCGAGTGACGGTCCGAGGGCTGGCCCGGGCGTTCTCGCGGCTCGAAAATGACCCTCGCTTCTGGACCGTTCGTGACGTGATGTCGCGGTATCCGATGCTCGTATCAGGCGAGGGCCGGGCCGACGGGCTGATCGGACGCTGGACCGGCGGCATCGCCAAGGCCGGCGCGGCCGGATGCATGGGCGCCTCCGTCGGAGGCTTCGGCATCGCGGCGAAGGCGTGGAGCGGCTCGGGCGCAGTGGCGGGGATGGGCGTCGGCCTCGGTCTCGGATGGCTGGGAGTCTTGTCACCCGCGATCACACGCGGGCTCGCCGGCGTCACCGCCCCGCCCGTTCTCGGTGGGGGAGAGCCGGTGGGACGATTTCACGCCCAGCCGGTGTTGGAGTCCATGTGACCGTCTGGAATCAACCCGGCTTCGACCTGGCCCCGGTAGCCCAGGCGGTGGGACCGTTCGACCAGAGGGGGTTTTTCGAGGCGGTCTCTCCCCTCGATGAGGGAGAGCCGTTCGCCGCCGAGGGAGCCGACTCGTTCATTCCTCTCCGGAGAGTCGGCGAGGAAATCCTCTTCGCCGGCGACGCCGACCTGACCGATTACCACACGCCGTTCGGCGGTGACTGCGAGACGCTCATCGCCCGGGTGGCCGACGAGCAAGCTCCCGGACGGTTCACGCTCGACTCTTTGCCGGAGGAGGCGGCCAAGCCCCTCGCGGCGGGTCTGGCGGGTGCCGGTTGGAACGTCGAGGTCACGGTTCACGAGGTGGCCGCCGTCCTGGATCTTCCCGGGACGTATGAGGAGTACCTGGCCGAAATCGGCAAGAAGGAGCGCCACGAGGTACGTCGCAAGCGACGCCGTTACGAGCGCATGGTGGGGGAAGTGCGGCATGAGACCCACCGGGGCATAGGCTGGGGTCTCGACGAGTTCATCCGCCTCCATCGGATGTCCGCGGGCGGGAAAGGGGAGTTCATGACAGAGGAGCGCCAGGACTTGTTCACTTCCCTCGCCCTTCTGGAGGGGTGGCGGGTCGATCTGCTGCGCGCTCCCGACGACTCCGCCGCCGCAGCCGTATTCGGCTACACGGACGACACCGGCTACTACCTGTACAACTCGGCGTACGACTCGGCCCTTTCCGACGCCTCCCCCGGCGTGGTCCTACTGGGAACGATGATCGAGCGGGCCATTGCCGAGGGCTTCGACCGCTTCGACTTTCTCAAGGGCGACGAAGGCTACAAATTCCGGCTCGGAGCGCGCCGTCGACCGCTGAACGAGATCGTCGCAGTCCCGGGCGGCGGGCGATGATTCGTCGGGTTGCCTACCTCTCGATGCACACATCGCCACTGGTGCAGCCGGGCGTGGGCGACGCCGGCGGGATGAACGTCTATGTCGACCAGCTGGCCCGAGCGATGGCGGCTTCGGGCGTGGCGGTGGAGGTTTTCACCCGCCGCGACGATCCCCAGCTGCCCAACCGCGTGACGGTCGTCCCCGGCTACACCGTGCATCATGTCGAATCGGGTCCCGCCCGCCGCCTCTCCACGGGGCGACTCGCCCCGTACGTGCGTCGGTTTGCCCGGGGCGTCCTCGGCACCCTCTCTGCCCTACCGCCGGTGGACGTCGTTCATACCCATTACTGGCTGTCCGGGTGGGCCGGGCTGATCGTCAAGCAGCACCTCAACATCCCGATGGCCAATTCCTTCCACACCTTGGGTCGCATCAAGGATCTGACCAAACGGCGCGACGATCCGCCGGAGTCGCTGCTGCGGATCGCAGCCGAGCAGGAGGTCATCGCCCAATCCGACTGCGTGGTGGCGTCGACCCCGTTGGAGGCCGACGACCTCCTGGCGCATTACGGGGCCAATCCCGAGGCTCTGTGCGTCTCGCCTCCGGGCGTCGACCACTCCAGGTTCTATCCGGGCTCGCGGGAAGCAGCGCGAGAGCGGCTGGGACTCGGTTCCGGCCCGATCATCGCCTACGTGGGGCGGGTCCAAGGGCTCAAGGGAAGCGACGTCGCCCTCGACGCATTCGAGCTGGTGACCAGGCAGATCCCCCAAGCGACGCTGGTCGTCGTCGGCGGGCCCTCGGGGCCCCACGGGGAGCGAGAGATGCGCGCCCTGAAAGCTCGCGCGCAGAGAATGGAAGGTCGGGTGGTCTTCTCCGACCCGGTGCCGCACCGGACGCTGGCCGACGTCTACCGGGCGGCCGATGTGCTGCACGTTCCGAGCCGCAGCGAGTCGTTCGGACTGGTGGCGGTCGAGGCTCAGGCCTGCGGCACCCCGGTGGTGGCCAGCAAGGTAGGTGGCCTCATCTTCTGCATCGACGATGGCGCGTCCGGGACGCTCGTCGACGGCTGGAGCCCCGTGCATCACGCCGACGCCATTCTCGAAATCCTCTCCGACGCCGAGCAGGCCGAGCTGATGTCGAAGCGGGCA
Source organism: Acidimicrobiia bacterium (assembly GCA_036259475.1). Taxonomy (GTDB): domain Bacteria; phylum Actinomycetota; class Acidimicrobiia; order Spongiisociales; family ZC4RG35; genus ZC4RG17. Next base: position 8,923 of record DATABS010000056.1, on the reverse strand, counting down.
TCCGAATGGGCGGAGCGGTTCTCATGGGAGAACACGGTCAGCCGGTTCCTCGAGCTCTACTCGGGTGTCATCGCCGCTCGTGCCTGAGGTCTCGGCGCTCGAGGCGGCCATCCAGCGGTGGCTGACGGACCCCGACAGCGATGTCACGTACGCCGAGAAAGTAGAGGGTCGCTGGGCAGTACGCATGCGCCAGTCCGTCCGGGATGCCACCACCGTTTGGTGGGAGGTCGGTGACTACACCATCTCTGCCGAGGCATACGTCCTGCCCGCTCCGCCGAACGGGGCAACCGATGCCTACCGGCTGGTTCTCTCGCGCAACTGGTCGACGTGGCAAGCCCACTTCGCCCTCGACGCGGAAGGTGCCTTCGTCATCCGGGGACGGCTCGGGCGAGACGCCTCGTTCGAGGACCTCGACCGCCTACTGGGAGAGATCTACCAGCTAGTCGAGCTGACCTTCCGGCCGCTCGTCACCCGCGCTTTCGGAAGGCGCGAAAAGACCCTTTAGAGACTTCTCGACACACCCTGTGGATAAACCCTGTGGAAACCTGTGGAAAGTGGGGAAAACCGGAAAATCGACGTTTTCCAATAGTGGTCGACGAGTGTTGAAGGGCAGTTGCAGCGCAATTGCACCCCGGTTGACGGGGGTGGCGAGGCTACGTATGTTGCAAGCACAGCGCCCGTGGAGCAGGTCAGGGGATGCGTAACCCGTTCGGGGAAGTGCGGGGCGAAAACCCAGGCAGGTTCGCCGGGCGCTGTGCTATTTGTCGGCCGACTTCGGGCCGGCCGCGCGACGACTGGGCGGGTCGGTTTCGTGCCTCGCGTAGTGGCCGGCCGTGCCCGAACAGACGCCGGTCGGCCGAGTTGCTTAGTTGTCGGCCGACTTCGGGCCGGCCGAGCGCTGGCGGGGCGGGTCGGGTGCCTGCCTTTCGGTGATGAGTGCCGAGCCCGAACAGACGCCGGTCGGCCGACGTTGGCCGTCTCTCGACGGCGCGTCTCTCGCCAGGTTCACCGCGGTCCGTCGACGCGTCCGAGGTGGGGGGTTGGGACTTCCGACTTCCGACTCGGTTTCCGACTTCCGACTCCGTTTCCGACTCGGTTTCCGACTTCCCACTCAGAACCCGAACATGACCTCGCGCAGCGATACGGGCCGAGTTTCGAATGTCTCCAGGTCGATCCGCACCGAGCCCAGGCGGAGTCCCTTCATTCCCTCGCCGACGTTGGTCAGTACCCGCACCGCTCCATCTTCGTACTCGAGGCGTCCCAGTCCGAGGCAATGACCATTGCCGTCATGGATGCCGACCAGCAGCTCGTCGAGGCGCTCGAGGTCGAGGCCGGTGGGCAGGGTCGGGGCGAAGACGGTGGGGCGGACCCGCCAGCGCTCAAGCGGGCCGGCGAAGGCGACTCGAAGCCCCTCGGCCCGGCGCTGAGCTCGCTCGTCGGGGGATCGCACCGTGGTTTCCGGTTCGGCGGGGATCACGTCGACGTCGATGGTGAAGAAACGGTGGAGCATCCCGACTATCGGCTCCATTTCGCTTCCTCGCTGGAGCGCGACGACCCGGTCGGGCCGTGCTAGTTCCATTTTGTGATACTTCAGAGTCTCGCCGGCGACACCGGAGACAGTGGCTGTCGTGTCGATCACGACCAGGTTGGCTCCGGCTTCCCTCGCCCTTTCCACCATCGACGTGGTGGCGATCACTTGCTGGAGGACCAGTCGGCTCGGGCTCAGTGTGCCGACGAAGTGGAGGTAGTCCGCCGGCAGGGGCTCGTCGACTTCAGCCGGATCCTTGATCAACCGCAAGCCGACGCAAGTAGGGGGTCCGATCGTGCTGTTGTCCACGTCGGCATCCACCATTCCCACGACCCGTCCCTCGGAGGCGGCATAGCGGGCGATCCGTCGAGCCAGGGTGGTCTTTCCCGTATCGAGGGCGCCGAGCAGCATCACCGTGGAGGCACCGGCCAGGTCTCGGGCGAGTTGGTCGTGGACTTCACTCATCGCCTGTCAGCTTAGGAAGGACCTCCGGCCCGCCCGCTAGCGTGGCTCTCGACAATGAGCCGGCCCATCTCCTTTCTGTCGGACTTTGGTCACGGTGACGAGTTCGTGGGTGTGGTGCACGGGGTCCTCGCCACGCTCGCCCCCGAATCCCGGATCATCGACATAACCCATCAGATCCGCCGGGGTGACATCAAAGCCGGCGCCCTAGCCCTGACGCGTGCGATCCAGTACCTGCCGCCCGGAGTGGTTTTGGCGGTGGTCGACCCGGGTGTGGGCACCGAGCGTCAGGCGATCGCTGCCGAGACCGAGTGGGGGTTCTTCGTCGGACCCGACAACGGCCTCCTTTCGCCCGCGGTGGCCATGATGGGCGGCGCGTCTCGAATCGTCTCGATCGAGAACGAAGAGGCTCGGATACCCTCTGGTGGGGAGACGTTCCACGGTCGGGATGTGTTCGCTCCCGCCGCGGCCCTCCTGGCTTCAGGCGAGGCTGGGCTCGAGGAACTGGGACCCTCCGTCGGTGATGACGGTGTGAGCCCGCTTCTCTTGCCCCTGCCGGACACCCAGAACGGCACGGTGACGGGAGAGGCGTGGTGGGTCGATGGCTTCGGCAACGTCCAGACCAATATCTCCCCGGAGGACCTCGCTGAGGTGGGCATCCGACCCGGCACGGTGGTGACGGTGAAGGTCGGACCGCGTCTCAACCAGATCAGGTGGGTGACGGCCTATGGAGATGTCGGCGAGGGCGACCCGCTCATCCACGTCGACTCAAGCGGCCTGATGGCGGTGGCGGTCCGTTCGGGGCGGGCCGATGAGGAGCTGGGAATCGCCGAGGGAACTTCAGTGTCGATGGTCGGGTCCGCTACAGACGGATGAGCCAGATCACCCCGGCAACGGCGATGATGAAGAGGAGCAGCAGCATGACTAGAGCCGTGGCGGGACGCATTCCCGCCCGAGCGTATCGAGTGGTTTCTTAGGACCAAACCGAGTCATCGATGACGCGGTTTGGTACTAAGAGCGCAAAAAGCGACGGGGTCCCCGTTTGGGCGACAGGGACCCCGTCTAACGAGAGAGTGCTCCGCCGTGGGGCGGGCTGGGAGGCTATCCGATCACACCTAGGGTCTTATGAACGTGCCCTTGGCATGACTGGCGGAGCTGTTTCTCTCTCACTCGCATTGTACATCGGACGGAGCCAAAAGCATCTTTAGCGAAATTTCCGTGAAGTTGATCACCCATCCCGGATGCCATTTGTGTGAGGTGGCCGAGCCGATAGTGCAGCGGGCGGCACGGCGATACCGCGTGCCGCTTACGGTGGTCGACATGGACTGCGACGATGAACTGGTCCGGCTCTACTCCCTCCGGATACCGGTCCTTCTCGGTCCCGGTGACGAGATCATGGCCGAAGGGAACATCGGTCCGACCGAGGTGCGTCGAGCGTTGAAGCAACTCAGACGGAGGGCCGGGTCAGCCTGAGGCCCGGGTCGCCGCGGCCTCGGTCCCGGCGGTGGTGTCAGTCGTTTCCCCGCCGGTGGTGGTGTCGGTGGTCCCGTCAGAATCGGCGCCTCCCTCGCCTTCCGCCCCGCCCTCTCCCTCGACCAGCCCGCAATCGGCCAGCACCTCGTCGGGATTGCCGCCGGCCAAGCGGGCGCGCTCGAAAGCCACCACAGATGCCAACTGTTCCTCTGACAGCGAGCCGCCGAATGCCGGCATGCCACCGTTGACTGGCTTCCCGCTGTCGCCGTAGGTGGGTTCGCCGGCGGCGAGGAATCCGGCGGAGCCGAGCGTCACCCACTCGATGTGGTCGGCACAGGCAGAGAAAGTGCTGGTCACGGCGGTGAGAGCCGGGAAGTTGCCCTGACCACCGCCGGTAGGTCCGTGGCAGCCGGCACAGGTTCCGTAGAGCTCCTCGCCGATGGCGATGAAGTCCGCCCCGCCGCCGCCCGCGCCGCGGCCTTCGAACGGGGTGCCGTCACAGTTCTCAACCACTCCAGTCACCCGGTCGACCCGCAGCGCCGTCCCGCTCCCGCACTCGGGAGCCGTGCCAAGCGCCAGATAAATGAGACCGAAGGCAGGAACTATCAACAGAAGTGTTCCCAGCCACATCGGGATCGAGAACCCCGTCCGCTCCGTGATCCCCGCCGTGGGGACCGTCACCACGACCGGATACTCCAGCGCCTCCTCCGGGGACACTCGTTCGGGGGCTGGAGGCGGGGTCACCGATGCGGCGGCCGCGGCCGGGACGGCCGGCTCGGGAACGGCGGGAGCCGCGGGTTCGGCCGCGGGAGTTCCGACCTCCTCGGCGGCGGGTTCCTCGGCGGGTGCGACGGCCGGCCCTTCGGCGGCCGGTGAGGGAGCCGCCGCGACGGCCTCCCCCCCGGCCCAGGCGGCGAGGACGTCCTCATAGGCTTTTCCGGATGCCTCGGCGCGGGCCCGGGCCGAGCGCTCCACGAGCGGCTCGGGGACGCCCATCGCCTGGGCGGCGGCGGTGAGTTGCTCGCTCACGACTGACCGGCCTCCATGTAAACCGATTCGCTGAGGTAGGTGACGAGGGCATCGACGGCGGACTGGGACAACGGCATCGCCGGATGGGAACCGCCGCTGAGCACCGCGGCGATCTGATCGGCGGGCAACCTCGCTCCGACGTTGGAGAGGTCTGGACCGATTCGCCGGTAGCCGACCACCTGGTTGGTGTCTACCAGTGTCACGGGACCCACTCCCACGTCGGCTACCACCGCCCTCACGGACTGGGTGTGACAGGACGAGCATCCTGCCGCCAGATAGGCGTGGCGGCCATCCTCGCCCATGGGCGACAGCTCAATCTGCGAGCTGCGGATCTCGTCGGTCTCGGCGGGAAGCGACGGGAAGACGAACCCGAGAAGCAGGACCAGCACGATCACGCCCAGTCCTCCGGCCACGGTGGCGAGCGGCCGGTCGGCAGGCGCTTCGAGGATGGGGGGTCGGCCAGGAGCGGCAGGGCGCGCCTCCACTGTTTCGGCGGCAGGGACCTGAGCGGGGGCGACGGGAACGGCCGCGGGCGCAGCCGCGACCTCCTCGGCCGGCGCCTCCGGAGCCTCGGCGGGCGCTTCCTCGACAGCGACTTCCGCCGGTGTCTCGGCCGGAGCCGAGGCGGCCACCGTCTGGCCCCCCGCCCACGCAGCCAGGATGTCCTCATACGACTGTCCGGAGGCTTCGGCTCGAGCGCGGGCGGAGCGCTCGGCCAGCGGCTCCGGAACGCCCATCGCCTCGGCGGCGGCGGCGAGCAGGTCGCTCACGGCTTTTCCCTGGTCACCAGGATCTCCTGGGTCGTCACAGTGCCCCGGGTGAGCGTCCGGGTGATCAGCGATGCGAGGGCCAGGTTGCCGAACACCGCGACGATGCCCGACGCCGCCGCCAGACCGAGGAAGACGCGCGCCGGCCCCGAGGCGGGTGCCCAGCCCTCTCCGATGGCGGCGTAGGCTCCGGTGAACGCTCCACCAGCCCAGGCGTAGCCGGTTATCAGACCGCCGCCGACCAGGAACACGATCAGTCCGCCGGTCCCGTACAGCGTCAGCTTCACGACCCGTCGCGCCAGCTCGGCGGAGAACAGGCTCCGCCCGGTCATACGCGGGATGGCGTGGATGAGGACCGAGCCGATGAGAAGCGGAATGGCTCCCAACGTCAGTCCCAGCAGGATTCCCTCCCAGAACGAGGTGAGGGCGACGAGGTTGGCGGTGGAGCGGAACCCGGCCAGCGAAGCCATGATCGCCAGCACCGAACCCAGAGCCAGACCGGCCACCGCCAGCATGGCCACCGGATCGGGCTCCTCGGTGCGACGCCAACTGCCTTCCAGAGTGCTGAAGAGACTCGCACCCGAGGCCACCATGCCGACCGGGAATCCCAAGCCGAGAACGGCGGCAACGGCACCCAGCCATCCCGGGATAGGTCCGCCGGCCAATTGGGCGATACCGAACCAGCCGGCTCCGAAAATCAGCGACCAATAGCCGATCTGCGTCAGCTGGCGACCCGCCAGAGGTCGTTCGGTTTGTTTGACCACCGCGTAATGCACCAGGCCGATCGCGATGAGGAGGAGGATGACGGGATAGGCGGACGAGAAGAAGAAATCGCCGATCACCGACGCCACCGGCTCCACGGCGGGAACGTTTCCCGCCAGGTAGAGCAGCGGAAGGGCCGCCAGGCCGGTCACCACATAGAACACAGTGACATACGTGCGGTGTTCAGTCCGGTGACGGACCGTCTGGAGGGCGACCAGCGGGGGAATCCCCAGCCCGGCCAGCAGGGCGAGGTCGAGCCACCAGGGAAGGGCGAACGGCTCGCCTCCGTCGCCCAAGCCGGCTCCGACGACGACTAGGCCCAGGGCGGTGGTGCCGGCGATCAGGGCGAGGCCCGCCCACGCCAGCTTCTCGTTCCACAGCCTGACTCCGGTGAGGCGGGGGAGGACGTAATAGGTACCGCCTATCACCGCCAGCGTGGCGAACCCAATCACGAGACATTGCATCGCGATGGCACGCCACAGGCCGTATCCGAGGGGCAGGAACCCGGTGAAGCTCATCGACAGGAGGGCGATGCCGCCCGTGATCGCCCCGACGCCCAGAAAAACGGTGGCTGCCAAGACATGGGCGACCGCCGCGCTGTCGGGCTGGGTGCGGTCGTTTCGAATCAGATCTCGGATGTCCGTGGCGGTCTGGGCCACTGTCCTCAGTCTCGTCTCGGGATCGTTGGCGGGAGCATAACGCTCGGTGAGTTCCCCCACGAAGCAGCCCCCTTACCGTGTCCCCGTCGCGGATCCGGCGACACCGCCCGCCGCCACGGCCCGGCATCCTTGGCAAATTCTCCCCTGGTTGGAGCCGTGTGGTAGAACTGGCGCAACGGACCTATTCCTGGAGCTCGTGGGATGTATCGACTCGGTGAGCTCACCGAACAGCAAAGGAGCCGCTACGGCTGGGCCATGATGGCGCTCGGCCTTATCGGGCTGGCCGTGGCTGTCATTCTGGTCCATTACGCCAACTTCCCCGAGACCCATTTCGTCGACGGGCAGGAAGTCCCATTCGAGGTCGGCACCTTCGGTTGGATCCCCCGCGGCTGGCTGCCCAAGAGCATCGGCTACCTGATCGCCTTCGGCGCGTCACAGCTGATCCTGGGAGGGGCACTGCTGGCTTTCGTCCTGGGCCGGCACATGACGTGGTCCCTGGCCGCCTTCACAGCCTTTGTCGCCTGGATGGAGCTGGTTCTCATATTCGGCATCGTGCCGTCGGAGTGGCTGAACCTGGCCCAGACCGACCTCGACTGGTCCACCCAGCGGGTGGCTCTCTCGATCCCTCCGTGGCTCGTCCTCGGGAACGAGGTCGACGTCAGCTGGGGGGCGATCAAGGACTCCATCTCCATGGGCTACAACCTGACGATGCTGGTGGTAGCCGCGGTTTTCGCCTACAAGATCCAAGACATCGAGGGAGGTCGACCGCCCGACCTGGACGAGAGGGAAGCGATCTCTCCCTACGGTCGTCCGCTGGTCAGGAGCGATTCCTGATGGCCAACGTAGTCGACGAGACACCACCGATCCGGGATGACTATCAACTGGCCCAGGTCGACGGCGACTACTTCAAAGACAAGTTGCGGCCCAAGCAGTTCCTCCACATCGACCAGTCCGAGTGCATCCTGTGCGAGGGCTGCGTCGACATCTGCCCCTGGAAATGCATTTTCTACCTGTCACTCGACGCGATCTCCGAAGCAGTCAACGTCGACCATCCGGCGGAGGATGCCCAGAACTACGGGTTCTTCGTCGTCGACGAGGACGAATGCACCCGGTGCGCGCTGTGCATCGACCGCTGTCCTACGAACGTCATTTCCCTGGGCAAGTTCGAAGGGTCGCTCGCCGACCAAGCCGGTCAGCTGGGCCTGGCGGATGTGATGGACAACATCAATCGCCGCCCGTGGGACGTCGACACCGGTCAGCGTGACTTCAAGAACGGCTACGCCTACGGAATGCGCTGGTAGGAGGAGACGTGGCGAGACTCAACATCCGGGAGCGAGTCGGGGAGGTCAACGAGCGGATCCGGGATTCGCAATTCGTCGAGTCGGTCCTGCGGCCCGGCTCCCCCTTCAAGAAGGGATACTCCGACAGCCCCCGCAACCGCTCGTACGTCGTGATGAACAACGTGCTCTATCACCTCCATCCGGTGAAGGTGAAGCGGCACGGGGTCAAGCTGTCCTACACCCTGTGTCTGGGCGGATTGAGCTTCTTCCTGTTCATCCTGCTCACCATCACCGGCATCTTCCTGATGTTCTATTACACACCGACGGTCGAGCAGGCCTACGCCGATACCGCCGCCCTCTCGACAGATGTGGCGTTCGGATCGCTGGTCCGCAACATGCACCGTTGGGGCGCCCATCTCATGGTGCTGACGGTGTTTCTGCACATGAGTCGCGTGTTCTACCACGGCGCCTACAAGCCGCCCCGGGAGTTCAACTGGGTGGTCGGCGTCGTGCTGCTGCTCCTGACGTTGCTGCTGTCGTTCACCGGTTATCTGCTGCCGTGGGACCAGCTGGCACTGTGGGCGGTGACCGTGGGGACCAACATGGCCGGCTTCGTGCCCGTCGTGGGGGCTCAGGTGAAATTCGCCTTACTGGGCTCCGCCGAGGTCACGGCCAACACCCTCCTGCGGTGGTATGTCCTCCACGTCCTCTTCTTCCCGTTCATCATCGTGATTTTCATGGCCGTGCACTTCTGGCGTGTCCGTAAGGACGGCGGAATCTCGGGTCCCCTCTAGGAGGTCGGAATGGTCGAGATACCAGAGAGCCTGCTTCGCAGATCGGCGGAGGCGAAGGCCAAAGCGCTCGGGCTACCCGTCGAGCAAGTTCTGGCCGAGATGAGGGGGGAGGCGCCGCCTTCCACCCCTTCCCAACCCGCCGACGCCCCGGCAGCTCCCAAGCCGCAGC
>DATABS010000055.1:0-1841 GCA_036259475.1 Acidimicrobiia bacterium | reverse complement strand
CCTCGGTGCTCCGGGCTTGCGCCCGGGGCACCGCGGCCACTGGATGAAGATCTTGAGCCAGACCCCCGCCACAGCCAGCACCGAAATCGACATGGCCGAAAGGCGTTCGCCCGGATGGCGTCGATCCGTGCGAAGCCTTCTCGCACGCGATTGGTTCCTACCGGCCGCAGCGGCTGTCATCTTTCTCACTGCGTGGGAGCTGTTCGGCCGCGCCGTCAACCCCATCCTGTTCTCACCGCCGACACGGGTAGCCGAGTCCTTCGTCGAGTTGACCGCCAGCGGTCGACTCCCCCGCGCCTTCCTGGTCACGATGAACGCCTTGACGGTGGGGTTCGTCCTTTCGGTCGTAGTGGGCTTGATCGTCGGCGTTCTACTCGGCCGCCGGTCGACGCTTTCCCGACTGCTCGAGCCTTATATCGATGCCGTCTACGCCACCCCGCGGGTCGTCATCGTGCCGCTCGTGATCATCTGGTTCGGAGTTGGATACGTCGGCCGCGTCTTCCTGATATGGCTGGGCACGGTGATACCGATCATCCTGAATACCGCCATCGGAGTCCGCAACGCCAGGCCGGATCTGGTGGAAGTTGCCCGATCGATGGGCGCTTCCGAACGCGATCTGATCCGACATGTGATCATGCCCGCTTCGGTGCCCTACGTCGTCGCTGGATTGCGTATCGCGGCCGGACGGGCATTGGTCGGCGTGATCGTCGCCGAGATCTTCCTCGACCTCACGGGCCTCGGCGGAATCATCCAGACGGAATCGCAATACTTCAGAACCGCCAACATGCTGGCGGCGGTGATCGTGGTCGCGGCGCTGGGGGCCATCATCATCGGATCTCTGGGCGGCCTCGAAAGACGCTTCCAGGCGTGGAAGGCGCCGGACGCCGAATGACTCAACCAGGCGAGGCGTCCACCAAAGAGGACCGGATCGAGCCCGTCAGCCTCTCTCAACAGGTCGCTACCCGACTGCGTCGGGAGATCCTGGCGGGGGACCTGGAGCCGGGCGCGCCGATAGTGGTGCGCGACCTCGTCGGTCGACTGGGCGTCAGCCACATCCCGATCCGAGAGGCCTTGCGGGAGTTGGAGGCGGAGTCGCTCGTCGTGTCGCGCCCCGGTCAGAGTGTGATCGTCTCCGGGGTTGACCTCGACGAGCTCCACGACCTGTACCGGCTCAGACGTCTCCTCGAGGTCGACGCCGTACGCCGCGCCTTTCCTGCCTACACATCGGAGTTCCTCGACGGAGCCCGCAAGATATTCGACGAACTGCTGGGATTGGCCCCGAGTCAAGGAGACAGCCGCTGGTGGGGCGTACACAAGCGGTACCACTGGACATTTCTCCAGCCGGGCCTCACCCCCTGGTCCACCAAGCTGCTCCAGCTGATTTGGCAGACCTCGGAGCGATACCAACGCCTCTACATTCTCGTCTTCGGTTCAGTGGAGGAAGCCAACGTGGAACACGATCGTGTGCTCGCTGTCGCCTCGAGTGGAAACCTGGAGGCCTTCATCGACGCCTGGCTCCATCATCTCGACCGAACCGAAAAATCCATTGTTTCGGGCTACCTGGCGCGGCACGGCAGGAAAGAAGACAGTCCGACCGGGACAGGGTCGGTGCGTCAGTAGCCGGAAGTCGAGCGCCGGGACGACATTGCAACTAGCGGGCGATTTTCCGTCGCCACGACGGAATTGTGCACGTCAGTTTGTGCGGCTACCGGGCCGGGCGGCTCCTCTGAGATGAAAAGCGGGCGATAGAGCAGCGCCGCTCCGGCGGTGAACACGATTGCGGCCGCACTCAATTCCACCGCCGTCGTCGCACTGGCCGGCGGACAACTCATGCTTTTCGC
>DATABS010000054.1:0-21277 GCA_036259475.1 Acidimicrobiia bacterium | reverse complement strand
GGTCGGCACCACGAACCGGACCCGCCTGGCGGACTATGCCGCCGTGGAGGACCCGGCCCTACTCCTCAAGGTCCATCCGTCCAACTACCGGGTGGTCGGTTTCAGCGCCGAGGCGAAGGTCGAGGAACTCGCCGGCCTGGGACACGAGCGCGGAGTTCCCTTCGTCTATGACGTGGGCTCGGGGCTGCTCGACGCCCGGGTGCCCTGGCTGGATGGCCCACCACCGCCCTGGTTGGAGGGCGAGCCGGGCGTTCGTCAGTCACTGGAATCAGGGGCCGATCTCGTCCTCTTTTCGGGCGACAAGCTGCTGGGCGGGCCGCAGGCCGGCATCATCGTGGGCCGGGCGAATCTCATCGAACACCTGGCGCGCCATCCCGCCGCCCGTGCTCTGCGGGTGGACGGCGCCACCACGGCGGCTTTGGCGGCGACGTTTGCTGCCTATCTGGCGGGGCGCGCCCATGAACTGCCGGTATGGCGGATGGCCATCACCGCGCCGGCAGAAATCGAGGAGCGAGCCCAACAGGTCATCGATAGCGCCGGCATCACGGCCCGGATCGTGGACGGTGCCTCCACCCTGGGGGCCGGGTCGACGCCCGGCGCGGAAATCCCGACGCGCCTCATCGAACTGGCGGGTGCCGCCGATCTTCATTCCCGGCTGTTACTCCACGATCCGCCGATCCTCGCTCGCCGGGCGGCGGGCTCGCTTGTCCTGGATCTGCGTACCGTCGATCAGATCGACGACGCAGCAGTGGCGTCTGCCCTTCGGGACACATGAGCGTCATCGGCACCGCCGGCCACGTCGACCACGGCAAATCCACCCTCCTCCAGGCCATCACCGGTCGGGACCCCGACCGTTGGGCCGAGGAAAAGCGGCGTGGACTGACGATCGACCTCGGCTTCGTGTGGACGCGGTTCCCCTCGGGCGAAGAGGTCTCCTTCGTCGACGTCCCTGGCCATGAGCGATTCATCAAGAACATGCTGGCCGGCATCGAGGCAATCGACGTGGCGCTCTTCGTGGTGGCCGCCGATGAAGGCTGGATGCCTCAATCCGAGGAGCATCTCGCCGTCCTCGATCTGCTCGGCCTCGAGCGGGCGGTGGTTGCACTGACCAAGGTCGACCGGGTCGACGACGACCTGGTGGAGTTGGCGACACTGGAGGTGCTCGAGAATCTCGAGGGCACCACCCTGGAGGGAGCGCCCGTCGTGGCCGTATCGGCGGTGACCGGCCGGGGCGTCGGCGAAGTCGTCGCCGCCCTCGATGCCGCCCTTCCCCGGCTCGACGACGGTTCGGATCCCCGGCTGTGGGTCGATCGCCGCTTCAGCATCGCCGGCGCCGGGACGGTGGTCACAGGCACGCTTCTCGACGGTCCGCTCGCCGTGGGAGACACCCTCATGCCCTATCCAGGAGACACGGCGGTCCGGATCAGAGGAATCGAAAGTCACGAGCAGGCGGTGGAACGGGTGCAGCCTCGCCGACGGGTCGCCCTCAACCTGGTGGGCGCTTCGGAGAGCCTCGGCCGGGGGGTGATGCTCGGACGGGAGGGAGCCTGGTTGCACACCGATCGCTTCACGGCCTTCCTGCGTCCCGCCCGCTACGTAGACGACTTGGAGGAGCGGGGGGCTTACCACGTGCACACGGGGACGGCAGTGACCGCAGCCCGACTACGCCAGGTGGACAGCGGCGCCCTCATCTCGCTCGCCCAAGCCCTCCCCCTCCGTTACGGCGACCGATTCATCCTGCGAGAGACGGGACGGCGCGCCGTCGTCGGGGGCGGGGTCGTGTTGGATCCGGGCCCTCCTCTTCGCGGGCGCGCCCTGCGAGCCTCCGCTGCCATCCCGACCGAACTGTCGGCCGACCAGGCGGCCGATGCTCTCCTCGGAATCCGAGGCGTCGACCAACTCGACCGCTTGCGGGCCCATACCGGCGCCGCTCCTTCGGCAGGAAGAGCCGTGGGTGATCGGGCGGTGACCCGGACAGAGCTGGACCGCCTGTCACGGCGGGCGGTCGAGGAAACGGACGAATATCACCGGACTACCCCTCTCCGTCCGGGATTACCCCTCGCCACCCTGGCGAGCCGCCTCGCCGCGACCCCGGAGATGACCGAAGCTGCCGTCGACCTCAGCGCCGACCTGGTCAGCGACGGCACGGTCGTCAGCCGTCGCGGGCACACAGTGGAGCTAGACGACGGACAGCTCCAAGCGTGGAATCGGGCGCGCCAACTCTTGGCCGACGCCGGGCTGCAGCCGCCGCGCGCCTCCGAATTGGGTCTCAGCCGGGAGGTGATCCACGGGCTGATCCGGGCGGACGAGCTGGTCGGGATCTCCGAGGAGCTGGTCTACTTGCCGGATGACGCCCAACGGCTCAGAACCGGAATCGCCGGGATGGCCGACGGCTTCACGGTGGCCGAGTTCCGCGACGCGCTCGGGCTGAGCCGGAAATATGCGGTGCCGATTCTCGAGTGGGCCGACTCCCAAGGCTTGACCCGACGGCGGGGTGACGTGAGAAGCCCGGTGCCAGACGCCTGACGTCAGCTGGCGGCCGAGGCGACGAAGAGTTCCTTGCGGTCGGCCTCCGTCATGCCGCCCCAGATACCGAATGGCTCCCGAATCGAAACGGCGTAGCTCGAGCATTCCGACAGAACGGGACACACATGACAGATGGCCTTGGCTCTGCTTTCTCGGCGTTCTCGATCGTCCTTACGTTCGAATGTCGATGGCGGGAAGAACAGATGGGAGTGGTTTCCTCGGCAGAGAGCCTTGAGCTGCCAATCGTCCGGCGACAATGTCGATCCCTTTCCTCGCGAAAGTCGGGAAACGGAACCTAAACCTCGATCCCAGCATTCGCCAGGGAAATTATGGAAGGCATTCCAATGATTTTCGCGCTCTCATTGCCGGCCGGGAAGCGGCTCCACCTCCAGCACCAGGCCGTCTACCTCGGTGATCCGCACGGGGTTTCCCTGTCGGATTCGTGACTCGCGATGGGCCGAGGCCTTCCAGCGGGCGCCATGGACCTCCACCTCACCGTCGGGTTCGAAGTCGACCAGAGCCGTCCCCTGGCTGCCGATCAGGTGATCACGGCCGATGGTTCGGGTGCTGAACCGGGAACGGGCCACGGTGGGCATCGCCACCGTGTAGAACAGCACAATCACCCCCACGATCACTGCCGTCACTACGGGGTTCATCGAGATCTGAGGCGCGCCGTCGACGAACCACAGCCCGCCACCCAGGGTGAGAATCGACCCCAGCGCCGTGACGGCCGCCACCCCGCTCCGCTGGTATGACGCGGTGAGCAGGGCCCAGCCGAGGACCGCCATGGCGACCGCCCACCAACGCAACGGAAGCGTCGCCAGACCGTATGAGGCGAGGAAGAGTGAGATGGCCGCCACCGCGGCGGCGATCCCCGGGCCGATGGCGTAGAACTCGAAGGCGGCGACGGTGAGGCCGGCCATCAGGAAGAGGAAGGCGGCTTCGGGCGTCACAGCCAGGCGAAGGAACCGGGCCCAGTAGCCGGGCTTGTGAAAAGTGACCGGGATGTGACTCACTTCCACCTGGCTATCGGGAGCGTTGTTGATCAGAGTCGACACCCGGCGGCTCCCTCCGGCGAACGAGACCTCCACGCCGTCGAGCCCGACGACGAGCTGGCGGATCGCCGGAGACACCGAATCCACGACGCCATGTATCTCATTTTCCACGGTCAGTACCGAATCGGAGACCACCTCGGGTTCGGCGCTGAACGCGGCGTCGGGAGCTGTGACGATCGCCGGCTCGGCGTAGCCGACCTCGGTGCCGGGAGCCGCCATGCCGATCGGTGCCGCCATCAAGAGGTCGACGGCACCGCCGTATGCAACTGCCGGGGCGGGACCCACCCAGACGATGACCGGCAGCGGCGGGCTCGCCACCAGCTCCAGGAGCCGGCCGAAATCGGCCTCGTCCGCCACCACGGCGCGCGAATCGAGCTGGATGACTGCCGCTTCGGCGCCGCGACTCGCCGCCTCGTGGATCGACTCGGTCAGGAACGACACAGCCTGGTTGTCGAGAACGCCCGAAATATCGATCACATCCAGGTGGCGTTCGTCGATCTGGGCCACCGCGATCGGGGCGATCAAGACGAACAAAAACCCGAAGAGGAGAAGGCGTCTCACGAAGCGGCAATGTTACAGCCGGCCCCAAGGGAGCCGACCGGCCGGAACAGTCCCACGGCTAACGTGGCCGAATGGCGAACGTCATCGTCCTCACCGACGACGTCTGGGTGGACAACGAGGTTCACAGCGCATTGTCGGACCCGGGCACTCAGATCCACATCATCTCCGATCCCAGGGCGGTGGTCGATTCCGTCAACGAGCATGGGGCCGACGCGGCCGTGATCGACCTCCAGGTCGGCTCGATGGGAGGGATGGCTGTGGTCCGGGCGCTTCGAGCGGCGATGGAGGCCGGTGAGATCGGCCACGTGAGAATGGTCCTCCTGCTGGACCGAAGCGCCGACGCATTCATCGCCCGGCGGGCCGGCGCTGATGCCCACGTGCTCAAGCCGTTTACCGCCCAGCAACTGCGGGCGGCTGTCACCCTGCCGGCCGAAGTCTGAGAGCGACTAGAATCCCTTCCTGACGGGACGTGGCGCAGTTTGGTAGCGCGCAGCGTTCGGGACGCTGAGGTCGTGGGTTCAAATCCCGCCGTCCCGACCTCAACTGTGAGGATCTTCCCGGCGGATTGCCGGGAAAATCTTCACGGAATCAGGCGTTCGGCGATCTCCACCGTGTTGAGGGCTGCTCCCTTGCGTAGGTTGTCTCCCACGACCCACAGGTTGAGGCCGCCCGACTCCCCCAGCGTCTCCCGGAGCCGGCCGATCAGGACGGTATCGCGGCCGGCGGCGTCGAGTGCGGTCGGAACCATGTCCGTCCACAGCTCACCACCGGGTGCGCCGGCCAGGATCTCGCGGGCCTCGTCGAGTGGAAGCGGTCGGTCGAAGCGGAGTGTGGCGGCGATGCCGTGGCCGGCGACGGCAGGCACACGGACACAGGTTGGCTCCACTGCCAGGCGGGGGGCGTCGAGGATCTTGCGGCTCTCGTTGACCAGCTTCCACTCCTCGTCGGTGTAGCCCTGTTCGGTCTCGGTCCCCGCGTAAGGCAAGGCGTTGAAGGCGATCGGACGCACGTACACCTCCGACCCGGGATCTATCCACCCCCCGGTGCGCAACGCATCAGGGTCTTCCAACAGGGAGCGCGTCTGGCGGAGCATTTCATCTATCGCCGCCGAGCCGGACCCCGAGACAGCCTGGTAAGAGCTCGCCACCATGGAGCTGAGTCCAGCCGCCCGATGGAGGGGACCAATCGCCACCATCAGGGCCATCGTGGTGCAGTTGGGGTTGGCGATGATTCCGCGATGAACGGCGAGGTGGTGGTCGTTGACTCCGGCGACGACCAGAGGGATGTCGGCGTCCCGACGGAACGCCGAGGAGTTGTCGACCACAATCGCGCCGGCCGCGGCGAAGCGGGGGGCGTGAGTGCGCGAGCGCTCGGCCCCCGCCGAGAAGAGTGCCACGTCGATGCCCGCTGGATCGGCTGACTCGAGATCCTCGACCTCCACCTTGCCCCAGCGGGTGTCCACCATCGTGCCGGCGGAGCGACTGGAGGCCATCAGCCGCAGCTCGTCCACCGGAAAGTCCCGCTCTTCCAGCACGCCGAGCATCGTGCGGCCCACGACGCCGGTGGCGCCGACGACGGCGACGTTCGTCATGCCGGCACCTCGGCCAGGTCGAATGCGTCATGGAGGACGCGAACGGCGTCTTCCACCTGATCGGCGCGCACCACGCACGAGATGCGGATCGTCGAGGTGGAGATCATCTCCACGTTGATAGTCGCCTCCGCGAGAGCGGCGAACACGGTGGCGGCCACACCGGGATGGGACTTCATCCCGGCCCCGATGAGCGACACCTTGGCGATGTCGTGGTCCAGGTCCACCGCCCCCGCCT
Source organism: Acidimicrobiia bacterium (assembly GCA_036259475.1). Classification (GTDB taxonomy): domain Bacteria; phylum Actinomycetota; class Acidimicrobiia; order Spongiisociales; family ZC4RG35; genus ZC4RG17. The sequence goes on along the minus strand of DATABS010000054.1, from coordinate 15,309 downwards.
CGAGCTCCCCGGCAACCTTCTCCGCGATTGCTCGCGCCGTGTCGGCTGTCTCCTTGGGGACAGTGAAGGAGATGTCGGTGAAGCCCTCGCTCGACACGTTCTGCACGATCATGTCGATGTTTATGTCCGCCTCTGCCAGCGGGGTGAACAAGCTGGCCGCCACGCCGGGACGGTCGGGCACCTGCCTGACCGTCACCTTGGCTTCCGAGCGGTCGTAGGCGACGCCCGAGATGATGGCCTGTTCCATGGTTTGCTCCTTGACCCAGGTTCCGGGATTGTCGTTGAAGGATGATCGAACGTGGATCGGGATCCCGAAACGCCTCCCGACCTCGACCGACCGAGACATCAGCACTCCCGCCCCCGAGGCGGCTAGTTCCAGCATCTCGTCGAAGCTCACCTCGTCGAGCTTGCGAGCGTCGGCGACGATCCGTGGATCGGCGGTGAAGACTCCGTCGACGTCGGTGTAGATCTCGCACGCCTCGGCTCCGAGGGCGGCGGCCAGGGCCACTGCGCTGGCGTCACTGCCTCCCCGGCCCAGGGTCGTGACCTCCTTGGCTTCGGGGTCGACGCCCTGGAACCCGGCAACGATCACCACCTTGCCCTGAGCGAGTGAGTCGCTCACCCTGGTGCCGCGAATCGCCTGGATCTTGGCGGCGCCATGGGACGCGTCGGTGAGGATGCCCGCCTGCGAGCCGGTGAAGCTCACTGCCTCGACGCCGCGGCTTTCGATGGCCATCGCCGTCAGGGCCATCGAAATCCGCTCTCCAGCTGTGAGGAGCATGTCCATCTCCCGGGCCGGCGGCTCCGGGTTCACGGCCCGCGCCAGTTCGATCAGCTCGTCGGTGGTGTGACCCATGGCGGAAACCACCACCACCACGTCGTTGCCGGCGCGGCGGGTGGCGACGACGCGGTCGGCGACGCGGCTGATTCGCTCGGGGTTGGCAACCGAGGATCCGCCGTATTTCTGGACCACGACGCTCATTGCCTGCAGAACGTTAGGGCTTGTCGCCGCCGACCTGGCATCTTCGGCACCCGTCTAGAGTCGCGGCCCCATGACCGACCGCCGTCGCCGCCAGAAGGAGAATCGGGCAGCCCGCCGCCAGGCCGAGAAGAAGAGCGAGACCCGGCGCGAGGTGTTCCGCCGACTCGGCTTCGCCCTCGGGATGGGGGCGCTGGTCGTGGTGGCCTTCCTGGTGGTGGGATTCTTCGGCGAGGATGCCGAGACCCTGCCCGGCAGCTATGAGGGATATCGCCAGCAGGAGACCGCCTGTGGGGCCGAGCGCCCCCCGGAGGAAACAGTGCAGAGTTTCCCCACGTATGAACCTCAGGAGGACATCACCGCCGAGTCGGAGGTGACCGCCACCATCGCCACCTCATGCGGGGAGATCGTGGTCGCGCTGGACCCCTCCATGTCGCCCCAAACGGTCGAGTCCTTCGTGTTCCTGGCGCGCCAGGGCTTCTACGAGGGGACGGTTTTCCATCGGATTCTCGAGGGCTTCGTCGCCCAGGGGGGAGATCCCAACGCCGTCGGCACCGGAGGGCCCGGCTACAGCATCCCCGACGAGTACCCCTCCGACGATTTCGAGTTCGAGCGCGGGGTGGTGGCGATGGCCAACGCCGGACGCGGCACCACCGGCAGCCAGTTCTTCATCGTCCTCGGCGAAGACGCCCAGGCATTGAACCCGTCGTTCAACGTGCTGGGTCGTGTGGTATCCGGTGACGAAGTGCTCGACCGCATCGCCGACGTGCCCACCGCCACCCGGCGTGACTCCCGGGAGAACAGTCTTCCTCTGGAGACGGTCTACATCGAGAGCATCGACATCGCCGTCGGCTGACGAAAGCGGGATGGCTGTCGGGGTGGGGCCGTAACCTGACGGCGAGATGGCAGTCGATCTGCACACCCACTCCGTCGTTTCGGACGGCTCGGAGGCTCCCTCCGAGCTGATCCGCCTGGCCGCCGAGGCCGGGCTATCCGCCGTGGCCTTGACCGATCACGACGTGCTCTGCGGGTTGTCCGAAGCCGAAAAGGCTGCCCAGGAACTGGGGGTCGAACTGATACGGGGCGTCGAGCTGTCGCTCGACTGGTCGGAGTTCGAGCACGACGCCGACAACCGCGGTGGGATGCATTTGATCGTTCTGTGGATCGACGACACGCCCGGACCTCTCCAGGACCGACTCGCCGATCTCCGTCTCGGCCGGGACGACCGCAATCACACGATCCTCGAGCGTCTCCGCCAGCTGGGACTCGAAGTTTCGATGGAGGAGTTGGTGGCCCGAGCCGGAGAAGGGTCGGTGGGTCGTCCCCACATCGCCGCGGTGATGGTCGATCGGGGCTACGTCCCGGACATCGCCACGGCTTTCGACCAGTTCCTGGGCAGCGGCGCCCCCGCCTATGTCGGCCGGCGTCGCCTCACCCCGGCCGAAGCCCTGTCGCTGGCCAGGGCATCAGGGGGCGTTCCGGTGCTGGCTCACCCCCATACTCTGGGATTCGAAGAGGACGCCCGGCTCGAAGCGTTGCTCGAGCAACTCGCCGCCCTGGGTCTGGCGGGACTCGAAACCCACCACTCCGGTGCCGAACCGGATCGACGTCGCCAGCTCCGCCGAATCGGGCGCCGGCTCGGCCTCCTGCCGTCCGGCGGCTCGGATTTCCATGGGACCTACAAACCGGGCATCGAGATCGGCGTGGGCTGCGGAGACCTCGAGGTCCCTCACGAGTTCCTCGAAGGTCTCCGCTCCATACAGGGCTCGGACCGGTGAGCAGCACGTTGGGTCGGGCGGCCCTCGTCGTCTCCGGGGGCATCCTGGCCTCGCGCGTCCTGGGATTCCTTCGCGAGATGGTGCTCGCCGGTCTGCTGGGACGGACGATCGAGGCCGACCTCTACCAGGCCGCCTTCACCATCCCCGACTACATCTCCTTCCTCATGGCGGGCGGCTACCTCACGATCACCTTCGTTCCCATCATCAGCCGCCATCTCGCCGCAGGCGACGCCGTCGGGGCCAACCGGTCGTTCACCGCAGTGAGCCGGGTAGTAGGGGCCCTGATGCTGGGAGTGACCGTTGCGACCCTGGTCGCCGCCGAGCCCCTGACCGAACGTCTCTTCCCCGAGATCCCGGCCGATCGGATACCGGAGCTCGTGGCCCTGGTGCGAATCATCCTCCCGGCTCAGTTCTTCTTCGTTCTCGGCTCGCTCCTGATGGCCGTTCAGTACGCCCATCGGCGATTCCTCATCCCTGCCCTCGCTCCGGTCATCTACAACGTGGCGATCATCGCCGGCGGACTGATCAGCTGGGCGTTAGGCGACCCGGGACCGGCCGGGTTCGTATGGGGGGCCCTGACCGGCGCCATCATCGGCAACTTCGCCCTTCAGTGGTGGGGGGCGCGGCAGGTGGGGACGCGCCTGCAGAGCGACGTGCCGATCCTTCACGATGCCGTGCCGGAGTATTTCGCCCTTGCCTTCCCATTGATGATCGGCCAGTCGGCGGTGGCGTTGGACGAGGTGTTCGTGCGCGTCTTCGGCCAGCTGGGTGACACCGGCGACATCGCCGCCCTCGCCTACGCGAGAAGAGTCAACCTGCTGCCGGTGGGCGTGATCGCCCAGGCGGCGGGAGTGGCCTCGTACCCGTTTCTGGCGCGCCTCTTCGCGGAGGGCAAGGTGTCGGAGGTCAGGGAGACGGTGAGCCGCACTATCCGCGCCAGCCTCATCGTGGCGGGCATCGGGACGGCAGGGGTGGTGGGACTGGCCCTGCCGATCATCCAGATCGCCTTCCAGCGGGGGCAGTTCGACCCGGCCGACACCGCCGCCACCAGCGTCCTCCTGGCCATCTACGGCCTATCGATCCCGATGTGGGCCGTCCACCAGGTGTACACCCGCGGGTTCTATGCCCAGCGCCGAATGTGGCTGCCGGTGGGAGTCGGCACGGCCGTCACGGTCGTGGCGATCCCCGCCTATCTGGTCGGGGCGGCGACGCTAGGAGCGGCGGGGGTGGCCTGGGCCAGCGTGGCCGTGATGGGTCTGTACGCCCTGGCGATCGGCTGGTGGTGGCACCGCGAGCAGCCCGGCGGCGAGATGGGCGCAACGCTGGGACGCATGCTCGTGGCAACGGTACCGGCGGCATTAGCCGGGTGGCTGGCGACCCGCGGCCTGATGGGCGGCGAGCCGTCGTCCACCGGGCTGGCAGTGGCGGCACTCTTGGGAGGCGGAGGGCTGACGGTGGCCGTCTACTGGGGGCTGTTGCGCCTGCTCCGGGCACCCGAGCTCCGCCTGCTTCGCCGCTAGAGGGGATCTCCCCGATGGTCGGGTAAGACCACCGCCAGAGGATCGTCCGGATGGTGGGGTTGGACCGCTCGTACCCAGGCGGGTGGACGACTCCCCGTCTGAGGGCGACGTTCCCGGGCAACCCGCTCGGCTTCCAGCACGTGGACGACGACGGCGGCCGCGGCGGCCGCCTCGAACGGGCCGGCCCCTCCCTGTATCTGGATTCGGTCAGTCATCGGACAACTCCACGAGTTCGATGAGGGTACCCGCCAGATCCTTGGGATGGACGAACGCGATGCGCCTTCCGCCTCCCCCGATCCGCGGCTCCGGGTCGATCAGTCGAGCCCCTTCCTCCTCGAGATGGGCCAGGGCGGCTTCGATGTCCACCACGGCGTAGGCAACGTGATGGAGTCCCTCACCGTGCGCGGCGAGGAAGCGGCCCACCGCGGTGTCCGGACCCAGGGGTTGCAGCAATTGGAGGAAGGATCCGCCCACCGGAAGCATCGCCTCCTCCACGCCCTGGGATGCGACCACCTCTCGATGGATCGGCTCGATGCCATAACGAGACCCATAGGTGGCTATCGCCTCGTCCAGGTCATGGACGGCGATGGCGACGTGGTCGAGGTTGATCAGCTTCACGGTCGCCATTCTCGCGCGGCTGCCCCAGAGCCGACGGGGGGCGGATACCCTTGGAGGGATGAGCACCGTGATAACCGGTTATGCCCGCACCCCCATCGGGCGGTATGGAGGGGCCCTGTCGCCGCTCCGGGCGGTCGAATTGGGCGGGGCGGCCATCGCCGGCGCCGTGGACCGGGCCGGCATCGATCCGACTGCCATCGAGGAAGTCGTGTTTGGCCACGTCCTCCAGGCTGGGGAGGGACAGATCACGGCCCGCCAGGCGGCGGTACGGGGCGGACTGCCGATGACGGTCCCCTCGCTCACCGTCAACAAGGTGTGCCTGTCGGGGATGGCTGCCATCGCGATGGCCGACCGCGGCATCCGGGCAGGCGACGTCCGCTTCGCCGTTGCCGGAGGCATGGAATCGATGTCCAACGCTCCTCATGTGCTCCGTGAGCTGCGGTGGGGCGTCCGCATCGGCGACGCCGAGCTCGTCGACGTCATGCAGCACGACGGGCTCTTCTGCGCCTTTGATCATTGCACCATGGGCGAGTCGTCCGACGTGAAGAATCGTCAGCTGGGCATCGAGCGGGCCGAACAAGACGAGTGGGCGGCGATGTCGCATCAGCGGGCGAGCGAGGCCGCCGCCTCGGGTCGTTTCGCCGAGATCGTCCCCGTCCACGTGGCTCAGCGAAAAGCAGAGCCGCACAAGGTCGAGTCGGACGAAGGGATCCGACCCGATTCGACGCCGGTGAGTCTGGCCAATCTGCGTCCGGCGTTCGTGTCCGACGGCACGATCACAGCCGGCAACGCCTCCCAGATCTCCGACGGGGCGGCGGCAGTGGTGGTGGCTGACCGGGATGCGGCCGAGGCCGCCGGCCTGCCCGTCGCCGCCGAGATCCTCGCCTACGGCCAGATCGGAGGCGTCGACGCCACCCTCCACGAGCGGCCGGCGGAGGCGATTCGAGTGGCCCTGAAGCAGGCAGGCCTCGAGCCGTCTGATCTGGACGTCGTCGAGATCAACGAGGCTTTCGCCGCCGTGGCGCTGTGGTCGGCCCGCCTGCTCGATCTGCCAGCCGAGCGGGTGAACGTCAACGGCGGCGCGGTTGCGCTTGGTCATCCGATCGGCGCCTCGGGAGCCCGATTGGTCACCACGCTGGTAGCCGAGTTGCAGCGGCGCGGTGGGGGCATCGGGGCGGCCGCACTCTGCGGCGGCGGCGGTCAGGGCGACGCGTTGATCCTGCGGGTGGCGTGATGCCGGCCAATCGGGACGGCCGCCGCCTGTACCAGGGGATCAGCCCGGACTCGGGTGTGACTTTCCGACAGGAGGAGACGGGATCGATGGGCCGCGTCAGTCAGGCAGGTGACCTGCCCGGAGGAATGGTGGACGGGGATCGCAATCCGCAGCCGATCGAACGCAATCTGGGACTGGATCTCGTCCGGGTGACCGAGACCGCAGCCATGGCGGCGGCGCGCTGGCAAGGCCGCGGCGACAAGGAGGCAGCCGACAAGGCAGCCGTCGACGGGATGCGCCTCCACCTTTCAACACTCGATATCGACGGATACGTCGTCATCGGCGAAGGCGAGAAAGACAACGCGCCGATGCTCTTCAACGGCGAGCGGGTCGGCAACGGCAAGGGGATGGAGGTGGACGTGGCGGTGGATCCCGTCGACGGGACCACCCTGACCGCCTCGGGGATGCCGGGTGCCATCGCCGTCATCGCCCTGGCTGAAGGCCACGGGTCGATGTATGCCCCGGGAAGCCTGGTCTACATGGACAAGATCGCCGTCGGCCCCGAGTCGGCCGGCGCCATCGATCTCGATGCACCGGTGGCCGACAACCTCGCCAAGGTCGCCCGGGCTAAAGGCGACAGCGTGGCCGACCTGCGGGTCGTGATCCTGGACCGTCCTCGCAATCAGGGCTACATCGACGAGGTGAGAGCGGCCGGCGCCCGAATCAAGCTGATTCGAGACGGCGACGTGGCGGCTTCGATCGCCTGCTCGCGGCCCGATACCGACATCGACATGCTGCTCGGCATCGGCGGGTCGCCCGAGGCCGTCCTCTCGGCGGCCGCCATGCGTTGCATGGACGGGGAGATCCAGTGCCGCCTGTGGCCCCGCGACGAGAGCGAGGTCGAGATAGCCCGGGAGGAAGGCATGGATCTGGACCAGGTTCTGACGACCAGTGACCTGGTTGCGTCAGACAACGTCTTCTTCTCCGCCACCGGCGTCACCGGCGGCGAGTTTCTCCGCGGGGTCGACTTCTATGGAGACGGGTGTGCCACCCACTCGGTGATCATGCGATCGAAGACTGGCTCGATCCGCTACATGGACGCTTTCCACAACCTGGCCAAGCTGCGCAAGATCTCGGCCGCCGTCATCGACTGACCCAGGCGTCACGGCGCGAGCTCGATCGCCTCGGTGGGACAACTGGCCGCCGCCCGCCGTACCGCCTCCTCATGTTCGGGAGGGATGGGGTCGATCTTGACGTGGGAGACGTCGCGCACCTCGAACACCTCGGGACAGATCATTTCACACAATCCGCTGCCGACGCAGTAGTCCTCGTTGATCGTTGCCCGCATCGCTGCCCTCCCCCGAGACGATATCGCCCCGGAGCATCGTTCGGTGCCGAACCATATACTCCCCGCGACCCAGGAGAGGAGAACACCAATGGCACCGACTCGCACGCTCAGAAGACTGTTCGCCCTGATCGCCGCCCTCGCCCTCCTGGCTACCGCCTGCGGCGACGGGGAAGCCACAGACGACACCACGGGTGGCAACGGGGGAACCGCCGCCGACACCACCGAAGGCGGCGACGACACGGGAGCCCAACTGAACGTCGATGCCATCCTGGCGGCAGGCGACGACTGCCAGGAGCCGTCGGGCGACCCCCTCGTCATCGGATACGCCGCCGATTTGTCCGAAGTGGGCGGTTACGCCGACGGGCCGGGATCTCAAGCGGCAGAGTTCATGGCGGAGCTCATCAACTGCTCGGGCGGCGTCGACGGCACCCCCGTCGACGTCATCGTAGAGGACATCCAGGGCGACCCCGAGGTGACACAGCGCGCCGCTCAGGACCTGCTCGACGCCGGCGTCCACGCCATCCTTGGCCCTCCGTTCAGCGACTTCGGACTTCCATTGCTCACGGCCGTGAACCAACAGGTCCCTGTGATCTTCGTCGCTTCTACCGAAGAGGTCCTCTCCGATTCCTCAATCGGCGCCTTCCTGACCGCGTTCGACGACACGGCTCAGGCGACGGCGGCGGCCGAGTTCGCCCTCGAACAAGGTTGGGAGACAGCCGTCACCTTCAGCTCGCCTGACGCCCCCTATTTCGAACAGAACCCGCGCATCTTTGGCGAGGTCCTCGAGGCCGGTGGCGGTGAGGTCCTGGCCGACTACACCTACTCACTCGGTGCCGAGGACTACTCGACCCAGGTCAATCAACTGGCGGCGCTCGAGACCCCACCCGACGTGATCTACACGTCCAACATCATGCCCTTCGTCGGCACGATGATCGGCCAGATACGGGGAGCGGGCATCGAGTCGGAGATCATCGGAGCGGACTCCTTCGACGCCACCTCGGTGATCGAGGCGGGCGACGTGGCCGACGGCGTCTACTACACCACTCACGGGTTTCCCTCAGAGGGCTCCCGCATGGAGGCGTTCCTCGCCGCCTACGAGGAGGCCCGGGGCGAACCGCTGGAGACGATCAGCTTCGGCACCCTCGCCGCCGACGCCGTCTTGATCGTGGCCAATGCCTACGCCGAAGCGGGATCGACCGACGCTCAGGCGCTGATCGACGCCATTTCGTCGGCGGAGGACCTGGACCTCGTGACAGAGACCGTCACCTACGCCGGTACGACGGGCACCCCGATCAAGCCCGTGTTCATCCACCAAATCCAGGACGGTGAACCGACGCTGGCCGGCAGCATCACGCCCGGCGAGGGCTGATCTCGCCGATGCTGGCCGTCGAGGGGCTCACAGCCCGCTACGGGGCGATCACCGCCCTGCGGGACGTGAGCCTCCACGTCGACGAAGGTGAGATCGTGTGCCTCATCGGGCCCAACGGGGCCGGCAAGACCACGTTGATGTCGTCAGTCACCGGTCTGTTGCGTCCGGCGGCCGGAACGGTCTCGTATCGAGGCGAAGACGTCACCCGCCTTCCCCCCGACGAGCTGCTGCGGAGAGGTCTCGCCCTGGTGCCGGAGCGGCGGCGGATCTTTGCCGACCTGACGGTGGAGGAGAATCTTCTCGTAGCGGGAATCACCGTCTCGAGCGGGGATCGCCGTCGGAGGATCACCGAGGTGATGGAGATCTTTCCCGTACTGGGCGAGAAGAGGGCCCTTCCCGCCGGATACCTGTCGGGTGGCCAGGCCCAGCAACTGGCGGTCGCCCGGGCACTGATGACCCGTCCCCGCCTGATACTCATGGACGAGCCTTCGCTCGGCCTGGCGCCAGCTCTCGTCAAAGTGATCTTCCAGCTCGTCGCGCGACTCCGGGACGACGGCACCACGATGCTCGTCGTGGAACAGAACGCCAGGAAGGCCCTCGACGTCGCCGACCGGGCCTACATGCTGCGCACAGGCCGCCTCGTGGACGAAGCGTCTCAGGAAGACTTCGCCCGCTGGTCCGACCTGTTCGAGTCATACGTCGGGGGTTAGCCGGCCTTGATCGAGGTAGCCCAACAGGTCGTCGACGGGCTGGGACAAGGATCGGCGTACGCCCTTCTTGCCCTCGGTCTGGCGCTGATCTTCGGCGTCATGCACCTCGTCAACTTCGCCCATGGGGAGCCGGTGACCGTCGCCGCCTATGCCGTGTTCGGACTGGCCCTTCTAGGGCTGCCGTGGTGGGCGCTGGCTCTCGTGGCGGTGGGGGCGGCGACCCTGACATCGATCGCCATCGAGGCAGTGGGTTTTCGCCGCGTCCGCCAAGCCGACGACTTCACACTGCTCCTCACCTCGTTCGGCATCGCCGTCCTCGTTCGGGCTGCTTTCAGCATGTGGGTATCGACCACGCCGCGTCAGTTCCGTCGTCCGGACTGGATCTTCGACACCGTTCGACTGGGTCCCCTCGCCCTCGAGACCTATGACGTGGTGGTCATCGGGGTGACGCTCGTCACGTTGGCCGGCACGTGGTATCTGTTGCGCCGAACGATGTTCGGACTGGCGCTTCGGGCCGCCGCCGAGGACTTCGACGCCGCCCGTCTGATGGGCGCCCGTGCCGACCGCGTCATCTCGGGAGCGTTCGCTCTGGCCGGCCTTCTCGCCGGAATCGCCGCCGCCCTGATCCTGGTGCGCCGCGGTCAGGCTGAACCCGACATGGGCCTCAACATCCTGCTGCCGGGACTCCTCGCTGCCATCATCGGCGGTCTGGGGCGTCTGGAGGGCGCGGTCCTGGGGGGTTTCGCCCTCGGGGTGGCCGAGTCGCTGTTCCGGGCGTGGATCCTGCCCAACTCCCTCTCCGGGTTGACCGACGCCGCCGTGTTCGGGCTCATCGCGCTCCTGTTCATCTTCCGTCCCGAGGGTCTTCTCACCTCGAGGAAGGCCGAACGGGTGTGAGAGACAGATTCCTGGCCCCGACCGTCGGATCGCTGCTCCTGTGGGGCGGGATGGTGGGGATAGCACTCGGTGCCGCCGCACTGGGAACCTCCTCGACGGAGACTCTCGTGACTCAGATGCTCATCAACGCCATCGTGGTGATCGGCCTTCAGGTCTTCATCGGCAACACCGGGATTCTGTCGTTCGGGCATCCCGCCTTCGGCGCCTATGCCGGCTACGTGGTGGCGTTGCTGACCATGCCCATGAGCCGCAAGCTCCTCCAGATTCCCGACGCTCCCCTGGGGCTGGCCGAGGTGGAGACATCCACCGTCGCGGCCACGGTGCTGGCCGTCGGGCTCACCCTCATCGTCGGCGTGATAGTCGGGCTGGCGCTCGTGCGTTCGGGAGCCACGTCGGGCGCCGTGGCCGCCACGATGATCACCCTCGCCTTTCTCTTCGTGACCCACGAGATAGCCCTCAACTGGACGGACCTCACCGACGGCGGCGGCGGCCTCGGTTTCATCCCCCGTCTCGAGGGACGGCTGCCGATCATCGTTACGCTCTTGGCTTCCATCCTCGCCGCCCGCTGGTTCGCCGAGTCGAAAACCGGTCGCCTCGCTCACGCCACCCGGGAAGACGACGTGGCGGCGGCCTCGGTGGGCATCAACCGCATCCGCCCGCAGATGGTTGCGCTCCTACTGAGCGTCGGAATCATCGCCATCGGCGCCGTGCTCAGGGTGAGGGCCTTGGGTTCGATGACCCCTTCCTTCTTCTACTTCGACTACACCCTGGTCACACTGGCCATGCTGATCGTCGGCGGGCGCCTGTCGGTCACCGGATCGATGCTCGGAGTCGTGGCCATAACAGCCGGGACCGAGATCACCCGCGTCATCTCCGGAGACGACGTGACCGTCCCCGGCCTCGAATGGCTGCTCCGACCCAACCTCTCCGACCTGTTCCTGGGCGGCGCCATGTTGGGTTTCATGTTGCTCCGGCCCAAGGGGCTCCTGGAGGACAGGGAACTCGACCATTGGCTCAGGCGGTGGCTGCCCCGCCGCGAGGAGCAAGTGGCACCGCCGCCTGAGGTGGCAAACCCCGCCACGGGCGACTCCACGCTCCGCACGGTCGATCTCGGCGTGGTCTTCAACGGCTTCCGGGCGCTGGCCGATGTCTCGATCGAAGTGGAGCAAGGAGAGATCGTGGGACTGATCGGACCCAACGGGGCCGGCAAGACCACCTTGATCAACGCCGTCAGCGGACTCGTCGCCGACCACGAGGGGACGGTGGTCCTCGGCGGTGAGGACGTCACCGACCTCGCGCCCGACGAACTCGCCCGAGCCGGGATCGGGAGGACGTTCCAAAACCTGCGCCTGTTCCGTGGCCTCAGCGTGGCGGAAAACGTAGCCGTGGCCCATATGGCGTCGGCAGCCCAGGGGCGGCAAGTGCCTGACATCGACGCACTCCTGGCGGCGGCAGGACTGTGGGAGCTTCGAGACCGGAAGGCATCGGCCCTCGATTACGGGAACCAACGGCGGTTGGAACTGGCGAGGGCAGCCGCCGCCGGCCCCGACTTCCTGCTGCTCGACGAGCCCACCTCGGGTATGGGAGAGACGGAGTCGGCTGAGATGGTCGACTTCGTCCGGGCAACAGCGGCGTCGATCGGCGCCGGCGTCCTCGTCATCGACCACGACCTCCACTTCATCGTGAGTATCTGTGATCGTGTCTACGTGCTCGATCATGGCGAGCTGATCGCCGCCGGACCTCCGCATGTGGTCCGCCAGGACGCCGCCGTCAAGAGTGCCTACCTGGGAGAGGACTGACCCGCCTGCCGTGAAAGATGGCCGTTGGTATCGTTAGGTTCCGAACTATTCCCCGGCTCCTATTCCAGGAGGACGTGCATGAGCGAGTCCGTCATCGTCGAGAACACCCTCCACGCCGATCTGGGTGACGAGTACGCCGACCTCACCTCCCACGACGCCTTCGTCCGGGCCGTCCCCCATGCCGCCTTCGCCCGCCTGCGCCGGGAGGACCCGGTGGCCTGGATCGACGAGGCCGACGGGGCCGGATTCTGGGCCGTCACGCGCTACGACGACATCGTCGAGGTGAGCCGGGAATGGAGGACCTTCACCGTCACCAAGGGCATCCGGCTGGAGGAGATGGACGACGAGGAGATGTTCCACCGCCGAACGATGATGGAGCACGACCCGCCCGAGCACGCCCGTCTGCGGCGACTCGTCCAGAAGGGCTTCACCCCCCGGGTGGTGGCCACCTACGAGGACGCCTTCCGTCTCCTGGCCGGCGAGGTGCTCGACCGGGCGCTGTCGTTGGGTGAGTTCGACTTCGTGGCCGAGATCGCCCAGGAACTGCCGATCCGCTTGATGTCCCGGCTGCTCGGGGTGCCGGAGTCAGATGCCGATCTCCTCGTCGAGTGGGGTGACCGGATGATCGCCAATACCGACCCGGACTTCGCCGATTTCGTGGTCGACCGCGACGACACCGAGGAGTACCGCCTGCTCCCGTTCCGGAGCCCGGCCGCCCTGGAGGTGTTCCGTTACGCCGAGGAAGCGGCGATGGAGCGGAGAGCCAAGCCCACCGACGACGTCATCTCGGGCATGCTGCAGACCGCCGATGGCGCGGAGCCTCTCACCGACCTCGAGTTCAAGAATTTTTTCGCCCTTCTGATCGTCGCCGGGAACGAGACGACCCGGCACACGATCAGCCACGGCCTCCGCTTTCTGGGCGGCCATCCCGACCAGCTCGCCCGGCTGGCGGCCGACCCGGCGGGCCTGTCCGCATCGGCGACCGAGGAGATCCTCCGGGCCGCGTCGGTGACGATGCATTTCCGCCGCACCGCCACCACCGACACCGAACTGAAAGGGACCCACATCCGCCAGGGCGACAAGGTGGTGATGTGGTACCCGTCGGGGAACTACGACGACTCGGTCTTCGACCGGCCGTTCACGTTTCAGATGACCCGGGAGCCCAACGATCATCTGGCTTTCGGGTCGGGGCGTCACCTGTGTCTGGGGGCGTGGCTGGCCCGTCTCGAGGTCCGGGTGGTGCTGGAGGAACTGCTGGCGAGGGTGTCGTCGATCGAGATCACCGGTTCCCCCACCCGCCTGCGCTCCAACTTCATCAACGGGATCAAGTCGCTGCCGGTGAAGGTCACCCTCAAGTAGCCTCCCGCGAGCGCCGTGCCGGCCCTCCACTATCGTCCCGCCTATGGCCGCCGGAACTCACGCCGCCGTCCCGGACGAGCGAAACGACAACGTCGAGATATACATCAACGGGGATTTCTATCCCCGTTCCGAGGCCCGGGTGTCGGTATTCGACAGCGCCTTCCTCGTGGGAGACGGCATCTGGGAGGGGCTCCGTCTCCATCGGGGCCGCTTCGCCTTCCTCGACCGTCACCTCGACCGCCTGTTCCAGGCATCGGCCGCCACCCGCATCGACCTGGAGATGACGCCCGCGGAGGTGACCGGGGCGCTGTATGAGACGGTGCGCCGCAACGACATGCGCGACGACGTGCACGTCCGTCTCATGGTGAGCCGCGGCACCAAGTCGACGCCCTCCCAGCACCCTTCCAACCTCGTTTCGGGGGCGACGATCGTGATCATCGCCGAGCACAAGCGGGCTGACCCGGAGGTCACCCGCCGTGGGGTCAGCCTTTTCACCTCCACCGTGCGCCGTCCGCCACCCGACACCCTCGACCAGCGGCTCAACAGCCATTCCAAACTGCATGAAGTCATCGCCCTGATCCAGGCAAGCGAGGCGGGAGCCGACGAGGCCTTGATGCTCGACCCGACCGGAGCGGTCGCCACATGCAACGCAACCAACTTCTTCATCGTCAAGCAGCAGGAACTGTGGACGTCGACCGGGCATTACAACCTCCACGGGATCACCCGGGGTGTGGTTCTCGACGAGGCGCGGCGGGCCGGCATTCCCGCCTACGAGGCGCCGTTCTCTCTCACCGACGTCTATTCGGCCGACGAGGCGTTCGTCACCGGCACCTTCGGAGGTCTCACACCGGTGCGTTCGGTGGACGGCCGCTCGATCGCCGACGGTGAGGGCCCGATGACCGCTCGAATGCGCGGCCTGTACGAGAAGGCGGTAGAGCGGTCGGTGGCCTCGTGACCGTCACACGCATCTCACTGTGGTCGGGCCCGCGCAACGTCTCCACCGCTCTCATGTACTCGTTTCGCCAACGCCCCGACACAACCGTGGTCGACGAACCCCTCTACGCCTACTCCCTGGAGCGCTTCGCAATCGACCACCCCGGCCGGGAAGAGGTGCTGGCCGCTCAGGACACCGACGGCGAACGGGTGGTGCGCGACGTGATCCTCGGACCGGTACCCACCCCGGTGGCGTTCTTCAAGAACATGGCCCGGCACCTCGAGGGTCTCGACCGGGCGTTCCTCTCCGAATTGCACAACGTGATCCTCACCCGCCACCCGGCCGAGATGCTTCGCTCGTTCATCAAGCAGGTTCCGAATCCCGACCTCGACATGACCGGGCTCCCGATGCAGATCGATTTGTTGGATTGGATCCTGGCGGACGGCGCCGATCCGCTGGTTCTCGACTCGAGCCTGGTGCTGACCGACCCCCAATCCGTCCTCGAACAACTGTGTGAGAGGATCGGTATACCTTTCGACCAGGCGATGCTGTCGTGGGAGGCCGGACCGGTTCCCGAGGACGGGGTCTGGGCGCCGTACTGGTACGACAGCGTGCACCGCTCGACCGGATTCGCTCCCTACCGCCCCAGGGACGAGGAGGCGCCCGACGACCTCCAGCCCCTGATAGCCCGCGCCGTCCCGCTCTACGAACGGTTGCTGGCATACGCCATCACCCCCTGACAATCCCGTTTTCGCGCACCGTTTGCACGCCATAGCGTGCGAGCG
>DATABS010000053.1:0-52671 GCA_036259475.1 Acidimicrobiia bacterium | reverse complement strand
CTCCAACCCGGCGGCCACGGCGTAGCTCATCGCGCCGACGGCGACGGTCACGACGACCGCCGCGACGAGGGTCCCGAGAAGGTGGCGAGGGCTCATGCCGGACGTCCCGATCCGAGGGTCCCTCGCCCGCCTTGTGTCCTTCGGCCCAATCCAAGAGCCAGCGTCACCAGTCCGGTGCCTACCGCCAGGGTGGCAGGCCAGAGCGGTGCCCGGGCGCCGACGGGGATCGACTCGGGGGCGGGCACGCCGGTGTCGGCGAAGTCAGCCGCCTCTCCCGAGGTGGCGGAAATGGCCAGGTCGTAGTCGAGTTCCCCGGCGGGTGAGTCCACGCTGAGGTAGGACAGCCACATATCGTCGGGCAACCACTCCATCCCCACGTCGGATCGGAGGTCGGCGAGGAGACCGGGTCTCGCCGCCTCGCTTCGCTGAAGCGTCATGCCGGTGCCGCCGGCCAGGAGGTCCGGTTCCTCCTCGGTGAGGAGAAACACGTCGGCCTCGATCGGCGTGCCTGGATCGGCTCCCAGTCCGAGGATCCGGATGGGGACCCAGGGATCGTCCGTGGGGATGGTCGCCATGATCGGCGTGCTGTCACCGGCCTCCTGCGCCAGTTCGGCGGCCCGTTCGGCGTTGAATCTGGCGGCCATGAATATCGGGCTCCGTGAGGCATAGAAGTCGAGGACCTCGGGGGCGTCAGGTGTGAGGAGAAACCCGTGCTCGGCGGCCCAGGCGCCAACCTCATCGCCACCGCCCCGCAGGACGGTGATGTCCAGGGCATCGATCTCCACTTCCAACAGGACTTCCGCCGCCCCGGCGGCCTCGGCGGTGAAGGTCGCTTCGACAATTTCGTCGGCCGGTGTGACTTCCCGGGCGAGGCGCTGCAGCGTCCAGTCGCCGCCCCGCTCGACCTTCGTAGGCACGTCGGGTAAGGGAATGATCGATCCCACCTCCTCGCCGCTGCCAGTGAACTCGAATGCGGTGACGTAGCGTTCGACCCCGTCGCTGTAAGCGGCCAGGGTGGTGGTGCGCACCAGCTGGATCGTGCCGTTCTCGCCCACCAGGCCGCCGCAGGCAAGGGCAGGAGCCGCTCCTGTGGCAACGACCGCCACGATGGCGGCGACCGCCGTAAACCAGCGCCTGATCTTCGAATTTCTCCATCCACCCATGGCGCCTCCTCGACGTGGTGTGGCCTTGGACGGCGCGGCGGCGGTGGATGGTTCCACGGGTTCCCTCCTCCACGGTCAGCGTGGCGGCGACTTCGCCACCTTCCGGAGATATGACGGTGGCGAACCGGCACGGTGGTAGCGGGGAAGCCCAAGGAAGGCGGCGCGCTCGCGTCGGATAGGATGGTCTGCCAGCCGAGAGTGAGCGGATAGCGATATGGGCGTGTCACCCGAGATCGATGCCGCGCTTGCCGCGGGAGGGATCGTTGACATCACGACCCTGGGCCGGCGCTCGGGAAGACCGCGCCGGATCGAGATCTACCTGCACAACTTCGACGGGGCGCTCTATCTGACCGGAAGACCCGGTTCGCAACGGGACTGGCTCGCCAACCTCCACGTGAATCCCCAGATGACGATCCATCTCAAGCGGGACGTCGTCGCCGATGTGCCGGCCCGGGCGACCGTCATCCGTGAACCGGAAACCCGTGCCCGGATCATCTACCGCGCACGCGTGGAGAGCTGGGGAGGTGATCCCGAAGAGGTCCGGGCCGACCTGGAGTACTGGGTGGAAACGGCGCCCCTGGCTCGGCTCGAGCCGCTCGTCTAGCCGTCCCCAAACCGTTGCCTAAGGGCGCGCCCGGAGGGTGGTCGGCGGGCTCTCCACCGCCAGGAGATACATCGCGTGTGACCAGAGGAGAGGGTTTGCCACCGGCCCCCAGCGGTCTATCCAGGGCTCGACCCAGTCGGAGTCATTCACCGACGTGGAGACCTGTTCGGGCAGGTTTCCCTGGTCATCGGTCTGGGCTTCCACCCACCTGAGCAGGGCCTCGGCCCGTTGCGCGTTGCCGACTTCGAGGTGATGCCACGCCAGCCACGCTGTCAGGAGCGGCCACTGGCCACCGCCGTAGAAGGTGTCGCCGGGGTAGCGGTGCACCCCTCCGTCGGTGAGCCGATCCTCGATGGCGGCGACCGTGTCGGTCATCACCGGCCCGGCCGGGTCGAAGACCCCGTAAGGGACGCCGAGGGCGACCAACGAAGCGTCTAGTCGATCGTCACCCAGGTACTTGATCAGGCGTCCCTCGACGACGCCCCGGTCGTTGAGGAGGGCGGCGATGTGGTCGATGACGTCTGTGTGGTCGATTCCCGTGAGCCTCTGGTGAGAGGAGAGGCCGGCATGGATCGCCCCTAGCGTGTAGACATGGATGTGCTCGGGCAACTCTTCCCATAGGTCGTAGCACGGCTGGTCCCAGTGGGCAGTGAGGTACTCGGCGGCCAGGTTGGAGGCCCTGGACCACATCGAGGGCAGGTCTGCCTTCGAGTCGGATATATGGCGCTCCAGCGCCCACAGCCACGTCCCGAAGCCGTCGAGTTGGAAGTTGGACCATTTCTCCTTGCCGTCGGAGCCATCCAGCTGATATCGGGTGTCGAGGGTGGCTCGGGGCCGGGAACGCGGGTCGGCGACGGCGGCATCGACCTCATCGGAGCGAGCGACGATCACCGCCGCCGCCCAGTGGTGGAACCGCGATGACGAGTCGAAACGACCTCCGACGTCCATCGCCCGGGCGATGAAGGACCCGTCCCGGAACCAGCAGTACTGGTAGGTCGGATAGTTGGGGCTGGCCGGGTAGGCGCCGCTGTCTGCCTGGTGGAGCGTGATCACGCCCACGCTGGTCTCGATCAGCTTTGCTCGATCCATATCCCCGTTCCTCCTCGCAGCCAATCATGGTCGACCGGGTGAGCTTGCCGGCATGTCGGGCACCATCCCGCGCTGCCTTCGTCACCCTGGAGGGGATGACATCGGGTGTTAGTGTCGAGACAAGCCATCAGCGAAGAAATCTTGACCTGCCCCACGTGCGGAAGTTCCAATCCAGCCGGTTCCAACTTCTGCGCGCAGTGCGGGGACTCACTTCAAATCACCTGCCCTGTGTGCTCTTTCGTGTCTCCGGCCGACGCCAAGTTCTGCAGCAACTGCGGTAACAGGCTGACGTCGGCCACTGTCCCCCAGCCCGGTCAGGACGTCACCCGATATGTGCCGCCCGAGATGCTGACCAAGATGACGGCGGCTCGGGCCACCAACCCGATGCGAGGCGAACGGCGCACCGTCACGATGCTGTTTGCTGACATCAAGGGCTCTACCGCGGCGGCCGAGTCCCTCGACCCCGAAGACTGGACCGACATCATCAACGGGGCGTTCGAGCATCTGATCGAGCCGGTCTACCGCTACGAGGGAACCCTGGCCCGGCTGTTGGGCGACGCCGTGCTCGCCTTCTTCGGTGCCCCGATCGCCCACGAGGACGACCCCGTGCGGGCCGTCCGCGCGGGCCTGGAGATCGTTGAGGCGATGGACGGATACAAGGCCGAGATCGCTGACCGGTGGGGGATACCCATCGACGTCAGAGTCGGGATAAACACCGGACTCGTGGTGGTGGGTGAAGTGGGCTCGGATCTGCGGGTCGAGTACACGGCGCTCGGGGATGCCGTCAACGTTGCGGCCCGCATGGAACAGACCGCCGATCCGGGAACAGTGCGGGTCACCTCCGACACCTGGTCGCTCGTCGCCGACCACTTCCAGGGCGAGGAGATCGGGCCGGTGGAGGTCAAAGGCAAGTCCGAGCCGGTCACGGCCGTTCGGGTCGTCGGATGGCAACGTCAGACGGGTCCGGCCCTGCAGCGGGTCCTGATCGGACGGACGGAGGAGCTCGGTCGGCTGGACGCCTTGCGTGAGCGGCTCATGGCGGGCGGCGGATGGGTGGCCTCGATCATGGGCGAGGCCGGCCTGGGCAAGTCGTGTCTCCTTGACCGGTTCCGCTCCGCGACCGAGGCCGCCGTTCCTATCGCGTTCGTGCACGGAGCCCCGGGCGCCCTGGCCTGGATGTCGAGCGTCAACGAGTCCTACGACGCCTCCGTCCCCTACTCGGCCGTGAGTCAACTTCTCGCCCGGTGGTGGGAGTTGGAGCGGGCCGACGGGGCGCATGGCGTCGTCGTAGAACGGGCGGAGGCGGTCATCCCCGAATTCGCCGACGCCGGCGCCTACCTCGCATATCTCACCGGTGTCCCCCTTCCCGAAGCCACTTCCCGGTTCCTCGAGCGACTCGAGCCTCCAGTGCTGGATGCCCGGGTCCGCCAGGCGGCCATCGCCTATGTAGAGGCCGAGGCGCAGAATCGCCCTCTGCTGATCTCGCTCGAGGACATCCACTGGGCCGACCCGATGTCGTTGGCGCTGCTCGATGACCTCATGGGACTGACGGAGTCGGTCCCCCTCGGTGTCGTCTTCACGATGCGGCCCTACCGCGACGAGCCGCCCTGGACGATCCATGAGGCGGCCGAGCGCAACCACCCCCATCGCTACGAGACCATCGACCTGACCTCGCTCGGGCGTTCGGCGGCCGAGGAGCTGCTCGATAACCACCTCGACGGGTTGTCGCTCCCCGCCGAACTGCGCCAGCAGGTGCTGGAGCGATCGAACGGCAACCCGCTGTTCATCGAGCAGATGGCCCGGACGCTTCGGGAAGGCGGGTCGGACACGACGGAGTTCCCCGTTCCGACCGGGCTGGCGGCGCTGCTCACCGCCCGCCTGGACCGCTTGGAGCAGGAGTCGAGGACGGTCGCTCAGATTGCGTCGGTGATCGGGAACGAGTTCGAGCGGCCGACGCTGGCGGCCCTGGTGGGAGATGCCGTCGACCTCGGCGGACGGCTCACCGATCTCCTGCGGCGCGAGATCTTCGTGGAGCGGCCCGGCGAAGTGGGGATGATCGCCTTCCATCACGCCCTCATGCGGGAAGCGGCCTACTCCACGATGCTGCTCAGGACACGTCGGGAACTGCACGCCCGCCTGGCCGAGTACTTGACCGCCACCGCTCCGGATTCCGTCCACGAGATCGCGGTGCACTTCCTGGAGGCAGGGGATCGGGCCAAGGCGTTCCCTCACCTGATCGTCGCCGGCGAGCGGTCGTCACGTTCCATGGCGTTGTCCGACGCCATCCATTTCTTCACCAC
This sequence comes from Acidimicrobiia bacterium, assembly GCA_036259475.1. GTDB lineage: Bacteria > Actinomycetota > Acidimicrobiia > Spongiisociales > ZC4RG35 > ZC4RG17. The sequence goes on along the minus strand of DATABS010000053.1, from coordinate 47,515 downwards.
CGCCCTGGAGAACATCCCGCCCGACGCCGACGCCGACCTCATCGTCCGGGGACATGACGGCCTCGGCGTCGCCTACACACTCGTCCCCGACCTGACCCAGTCCGAGGCCGCCTATCAGCGGCTCGTGGACTACGCCGATACCTCCGGCCGCCCTTCTGCCAAAGTCACCGCGCTCAATCGTCTGGGCATCGCGAGCGCCACGATGGCGGGAGACCTGCCCTCGGCCCACCGATATCTGGAACAGGCACGAGCCCTCGCCGAGGAGGCGGGCGACGAGTTCGGCCTCGCTCAGTACCACATGAACGCCTGCACGATCGCCGGTCTGGGCGGCAACATCGATGAGACCGTGTTCCACGACGCCGAGACGGCGCGGTGGGGCAAGGAGCTGGGATCGGATGAGATCCGCATCGAAGGTCTGATCCGTCTGGCGGAGAACACAGTCTGGCTCATGGACTTCGACCGGGCGGTCCCGGCGACCGAGGAGGCGCTCGAGGCCGTGGAGGAGGTGGGCGACGAACGCAGGCTCGCCCTTCTGCGCGCCCTGGTGCTGTCGCGTCTTCGGCTCCGCGCCGGCGACACCGAGGAGGCGCTGGAGCTGATGATCGGATCGCAGGACACGCTCGACCGATATGCCGATTTCTTCTCTCCGCTGAGTCAAGGGTTGGCCGGTCAGTTGCTGTATGAGACAGGTCGGATCGAGGAGGCGCTGACGGCTTTTCACAAGGCCAGGACGGTGGCCGAAGAGAGGAGCCTGCCGTTCTTCGTGGCGCTCAACGCGGCCGGCCTGGCTCGCGTGTACGCCACGGTGGGCATGGACGAGGCGATGGGCGAGGCTCGAGACGCCGCCGAGGAAGCGGTTCGGTCTCCTCTGGGCGACTTCCTCGCCTCCACGGTGCTGACGGAGCTGGGGTATGCCGCCCTCGCCCGCGATGACGCGGCGACCGCCGCCACTTACTTCGAGGAAGGTCTGGCGTCATCGTCGGCGGCGAAGTACTGGGCGAAGCCGCAGCTCCTCCTCGGTCGAGCTCTGGTGGCGGCGAGGTCGAATGATCCGGTCACGGCAACTGGCGCGGTGGCCGAAACGGCGGCGTTCGTGGAGGGAAAGCAGGTGCGCGCCTTCGATCCCAGCCTCGAGTTCGTCCGCGGTGAGGTGCTCCTCGCCGAAGGCGACGCCGAGCAAGCCGCCGCCTCGTTCGCCCGGGCCGAGGAGCTGGCGCAAGCGGCCCGGTACCGCGTCCTGGCGGTCACGATCGCAGGGGCGGCGGTTCGGGCATCCCTGGCGATGGGCGACTCAGAAGGAGCCCGCCGGCACGTCGCCCGGGCTCGCCAGCAGGTGGCTGAGCTGGCCGCGGGTATAACCGACTCGGATCTGAAGGCGGCGGTGACTGCCTGGTCCGAGCCACTGGAGCAGCTGGTCAACTGACGTCTCAGGTCTTGGGCGACGTGGTGCGGATGCGGATCCACACCGTGAGCAGACCTATGACGACGAGAACGGCCACCATGGTGACCCAGGCCGGCATGTAAGAACCGGTGGCGTCGACCAAGAGCCCGGCGATCGGTGGACCGGAAGCAAATCCGATGCTGTTGCCGATCTGCATCACGGCTGACGCCTTACCGACGCCCCCGACTCCGACCTGATCGATCAGCACGAGCCAGCCCAGGGCATGCCATGCCATGAGGGTGAAACCGCATCCGATTACACCCACCCAGAGAATCCACATACCCAGCTCTTGGGCTAGAGCGATGGCGACCACGGCCAGCACCGCGACGACCGTGATGGCGATCAAGGGACTCGTGGGTCGCGCAAAGCGCCTGGCGAGCGCCCCCCAGGCGATGCGGCCGGCTACTCCCGTCAACCCGAAGGCGGCCGCCAACGCTCCCGCACCGGCGGCGGAAGCTCCCACCCGTTCTTGGGCGTATAAGGGAAGGAAGGCGATCACGGCCGAAAGAGACAGCGCGACGCCGAGACCGATCAGGGTCAACCACATCACCGCCGACCTGGTTTCCCGACTCTCGTCCGACATCCGGGTGGCCGGTGGTGACCCGGAGCGACGGGACCGGGGAAGCAGAAAGGGGGTCGACATCAGACCGGCCAGCGGGATGGCGGCGCTGGCGACGAAAGCCCATCTCCATCCCCACGCCAGAGCGAGGGGTGGCAGTATCAGTCCGGCGGCGAGCAGGCCCAATGGGGGGCCGGATTGCTTGAGGCCGACTACCAGACCCCGCCGGGCAGCCCCGATGTCCTCGGCGATCACCCGGTTGGTGACGGGGTTGCCGGCCCCAAGTGCCAGACCACCCAGGACACTGCCTCCAACCAGAACGGCGAAGTTGGGAGCGGCGGCCACGGCCACGACGGCCAGGGCGGTGACGCCGAACAGAGCCGCCATGACGCTGGTTGCGTCCCGATCGGTGAGAGTTCCCATCACGGGCGAGGCGACGGCTCCGGTGAGCGAGAACGCCATGAAGGCAACACCGAGCTGAGAGCGCGTCAATCCGAACTCATCGATGAGAGAGCTAGACAGGACCGACAGGGCCCCCTGGAGGTACGTGGCGGTGGCCATCGCCACGCCGAGCAGAGCGACCAGGCCGACGGTTCGGGCCCGGTGACGGGGAGGAGCGGAGGGAGATGAGGCGGTCATCGGGCGTGCTGATCTTCGACATGCGCGGGCTCGTTCTCCAAACCTGCACAACGAGCTACGGGCGCCCTAGCCTCTGGTGATGGGCATCGTGACGCTCCGCTTCTATGCCGAGCTCAACGATTATCTACCCGACGGCGTGCAAAGGATCGTCGAGCGCACTCTGTCCAACGGCGAGGAGGTGGGCCGCCTCATCGAGGACTGTGGAGTGCCGCTGCAGTCCGTCGAGCTGATCATGGTTGACGGCGCTTCTGTCCCAGCGGACCGCATCGTGGTCCCGGGTGACCGGGCGGCGGTCTACCCCGTTTTCGAGACTTTCGACGTCGCCTCCGTGCTGCAGCTGCGCCGCCTGCCCCTGCGACGAACCCGCTTCACCGTCGTTCCGCACCTCAGGGAACTGGGCCGACTCTTGATCGATTGCGGCTACGACACCGATGTAGGCACCACGGCAGTGGACGGGCGGGTTCTCCTCACGACAGACCCCGCCGATCTGGAGGGCGTGGCCCACGGTCTGGTAGTCCGGAGGGGCCTACCGTCCCGCCAGCTGCGACACGTCGTCGAGCGCCTGCAACTGGACCCCCCGAATTGACGGATTGGGGCGGTCTTCGCTGTTTCGGCGGGCGGCGTTGCCCTGGACGATCGCTTTTAATAGTGTTCTCCCCGTAATCAGGGAGGAGATCATGGCAGCAGAGTTTTTCGCCGGGGTGGATCCGGTCCGTTACGAAGGATCGGACTCGGGGAACGACCTGGCATACAAGGTCTACGACCCTGACCGGGTGGTCCTCGGCAAGCGGATGGAGGACCATCTGCGCATCGCCGTCTGCTACTGGCATTCTTTCAACTGGCCGGGGAACGACGTATTCGGCGCCGGAACCCTCGATCGACCCTGGCTCGAGGATGGCATAGAACCAATGCAGGCTGCTCGTCACAAGATGGATGGCGCCTTCGAATTCATCTCCAAACTGGGCGTTCCCTTCTTCTGCTTTCATGACGTCGACATCGCGCCGCCCGGGAAAACGTTTGCCGAGAGCATCCGGAATCTCGATGCCATGGTCGAATACGCCGGCAAGAAAATGGCTGAGACGGGGATCCGTCTGCTCTGGGGCACGGCCAATTTGTTCGGGCATCCTCGATATGCGGCCGGAGCGGCCACCAATCCGGATCCGGAAGTTTTCGCCTATGCCGCCGCCCAGGTGAAGCACGCTCTCGAGGCAACCCTGCGGCTCGATGGCGCCAACTACGTCCTGTGGGGAGGTCGGGAGGGCTACGAGACGCTCCTCAACACCGATCTCCGACGCGAGCAGGAGCAGTTCGCCCGGTTCCTCACTTTGGTGGCCGAACACAAGCACAAGATCGGCTTCGGCGGAACGCTGCTGATCGAGCCGAAGCCGGCCGAGCCCACCAAGCACCAATACGACTACGACAGCCAGTCGGTGCACGGGTTCCTCGAGCGATTCGACCTGGTCGACGAATACAAGCTCAACATCGAAGGAAACCACGCCACCCTCGCAGGGCACAGCTTTCACCATGAGGTCGCCTACGCCGTCGCCAACGGGATCTTCGGCTCCATCGACGCCAATCGGGGCGACCACCAGAACGGGTGGGACACCGATCAGTTCCCGAACTCGGTCGATGAGGTCGCCCTCGTCTCGTATGAGATTCTGCGGGGAGGTGGATTCACCACCGGGGGCTTCAACTTCGACACCAAACTCCGGCGCCAGTCGATCGATCGCGCCGACCTATTCCATGGTCATATCGGGGGCATCGACACTCTCGCCGCGGCTCTGCTCGTCGCGGCGGACATGGTCGAACAAGAGACCTTGTCCGGTCCGCTCGCCGAGCGCTACGCCGCTTGGTCGGGAGATCTCGGCTCAGGCATTCTCAACGGAGACCAGTCGCTCGATTCCCTTGCAGAAGAGGTGCTCTCGGGCGGGATCGATCCCCAGCCCGTCTCGGGCCGTCAGGAACTGCTCGAGAACCGGGTGAACCGGATCATCTGGTCTCACGAGACGTAGGAGGTGCCCGACTCGGCCCCGACGGATCACCGGCTGGGCGACTACGTCATAACGGTGGCGACCGCTTTCGGTCCGAGGGTCCTCGGCCTCCGGCACCGGGACGGTCCCGAGACCTTTGCCCGACTCGGCCCGGAGGTCGTCATCGGAACCGGAACCGACCTCTTCCGTCTTCGCGGAGGCCATCGGCTGTGGGCCGCCCCCGAGATCCCCGCGACGACATACGCCCCCGACGACACCCCGGTCCGCGTTACCGCCGACTCGACGATGGTTCGGCTGTCGGGTCCTCCAGACGCCGCGGGCGTCGGCAAGGAGCTCGTGGTTCGCGAAGGAGACCTGGGGCTCGACGTGACCCATCTCCTCAGCTGGCACGGCTCCCGAGCAGCCTCGGTCGCGGCCTGGGCGATAACCCAGCTGCCGCTCGGCGGCACGGCCATCATCCCCTGGGGTGGCCGGGACCGAGATGGGGTGCAAGCCGACCGTTCGCTCGTCCTCTGGCCCTACACCGACCCCACAGACCATCGCCTGACGCTCAGCTCCCATCATGTGACGGTGAAGGCCACGGCAGCTCCACGACTCAAGATCGGGGCCGGACCCGATCCGGGCCGGCTCGGCTACCTCCGTAACGGCTGGTTGTTCTCAAAGACGGTCACTCCAGCGGGTGATGGCCCTCGAGTCGACCTCGGGGCGGTAGGCCAGGTATTCGTCGGCGAGGATTTCTGCGAACTCGAGACGCTAGGTCCACTCGTTCGACTGCAGTCTGGCGACGAGGTGGAACACCACGAGTTCTGGCGGGTCGAGCCATGCGTGGATCTCGCCGATGCGCTGGAGAGGATGGGGAGATGAGTTTTGTCGTCGGCATCGACGTCTCGACCTCCGCCACGAAGGCGCTTCTGATCGACCGTCACGGTCAGGTGGTGGGCGCCGGTTCTTCCTCATATGACTACCAGACGCCGCGTCCCATGTGGGTCGAACAGGACCCGGAGCTGTGGTGGACGGCGGCGGTCGCCGCTCTTCGTCGAGTCTTGGTGGACACCGGGATCAGACCGGTCGACGTCGACGCCGTCGGGTTGACCGGTCAGATGCACGGAGCGGTTCTCCTCGATGAGTCCGGTGAAGTGTTGCGTCCGGCGATCCTCTGGAACGATCAGCGCACCGAGCAGGAGTGCGACGAGATTCGTCGCCGGGTCGGCCTCGATCGCCTAATCCGCATAACGGGGAACGATGCTCTCACGGGCTTCACGGCTCCGAAACTGTTGTGGGTGGCGCGTCACGAGCCAGAGACCTGGGCGCGAGTCCGCCATGTTGTGCTTCCCAAGGACTATCTGCGCCTCCGCCTCACCGGCGATTACGCACTCGACGTCGCCGACGGGTCGGGCACCGGTTTGTTCGAGTTGGCGGCTCGAAACTGGTCGCCCGAGGTGCTCGCGGCACTCGACATCGATCCGGCTCTTCTCCCCCCGACGCACGAAGGTTCGGTCGTAACGGGATCGATAAGCCAGGCGGCGTCGGAGGCGACCGGGCTTCGAGCCGGCACGCCGGTCGTTGCCGGTGGGGGGGATCAGTCCGCCAACGCGGTTGGAGTCGGAGCGGTCCAGCCGGAAGTGGTGGCCCTGTCGCTCGGAACTTCAGGTGTCGTGTTCGCCACCACCGACGGACCGGCCATCGAGGCTCAGGGTCGAGTGCATGCCTTCTGCCACGCAGTGCCGGAGAGATGGCACATGATGGGTGTGATGCTGTCAGCCGCCGGCAGCCTCCGATGGCTGCAATCGGTCCTTGCCCCTCGCTCCAGCTTCGAGGAGTTGGTCGCCGGGGCGGCCGAGGTGCCGGCCGGCAGCGACGGCCTCTTCTTCCTGCCGTATCTCACCGGAGAACGCACCCCCCACCCTGATCCCCGAGCTCGCGGGGCCTTCGTCGGGCTGACAGTGCGCCATGGTCTCCGGCACCTGACCCGGGCGGTGTTGGAGGGAGTGGCTTTCGGCCTCAAAGATGGCTTGGACCTGATGACGGGGGCCGGCCTGGGACAGCCGGCCCACATCCGCGCCTCCGGCGGCGGGATCCGCTCGAAGCTGTGGCGCCAGATCCTGGCAGACGTTCTCGGCGCCGAGATCGCCACCGTGGCCACCGAGGAGGGAGCGGCGTACGGAGCCGGATTGCTGGCGGCAGTCGGCGCGGGTTGGTTCGCGTCGGTGGAGGAGGGCTGCCAGGAATTCGTCGAGGTCCGTCCGGCGACGACTGCCGGCGCCGAAGCCGAGCTCTACCGCCAACACCACGATCTCTACCGGGAGCTCTACCCCGCCCTCCGTCCAACCTTCCACGCCACCTAGTCGGCGAACCCCGCAGCGAACGAACGAGGAACTTCTCCTCCACGACGAAGGATTGGGGCAAGGTGCCCCCGGACTTCCGACTTCCGACTTCCGACTAGGGCCTCATCCCATCGAGGGTTCGGACATCGGCCGGAATGCCACTTCCAAAATGCGATGGTTGCGCGGCCGGGTCAGCACATAGATGACGGCGTCGGCCACATCGCCCGGACTCATCATCTCCTCGAGCTGGGGCATGTCGGGAGTGCGTCCCCGCCCCATGGCGAATTCGGTCGCCACCCCGCCCGGTGCCACGTTGGTGCAACGGACGCCACTGTCTCGCAATTCGTGGTCCAGGGCCCGTATCAGGCCGACCTGGGCGAACTTGGAGGCGCAGTACACCGCCTCGAGAGGAAGTCCTCGACGGCCCGCCTCGCTGGAGAGCATCACCAGATCCGCCGCGTCGCTCTCCAGGAGATGGGGGAGTGCCGCCCGGACCGCGTAGAGCGCCCCTTTGACGTTTGTGTCGATCATCTCGTCCAACTGCTCCGCCGGCAGCTCCAGGAAAGGGCCATACGACCCCACTCCGGCGTTGACGACGAGGATGTCGATGCGGCCGAAGCGCTCCACCGTGGCGTCGACCAGCCGTTGGAGTGCGTCGGGATCGCGCACGTCCGATGGCATTGCGACCGCCGAGGAGATTCCGAGATCATTGCCGCTTCGCGACGAGAGACCCAAGTTCACGCCACGTTCGTCGAGGGCGGTGGCGACGGCCGCCCCGATGCCCCGGCTGGCGCCTGTGACCACGGCCACGCGTCCGCTCAGATCGGTCACCATTTGCTCCTTCCCCGTCGGCTCAGTTGGTCAGATCTTCCAGCTCGCTCTGGGAGACCTCGCTCGGCAGCTTGCCGATGATGATCATGGCAAGCACCTCATCCATGGTGACGTCGTCTCGTTTGACGGTCCCGACCAGGCGTCCCTGTAGCATGACGCTGATCCGGTCGGACATGTCGAAGACGTCGTGGATGTCGTGGCTGATCAGGATGATCCCGATCCCCTCTTGCTTGAGCTGACGAATCAACTGCCGGACCTGTTCGGTCTCGGCCGGGCCCAGGGCGGCAGTCGGCTCGTCCATTATCAGGATGCGGGCGTTGAAATGGACTGCCCGGGCGATCGCCACCGACTGACGCTGGCCACCGGACAGGGAAGCGACCGGCGTTTTGAAGTTCTGGAACTTGGGATTCAGCCGCGCCATGACCTTGCGGGCCGCCGCCTCCATGCCCGAGTCGTCCAGGTTGCCGAGGCTTGTCGTGAGCTCCCGGCCGAGGAACATGTTTCCCGGAGCGTCGATGTTCTCCGCCAGCGCCAAGGTCTGGTAGATGGTCTCGATGCCGTACGCCTTCGCATCCCTCGGGTTGTCGATGGTGACCGGCTCACCCTCGAGATAGATTTGCCCCGAATCGGGCCGCTGTGCACCGGAGAGCGTCTTGACGAGCGTGGACTTGCCGGCCCCGTTGCCACCTACGAGCGCCAGGATCTCGCCGGGACGAAGGTCGATCGACACGTTTTCGACCGCGTGCACACCACCGAACGAGACGTTCATGTCGCGCATCTCGACCAAGGGCGTCGCATCGTTCATGCTTCCGCCCGTTTCCGGTAGTAGACATCCACGGCGACCGCCGCCACCAGCACGACGCCCACGACGATGTCCTGGAGGGGCGCGTCGACCCGCATCAGCACCATGCCCGACTGCAAGGACTGCATGACCAGAGCGCCGAGCACGGCGCCGGGGATCGTCCCCAGGCCCCCAGCCAATGAGGTCCCTCCGATGACGGCTGCCGCGATGACATACAGCTCGGCGAGGGTTCCCAGACCGCTGGTGGCGGCGTTGAGGCGGGCGATCGTCACCGCCCCCGCCACACCGACGAGGATGCCCATCACCATGAAAGTCTTGACGATCGTCCAGCGCGTGTTGATACCCCCGAGCTCCGCGGCCTCCGGGTTGCCGCCGATGGAGTAGACGTATCGCCCGAAGCGGCGTCGCGTGGCCACGAAGCCCATGATCAACATCACTCCCAATGCGATGAGCACCGGATAGGAGATTCCCAAGGGGATCCGGAGCCCGCCTTCCGGCCAGGCGATGCCCTGTGCTTCGGCGACCTGGCGGGCGAGATTCTCGGGTAGGTAGTAGCTGTTCATCACCCACACCGCCCCGATCACCGCCAGGCACCCGACCGTTCCCAATGCGATCACCGCCCACAACGGCCTGAGCCGGAAGCCGTATCGCCTCCTCTGCCGCCGGTCATATATCAGCAAGGCGACGATGGAGAGACACGCCAGGGCGGCGACGATCCAACTCCCGGTTCCCCCGAGAGACCCGTCCGACCCCCCACCGAGCAATTGGAAGGTTGAATCCATCGGGGCGACGGTCCGGCCGCTGGCCAGAGACCATGCGACGCCCCGCCAGACCAGCAGACCGCCGAGGGTGACGATGAACGAGGGTACGCCTACGTAGGCGACGATGAACCCTTGGAACATCCCTACGAGGGCACCCATCGCCAGACCCGCCAGCAGCACGATGATCCACAGGGCGGGATGCCCGAAGCCAAGGAGGTCGGGGAGGATCTCCGCCTGGAGGATGGCCATCGCCATGCCCACCAAACCGAGCATGGAACCGACCGAAAGGTCGATGTTGCGGGAAACGATGATCAGGACCATGCCCGTGGCCATGATCGCCACCGGGGCGAACTGGACGGAGAGATTCCACAGGTTACGGGGAGTGAGGAACGTGCCGCCCGACATGAAATGAAAGCCGATCCATATCAGGATCAGGAGGGTCAACATCCCCACCATGCGGGTGTCGATCTCGGCCGAGCGAACCGCCTCCTTGAACGAGCGCCGAGGCGGCGGATCTTCGTTCAGTTCGGTCTCGGTGGTGGGGGCCTCGGTGACACTCATCGGTTCACCAGCTGAGAATAGACGGCGCCCCCAGTGTCACCGGGGGCGCCGTCCGCTTTCTTCATGGAGTGTCTGGCTCGCTTATCCGCAGACTTCCACGGAGCCGGGCTCGACTCCCTGGCAGAGCTGATCGACGGTGATCCACTCGGCGTCCACGACCTCGTTGAGGTTGTCCTGAGTGATCGGAATCGGCTCCAGCAGGATGGAGGTCATCGAGTTGCCTCCGGGAGAGTCGAACTGGATGGTTCCCTCGACGTCTTCGAGGGCCGCGCCCTGGGCCAGCGCCACGGCCGCCTGGCCGGCCGCGGTGCCGAGCTCGCGAGCGTCCTTCCAGACCGAGACGGCCTGGGTGCCTAGAGCCACCCGGTTGAGGGCTGCCAGGTCGGCGTCCTGGCCAGACACCGGCACCTCACCGGCGAGACCCTGGGCGTCTAGAGCGGCCACCACGCCGGACGCCATGCCGTCGTTCTCGGAGAGGACCGCCTGCACGTCGTTGTTGGCCTGGGTGAGGAACTGCTCCATGTGGGTCTGTGCCAGAGCCGGGTCCCAGTTGTCGGTGTAGGTCTCGCCGACGATTGTGATGTCGCCACTGGCGACGGCGTCACCGATCACGGTCTCGTAACCCTCGCGCAGGAAGTCGGCATTGGCGTCGGCCTGGTTGCCCTTGATGATGACGTAATTGCCGGTGGGCACCAGGTCGTAGATCACTTCGGCCTGCATCTCGCCCACGCGGACGTTGTCGAACGTCACGTACAAGGCACCCGGATCCTCGATCAGCCGGTCATAGGCGATGACCGGAATCCCCTGTTCCAGGGCGCTCTGGACTGCCGGCAGGATGGCCGTTCCGTCTTGGGCCAGGATGATCAGGGCGTCGGCTCCCTGAGCGATCAGGTTCTCGACGTCGGCGAGCTGCTGCTCAGCCGACGATCCAGCATCGGAGGAGATGTAGGCGGCGCCTGCTTCGTCCAGCGCAGCCTGAATCGCCGGTTCGTCCCACCGCGCCCAGCGCTCTTCGTTGTAGTTGTTCCAGGAGACGCCGACGGTGAGGTCGCCCTCGCCGCCATCGGGCTCTACCGGCATGGCGGTGGTATCGGTCGCGCCCCCCGTGGTGTCGGTGGCGCCTGAAGTCGTGTCCGGGGCGGCGGCTGTGGTATCCGGGGCGGCTCCCGTCGTGGTGTCTGCTGGGTCGCCGCCGCCGCAGGCGGCCGCGAACAACGCCAGCACGGCAACCAGAACCCACGTAGTCCTGCGTATCTTCAACTCGTCCTCCTCCATCGTGTCTGTCTGGAGATAGGGCGACCGGTCGTCCGGCACGCCCGCCGCCGGCTGGACGCCGTTGGCCGCGGACACCATACCGTCGAATTGTCGGGTCCCGCAACAAACTCACAGATGGATTTGCTCGGGTATGCGGGGACGCCTCGGGTAGGAGGGAGGAGTTCGACCGTATATTGTGGGGTCCCCGACAAAAGGCGGAACAGGTGAAGGAGTCGGCGCTGCGCCAGCAGGGCCGGGGGGTGGCGGCAGAGCAACTGCGTAGGCACAATCTGTCGACCATCCTCGACCGCCTGCACCTATCGGGTCCCATGTCCCGATCCGAGCTGGCCCAGCAGACCGGCCTGAATCGGTCGACCGTCGCCGACCTCATCGGTGAGTTGGCCACTCTGGCCCTGGTGGAAGAAGGTCCCGGGGCAGCCAATACCGGACCTGGACGACCTTCTCCCGTGGCCAAGGTGCGGCCTGAGGGTGCGACAGTCTTGGCTTTGGAGCTGTCGGTCGACTCCATCGCTGTGGCGACGGTCGGCCTGGGCGGCCATATCTACAACCAGATTCGGGTAGCCCGGCCGCGCGGTCGGTTCACCCCGGAGGAGACGGTCGAGGACATCTCGAAGCTGGCCGAGCCCCTCCTCGGTGCCCTCCCCGGCGCTCATCAGCTCGTGGGTGTCGGCGTGGCCGTGGCCGGCGTGGTCCGACGGACCGACGGCTTCGTACATCTGGCGCCCAACCTGGGATGGCGCAATGTCCCGCTGGGGACGATCGTCGAAAAACGATTGAGCCTCGGTCAGGCGGTGTCCATGGCCAACGAGGCCGATCTGGGATCCCTGGCGGAGTACCGGCGTGGCGCCGGTTCGGGCGTGCAGCATCTGCTCTATCTGGCCGGCGAAGCCGGCATCGGTGCCGGCATCATCCAGGAGGGACGTCCGATGCTCGGGGCGGCCGGCTACGCCGGTGAGGTGGGCCACACCCGGGTCAATCCCGAGGGTCGGCAGTGCCGATGCGGCGGCAAGGGCTGTTGGGAGACGGAGGCGGGGGAAGCCGCCCTCGCCCGGAGAGCGGGCGTGTCGGATCTGATCGGCCAGCGGCTGGTCGAAGAGCTGATCCTCCGTGCGACGACGGGTGACTCCAGGACCCTGGAGGCTCTGACCGTGACGGGCCGTTGGCTGGGCCTGGGAATCGGAAACCTGATCAACATCTTCAACCCCGATCGGGTCGTGGTCGGCGGCTCCTATCACGACCTCTACCCCTACCTCGAGGAGTCGATGATTCGGTCGGTGCAGGAGGTGGCCCTCTCCGCCCCGGGCGAATCGGCGGAGATCGTGCCCGGGGTGCTGGGAGTGGATGCGCCCCTGGTCGGCGCCGCCGAGCTGGCTCTCTCCAGCGTGATCACGAATCCGGCCGCTGCGACCGGAGTCCACCCCGGGTTCGCGGTCGATTTCGTCGACGATGGAGGTTGAGAAGGCGGCGGAGTGTCTAGCCGGCGGCGTCGGCGAAGATCCTCTCGATCACTCTCAGATTGGCGACGGCATCCTCAGGAGGCGTAGGGACGGGGGTGTCCTCGCGGATCGCCTTCGAGAACAGCTCCGCCTGAATTCCGTACTGGTTGGAGGCACCTATTTCATGGATCTCGACTCGGGGAGCCACCGGCGGTTCACCGCCGGCCACGTGAAGGATTCGGGTAGGGACATCCGGTGGAATGTTGAACGGGATCTCCACGACCAGCCGTCCTTCGGTCCCTTCGATGGCCACGTTCTGGTTGCTCTCGAGTTGGGTCGAGCAGGTGAAGATGGCGTGGCGGCCGCCGAAGTCGAGGATCGCCGAGGTGATCACGTCGGTGCCGAATCGGTCGTCTCGGCGGATGCTGCTCTTGACCCTCGCCGGCTCGGCTCCGAAGATCATCCGGGCGGCGTTGACGCAGTAGCAGCCGATGTCGTACAGAGCCCCGCCCCCGAACTCCACCTTGTTCCTGATGTCCGTGGCGTCCACGTTGTAGTACGAGAAGACCGCACTGATCGACCGGACCTCCCCTATCAGCCCGCTGTCGACCAACCTTCGCACTTCCGCCCACATGGGATGGAGCCGGTACATGAAGGCCTCCATCAGCTTCACTCGAGCCGAGGAGCAGAAGTCCACCATCTCCTGTGCCGCCGTACTGGTCATCGCCAACGGCTTCTCACACAGCACATGTTTTCCCGCCTCCGCCGCCGCCAATGTCCACTCTGGATGGAGATGATTGGGGAGGGGGATGTAGACCGCCTCGATGGTGGGGTCGGCCAGCAACTCCTCATACGAGCCGAAGGCCGTCGGGATGCCCAACCGTGTTGCGGCCGCCTCCGCCCGTTCGAGACGACGGGAGGCGATCGCGTCCACCGCGACGGTTTGGGCCTGCAACATCGCCGGAAGCACCTTCTTCACGGCGATGTTGGCCGCTCCCAGAATCCCCCACCGCACCGGTGTATGCAATTGATGACCCTTTCCGCGTGTCGAGGGGGCGATTGTTCACGTCGTCCGTCGTTGCGGCAAGTCGCCGGGAGAGCCGGGTGACAGGTCGCTTCGGACCCGTACTGTGGCTTGTGAGCGGGGTGATGGCGGGTCTCGCCGCCGCCGGAGCGCTCGCCGTCGGAGTCATGGAGGTGGTGCGAGGCGACGCTCCCACCGCCGCCATGGCCGCTCCGGAGTTCCAATCGGAGTCGGGCGTGATCCAACACGTCTACGACGGTGACTTCCAGTTCTTCGTCGGCGGCGGCGTCGCGGTGTTGGACTGCGACGGGAACGACCTTCCCGACCTCTTCTTGGCGGGCGGGGAGAATCCCTCGGGCCTGTACCGCAACACCGGCCGGCCCGGAGGAACCCTGAGCTTCGCCGTTGCCGGAGATTCGGCCGCCACCATGACGGGGGTGACCGGCGCCTATCCGCTCGATGTCGACTCCGACGGGATCACCGATCTCGCCGTGCTTCGGGTGGGCGGCAACGTGATCCTGCGCGGTGTCGGCGATTGCGGTTTCGAGGCAGCCAACGAACGGTGGGGGATCGAAGGGGGAAATGACTGGACAGTCTCGTTCAGTGCCACGTGGGAACCGGGAGAGTCGTGGCCGACCATGGTGTTCGGCAACTATCTCGACCTCGACCGCAGGCCCGAGCAGACCGAGACCTGCGACGACCATCATCTCTTGCGGCCGGTGGGCAAGGGCTATGGCGCACCGCTCACCCTGAGACCCGGTTACTGCACACTTTCGGTGCTGTTCAGCGACTGGGACCGGTCAGGACGGCGCGACCTCCGTATGACGAACGACCGTCACTACTACCGGGACGGCACCGAGCAACTGTGGCGGATGGCGCCGGACGACCCGCCCCGTCCGTATGGGGTGGCGGACGGTTGGCGAGAAATGCAGATCTGGGGAATGGGAATCGCCAGTCAGGAGCTGACGGGTGACGGCCGACCCGAGATCTACCTCACCAGCCAGGGTGACAACAAGCTCCAGACCCTCGCCGACGACTCCGGTCGACCTACGTATGAGGACATCGCTCTGCCTCGCGGGGCGAGCGCCCATCGGCCCTTCGTCGGCGACAACACCCGCCCTTCCACCGCGTGGCACGCCGAGTTCGACGACCTCAACAACGACGGGTTCATGGATCTGTTCGTCACCAAGGGCAACGTCGAGGCCATGCCGGAGTTCGCCTCCCAGGATCCCAACAATCTGCTGCTGGGTCAGCCGGGAGGCACGTTCGTCGAAGCGGCCGATGCCGCCGGCCTGATCGACGTCGCCCGCAGCCGGGGAGGAGCAGTGGCGGATTTGAACCTCGACGGCCTGCTCGATGTGGTCGTCGTCGACCGGCGCGAGAACGTGAAGCTGTGGCGCCAGACCGGGGCGGCCGGAAACTGGCTGTCCATCGAGTTGGACCAGCCGGGAGCCAACCGGGACGCCGTGGGCGCCTGGATCCGGCTGCGCCTCGGCAATCATCTGATCGAGCGAGAGTTGACCGTGGGCGGCGGCCACGCCGGAGGTGACTCCGGCTCGCTCCACTTCGGCCTGGGCCATGCCACCGCAGCCGACGTCCAGGTCGTGTGGCCCGACGGCGAGGTGGGCGACTGGCGGACCCTGCCCGCCAACCAGCACGTCACGCTGACCCGATAACGGGAGCGAGCGTCAGGGGATGACATTGGCGACCAGCCAGCGCTCGCCGCCCACCTTCCGGAGAACGAACGTCGCCCGGGCGGGAACCTCCTGCCGGGCCACCTCCGTGCCGAACGCGTCGTACACGATCTTCGTCTCAGTGCCGATAACCCGCATTGAAAGCGCGGCACTGGACTGACCCTCCCCGGATTCGACCATGTCGAGGCGAAGCGAATCGAACGAGTACTGGCTGACGCGGCGTTCGCCGGTGCTGATCCCGTCGTCCACCAGGCGCTGCATCTCGGCCAGGCGTTGACCGGTGGCCACACCGGCCAGAAGGCCGCCATTCCCTTCCTTGACGGCCTGCGCTTCGACGAGCAGGTTCTCCGCCAGGGTGAGGGCGACGTCGCCGGCCTCGATGTCGAGATTGAGTGCCGCCACCCCTGGGCCGACCGACACGTCCGGGAGCGTCGCCTGATCTACCGACACCTCGATCACCGGAGCCGTCGGGATGGCCTCCGCCGGCTGGCGGGCGGGAAGACCGGCCAGGGCGATGGCGAACGATACGATCGCCATCGCCCATCCGATCGCCACACCGCGGAGAAAAGTCCGGCGTGGCGTCTCCGGTCGACGTGCCACCGTCTCCGGTCCGAAGCGATCGAACAGGTTCCGCACGGGACTCAGCATCACCAAACTGGCGAGCAGCCCCACCTTGGCTCCGTACTCGGTGGTTTGAGGTGCGATGAGGAGCGTCGCCAAGACTCCGAGGGCTGAGGCGAAGATCACCCTGGCTCGCCGACCGCCAGGGATGGTTTTGGGGTCGGTGATCATGAAGAGCTGGAAGATGAGGACTTCCGGTGAAGTGACGACGGTCCACCAGAACGCGGTGTCGCACACCGGCTCGGCAGACCAGGCGGCGATCATGCAATGCCCGGTGCTCGCCAGGATTCCGAGCCCGGTCGCCAGAACGACCCAGAAAGCGACCGCCATCTCGAGCAACGCCAGCCTCCTGGTGATGAGGACACCGCCGACGAGGATTACGACGTAGGCGAACGCCATCCAGCCGTCCAATGGCGCCCACCAGAAGTCGAGCGGTTCGATCAGGTCGGATCCGAAGATGAGGAAGGCTCCTACCAGGCCGACATTGGACGGGTTGAACAGGTGGCTGCCCCGCCACCGGACCGCGTGCTTGCTGAGGACCGACACGCCGGCCACCAGCGCGTATATGTACCAGCCGTTCCAGGTCCAGTACTCCCCGGGCGACATCTCGACCAGGCGCAGGATCAGAGCCACTCCGCTACCGGTCAGCATCCCGCTTGCCGGCCACACCAGCTGGCCGGTCGCACGAAGAGTGAGGACGATGTCGATCAGGGCGGCGACGACGATGGCGCTCAGGATCTGCGGCACCGATACCTTGAAACCGAGCGCGGTGATCCCGATGGTGTGGATGGAGATGATGACCCCGGCGGTGTGGAGGCGCGGATCGCGCAGCGACGGGAGGACCACCGGAATGTTCCCGACGTGGGGCAGGCGTGATTCGACCGTCGTCATCGAGGTGAATTCTCGCGCCACAGCTTCGATGCCACATCTCCAATCGAGCGGGCGGATCTAGGCTCGTCTCGTGGACGAGCAGCTCACACCGTCCGCGCTGAGAGCGCGGGGTGGCCTCAAGTGGACCTTCCATCCCGACGGCGTGCTGGCGGCATGGGTGGCGGAGATGGACTTTGGTATCGCCCCGGCAGTGACCGAAGCCCTCGGGGCGGCGGTGGCCAGAGGTGACATCGCCTACCCCTATCCGGACCTCGAGCGGGCTGCCGCCGAGGCGGCTTGTGGCTTCTGGGAGGATCGGTTCGGCTGGAAGGTGTCGCCGGACCGGGTCTTTTCTGCCCCCGACGTCGTGGAGGGTCTGCGCCGGGCGATCGTCCACCTCACCCCGTCCGGCTCTCCGGTCGTACTCCACACTCCGGTCTACTACCCCTTCTTCTCCATGGTGGAGCGGGCGGGCCGCCGGTTGGTCGAGGTTCCATGCCGGCCGGATGCCGAGGGGCGCTACCGCCTCGACCTCGACGGGATCGCTCGGCAGCTGGGGGAGGGAGCCGGCTCGGTCGTGCTGTGCAACCCGTGGAACCCGACTGGTCGAAGCTTCAGCCGAGAAGAGCTAGAAGAAGTGATCGACCTGGCAGCCGCCCGGTCCGCCCGGGTGATCTCCGACGAGGTGCACGGGCCACTCACCCGCGGCGGAACCGAGCACCTCCCCGCCGCCTCGCTCGCGCCGGAAACGGTGGTGACGGTGACGTCGGCCTCGAAGGCGTGGAACCTACCCGGGTTGAAATGCGCCCAGGTCGTCCTCACCAAGGATCGGGACGTCGAAACGTGGTCGGACTACTTCACCATGGACAAGGTCGGCGTGGGCACCCTGGGGCTCGTCGCCAACGCCGCCGCCTACTCCGACGGGCGGGACTGGCTCGATGACGTCGCGATGCAACTCGACTCCAACCAGCAGCTTCTCGGTGAGCTGATGGCAGATCACCTTCCCGACGTCGGATACAGCGCTCCTCAGGGCACATATCTCGCCTGGCTCGATTTCCGCCGTTACGACCTGGAAGATCCCGCCGGTTATCTCCTCGAGCGGGCTGGGGTGGCTTTGAGCAGCGGCAGCCCGTTCGGGTTGGGCGGGAGAGGCCACGCCCGCCTGAACTTCGCCACCGCCCCGCCGATACTGACCCGGATCGTCGAAAGGATCGGCGCCGCCCTGTCTTAGAAGGCGGGGTGTTAGCCCGCCACCCTCTCCACCGTCTCCGACATCACGTCGCCTGCCCTCTCGGCCGCCTTGCGGGTGATCCAGAAAACCGAAGGACGGCCGCCGTGGTCGAGGGCGGTCATGACCAGGCCGCCGAGAATCGAGGCGTTCTTGAAAGCGTGCATCATCTGCATGCGTCGCTGCTCCGGGTCGGAGATCTCCCAGAAGCGGTGACTGGCGATGGTCGTCGGCACCAGGCTGGCGCCCAGAACGAGGGCGGCCAGTCGCGGCATCCACCCGGCCATGAGAAGGATGCCGCCGCCGAGTTGCACCGCGCCGTTGAGCATCACCATCTGTTCCGGGTCGGTGGTGAGACCTAGCTTGCGGCTCATAGGCCGGACTTCTTTGGCCGGTTCGGTCTTCGATGCCGGCCGCTGGATGAGCTCCCAGCCTCCGATGATGAAGACACCGGCGAGGAGGGTGCGGGCAATGGTTCGTGGGTTCATCATGGCTTACTTCTACCCGCATCTCCGGCTCTTACCCGTCGAACTACACGACGCCCAACCCGGGTTCCCCGACGCGCCGGTTCGGTCAGACCGTACGGTTCCTTCCGGCGGTAGCGTCGGATGCGATGGACCTGATCCGCACCGTCGGCCACGGCACTCTGTCCGACGTCGAGTTGGGCGACCTGCTCGAAGAAGCAGGAGTGACGACGCTGGTCGACGTTCGACGCTATCCGGGCTCGCGGCGAAATCCGCAGTTCAACACCGGGGAGATGGCTCGCTGGCTACCCGAGCGTGGCATCGAGTATCACTGGATGGAGGGGCTGGGTGGGCGTCGCCGGGTGTCGGAGAGCTCGGTCAACACGGCGCTGCGCAACGAGCAGTTCCGCGCCTACGCCGACCATATGGCATCCGACGAGTTCCGGCATGCATCGGACGAGCTGCGGAACCTGACCACGGTGACGTCCGTGTCGGTCATGTGCTCGGAGTCGGTTTGGTGGCGGTGCCATCGCCGTCTCCTCGCCGACCACTTGGTGCTCGTGGAGCGAAAGGCGGTCGAGCACCTATTCCACGATGGCCGCACGGGCGCCCATCCGGTCACCCCCGGTGCCCGCCGCCAAGGTGACAGGGTCGTGTACGACGTCGCCGATTGAGAAGGTTTTCCTCTCCGGGCCGGCGGGTAGGCGCGGTAGTGAGCCCGCAACCAAAGGAGAGAGCAATGGCTCAGGAAACTCTGATACGGCTCAATGACACTGATTTGGACCTCACCAATCCCAGCGAGGACGTGCGCGGTGAGATGGTGGTCGACGCCGAGGGCAATGAGCTCGGCAAGGTCGACGAACTGCTCATCGACGAGACCAAGAGGCGCGTTCGTTTTCTCGAGGTGGGGTCGGGTGGATTCCTCGGCATCGGGGAAGAGAAGCGCCTGATTCCCATCGATGCCGTGACGAGCGTCGATGATGAGGTCCACATCGACAAGACGCGCCAGCATGTCGCTGGTGCCCCCAACTACGACCCGGACGTGGCTCGCACCCGCGACACCTATTACGGGGACTACTACGGCTACTACGGGTACGCCCCGTTCTGGACGCCGGGGTACACCTATCCCGGCTATCCGCACCGCTGATTGGGGGTAGACCGACGACAGACAGCACCCGGGTCGTCCGGCCCGGGTGCTTCCTTTGTGCAAGCTGCCGCGGGCCCGGGGTCAGCCTTCCAGGTCGAACATCGCCAGGGTGCCCGAGATTCGAAGCAAGCGGTGGGTGGTTGGGCCGGCGACGAGAGTGAAACGCTCGCCCATCCTTTGGCGGGTCGCGATGAGCGTCGCCAGCCCGGTCGAGTCGATGAACGTCAGGCCGGTGGTGTCGACGACCACGGCCGCCTCGTCTGCCTGGGCCTCGGAGAGAGCCGAACGCAGGGTGCTGGCGGTCTCGATGTCGAGCTCGCCGACAAGCGTCAGATGCCGCCTGCCATCTTGGTCGCTCCGCTCGATCGAGAAGCCTCCCGGAGCCATTCCGATCCTCTCGTCCGCCTGCATTACCGCCCCGATGCTAGGAGACGGGCGGCCCGGGAGTGGCCGCCCGCACCAGGCCTCGACTCAGGCGTCGAAGGCGCGCTCAAAGGCCGCCTCATACTCGGGTGTGGCCGGTCCGCTGTAGCCGCATCCGTTGACGACGCCCTCGGTGGCCGTCATCAGGTACCGCTGACCGATCTCGAGAGCGGGCGTGCCGATCAGGGCCTCGAAGCCGGGTGTGTAACGCACCTCCACCGTTTCGGCGTCGCCTCCGGTGAACCATCGGTCGACCTCGAGGGTCGCAACCGAGTCAGTCAGCTCCACCACGGTGCCGGCAAAGGCGGGGCTCATGCCGGCCAGCGTCGACACTTCGAACGGCATACAGCTGGCGAGGGCGTCACCGCCTTCGGCCGTCAGCACCAGCGGGGGAGCGTCGGAGCTGCCGGTTCGGGCGAAGAGGGCGGCACCTCCAATGACCACTACCAGAGCGGCGGCTACCGCCGCCACCAAGCGGTAGGGACGTCCGGCCGAGGTCGGAGTTTGGACGGTGGGGATTGACATGATGTCCTCCATCAGGGCTCGGGCCCGATCACTCGTCACCGGGTCCATCGGATCCGCAGAAGGGTCGGCCGCCGCCAGCCTGTCGCGCAGGTGCTCGTCGGTCATGACCGATCCTCCTTTTGGCTTACAGCCTTGGAGTGTCCGGAGAGGCCTCCGTTCTTTCGGCCGGTTTCTAGATTTCTACCGAGCTTCTTCTTGGCCCGGTGGAGGCGGATGGCGGCGGCATTGGCCGTGATCCCGAGCACCGGCCCCATCTCGGCCGGTTCCAGCCGCTCCCACGCCCACAGCCGGAGCAGCTCGCGGTCCGTGTCGGAGAGGTCGGACAAGGCCGCCTGCAGCTCGGCATCGTATGGGTGGTCGGTCTCGAAGGTCGAGGTGGGTTCGGCCTCGATCCGACTGGCGAGCCGGGCGCGGCGTCCGGCCGCCCGGCGCTGATTGGCAAGGTGGCGGCGAGCGACGCCGTATGCCCAAAGGAGCCGGGCGTCAGGCGGCACGACGTCCAGGCGCCGCCACAACGTCAGCATTGTCTCGGCGACGATGTCGTCCGCGGCATCCCGATGGATCCGCCTCCGCACATAGCGTTGGAGCGGCTCGTACACCTCGGCCGCCAGGGATTCGAAGCGTTCACGTCGGTCGGCGACGTCTTGGAGCATTCCCATGCGACGCCGCAGCCGGGGTCGCGGTTCCCGATGCCATGAACTGACGTGCGATCCTCCGTCGTGACGACGGAAAATTGCACGTCAGTCTGCGGACACGGAATCGGCATGCGGGTTGAGCGGTTCCACTGAGCGAGGAGGCGGCCATGACCGACCAATTGAAAGTGGAACGATGCCACAAGCTGGTGCGGGTTGTGTTCGGGGGTGAGTTCGTGGCGTCGAGCGCGAATACGCTCCTAGTTTGGGAGCGGCCCTATTACCCGACGTACTACTTCCCGGAAGGAGACGTGAACACCGAGCTGCTCGCCCCGCTGACGGAGATCAAGAAGACGGCACTGGGGGAGGCGCACCAATCCACCGTCAAAGCCGGAGGTCGGGAGGCCTCAGCCGCCGCATACACATATCCCGAGTCGCCGTTCCACCAGATTCGCCACTACTTTGCGTTCGTGTGGCGGGCGATGGACCACTGGTTCGAGGAAGACGAGGAGGTGTACGTCCACCCCCGTGATCCCTACACCAGGGTCGACACCCTCGCCAGCTCGCGGCGGGTTCGGATCGAGATCGACGGCCTGACCGTGGCCGATTCGTCACATCCGACGCTGTTGTTCGAGACCGGTCTGCCCGTCCGCTACTACCTGCCCAAGACCGACGTGCGGCTCGATCTCCTGGAGCCGTCCGATCGGACGACCGAATGCCCCTACAAGGGCACAGCCGAATACTCGACCGCTCACGTCGGCGGAAATGCCCACGAAAATGTCGTTTGGAGCTATCCGTTTCCCACTTTGGAGGCGGTGAAGATCGCCGGGCTGATGTGCTTTTACAACGAGAGAACCGACATCTATGTGGACGACGAGTTGGAGGAGAGACCGGTTACGGCCTTCTCGTGAGTGACTACCCAGAGAAGCGATATCACGGAGATTCTGGCGAGTTCAGCGCTCGTTATCGGGCCGTGGGAGAGGTCCCCGAACTGCGGTATCCGAATGGCAACACCGTGCACTACCTGGCGACCGGCGATTCGACCGACGGGTTGTTCGGGCTCTACCGCTGGGCGATGGGTCCCGAGCCGAGCGGACCCGGCCCCCATTTCCATCGCACGATCACCGAGTCCTTTTTCATCCTCTCGGGCACCGTGAAGATCTACGACGGAAACACCTGGATGGACACGCGTCCGGGCGACTTCGTTCACGTGCCGATCGGGGGTGTCCACGGGTTCCGCAACGAGTCCGGCGAACCGGCCGAGATGCTTCTCCACTTCTCACCCGGCGCACCGCGCGAGCGATACTTCGAAGGCTTACCCGGCGTGACTGAGATGTCGCCCGTGGATCGCTACGAGTTCTATCACCGCCACGACAACATATGGGTGGACTGAACCACCTAGCTCACCACCCTTCCCGATGTACCACTTCGTCGAAGGGTCGCCTCTTGGGAGTTTCGAGGGGCCGCAAAGGCCCGGAGGCCGGATAACCCAGGGCGATGAGCCAGGCGCAGAAGCGGTCTGCCGGCAAGCCAAGGACTTCCCGGGCTCGGTCCTGGTCGCGTACGGCAGCGTGGCCGGAGCCCAGCCCGGCGTCCGTCGCCGCCAGCATGATGCTCATCGTCGCTTGGCCCAGGTCGTACTGGATCGACTCGCGCACGGCAGGATCGCTCTCCACGGGGGCGATCAATGCGATCGTGGCGGTCGACCGGGCCACGTGTCCGGCTCCTTGCCATACTTCGGATAGCTCGTCGAGGATCTCGGGTTCGGTGACCACGACGAAATCCCATCGCTGCTTGTTGCTGGACGACGGGGAGCGTCGGCCGGCCTCCAACGCCCGGTCGAGAACCTCTGTGGGGACCGGTCGTTCGTCAAATTGCCGGACGTTCTGGCGGGAGCGGATCGCGTCCCAGGTCTCCATCGTTTGCTCCTCCAGTCGCGGTTGGCGCCCTAGCGTGCCACAGCTACCGCACTGGGTCGGCTGTCAGACCGGGTTCGGGGCTTCTTCCGCGACAGAAGCGTCGACGTCAGCGGGTTCCGATGGATCATCGGATCCCCGACGCACCAGCAAGAATGCCGCCCCACCGGCGGCGATCACGAGCAGAGCGATGAGAGCCAGCAAACCGAGGTTGAGGGACGAGGTGACCTCCGAGACGGCCGCCGGCTCCACCTGGTCTTCGGCGAGGACGTCCAGGTTCCACACCATGACCCCATCTTCGGCCTGATCGGCGTTGGTGGAGACCACCTCGCCGGGAAAACTCACCCGCAGCTTCACGTCGAACAGGCTCGAGAGCATCGAAGGATCGAAGAACTCGGTGTCCTCCTCGAAGGGCTGAGCTGACGCCAGCACGTCGCCGTCGGTGGTGAGCTCGAAGCGGCCTTGCCCGTCGGAGGTCACGTGGAATGGGAAGGCTTCCTCGCCTTCACCCGAGGTCTCCGCCAGAAGCTGATCGAGCTCTTCCAGCGAGTCGAACTCGATGGAGGCAATGAATCCCTCGAAACCGTCCGCCGAGTAGGGATCGATGGTCGTGCCTTCGGGGAAGTCGTGGACGATTTCGGCCGGTGAGTCCTCACCCGAGAACGACGTGGGATCGTTCCAGTCGATCGGCTGCTCTGAGTCCTGCTCCAGGAGCGAGCGCAATTCCTCGTCGAACGCCATGGTCACCTGGAACAGGCCGGACCCGTCGGACTCGACGTCGATGTCGATGAAGGTGCGCATCGTGCAACCCGACAGCAGCATCGCAAACACGGCGATGAGGAGGAGTCGGGGGTGGGTGAAAGAGGCGAGTTTGGCTCTCATGTCTCCAGAACCATCGGCCCCGACGCCCGGGCACCTGAACGCATTCCGGCTCAGAAGCGGAGTCGGACGATAGGCCGCGTCTCGTTCCGGCGCGTCAGCTCGACGAATCCCTCGTCTCGGAACATCGCCATCGTCCCCGTGAAGTAGTCGACGACAGAGGCGCGATCGCCGTCGACGGGATATGCCTCGATCACCCGGGCCCCGTTCTCGCGGGCGAACTCGATGGCAGCGGAGAGGAGACCGCGGCCGATTCCGTGCTTGCGATGACCCGTCGCCACCACGAAGCAGTTGATAGTCCACGGCTCCACCTCATCCACCGGCTTGAGCAACCTCGACCGGCCGAGAGTGGGGAAGTCCCGGCGCGGGCCCACCTGGACCCAGCCGACGGGCCGGTCGCCGATGTAGCCGAGCAGGCCGGGGGCGTGTTCGTTGTCACGGAGCACATCGGCGAATCGGTCGCGGTTGTCGCGCTCGTCTCCGAAGCCGCCGTCAGGGCGTCGCCAGTACATGCAGAAGCACCGTCTCGCCACGCCACGCTCGCCGAAGACGGCTTCCATGTCTGCGAACCGCTCTGTAGACAGCGGCACCGTGGTCATCTCGCCGAGTTGGGTGTCGCTCGTATGGGCCCATGCCATCACCGCTGATGTTATGACTCTCTCAGGACGGGATCTGTCCTCGACAGGCCTCGACCCGCTCGAGGAGAAGTTGCTTCTCGGCCTCGTTGCGCGTGAGCTGAGCAGCCTTCTCGAACTCGCGGCTCGCATCCTCCATGCGACCGAGCCTCTCCAGCAGGTCGCCCCTCACGCTGGGAAGCAGGTGGTATTGGGACAGGAGAGGCTCGTCGGCGAGACGCTCCACGAGGCCGAGGCCTGCTGCTGGACCTTGCGCCATCCCAACTGCCACTGCACGGTTGAGTTGCACGACCGGCGACGGCGCCACCCTCGCCAACTCTTCGTAGAGGCGGACGATCTCGATCCAGTCGGTTTCTTCGGCGGTGAGGGCACGGGCGTGACAGGCGGCGATTGCGGCTTGAAGGGCATAAGGCCCGGGTGGGCCGCCCATCGCCCACGATCGCTCCAGCGCTTTCAGACCGCGGCGGATCAAGAGGCGGTCCCATCGCGACCGGTCCTGATCGAGGAGGCGCACTGGCCGGCCCCGACGGTCGGTGCGGGCGCGGAGGCGGGATGCCTGTATCTCCATCAGAGCGACCAGCCCATGCACCTCCGGCTCGCCAGGAGCCAGCTCCGCCAGGATCCGGCCCAGCCGCAGCGCCTCGTCGCACAGCTCTCCCCGATACCACCGCTCCCCAGACGTGGCGGCGTACCCCTCGTTGAAGATGAGGTATATGACCTCGAGCACCGACGACAAACGGTTGGCGAGCTCCGGTTCCTCGGGAAGCTCGAATGGGATCTGCTCGCGGGCCAGAGTCCGTTTGGCTCTTACGATGCGCTGAGCCACGGTCGGCTCGGCGGCGAGAAACGCGCGAGCGATCTCGTCGGTGCTCAACCCGCCCAGCAGTCGGAGGGTCAACGCGACCCGGGCGTCGGCGGACAAGACCGGATGGCAGGCGATGAAGATGAGGCGCAGGAGATCGTCTCCGATGGGATCGTCGAGCGCCTCGTCCCAGTCGGGCTGGTCATCGCTGTGAACTTGTTCTTCCCGGGCGAGTTCCTCTTGCTTCCGCTCATACGTGACGTTGCGGCGCACCCGGTCGATCGCCTTGTGTTTCACGGTTCCCATCAGCCAGGCGGCCGGTTTGTCGGGAATTCCGGCGACTGGCCATCTCTCGAGGGCCGTTACCAGGGCGTCCTGGGCAAGCTCCTCGGCTACCCCCACGTCTCGGGTGATGCGAGCGGCGGCCGCAACGAGCTTGGCCGACTCCATCCGCCACACCGTTTCGACCGTCCGGTGGATCCCCGTCGTCACCCCGCGACTAAAGCACTCCGTCGCGGCAAATGGGAAGCGGCCGGGAGAAGCAACCCTCTCCCAGCCGCTCAGGGACCTACTTGGCTGTCTGGCGCCGGATCTCGTCTTCCCGCTGACGGATCTCAGGGGTGTAGGCCTCGCCGAAGTCGTCGGCTTCGAAGATGGGCCGCAGCTCCACCGCGCCGTCCCGACCGAGGTTGGGGATCCTCTTCGCCCATTCTTTCGCCTCGTCGAGGGACCGGACCTGCCACACCCAGTAGCCGGCGACAAGCTCTTTCGCCTCCGTGAACGGGCCGTCGGTGACCGTCACCTCGCCACCCGACCAGCTGACGCGGGCGGAGTTGGCGCTGGGGTGAAGACCCTCACCGTCCAGCATCACTCCTGCCTTGACGAGTTCCTCGTTGAAGGCGGTCATCTCCGAAAGCTCCTCTTCGGTGGGCATGTAGTTCGCCTCGGACTCGGGGGTGGCCTTGACCAGAACCATGACACGCATCTCTCTTCCTTCCTTCAGGAGGCCGGCCTTTCCGGCCTCTCGTGTATACGTCGATCAGGGCGCCGGCCCATCGACATGCTTCCGACAATTTCTGAAAGAAAAGGCCTCTCCTCACACATCTCTGGGTCAGAGTCCTGTTCCAAGCTTGGTTGCTCGATCGGGCTCGGTGGTGAGGTCCGGTGGGATGCTGCGACGACGGCCGCTTTCCGCTTCTTTGGACGCTGACAGATGGCCCATCGTTCCTTGGACCTCAGCGCCCGGAAACAGACCGCCACCGTCCAACGAATGTTTCAGCCGTCCCCTGAACCTTCTTTAGACGAGGGCGGTCGCAAACTGATGGCCCCGGTTTCCGAGAAGGGGTGAGCCGTTCAGGGGCGAAGGATGCGGTGGACCTCCTGGAGGAGCTCGGGCCAGTCGGCGGCATAGCCACCCGCCCCGCGGCGAATCGCCTCGAGGCGACGTTGGGCAGAGGGCGTCTTTGCGTCGATGAACACCACCACCGATCCTTCCGCAGCGAACCGGGCGATCAGGCGGGTGTCGGAATGGTGGATCACGGTCAGGTCGGCGTGTTCGACCGGCTCATCGAGTGTCTCGATGGATGTCGTGCCGCCGGCTGACCCGGCGGCTTCCCGGAGGAATCGAAAGCCCGGATGATCCTCCCCGACCCAGACGATACGCCGGCCGTCCACGAGGCGGGCGAGGATCTGACGCGGGTTGGTCCGGTCGTGTATCTCCGCCAGATAGGCATCGAAGCCCGAGTAGTCGCTTCCGCCCTTCGTGTCGACGGGGAGGACGTGAATTCCTTCATGGGCGGCGCTGTATCTCATTTCTGCTGGCGAGGCGTCGTTGACGATGGCGTAGGCCACCGGAACGTCGCCGCCCCGGTGGTCGAGCAGAGCCAGGATCTCTGAGCGCAGCTCGTTGAGGTAGGCGTCGCTGAAAGAGAACCCCAGATAGAGCACGGTGGTCGAGGCCATGACCGATCGGAGAAACGTCGAGTACGCCGGGCTGGCATAGAGTCGGCGGTAGTCGCGGTGGGTGAAGACGACCTGATCGGGCTTCTCGACGGTTCCGTGCAGTTTCACGACGGCGGCACCGCGACGTTCTTCATCCCAGAAGCGCCGATCCCACCAGCGGTGATGCTCCGGTCGCAGGACACGCAGGTACGCCTCGCGATTGGGGGCCTCTCCCTCCAGCACCCCGTCGAAGTTGGTCGTGAGGATCGCTCGAAATGGGATGCCGTGGAGGAGGGCGAGACGGCGCCGCATGGGGTCGTTGAGCGGAGGATCGGCTAGTCGCTCCTGCATGATGGCGAAGAACCGTTCCTCGCCCATCTCGTCACGGATCGTCTGGGCGGCTGCACCGAGATCCCGGTTGCTGCCCGCCTCGATCAGTGCCCGGACACCTTCGGCGGTTTCGGCATCGATCTCCTCGGAGTCGGCGAGATCCGTCAGGAGCTGACGCCACTCGGGCACGACCGGCGCGGTGAATCCTGCTCCAACGAAGGCGACGCAGTCGCCGTCGGTGATCTCGTCGATGAGACGCTGAGGCACCGCCATTCCCGGCCAGCGTACGGCCGATGGTGTCGCTACCTTTCAGGCATGAGTTTCGTCACGAGGGGTTTCAAAGGACGCCGCCGCGACGAGGCACCATCGGATCGCGTTCCTCCCGGTCAGTACGTCACCACCGACTTCCCCGTGCTCTCCGCCGGCCCTACCCCTCGGATTCCACTCGAGGATTGGCGTCTCACGCTCATGACTCAGGAGGGCGACTCGACAATGTGGACGTGGGAGGAGTTCCGGGCGCTCCCGGTCGAGGCCGTGACTGTCGACATCCACTGTGTGACCAAATGGTCGAAACTCGACACCGTGTGGGAGGGAGTGTCGATCGACACCCTTCTGGCATCCGTCGACCGCCCGTCGGGCTATGCGTTGGTCCGGTCTTACGGTGGCTACACGACGAACGTCCCCGTGGCAGACATGGTCGACGGCAAGGCCTGGGTCGCGTTCGCCTACGGCGGCGAGCCGTTGGCCCCGGAGCACGGGGGACCGGCTCGGCTGCTGGTTCCTCACCTGTACTTCTGGAAGAGCGCCAAGTGGGTGCAGGAGATAGAACTGGCTGAGGCGGACCGACCCGGATTCTGGGAGTCTTACGGCTATCACATCTACGGTGACCCGTGGCGCGAGCAGCGGTACAGCGGCGACTGAGGTGGCTCGTCGCCGAAGTCCGCGCCTTCGTCGACGAGACACCCCGGGTCAAGACGATCCGTCTGGCCTGCCCCGGCTGGGAGGGTCACCTGGCGGGCCAGCACATCGATATCCGCCTCACCGCCGAGGACGGTTATCAAGCCCAGCGCAGCTACTCGCTCGCCTCTCCCGCCAACGGGGCGCGGCTAGAGGTGACGGTGGAGCGCGTGGAGGGTGGCGAGGTATCACCGTTCTTGCTCGACGAACTGCGGGTGGGAGATCGATTCGAGGTCCGCGGTCCGGTCGGCGGCTACTTCGTGTGGAGGCCCGGCGGCAATGAGCCGCTCCAGCTCATCGGCGGCGGCAGCGGTGTGGTTCCCCTCATGGCCATGATCCGCGCGAAGGTGGTTTCTGGATCACAGCAACCGGTTCGGCTGCTGCTCTCTGCCCGGTCAGAAGAGGATGTCATCTATCGCCGTGAGCTGGACGATCTGGCGGGCGGTCCCAACGGAGTGGACATCCGTTACACGCTCACCCGCTCCCAACCCCAAGGCTGGGCCGGGCTGAGCCGTCGAGTCGACCGAGAGATGCTGGAAGAGGTGGCGTGGTCACCGGGAGAACGGCCTCTCTGTTTCGTGTGCGGCCCGACCGCTTTCGTGGAATCAGTCGCCTCGACCCTCGTCCAGCTCGGCCATGATCCCGGCCGGATCAGGACCGAGCGGTTCGGCCCCACAGGAGGAACCTCATGACGGCCGACACCCACGTCGACGGCAACGCCCTCGGTGGTCTGTTCCATGACCTCTTCGGTCGGGAGATGACCCATCACCGGGCGTGCTGCGACTCCTGCGGGTCGGTGCGGCCAGTCGCCTCCCTGCTGGTCTATCGAGCGGCCGGCGACGTGGTGCGTTGCCCGAACTGCTTCTCTGTGGTCATCGTCATCGCATCGTCGCCCACGGGGGCGCGGTTGGGATTCAAATCGCTTCGTTGGATGGAAATGGAGGAACCGGGGATGTGATCCCGCCGGTGCTACGCCGGCGGGATGTTCTGATTGAGTCGGAACAGGTTGGTGGGGTCGTAACGGCCCTTCACCTGGCGTAGACGGCTCCACGTCGGCTCCGGGTACGCCCGACGCGGTGCCTCCTCGCTCTGGTCGGCGATGAACCCGACATACGCGTC
Source organism: Acidimicrobiia bacterium (assembly GCA_036259475.1). Taxonomy (GTDB): domain Bacteria; phylum Actinomycetota; class Acidimicrobiia; order Spongiisociales; family ZC4RG35; genus ZC4RG17. The sequence continues at coordinate 17,688 of DATABS010000053.1, read as the reverse complement.
GTCGCTTCCTTCCTGGATCGCCGAGGCGAGATTATCCGCCCATCCCGCATGGGTCGAGTGCTCGCTCGGGTCCATATACATGGCGGCGATGTTGGCCATGATCTTGCGATCCCGGTGTGCAAACGCGGTGGCATCGGCCGGTACCCGGGCGAAGGCTCCGCCCAGCACCCTGAGCTGCGTTGCCGACATCATTGCGCTCGAGTTCTCGATATGGCTGATGACGGTCTTAGCCGCCGCCTCGTCGAACCGGTCGAGGAACATCGTCTTGCTGGCGGCAGTCGGATGGAATTCCTCGGCGCCCTCAGGCTCGAAGAACAGCTCCGGGTAAGGCATCGGCTTCACCATGTCCACCAGTGGTTCGCCCAGGTCGCGAAGCCGGGCGACGGTCTTTTCCCCGCTCGCCACATCTCCCGCGAAGGCGACGAGTGCCATCAAGACGAGTCGGCCATGCACCGCGGCGGGAAGGAAAGGCATGGGAGGCGCCACCATGACGTTGGCGATGGTCGACAGTTCCTCGGGGGCGGCGTCGGCCTCGGCGAGGAATCCGGAGACGACTTCCGGGGAAGCGGGGAAGATCAGCATCCCGCCGACGATCTCCGGTACCTCGTGGAGTCGAAACTCGAGGCGCGTGACGACCCCGAAGTTGCCGCCACCCCCCCTGATCGCCCAGAACAGGTCGGGATTGGTCTCTTCGTCGGCATGGAGGATGCGTCCGTCGGCTGTCACTACCTCGGCGGCGAGGAGGTTGTCGATGGTGAGACCGTGCTTGCGAATCAAGAATCCCAGGCCACCGGCCAATGTGATACCGCCGATGCCGACAGAGCCAGTGTCACCGAAGCCGGTGGCAAGGCCATGGGCTCCGGCGGCCGTCGTGTATTCGCCCGTCGTCACACCCGTCTGCGCCCATGCAGTTCTTCCGTCGACGTCGATATCGAGTTGCCGCATGTCGTGCAGGTCGAGGACGATGCCGCCCTCCGAGACGCTGTGGCCGGCGAGGCTGTGGCCGCCGCTCCTCACCGCCAGTTCGGTTCCCTTGGAGGCGGCGAGGGTCACCACACGGGCGACGTCGTCTACGTCCGCCGGCCTCACGATCGCGGCTGGCCGGCGGTCGAAGCCCCCATAGAAGATCGTGCGGGCCTGGTCGTAATCGACGTCGTCGGGCCGGATCACGCGGCCGCGTATGTCTTTGAATTCGTTCATGTGTGTCCTCCTCAGTGTCTCGACGAATGACCGAGACCACACCAAGAACTCATCGGTGACGGGTTCAGTTCCATCGAGGTCACCCAAGCTACAACCTGAAGCCGACTTGAAGTCAAGGGAATTCCGATTTGGCCGAAGCGACGGAGTCGTGTCCCGGAATCGGGAGATGGCAGAGACGCGCGTCGGCCGGCTGGAGGGCGCAGAGCCAGGTAGCCTGGTCTGACGGCAGGGGCCCTCAGCCTGGCGGGACGCGGCTGTATCGCGGGTGTTTCCCCCGGTACAGCTCTACGTCAGCGCCGGCGGGTGCTTTCGAGGTGAGCCCGCACGAACCAGTGGTACAGCTCCAGTTCGCGCAGCTGACCGATGATGAGATCTTCGGATACGGGGTCGGCGGAGGAGAACGCTTCTTGGGCCTTGCGATGATCCTGGATCACGCCGACGTACACCTTGTCGAGCTCCGTGAGATGCTCGAGTACGTCGGCCTTGCCGAGTGGGTAGTCGTCCCAGGTCCGCTGGTCGATGATCGCTTTCGGCGTGCCGTTCGGGCTGCCCCCCAGGGTGGCGATCCGCTCGGCCGTCTCGTCGACCATGGCCCGGACGGAGTCGACCTGGGGATCGAGCATCTTGTGCACGGCGATGAACTCCTCGCCGATCACGTTCCAGTGGATGTGCTTGAGGGTCAGCGAGAGATCCAGCAGCGAGGCGAGACGACCCGAGAGGGTCGACAACACCTGATCGGCGTCTTGCTGGCTCATGCCGGGAACCGTGTAATCGGCCATGATCTCCTTCTCTTCGCGCGTCGGATTCCTACCCATCGTGCCCGAAGGGAAACGGGTTTGTGCCTGTGAGAGCTTTTGAAGGCGTCTGGAATCTCGCCCGGTCAGTGGTGGGCGCGATCCTCGTCGTAGATCTCGTCGCGATATGTCGACTCAGTGCTGACGTACGTCGGAGTTGCCATACCGGCGACGAGCGCGATGACTCCCACGATGAGGTAGGCGAGACCAAGTGGAGTGCCATCTCCGAGGAACTCGACGAATGGGTCGGGTTCGATGGCGACGACGGCGCCGAATGCGAGCGCCAGCCCACCCAGAGTGATCAGAGTGCCGCGGACGCCGAACATCGTCGAGGCGGCACTCAGGAACAACAGGCCGACAACCAGGTCGATGATTCCAAGGGCAAGGGTGTGGCCAATTCCCAGGACTTCGGCGGTTTCCCCGGTGAGGGAGTCGAAGCCAACCCGAGCCATGGCCACACCACCGACGATGGCCAACAAAAGTCCCAGTATCCCGGCGACAGCCTGGCCGAAAGTGAAATTGTCACGTGCCACCGAAACGCGTCGGCGTTGGGCGACGTCATGCTCATGTGTCGTCAATCGGTCTCCTCCAATGGTCGTCACAGGCCTACCCGGCCCCGAGCGCGCTGAAACCGTGTTCGGGCAAGTTCAGGCGAGGCAGGTGATGGGGGGCAGTCCCGCCGCCACCTTCTCCCATGTCTCACCCCTGTCGCCCGAGGCCCATACGTTCCCGCCATTGCCGACGAAGAAGGCGTCCGGTCCGGCGAACAGACAGTGGGTGTCGACGTTGCCCTCGAACTCGTCGGGAAGACCCCCGTTGCATGGCTGCAGCGGCCCTCCCTGGAGCGGCCCGCGGTAGACCGTGGCTCCGCCCCCGCGGGGACCTCGGGAGGCCGACACCAGGACCGTGTCTTCCCAGACGGCCACAGCTCGGCAGTAGCGAGCGGTGAAGCCTTCGGTGCGGAACTCGAAGTCATGGCCGTTGCTGGACTGGGCCAATCCCCAAGCGGTGGCAGCCATGACGGCGGCCGCCCGGCCGGGGTGGGACACGACCTGGTGGACGTCCGACTCGATTGGGACCGTAGGGACGAGGCCGGTGTTGTCGTACCGCAGGATCCCGCCGACATGAACGTTCACAAAGAGGGCCCCGTCCGGCTCGTGGGCCAGGGACCGGACGTCGGCCGGTCCGCCCCAGGGTGTGTGCCATGTCTCCCGGCCGGGAGCGTCGGCAAAAAACTGGTCTTCGACGATCACCCCATCCTGAAGCAGGAAGAGGCGAGCCGAATCGGCGCCGAGCCAGACGCCGTCGGCTGTCGGCTGAAGGCAGTTGATCCTCACGCCGTCCGGGGCGTCGGCCACGTGGTCGTCGTCATGCCAAATTCGGCCTTGCGGGTCGACGGCCCACCATCCGGTGGCATGCTGGACGAGATGAACCACCTCGATCTGCGAGTGGGGCTGCTCCTCATCCACCGCGTGGATTCCCGCTTTGGTCCCGACGAGCACCATCTCCGGATCCTATCCGTCGCCCCCAGCCCGAGCCGCGCCGACCTGAGTTGGGCCTAGACCAGCCAGCCCTCGCCCACGGCCTCCGAATCTTCCCAGTCGGCGACCTCGAGGCCGGCGGGTGGCTCGGACACCAGGTCCCCGCGGACTTCCTCGACGATCTCCATGCGAGCGGAACCGTCCTCGATGTCGAATTCCAGGTGCCCGACCCGGGCGTATCGCCCTTCAGCGTCGGGTAACCACACCGCGGCCACCGGTTCGGTATCCAGTTGGCCGCGGCTGAGCATCATGCGCGGCCATCGCTCCATCACTTCCATCGTTCGATCGAGCAGCGACGGAGGGACATGGATGTCGTCTGCCAGCGAGAAGAGATCGGGGTCCTTGGCGTTGACGGCGTCGACCACGATGTCACGCAGGCCGTCCCGTCCGGTCGTCATCTCCGCCATGGAAGCTCCTCGGTAGGTGTGGCTAGCTCGCGACGAGCACCTACCCCGCCGGAGACTCCCTAAACGCCTGCTGCCGGCGGGCCGGTTCGTGGTCTGTCGTCGCAGCTACCTTTGACCCATGGCTGGTCATGATCTCCGCTTCGGGATTTTTCCTACCCCACTCGCCGCCCAGTTCGGCGAAATCCTCCGTCTGGTGGAACTGGCCGACGACCTCGGTCTGGAGCTCGTCGGCATCCAGGACCATCCCTATCAACGTCGTTTCCTCGACACGTTCACGCTCATGCCGGTTCTCCTCGCTCGGACGAGCCGCATCGCCGTTTTTCCCGATGTCGCCAATCTGCCCCTCCGGGGAGCGGCGATGATGGCCAAAGCCGCCGCCTCCATAGACGTCATGTTTCCCGGTCGATTCCATCTCGGTATCGGTGCCGGCGGATTCCTGGAAGCGGCGGCAGGCCTGGGAGTGCCCCGGCTCTCGCCGGGTGAGGCCGTCGACGCCTTCGTTGAGGCAATGAAGGTGATCCGGATGTTGTGGTCGGGGGATCGAGGACTCCGATTCGACGGTCGGCACTATCGGCTGGCCGGAACCCACTCGGGGCCGGTGCCGCCGACCGACATCGAGATCTGGTCCGGTGCCGGCGGCCGGCGAATGCTCGAGGTGACCGGCCGGCTCTGCGACGGTTGGATTCCGTCCAGCGGCAACGTCGGGCCCGAGGAGCTCGAAGCGCGGAACCTGATCATCGACGAAGGCGCCGTCTCTGCGGGACGGGATCCGGCCGAGATTCGCCGTCTTTACAACCTGAGCGGACGCATCGGGTCCGGACCGTCCACCGGTTTCCTCCACGGAGATCAGGGCCACTGGATCGAGGAACTGACAACGCTCGCCCGGGAGAACCGGATCGATTCGTTCATCTTGTCACTGGGAGAGGAGGCCGAGTCGCAGCTACGGGCCTTTGCCGAAGTCGCCGACGAGTTGCGGTCTCGCCCCTAGGTCAACTGGAGCGCCTGAGCGATTCGGTCAGTCCGAGATCCTGGGACCGCTCCAGCCAGCGCGCCAGGTCTCTCGGTGTGATGATGCCGGCGACTTCGCCGTCCTCCTTGACCACCACCCGGTGGTGCTCGTTGCTGCTCAGCTTGTCGAGAACCTCATCCATCGGCTCGGATCGGTCGACCGTGCACGCATCGGACAGGGGCGTCACGAACTCGCGCACCCGTCGAGTGGCCCACTCATCGCGGGGAACTTGTCGAACGGTCGAAAGCGTGATGATGCCGACGACCCGGCCGTCCTCGCTCACTGGGAAGGCGTTGAAGTCGTGGCGCATGAAGTAGTCGTCCACCGCCTGGCGCAAGGTGAGGTCGCCGGACAGCTCCATCAAGTCCCGAGTCATCATCTGGGCCGCCGGCACGTCCGACAGCATCCGCCTCACCTGCATCTGCATGAATGACGACTGCGCCGACTGCGACAGGAACCATCCGATCGCCACCAGCCACAAACCGCCGACCAGGTTCCCGGCGAACAGCACCAGGAAGATCCCGAACCCGATCAAGGCGTATCCGACGAGCTGGCCGGCCCGCGCCGCGATGCGGGTGGCCTTGACCAGATCGCCGCTGGCCCTCCATATGAGTGATCGCAGCACCCGGCCCCCGTCCAGCGGGAAACCAGGGACCAGATTGAAAACGGCCAGTGCGAGGTTTATCCATCCCAGATAGCCGGCGGCGTAGCCGACCATTCCCGGGGAGGTCACCTCGGCGATACCCCACAGGACCGCTCCCAGCGCCAGGCTGGTGAGCGGTCCGACGATACTGATCACGAGCTCGTCCGTCGGGTTCTCGGTCTCGAGGTCGGCGTGGGTGGCGCCGCCGAACAGGAACAGCGTGATGCCTTTCACCTCGACCCCCCGCGACCGTGCCACGAAGGAATGGGCCAGCTCGTGGATGAGGACACTGCCGAAGAACACCACCGCCATGAGTAGGGCCGGCACGATGAGCGTCGTGGTGGTCTGCTCGGGGAACTCGAAGGAGAGCTGGACGAAGAACGAGTAGGCGATCAAGAAGGCGATGAAGCTCCACGAAGGGTCGATCTTGATCTCGATCCCTCCCACGCGGCCGATTCGCCATGCGTTGTTGCCCAGCACTCTTTGCCTCCTGGTGCCAACCGTACCCGTGAGCTGGGGCGTGAAACGATCAGCCCCTGCCGACCATCTCCATGAGGGTCCGCGCCTCGTTCGGCGCATAGGCGTGGCCGTCGTTGTCGAAATAGACATACACGTCGCGGTCTTCCGCCGGGGGAGGATCCCGCTCGGTGATCCGGTGGGAGTCGGCGGGTGCTTCGCCGGCCGCCCAGGCCTGCATCCGCTTGGCCCACTCACCCAAGCCCTCCCCGTAGGCACTGTCGTAGAGACGGTCGGGCCCGTGGAGGCGGACGTAGATGAAATCAGAAGTGATCTCTTCGATATACGGCCAGGCCGACGAGTGCGAGAACGCCAGGGCCACGCCATGTCGCCGCGCCAGGTCGACCAATTCATCGGTCAGGAAGCTTTCGTGACGGACTTCCAGCACGTGGCGCATCGGTCGCCTTCCGCCCGGTCCGAAGCTCGGCTTCTTCACTCGTTCGTCATGATTCCGGGCGATCTCGGCGGCTTCCTCTGTGTCGCCGGGGAGGTAGTCGAAGAACGCCTCCACGCGCTCGGGTCGAAAATGGAGGCGCCCGGAGAGCTGCCACAGCAGTGGTCCCAGTTTGTCGGCCAGCTCGAGGATGCCGGAGGCGAAGAAGTTGGGGATTGCCGAATCGCCCGTCGCCAGCTTCTTGTTGTGGGTTATGAACCGACTGCCCTTGACCGCGTACAGGAAGTCCTCCGGTGCCGCCCGGTACCACCGTTCACAGCTGTCCGGGGTGGTGAGGCTGTAGAAGGTTCCGTTGATCTCGATCGAGTCGAACGTCTCCGCTGCGAACTCGAGCTCCCGGCGCTGGACCAGGTCGTCGGGATAGAACTTGCCGCGCCATCCCTTGTAGTTCCAGCCGGAGACACCGATCATGATGCGGCTCACGCCTAGCTCGTACCCCGTCCGCCCGCAGCGAAACTCGGCCGGTTCTCGCCTCCGAAAGGGCCCTCGCCGTTCTTTGCACCGTGGCACTCGGAAACCGGGCGACGGCGTCGAACAGTCTGACCAGGGCTAGTCGACCGAAACTTCGGCTTTGATCTGGCTGAAGATCGACGAGAGGATCCGTGACACCTGCATCTGGGACACGCCGATGACCTCGGCGATCTCAGACTGGCTCATGTCCTCGAAGAACCGCATGTGCAGCACCTGCTGGTCGCGCTCGGTGAGCCGCTCGAGGATGGGCTCGATCATCCACCATTGCTCGGCATCGACGAGCGTGTGGTCATCCTCGCCGATGGTGTCCTTGATCGGTGTGTTGGACTCTTCGGCCAGCGGCGCATCGAGCGACATGGCACCGAACGCCTGCCCCGCCTCGAGCGCCTCGTTCACCTCCGCGGGCGTGAGACCGGTGTCGGCGGCGATCTCCTCGGGTGTCGGCGTCCGCCCCAGCTGCTGAGTGAGCCGGTTGCGATCCTTCGTCACCCGCAACACCGACTCTTTCAAACTGCGCGGGACCTTCATCGCCCACGCAGTGTCGCGGAGGTACTTCTTGAGTTCCCCGCTGATGGTCTTGCCGGCGAAAGTGGAGAACTTGACGCCATAGTCGAGGTCGAACCGATCGATGGCGGCGACCAGAGCCATGTAGGCAACCTGGTCGAGGTCTGCGCCTTCGCCGCTGCGGCGATAGCGCCGGGCGATGGCGCCCGCGAAACCCTCGTACCGGGCGAAGATCTCGTCGCGGGCCGACCGGTCTTCCGGTACTCGCTCCCACAATGATTCCTCGGCCAGGTCGTCCAGGCGCGCCCGGCGGACGAGGTCGATCTCGAACCACGGCGGTGGGCCCACGTCCCAGCGGTCCGCCAGACGCTCGAGAATCGTGCGGGTCAGCTCGTCGATCTCGGGCCCGCCGTCGGCGGTCACCTCCACGCGGGCGGTGCCGGCGGTTCGCTCCACGGCGATGGCGATGTTCGCCTCGCCCCGGGAGGCGGCCGTGACGAGCTCGGAAGCGAGCAGGGCGGCGTCGATGGCCTTGATCGAAGGGCCCCGATCGACGAGGGCGCCGATCACCCGTCGGGCGACGTAGGGTGCCGCCAGGGAAGGTTCCAGTTCGATCCGCGTGATCATTCGACTCCGGTTGGGAGCCGCCCCCGCTTGCGTCATTCGGCCGCCTGGGCCGCCGATTCGGTGGTGGCGAAGATCTCGAACCGATCGGTCAGACGGGTGAGCTCCAGGATTCGCTCCACCGGCCCTTCGTCGAACACGAGCATCAGCCTGCCGCCCTTCTCGCTGATCGTGTCGCGTGCGGTCATCAGAGATCGCAGACCGGTCGAGTCGATAAAGCCGATATCGGACAGGTCGGCTATCACCGTCTGGTCCGGCTCCTCGACGAGCGCCTCCTCCAGTTTGGGAGCCGAGGCGAGGTCGATCTCGCCGGAGACGGTGACGAGACGGCTCCCGTCGATGTCGTCCTTTTGGATTCTGTACTTCGGACCCGTCGTCAAGTGAACCCTCGGTTCGTGAAGCGAGGGTTCGAGGATAGCCCGATTTCGATCGCCGCTCAGATCTCGAACCAGGTCTTGGTGGTGCCGTGGGTGTAGGCGATGTCCCAGTCCGCCGCCACCTGGCCGACGATATAGAAGCCGAAGCCTCCCGCGGTGCTCCGCTGAGGCGGATCAGGAGGTCGCTCGAACGGCGGACCCTCGTGGGACACCGACACCCTGACACGGTCGGCCACGAGCCGGACCTCCAGATGGATGGGGGAGCCCTCTTCGAGGTCGCCGTGCTGGACGGCGTTGGACACGAGTTCACTGGTCGCCAATAGCACGTCTTCGATTTGCTCGGTGCGTCCCAGCACCGAGCTGATGGCGGTTCTCGCCTCCTGCGGGGCATCCGTCGACGCCGGGATGGTGAAAGCCATTCTCACACCACCTCTCCGAAGCGGCTCCTTGCGGGCGGGCGGGTCCCAGGCACTCCGGGCGGTTGGGCCGGTCGGCTAGCGTTGGCACGGATGGCTTCCCCGGGTCGGTTCTCATGACGGACGGCCAGACCAGGAGGCGCCCTCTCTACGGAGAGGTCGATCCCCGCTCGCGGCGCCGTCTCATCGCGACCGCCCAGGCAGCCGCCTGGCTCGCTGTCGCCGGGGGGACGGTGGGCCTCGCCGGACGTGTGTTCGGCTTGCCGGTGCTCGCCCAGTGGATCCCCCGGCTCGAAGTGCGACCGCTGCAACCCGCCACCGCGGTTCTCATGCTGCTCGGTGGTCTGGCTGTGCTGGGGGCCCTGATCCGCACGGGACCGTGGGCCCGGCGACTCGGTCTGTTCGCCGCCGTCTTGGTCACACTGGGCGGAGCCGCGGTGATCGTAGCCAATCTGGCCGACCTCGATTTTCCCCGCTGGCTCCTGCACAGCCTCATGGCCGAGGACGTCATCGGTGGCGAGCAGGCAGCTCGCCCTGCTCTCAACGAAGGGATCGTGACCGCCGCCGGTGGGTTCGCCGTCATCCTCATGACCACCCGGTCGGCCACCGCCCACGTCGTCGGCCAGCTCGTGGCGATCGCCATGGCTCTGGTCGGGGCCACGGTCGTAGTTGCGTTCGCCTACGGCGACGACAGCTTGCGGGGCTTCCCGATCGGCACCGGTCGGATGGCGATCGCCGCCGCTCTGTTGACGATCCTCTTTTGTGGCTCGGTGGCCATCGCCCGACCCTCGCTCGGCATCATGGCACCGATCATCAGCCCCTGGCCGGGCGGGATCGTCCTCCGTCGCCTGCTCCCCGTCACGCTGGCCGGGCCACCCGTCGGAGTGGCTTTCCTGCTCGGTTCGACCACTCCCTCCAGCCAGCCGCGGTTGTTTGCGGCCGCGGCCGTGCTCGCCAGCGGGCTCCTCATGGCGGCCCTCTTCGCCACCGCCGCCGCCGTCTCGCGGGCCACTTCCAACGCCGCGGTGGCCGAGGACATGGTGGACCGGGCCACCGTTGCCGTCGGCCGCGATGCCGGCATCGTCAAGGAGATGCTCTTCCGGCTGTCGCGTTCGGGGGCGGCCGTCGAAGGTTTCGACGTCGCCGTCAGGTACCGCCCCGCCGAGGGATGGCTGGCCGGGGACTCGGTGCTCACCTTGCCGCTGGACGACACGCGGCTGGCGGCCATTCTCGTCGACGTGGTGGGACATGGGCCTGCTCCCGCCCTGGCCGCGTCCCGGCTGAGTGACGTCCTCCAGCACACGCTGCGTTACGGGGCGGGACCCGCCGAGGCCATCGGACAGGCCGGGTGGGTCCTCGACGAGCCGCAGATGATGGCCAGCGTCACTGTCGCCGAGCTCGAAGCCAGAACCGGGGCGGTTCTCTACGCCTCGGCTGGTAGCCCTCCCATCATCCACAGGACGCCGTCCAATCTCGACCTGTTCGAGTCGACCGGGCCGGTGCTCGTTGCCGGGGAGAGCGGATCCTGGCATGACGGAAAGACCGTGCTCGACCAAGGGGACGCCCTCATCCTCTTTTCCGACGGTCTCGCCGACCCCACTCAGCCCGAAGGGGTGGTGGTCGCCACCGTCGAGCATCTGGTCGACGCCTTGCGGCGCTGCCCATACGGCGACGCCGACAAGATCGCCGACTGGTGTGTGGCCGAATCCATCGGCCAGGCGGAAGGATTGCGCCGGGACGATGCGTCGCTGATAGTCATCGTCCGGACTCGCGACCTCTAGGTCGCATTCCCGCGCGGCAGGCGGAGGCCGCATCATCCCGCCAGCGTTGTCGCGACGGACTTAGCGGGCTGCTCGCCGGGATCGGCGGCCAGGAATGAGAGCAGGAGGATGATCGCCGCCAGGACAGCCACCATCACCACGATCGCCAACCAGGTGTTGTGGGAAGAGGGGCTCTGTTCTTGCTCGTCATCGCGCAAGTTCTCGGAGTGGCCGAAGTGGGTTGGAATCATCGCCCGGGATTTCTACCCGAAGCGCTTGACCAGCAAACAGCCTGGTATTGGGGGCAAATGACCGTGCCACAATCGGCCGTGATGCATGTAGAGACGCATCTGCCGCTCGGAAAGGTCGATCCGGGACTGCGCGAGTCCGATCGACCGGTGGCCGTGGATCGGATCCCGGCCGATTCCCGGCAGGTGGAGTCGCTGGGCTTCGACGGTCTGGTGCTCACCGAGACGAAGGAGGACCCGTTCGTCGTCATGGCGATGGCGGCGACCTCGACGGAACGGATTCGCCTTACGACCGCGGTCGCAATCGCATTCCCCCGCAGCCCCACCGTCACTGCTCTGACGGCCTGGACGCTGCAGCGTGGCTCGAGGGGCAGGTTCGTTCTGGGCCTGGGAACACAGGTGAAAGGCCACATCGAACGTCGTTACGGAATGGATTGGTCGCCACCGGGTCCGTGGATCGAGGAATACGTGTCTGCGGTCCGGGCGGTGTGGCGTACGTGGCAGACGGGGGCACCGCTCGACTTTCACGGCGAGCACTACAACCTGACCTTGATGAATCCGCTTTTCGACCCAGGGCCGATCGACTGGCCCGACATCCCGGTCCACCTGGCGGCGGTGAATCCGCACATGGCTCGGGTCGGCGGTCGGGTGGCCGACGGGATCCGGCCGCATCCGATCTGTACCCGCCGTTACCTCGACGAGGTCCTGCGTCCGGCTGTCGACAAGGGGGCGGCCGAATCGGGCCGCCTGTCGGGCCGGATCGAAGTAGTGGCCAGCCCGCTGGTGGCGACCGGCCCCGATCCAGCGGCCGTGGAGCGGCGCATATCGAACGTCCGGGCACGGATCGGTTTCTACGCCTCTACCAGAACCTACCGACCGGTCTTCGACCTCCACGGATGGAGCGACGTGGCCGAAAAGCTCTCTTTGCTGTCGCGGCGTCAGGAATGGGATGCGATGGAAAGGGAGGTGAGCGACGAAATGGTGGAGACCATCGCCGTGGTCGGGACCTACGACGAGATCGCCGCCCGGGTACGGGACCGGTACGCCGGCGTGTGCCAGGGTGTCGAGTTCTCGATACCGGCCGACACGCCCGACGAAGAGGCACTGCTCGAGGAGATGGTCGCCGAGATACGAACCGCGTGAGGTCCTCCGCCGTCAGTCGTCGTCGGTGACGAGGAGCCGGCGGCGCCCGAACTGCCACGGCCGGGTCGGGTCCGAGAGGAGGAGCTGGTTGACGGCGATGGCGCCCTGCTCGAAAGCAACCGATGACGCCGCCATGTACAGGCGCCAGATGCGGTAGGTCCGGTCACCCGCCAGGGCTCTAGCCGCCACCGCGTTGACCTCGAGGTTGTCGACCCAGTGGCGGAGGGTGATGGCGTAGTTCTGGCGCAACGCCTCTACATCGCGCAGCTCGAAGCCGGCGTCTTCGGCTGCGGCGATCGCCTCCTCCAGTTTGTGGATCTGGCCATCCGGGAACACGTAAGTCCGCACGAAGGAGGTTCGACCGGCGGGTTTGCGTGAACGAGTGAAGATGGCGTGGTTGAGGAGCTGTCCTCCCGGTGCCAGCAGCGAGCGCAGATGTCCGAAGTACTGTGGCAGTCGGGCCAAGCCGACATGTTCGGCCATGCCGACCGAAGCAATGGCGTCGAAGCGGCCGCTCACACGTCGGTAGTCGTCGTGAAGGATCCTCACCCGCTCCGTCACTCCCGCCTCCGCCGCCCGTTTCCGCGCCTCGTCGGCTTGCTCGCCGCTGACAGTCACCCCGGTCGCCTCGACTCCGTAGTTGGCTGCGGCGTGCACGACCAAGGCGCCCCAACCGCATCCCACGTCGAGGAATCGGTCGCCGGGACGTAGGTCGAGCTTGCGACAGATCAGGTCCAGCTTCCTGATCTGAGCCGCTTCCAGGGACTCGTCCGGATCGAGGAAGTAGGCACAGGAGTAGACCAGGTTGGGGTCGAGAAAGAGAGCAAAGAAGTCGTTGCCGGTGTCGTAATGGTGTGAGACGGCGGCCCTGTCCCGCCGGATGGAATGGAGACGTCCGGCAAAGCGGGGACGCTCTGTCTCGTGGCGACGATGATCTCGGGGCAGGTGGCGGATGAGACGAAGTAGGCGCAACCGTGTCAGCCATCCGGCCTCGAGCAGTCCGGCCCCGAACCTCATGACCGAGACGATGTCGCCTTCTATGTCCACATCGTCGAAAACGTACGCCTCGCCGGCAGTCAGGTCGGAAGGAGGCCACAAGAGAGCCCGCAATGATCCAGGGTGCCGAAGAACGAGGGTCGCCGACGCGTCAGAAGGTCCCCATTCGAGCCCATTCCATGCCCGCACGCGGGGCGGCGGTGCATCTGTGACCCCGGTCAGCAGCCCATAGATGTGCCGCGAGGCCTCCATAGCCTCCATGGCGGGAAGTCTATTAGGGACCGGGGCTCTGTGCGCCTGTCAATGCCCGGCGACTATCCAGAGGTCCGCAACGTTCGTGCCGGTCGGTCCACAGCGGATGAGGGCGCCGGCCGCGTCGAGGGCGTGGTAGGAGTCGTTGTCCGCCAGCGCCTCTTCCGGGTCGATTCCTGCCCGGCGGACTGCGTCTGCCGTGGACCCGTCGACGATCGCCCCCGCCGCATCTGTGGGGCCATCGATCCCGTCGGTTCCGAAAGCGGCGAACACGGTCGGGCGGTTCTCGATGACCAATGCCGCCGCCAGGGCGGCCTGCTGATTGCGTCCACCCCGACCGGCACCCCGCACTTCGACCGTCGTCTCCCCGGAGAAGAGCGACACCTCGCCTGGCTGGGCCTGAGCCAGCGCCCAGCGCACGGCGTCGACGGCTGCTCCCTCCAGTCGTGGGGTGACGAGCCGGCCGCCCATCCGACGGCGATGCGCCTCATCCAGCGCTCCTCGGGCGGCCATCTCGCCGTCGGTCGCCACGATGACCTCGGATGCGGGAATGCGGGGCGGCGGCTCACCGGCCGCCAGGACCGTGAGGACCTGCGGGGGAACGGCCTCTGTCAGACCCCGGCGCCATAGCACATCGAGGGCGTCGCCCGGTTGGGTGGGACAGGGAACCGTAGGACCGGATGCGATCAGGTGGGGGCCACCGATCACATCGGAGATCAGGACCGTCAGGATCGATCCCGCGGCGGCGGCGGCGAGCCGGCCGCCCTTGAGAGCCGAGAGATGCGATCGGACGGTGTTGACCTCGCCGATGGCCAGGCCGGCGCGGAGCAAGACGACGTAGGTCTCGGCCACGTCGCTCAAGGTGAGACCGGCGGCGGGAACCTCTGCCAGCGCCGATCCCCCTCCCGAGATGAGAAACACCGTGTTCTCCCGTTTGGCGGCTTCGTCGAGAAGCCGGCGCCCGGCAAACTCGCTGGTGGTGTCGGGGATGGGATGCGAGGTGACGATCAACTCGGCTCCGGGAGGGACCTCCTCGGCGTGATCTGTCACGATCAACGTGTGCTCCACTGCACCGATCGCCGTCGTAGCTCCTCGCACCATTGCCGAGGCCGCCTTCCCGAGTGCCAGGATGGTCGCAGGTCCCTCCATCCAGTCGGCTAACGCCCGCCGGGTGGAGTACTCGGGGTCCGCCGCGGTCAGGGCCGCTGACAACATCGCCAGCACCAAGTCTGCCCGGGAGGCGTCTTCGATCCGAACCGGGCTGACGAGCTGATCGAGCAGGTTCATCTCCGGGAGTGTTGCTCGGTTGATTCCCGGCGGACAAGTCGCCGGGAGGAGGCGTCGGCCGACGGGTTACCCTCCGACCCTATGTGGCTCACGCTCGTCCGGCATGCCGAACCGGCCTATGTCGTCGATGGCATCTCCTGGTCTGACCCGCCGCTGACGGATCGCGGCCGCGAGCAGGCCGACCTCCTCGCCAAGCGTGCTTCGCAGTGGGAGATCGACGAGATCTGGGTGTCGACCATGGTCCGCGCCCGGCAGACCGCAGAGCCGTTGGCGGAGTCGGCTGGGGTCGAACCGAGGGCGATGGAGTGGCTCGGCGAGATCCGCAATCCTCCTGGCTGGGACGGAAGCCCGGCGGATGAAATCGAGGAGTTCTTCGCCACCTCGAGCAACCGCTCCGTAGAGGAGATGTGGGAGGGAGCACCGGGAGGCGAGAGCTTCCGGGACTTCCACACTCGTATCCATGGTGGCCTCGAAGCGACATTCGCCGAAGCCGGCATCAGGCGGGCCGGAGGACTCCACCTCTGGGACGGCGTCGACGATCGTCGGATCGTGGTGGTGGCTCACGGAGGCACGAATGCGCTCATCCTCGGGTTGCTCCTGGGTGTGGATCCCACGCCGTGGGAATGGGACCGCTTCACCCATGTCCACTCGGGGGTGTCTCGCCTCATCTCCCAGCCGACTGCCGGATCTTTCTCGTGGAGCTTGCGGGCCCTCAGCGACCGGAGTCACCTGCCGGCCGACATGGTCACGGCCTGAGCCGGTGGACGACCTCAGCGAGCTCATCGCCGACTGGCCTACCGAACGCGCCGCGGTGGGCGTGACCACTGCCGAGCGCACCCTGGGATCGGCAGGCGATCCGATGTGGCGTACGCGGGTCGCCTCCGTCGCCAAGCTCCTGGTAGGTGTCGCCGCCCTCATCGCCTTGGAGGAGGAAACCATCGCTCTGGAACATGCGGCCGGTCCAGGCGGCTCGACCGTCGAGCATCTCCTGGCCCACGCGTCGGGCCTGGCGTTCGACTCGGACGAGACGCTGGCTCCTCCCGGCCGGCGCCGAATCTACTCCAACACCGGCATCGAGAGGTTCGCTGACCATCTGGAGCAGAATGCCGGCATGGATTTCGACGCCTATCTACAGATGGGAGTACTCGATCCGCTCGGGATGGAGGACACGACTCTACAAGGGTCGCCGGCCCATGACCTGTGGTCGACGACCCGCGATCTCCTGGCTTTCGCCCGGGAGGTGATGCGGCCGACCCTGGTGTCTCCCGCCACTATGGACGGCGCCACCGGGGTCCATTTTCCCGGTCTCGCCGGGGTGCTGCCCGGAATCGGCTCGTTCGACCCCAACCCGTGGGGTTTGACCTTCGAGATCAAAGGGGAGAAACACCCGCACTGGACGGGGCGCGACAACTCTCCCGCCACGGTCGGTCACTTCGGGGGAGCCGGCACCTTTCTGTGGATCGACCCCGTTGCGGGCCTGGCGGCGGTGGCCCTCACCGATCGAGACTTCGACAAATGGGCCATGGAAGCTTGGCCCATCTTCTCCGACGCGGTGCTGGACCTCTACGCCTGATCAGGCAGCAGGCCCCTGCCGTCTCACGTCGTGCACCTTCTCGATGGCGTCCCGCAGGTCGGCCAGCCAATCCTCCTGCTTGTCGGCCACGATCTTGACGCACCAGGCCAATGCCTCGGATCGCGAGCGAGCAACCCCGGCGTCGATCAGCGTGTCCAGCACCTGGCGTTGTTTCATCCGAAGCCGGGTCATGACCGGGACGCTCAGACTGGTGAAGATGAAACCTTGCTCGCCGCACCGGGCACCCCATGAGATCGTCCGGTCGAGGTTTGCCTCGGCCTGCTGGGCGATGCGGACCCGCGCCTGGCGGGTTTCTTCCCTCCACGCCTCTATCCGGGAGCGGTCCGCAACCGCCTGATCTCCTGCGTCGTCGTTCCCGGAGAGCTCCGGCGGGGCCAGACGCCCGATCACGAGGATCTCATCCCGATCCACCCGCACCTCGGGAGCCTCGATGAACCAATCGTCGGGGACTCGTCCCGCCACCCAGGCGGTAGCCTCCTTCGATGTCAGCATGATTACATGATTACACACAGACCGGAAATGCGCAAGAGGGTTGTGTCATCGGCGGTTGACACCAGACTGGGCCGACACTATCTTGTCAACTCAAGATGACAGAGGCGAGCGAGATGCAAGAGGCGGTGACTGCAGTAGGCGGCGACGACCCGGCCGATGGCCTCCGGGCCGTATTGGTCCTGCGACGTCTGGTGGAGGCAGTGGAGGCGGAGCATGTGATCCGGGCTCGGCGGGCGGGGTGGACGTGGGAGGAGGTGGGAGACGCCCTGGGCGTGTCCCGCCAGGCCGTGCACAAGAAGTACCGGAAACTCACCTGATGTTCGAGCGGTTCACCGAAAACGTGCGCCGGGCGGTTCTGACCGCCGCCGAGGAGGCCTCGAACCGTCGTGCGATCCCAAGCCGGGAACCGAGCACCTCTCGCTCGGCAGCGCCTGCGTCGGTCACCCCATGACGGATGCATTCGACCTTTCACCCGAAAGGATGAGAGCCCGGCTGGTGGAACGGGATGCCCGGGCGCGGCGGGCCGTGGGAATCGACGCCGATGTCGAGTCGCTCCAGCCGCCACCGTCCCGGAAGAGGCTGCGGCGGTTCCTTCCCCGCGGTCACGTCCGGTTCAACCGAGCCGCCAAGCGGGGCCCTCCAGCGCACGCTGCACATCTGTGTCGCCGAGGGCGACCGAGCGGTCACCGTGCCTCATCTGCTCGCCGCCCTCGCCATCGGGGCCACAACGACCCCGCCGTCCGGCTGCTTCCTAGCCTGGGGATCGAACCGGCCGATCTCGATGCGGCCATCCGGCGGTCCTGGCGCGCGGCCTGACTTCGCGCTCACCAAGCGCCTGCTATCGCGTGTGCGGGCTGGAACCTATTTGCCGAGTTTCTGGCGGCGGGCCGTGAGTAGCTCGGCGGCCCGTTCGAGGTCGATCGACTCGGGATCGTCGCCCTTGCGCAGGCTGGCGTTGAC
>DATABS010000052.1:0-8739 GCA_036259475.1 Acidimicrobiia bacterium | reverse complement strand
GTCGAGCCGCGGGACGGATCCCGCGGTGAGACCTTCGTGGATGGTGCCTGGTGGTCGGTGCGGCCCTCCAACGGTGAGTTGTCGGCCGGGCCTGCCGAGGTCGTGGATGTCGAGGGCCTGACATTGGTCGTGAGAGAGATCGGAGACGAGAATGCCCGTTGAGGCCCTTACCGGCTGGATCATCGCCGCCATCGTGGTGTTGGTCCTGGCCAAAGCGTCGATCAAGATCCTGCCCGAATACGAGCGGGGCGTGCTGTTCCGGCTCGGCCGGGTGGCGGGAGAGGCCCGCGGTCCCGGACTGATCTTCATCATCCCGATCGTCGATCGTCTTCTCCGCGTCAGCTTGCGCACGGTCACACTCGACATCCCGCCCCAGGACATAATCACCCGTGACAACGTCACGGTGAGGGTCAACGCGGTCTGCTATTTCCGGGTCGCCGACCCGAACCGGGCGGTCCTCGAGATCGAGGACTTTCGATTCGGCACCTTCCAGGTGGCCCAGACCACGCTGCGCAGCATCGTCGGCCAGGCCGACCTCGACGAGTTGCTCGTCAACCGCGACGATATCAACCGTCAGCTCCAGCAGATCATCGACGATCTCACCGAGCCGTGGGGCGTGAAGGTGAGCATCGTCGAGGTCAAGGACGTCGAGCTTCCCGACACGATGCGGAGGGCGATGGCCCGTCAGGCCGAGGCGGAGCGCGACCGGCGAGCCAAGGTCATCCACGCCATGGGTGAGAAGGAGGCGTCGGAGACGCTCTCCGAGGCGGCTGAGGTGCTGGAGGCGCATCCCGCCGCCATGCAGCTGCGGATCCTGCAGACGATGACCGAGGTCTCGGCCGAGCAGAACTCGACGTTGATATTCCCGCTGCCGATGGAACTGTTGCGGACGCTCGACCGGATGGCTCCCCGGCGGACCGAATAGCCGAGTTCGATTTCGAGCCTCGGCTCTCCGAGAAGCGGGCGGGTGACATCGTTGTCCACGCGCCGGACCTCCCCCCTGCTGCCGCGCCGTTCAAGTACCGCGATAGGTGGTGTAGCCGAACGAGCTCAGCAGCAGCGGAATGTGGTGGTGCTCGTCGGCGTCGGACACCCGAACCACGATCGATATCTCCGGGTAGAACGAGTTGCCGTAGGCGGCGGTGTTGAACGTGAGGCGATAGACGCCCGTCCGGAGTCGGTTGCCCCCCAGCAGGTCGGCCACCCGGCCGTCGTCGTCGGTCGAGGTCGAAGTCACGACTTCCAGACCCTCCTCTTCCCAACGCTCAAGCGTGACGGCCATGCCGGAGGCGGGCCGGCCCGCGGTGGTGTCGAGTACGTGGGTGCTGACGGTGGCCATGGCCCGCTCCAAGATACATGACGACGAATGCCGAACACGACCGGGATGGGTTACCGCGCCCCCGGTGTCAGGCCAGAGCTTGCATCACCCGTTGGCGCCATTCTTCGGTCGTGTCGCACTGGTTGAACGTGTAGATATGGCAGCCGACGATATCCAGGGTCGGATCAGCCAGGTCGTCGCCGATGTCGATGAGCAACTCGGCCGGGTCGTAACCGCCCGGTTTGACGAAGGCAGATACGAGGCCGGTGTTCTTACGCAGGAACGAGAGCGACCGGCCTACCCCGATCCGGGTCGAGATTCGGAGCAGCTTCATCCGATCGGCTGCCCCAGGCAGCCCCAGTACCAGCGGCAGATCCACGCCCCTTTGGCGAGCGTTGATCCCCCACTTGCGGAGGGCGTCGGCGTCGAAACACATCTGGCTCGTCATCCAGGCGGCATATCCCTGTTTCGCTTCGAGCGCCGACCACAGTTCATCCTCGGGAATGTCGGGATGGTTCTCCGGATAGCATGGCACCCCGATCGCGAGTGAATGGCCGACCCGGTCCATCGCCTCCAGAAGCGAGACCCCGTCATGAAAGTCGCCGACGGGATCGGGATCTCCTCCTACCACGAAGGCGCTGGTGAGGGCGAGGTCTTCCATTCGGTGCAGGAGGTGTTCCACGTGGGCCATGTCCCGGCTCATTCGCGCCGATAGATGGGGCGTAACTCGGTATCCGGCTTGGCACAGTTCGGCCGCCAGGTCGAGGCTGTCGTCCAGGGTCTTGTTGGGTGACGCCGTCACCGATATCCGGGCTCCTTCGGGCAGGTAAGAAGCCTGCTCGGTGGCGTTGCTCAGCGGGATCATCTCGAAGGTCGGATCATCCAGCAAACGACGGATCGAACGACGGGCCGTGGGATCGAGACGGGAGATGTCCATGGTCACACGTTCTCGTCGGGTAGCTCGGCCTTGCGTCGGGCGACGTACTCGTCGAGACGCTCCCGGATGGCGTCGTCCACGATAGGCGGCTCGTATTCGGCGAGCATCCGCTTCCATGCCTCGTTGGCCCGGGTGATCGAGTCGGCTCTGCCGCTCTCCTCCCACTGCTCGAAACTAGTGTTGTCGGCCAGCGATGACGTCCAGAAGGCGGTTTCGAAATTGCCGAGGGTGTGCTCCGTGCCGAGGAAGTGCTCGCCCGGGGTATGGCTCATCAGCGTCTCGGTGGCGAGACCGTTGGCCGACATGTCGACGCCGCTGACGAGGGCCTGTGCCATGGCGGCCTGATCGGCATCGAGGGCGAACTTTTCGTAGCCCATGACTAGTCCCCCCTCCAGCCACCCGGCGGTGTGCAGGACGAAGTTCACCCCGGCGAGCATCGTCGGCATGAAGGTGGCGGCGCTCTCGTAGGCCGCCTGGGCGTCGGGAGTCTTGGAGGCAGTGAGGGCGCCTCCCGATCGGAAGGGCACCCCGAGACGGCGGGCCAGCGCCGCCATCACGAACAGCATCAGGGCCGGTTCTGGGGTTCCGAAGGTGGGGGCACCGGTCTGCATGGACATCGAGGAGGCGAACGACCCGAAGATCACCGGCGCCCCGGGCCGGACCATCTGGGTGAACGCCAAACCCACCATTGCCTCGGCCAGAGTCTGGGTCGCCACCGCCGCCACGGTGACGGGAGCCATCGCCCCGGCGAGGATGAACGGGGTGAGGATGGTTGCCTGATTGTTCTCGGCATACACCTTGGCCGATCCGAGCATTGCCCGATCCCACGACAGGGGTGAGTTGGCGTTGCACAGCGACGTGATGACCGTGTGCTCGTCGAGGAAGTCTTCCCCGAAGACGATCCGTGCCATGTCGACGGAGTCCTGGGCGCGGGACGGAGCGGTCACCGAGCCCATGAACGGCTTGTCGCTCAGCGTCAGGTGGGCATGGATCATCTCGAAGTGGCGCTTGTTGACCGGCAGGTCGACCGGCTCGCACAGTGTCCCGCCGGAGTGATGGAGGCCCGGCGACATGTAGGCGAGACGGACGAAATTTCGGAAGTCCTCGATCGTCGCATACCGCCTCCCCTTGTCCATGTCTCTCACGAAGGGCGATCCGTAGGCGGGGGCGAAGACCATGTGGGGGTCTCCGATCTCGACCGACCGGGACGGGTTGCGGGCATGTTGGGTGAAGCTGGCCGGCGCCGACGCCTGGATCACCCGCCGGCACATCCCCAGGGGGAACCGCACACGCGTCCCCTCCACCTCGGCGCCATTGGCAGCGAAGATCTCGAGGCCCTCGGGGAAATCGACGATCTCGATGCCGACCTCGCTGAGCAGGCGGTCGGCATGCTCCTCGATAGTCGCCAGGCCCTCCTCGTCCAGCACCTCGAACGGAGCCAGCTTGCGGGTCAAGTACGGCTGAGTCTCGGCGTAGCTGGCGGCGCGGGCAGCTTGGCGGGCGGCCCGTCCTCCAGACCTGCGGCGGGAGGTCATCAGGGTTCCTCTCTAGTTCGGCGGCGACGTCGGCCGGCCCGACCGGTGGTCTCGGTCACCGGGAACTCGACCAACTCGGACAGGCGGGTGAACGGTTCGGAGCTGTGGGGAATGCCCATGGCGGCGACGAAGTGCTCCTGGAATCGCGGTTCTGTGGCGGTCTCCACCTTCTCGATTCTGGCTGCCACATCCTCGATTTCCGACCTTGCGGTGTCCGACAACAACGCCATGATCGCCCCACTGCCGGCGGCGTTGCCGGCAGCCGAGACCTTGCTCAGGTCACAGTCGGGAATGAGACCCAGGATCATGGCGTACTTGGGATCGATGTGGCTCCCGAATGCCCCGGCCAGCCGGATCTCGTCGACGTCGTCCACCCCGGCATGGTCCATCAGAAGGCGAACGCCGGCGTACAGGGCGGCCTTGGCCAGCTGAATGGCACGAACGTCACCTTGGGTGACGAGGATCTCCGGGTCGTCCCACAGACGGTACGAATAGGTGCGGCCGTCGGCGACGACCCTGTCGCCGCGCGGGTGGATGACGCCGTCACGATCCACCACTCCGGCCAGCCTGAGCTCTCCGACCGCCTCGATTATCCCCGAGCCGCATATTCCGGTCACTCCCGTGCGCCTGGTCTCCCGGTCGAAGGCCGGGTCATCGGACCAGATATCCGAGCCGATCACCCTGATCCGTGGCTCGACGGTCTGGGGATCGACGCGCACGCGCTCGATCGCTCCGGGAGTCGCCCGCTGGCCGGACGAGATCTGGGCGCCTTCGAAGGCAGGTCCGGTGGGGCTGGAGGCAGCCAGGAGCCGGCGGTCGTTGCCGAGCACGATTTCGGCGTTGGTACCCACGTCGACGAGCAATTGGAGCGGTGATCGGCGATGCGGTCCCTCGGACAGGACCGCCCCCATCGTGTCGGCGCCCACGTGACCGGCAACGATCGGGAGGACGTAGAGGCGGGCCCCCGGGTTGAGATCGAGTCCGACGTGCGATGCGGCCAGATCGAGGGCCTGTCGCACCGCGGGGGCGAATGGTGCTTCGCCGAGGGGACGGGGGTCCATACCGAGAAGTAGATGGTGCATGATCGGGTTGCCCACCGCCGCCACGTCGAGCACATCCGTTCGTTCGGCATCGGCCGCGCCGAGGAGCTGACCCGCCAGATCATCGAGAGCCGACCGGACGACCGATGTCATCTTCTCGGCTCCGTCCGGGTTCAGCATCACGTACGACACCCGGCTCATCAGGTCCTCGCCAAAGCGGATCTGGGGGTTCATCGTTCCCGTGGAGGCGAGAACGTCGCCGGTGGTGAGGTCGAGTAGATGGCCGGCAATCGTGGTTGATCCAACGTCGAAGGCAAGACCGAGAATCCGGTCGTGGAACCCCGGCCACACCGCGATCACCTCCGCTTCGTGGTGAACTGCCACAGTCACCGACCAGGCTCCGGAGATGAGAGCCGAATGGAGCGACGTCAGGACGTGGGGGTCGAAGCGCAGATCGGTCAGCTGCCATTCCTCATCCAGGGCCGCCGCCACCCTTTCCTGGTCCGCTCGGGCGTCGGTCAGGTCGGGGGCCGACACCTCGACGTAGTGGAGCCGAATGACCGGGTCGATCGGGAAGTTGGACACCTCGGGTCGCTTGCGCACCACCTGACGGTGCACCTGGCTCTCGATCGGCACCTCCACGACGACGTCGTCCTCGATGGTGGCGGCACAGCCCAGCCGGTGC
The DNA here is from genome assembly GCA_036259475.1 of Acidimicrobiia bacterium. Taxonomy (GTDB): domain Bacteria; phylum Actinomycetota; class Acidimicrobiia; order Spongiisociales; family ZC4RG35; genus ZC4RG17. The sequence goes on along the minus strand of DATABS010000052.1, from coordinate 3,224 downwards.
CCTTCGCGCAGAGGCCGGCGCCCGCGGTAGCCGGTTTCGGTGGCGCCGAGAGGCGACAGGGCACCGGCCTGGGCCGGGATCGACGGAGTCGAACCCTGCGTCACCTGGCAGCGTCCGCAGATCCCCCGGCCGCCGCATACCGAGTCGAGGTCGACGCCCAGCAACCGAGCGGCATCCAACACGGTGGTTCCTGGGGGGACTTCGCCGCGTCGTCCCGATGGTGTGAACACGACCCGACGGTCGGGTGGGTTCATTCCACCGCCTGGCGCCGCCGCCCACCGCGTCGTCGGCCATTGCTCTCCGTGCCGTCCTGGGACGGCTGGCGGTGACGCCGGATCCATGCGGCGCAATCCCGGTCGTTGCCGGTCAACACGTCGGCCGCTCTGATCGCCTGGACGATGTCCGGTTCCAGAGGATTGGTGATCGCCGATGTCATCCCGGCGCCTATGGCCATGGACAGAAAGGCTGCATTCACTCCGGCCCGGTTCGGCAATCCGAAGCTGATGTTCGACGCCCCGCAGGTCGTGTTCACCTCGAGCTCCTCCCGCAGGCGCCGGATGAGGTGAAGCACCTGGCGGCCCGCCGTCGGCATGGCTCCAATGGGCATCACCAGCGGGTCGACCACGACGTCGGAGGCGGGAATGCCGTAGTCGGCGGCGCGGGAGACGATCCGGCGGGCGACGTCGAAGCGCACGTCGGGGTCCTCCGAAATGCCGGTGGCATCGTTGGTGATCGCCACCACGGCCGCGCCATGCTTGGCCACCAGCGGGAGCACCAGATCCATCGACTCGTCCTCGCCCGTGACCGAGTTCACCAGCGCCTTGCCTGAGTACGCCTCGAGACCTGCCTGGAGCGCCGGGATGATCGAAGAGTCGATCGAAAGGGGAGCGTCGACGAGGGACTGCACCAGTTTGACGGTCGCAGCGAGGATGGCCGGCTCGTCCGCCAGCGGAATCCCGGCGTTCACGTCGAGCATCTGGGCACCCGCCTCCACCTGGGCGACGGCGTCCGTCTTCACCTGGGAAAAGTCACCCCATTTCATCTCTTCGGCGAGACGCTTCCTGCCGGTGGGGTTGATCCGTTCGCCGATCAGCACGAAAGGCCGGTCGAAGCCGATCACGACTTCTCTCGTCGCCGATGAAAGAACCGTGTCAGTCACGATTACCCCTTCGGGTGGAAGAAAGCGATAGGTGGGGGGTATTTGATCGCCCCTGGTTGGCTTCGAGACCACGAACCGCCGGAGTACGGATCCGTCGGGAAGACCGGCCAGGGACCGCCACGGTCAGTGACCTATTACCTACCACGTACCACTTACTACCCATCAGCCGCGCCTGCCGCGATTCTTCACCAGGGCCTCGAGAACGATATCGGGATGGTCGGCATCGAGTTGGTCGGCCACGACCCGAGCATCGTCGGGGCCGGTTACGGTCACCTTGCGGATCTGGGCCGTGTAGTCGTCGGAGCTGGTGACGCCGGCGCGGCTGGCCGCCCGGTCGCTGGCCTCTTGGAATCGGTCCGGAAGGGCGATTCGCTGCGCCCGCCTTCCGTTGCCCGCGACCACGTGGAGAGGGATGTCGCGCCAGTAGACGACGGTCACGTCGTCGGTCATGCCGGCCGTCCCTGAGAGACCAGGGCGGGCTCCAACTCGCCGTAGCCCACCTCGATCCGCTCGAAGGCGAGCCCCAGCCGGGCCGCCGCCTCTTCGGCTCGGGCCGTCAGATCGGGATCATCGATTTGAGCCAGGTAGACGACACGGGTGTAGTTGCCGAAGTAGTCGGTGAGGAGCTTCGGCCAGCGGTCGAGCCCCAGACCCCTCCAGACCAACCGGTCGAAATTCCGAACGAGAAAGTCCGTCAGATAGAAGGTGGTCGGCTCAGCGTCGTGAAGGGCGGCGAACAGCGGGCCCCCGGCGAAGAATTCGTAGCAGTGTGCCCCCGCCAACCGCTCGACGCCGTGACGATCGAGCACCCGGTCCAATGACCCGCCGGTGCCACAGTCGCCATACGCGACGAAGATGCGGTCGTAGTCGTCCTTGGCTGCCACGATCCGGGCCTCGACGGCTCCCGGGATCAGTTGGGGCGTGTTGTGATAGGTCGCCGGCAGGCACGTCACATCGAGGCCGGTGAGGTCGTTTCGTGACACGACCGCCAGCAGCTCGCGGGCCATCGCCCCGCAACCGATGACGAGAACGCGCCACGGGTCAGCGCCCACGGCGGGCCCCCACCAGGGTCTGGGCCGTTTCGGCCGCAACCGCCGCGTCCCGGCAGTAGGCGTCGGCGCCGATCGCCTTGCCGAACTCTTCGTTGAGTGGGGCGCCCCCTACCAGGACGATGTAATCGTCGCGGATACCCTTGTCGACCATCGTGTCGATCACCGTCTTCATGTACGGCATGGTCGTGGTGAGCAGGGCCGACATCCCGAGTATGTCGGGCTGGTGCTCGTCGAGCGCCTGGATGTACTGCTCGACGTCGGTGTTGATCCCTAGGTCGATGACCTCGAAACCGGCCCCTTCGAGCATCATCCCCACCAGGTTCTTACCGATGTCGTGGATGTCTCCCTTGACGGTCCCGATGACGATCTTGCCGATCGTGGATGCACCGGTCTCGGCGAGCAGAGGGCGCAAGATGGCCATTCCGGCCTTCATCGCGTTGGCGGCCAGCAGCACCTCGGGCACGAACAGGATGCCGTCGCGGAAGTCGATGCCGACGATGCGCATGCCCTCGACCAGGGCCTCGGTGAGCACCTTGTAGGGCGTCCAGCCGCGCTCGAGCAGGATGCGCACGCCTTCGACCACCTCTTCCTTGAGGCCGTCGTAGAGGTCGTCGTGCATCTGCTGCACCAGTTCCTCGTTGTCGAGGGATTTCAGATCGAGTTCGGCGTCCTGGTTCATCACTCACTCTCCTGGCGCATCACACGGGCTCGAGCGGCAAAATACGCGAGAGCGCGCAAAGCCTTCGTCTTTCAGCGACCCTCAGGCAGCGGAAACCGACTTTGGCCCCAACTGCCGGGTAGCTAGCGGGGTTCCAAGCAGGCGCTCAGGCGCGGCGGCGGCGCGGGCGCGGGGATGGAGCGGGCTGGCCGTGGGCGAGCGCGGAGACGGGGCCGAGGCGGGTCTCGATGTCTTTGATCGAGGGCGCCGGGCGCCGGACGTGGGTGTCGAGCGCCTGGCGCATGGCGCTCAGGTGCTCAGCCGTTGTCCCGCAGCAGCCGCCGATGATGCGCGC
>DATABS010000051.1:0-5682 GCA_036259475.1 Acidimicrobiia bacterium | reverse complement strand
GAGCTTCTCCACCTCGGCTTGTGAGACCGAGGAGTCGAGCTCGTGGTGGATCGAGCGGATCCCTACCTCGGCCGCATCGTTGCGCTTGCCGCGCACATAGGTGTGGGAAGCGGGATCGGCGCCCACCAGGATGGTGGCCAGACCGGGACGGCGGGACATGCCCGCAACCCGGTCGGACACCTCGCTCTTGACCGTTGCCGCCACCGCTTTGCCGTCAAGAAGCCTCGCAGTCATGGGCGAGGACGCTAGCCGACGGCTCGGGAATCATCGGCCGGCCTCAGCTCAGAAGCGCTCTTCCGTCGTCCTCCGGGACCCGCTGCTGATCGGACCGTCTTCCGTGGCACTGGCCGGGGTCTCTCCCGACGGGCGACTCGTGCCGGCCGGTGTCTCGCCTGAGGTACGGGCGGCCTCGGCTTTGACCTCGGCCATGTTCGCCTCGGCGGAGTTCATCCACTCCTCGAGACGACGCCGCATCGGGGCGATGCCTCCGCCCCCGATGGCGACGATGGCCGAACCGACGATTATCGCCAGGAGGGCATAGAACAGGCCGTTGACGATCGTCGGGGCGATCTCCAGCTGAGCGAGGGCGGCGAAGATGCCGATCACCAGGATGGCGACGTAGGAGCCGGTGGCGAGAAAGCCACCCAGCTGCGTGCCGCCGATCATGCCGCGGACGATGTCACGCGCCGCCGCCGCCAGGTAAGCCGCCACGACCATGATCAGGATGGCAACGAAGATGTTGGGCAGATAGGCGACGATTCCCTCGATCAACTCGGACACGGCATTGGGCCCGAAGACACCGAACGCGAGCTGGAGCACGATCAGGAACAGGGCGTAGAAGACGATCTTCGACAGCAGATCGCTGGCGTCGAGGTCGGTCCCGCCGAGTGCCCGGCGGATTCCTCCCCGTTCGACCCACCGATCGAACCCGACCTTCTCGAGGACGGTGTCCAACAGGCTGGCGACGCCCCGGGCGATCAGCCACCCGACGATCAAGATGACCAGGAAGAGCACGATCTGGGGCGTCAGCTCCACGACCCGCGCCCAGGCGTCGCTCAAAGTGGCTCCAATGTCGGTCTGTCCGAATACGTACGGCATACATGCTCCTCGCGGATGGCTCGTGGGGCGCTTACCCCCGCCTACCGGCCCCGAAACGCCGGGTCAGTGGAGGAAGTGACGCCGGCCGGTGAAGACGAGGGCGACTCCGGCGGCATCGGCGGCGGCGATGACGGCGGCGTCGCCCCGTGAGCCGCCGGGTTCGACGACGGCGGTGACCCCGGCGGCAGCGAGGGCCTCCAGGCCGTCGGAGAACGGGAAGAAGGCGTCGGAGGCCGCCACCGCACCCCGCGCTCGATCACCGGCCCGGGCGAGAGCCCGCTCGGCGGCGCCGACCCGGCTCTGGTCGCCGGCTCCCACACCCACCGCCGCCCCATCGCGGGCGACGACGATGGCGTTGGACTTGGTGGCCGCCGCCACCTTCCAGGCGAAGCGCAGCTGGGCCATCTCCAACTCGTCGGGTGACCGGGAGGAGACGGTCTTCCACTCATCGTCGGCCGGTTCGTCCCTGACCTGGGCGACGAAGCCTCCTTCCATCCGCCGGATGTCGAGATCCGCACCGGTCGGCCTCGGGGCGGAGAGAACCCGCAGGTTCGGCTTCGTGCCGAGGATCGGCCGGGCCGACACCTCGATGGCGGGAGCGACCACGACCTCGACGAAGTTGGCCACGATCTGCTCGGCGGTGGGGACGTCCACCGTCCGGTTGACCCCAACGACACCGCCGAAGGCGGACAGAGGGTCACACTCCCATGCCCGGTCATACGCCTCTGAAACCGAGCCGGCCACCGCAACTCCGCACGGATTGGTGTGCTTGACGATCACGGCGGCGGCGTCATCGAACCGGTTCACCAACCTCCAGGCGGCCTCAGCATCGAGATGGTTGTTGAACGACATTTCCTTGCCCTGGACGAGGTCGGCCTTCGCCCACCACGCATCCGATCCCCTCTGGATATATGACGCTCCCGGTTGGTGAGGATTTTCTCCGTAACGGAGCGCCTGCCACCTCTCGAGTGGAATCACCATCCGTGGGGGGAGCTGCTCGGGGTGGAACCAGCTGACGATGGCGGCGTCGTAGGAGGCGGTGCGGAAGAACGCCCGGGCGGCCAGCCGACGCCGAAGGTCGGCATCGAGACCACCCGCCTCCACTGCGGCGGCCACCTCACCGTATTGGTCGGGCCCGGTCACTACCCCCACCCAGGCGTGATTCTTGGCAGCCGCCCGCATCATCGCCGGGCCCCCGATGTCGATCTCCTCGATCACGTCGCTCTCGGTCGCCTCCGGCTTCGCCACCGTGTCTTCGAAGGGGTAGAGGTTGACCACCACCAGCTGGAATGGCTCGATATCCCGCTCCTTCAGGTCCTGGCGATGGTCCGGGTTGGCGAGGTCGGCGAGCACGCCGCCGTGGATGTGGGGATGGAGCGTCTTCACCCGGCCACCGAGCATCTCCGGAGCGCCCGTTACGTCCTCCACACGGGTGACCGTCACTCCCGCGCCCACCAGCGTCCGGTGGGTACCACCTGACGAGACGATCTCCACGCCGGCCTTCTCCAGCCGTTGAGCGAAGGGCACGAGACCCTCCTTGTCGTGGACCGAGATGAGAGCCCTCTTCACCGGCACCTTGGTCATCGCCTGCTCCAACGGACGCGGCGGTTGTGCACGGTTATTTCGCCTCTGGCCAAGGCGGACACCACCTCCGGGTAGATGCGGTGCTCTTCGTGCTGGATGCGGGCATGGAGGGAAGCCTCGTCGTCGTCGTCGAGGATCTCGACCGCAACCTGGGCGATGATCGGTCCGTGGTCGACTTCCTCGTCAACGAAGTGGACGGTCACTCCGGTCATCTTGGCTCCATGGGCCAACGCGGCGGCGACGGCGTTGCTACCCGGGAACGAAGGCAGCAGCGAGGGGTGGATGTTGAGTATCCGGTCGGGGAAACGACGGATGGCTTCGGGACCGAGTATGCGCATGAAGCCGGCCAGGACGACCACATCCGCGCCGGAGCGATCCACTGCGTCGCACAAAGCCCGGGTGAAAGTGTCCCGCTGCCGGTCCCACAGTACGACGTCGGTTCCGATGCCGGCCGATTCGGCCCGGTCGAGTGCCTTGACGCCGGGGCGGTCCGAGATGACCCGGACTATCCGGTAGGCACCCTGGCGGTCGAGGAGGGCTTGGAGATTCGATCCCGAACCGGAGACGAAGACGGCGATGTCGATGGCGGATCCCTGACTCAGGTGAGCGATTCTAGGCCGGCCAACCGAGGGCGCCGTGCTCTCGGTCGCAATCCGCCCTGCTGCGGTACGGTGTCTCGGAACGATGACTTCCGGAGGGAGATGTCGCCGTGGAGATCGAACAGGTTCCAGCCAGCGAGTGGGAGACGTGGGTCGACCGCAACGGAGGGATGGTCCTCGACGTGCGTGAACCGGCAGAGTGGGAGCTGGGCACCCTCCCCGGTGCGGTTCGAATCCGGCTCGGAGACCTGTCCGAATCGGTCTCGTCTCTCGACGCCTCCAAACCAACGCTGGTGGTGTGCCGGTCCGGCAGCCGAAGCTTCCAGGCCGCCCTCTTCTTGTCAATGTCCGGCTTCAAATGGGCCGCCAACATGGCCGGAGGCATGAAGGCTCTCGGCCTGCAGCCATGATCGACATCGTCTCTTTCCGAACCGAGGGTCTGGGCAACTCCACGTACTTGCTGAGCTTCGACGGCCTGGCGCTGCTGGTCGATCCACAGCGCGACATCGACCGTTTCCTCGACCGGTTGGGCGAAGCCCGGCTCCGCTGGGTGGCCGAGACGCACGTGCACAACGACTACGTCTCGGGAGGCTTGAGTGCCGCCCGCCTGACCGGAGCGGAGTTGCTCTTCCCGGCGGCTGCCGCACCGGCCTTCCGTCACACCCCCGCTTTCCACCTGGAAGACATAGTCGAGTCGGATGTGACGATTCGACCCGTGCACACACCGGGGCACACGCCGGAGCACACGAGCTACGTCGTGCTCGTCGAAGGGCAGACGCAGGCGGTGTTCTCGGGCGGGTCGCTTCTGGTGGGCTCGGCGGGACGGAGCGACCTGCTCGGCCCCGAGCGGGCGGACAGCCTGGCCCGTCTCCAGTACCGGTCGGTCAGACGTTTGGCGGAGCTTCCGGAGGAAACCGCCCTCTACCCCACTCACGGTGCCGGCTCCTTCTGCACCGTGTCGGAGGTGAGCGCGGCCACGTCGACGATCGGCCAGGAACTAAAAGCCAATCCCGTGCTGTCCCATCGCGACGAGGAGTCGTTCGTTCGCTCCCACCTCGACGACCTGCAGCCATATCCGACGTACTACGCCCGGATGGCCCCCATCAACCTGCTGCGGCCCGACCCCATGCCTTCCCTGGCGGCGAAGGAGGTCGCGGCCGACACCCTGCAGCCCCTGTCCACGGTGGTCGATATCCGGGCGGCGGAGGACTACGCCGCCGGCCATTTTCCTGGCTCGATCAACATCCCGCTGAGCGACCAGTTCGGGACCTGGTTCGCATGGCTGATTTCTCGTGACTCGAGTCCGTTCCTCGTCACCGGCGGGACGGGTGAGACCTCCGAGGCGTTACTGCAACTGGCCCGCATCGGCATCGACGAGGTGGCCGGCGTGGTGACGGCACCCGGGGCCGACGCCTCGGTCAGCAGCCGTACCGGTCGGGTGGGAGACCTGCCCGCCGACGCCCAGTTGCTGGATGTTCGCTCCCCAGGAGAACGGGATTCTCACGCCCCACCGGGAAGCGTCCACCGATATCTACCGGACCTCCTCGACGGTCCTCCGGCGGATATCGATCAGGCGAGGCCGGTGTGGGTCATGTGCAGCAGCGGCTATCGCTCGGCGATCGGCGCCTCGATACTCCGCCGCCAGGGTCTCGACGCCATCCCCGTCCTCGACGGAGGTGTGTCCGATCTGTGAACCATCGAGGGTTCATGTGCGTACAGGTTGGGTAACCCGACTCAGGACGTCGGAAGGATCCACCACATGAAGCGCACATTGATCGGCATCGGCACCCTCGCCTTGATCGTCGCCGCCTGCGGAGGCGGGGACGGCTCGGATACCACCATCGCATCCGACACGGCCGTCGAGGATGCCGGCGCCTCGAACCAGACTCCACCGCCCGAGACAACCCCCGACTTGACGACGGCGAGCACTACGCCCCTCGAGACCCCCACCACGAGCGCCTCCGGCGGCGCCTACTCGGAACCGGGAGCGAGCGGTGACACAACCACCAGCCACGACATGGACGACATGGCGACGTCCGGCGGGCTGAGCGTCGCCGAGACCGACCTCGGCCAGATCCTCGTCGGTCCGGACGAGATGTCCCTCTACGTATTCCTTCCCGACTCCCAGGGCGAGAGCACCTGTTACGACGCCTGCGCCGAGACCTGGCCACCCCTGACCGGTGATGTCACGGCCGGCGAGGGTGCCGACGAGTCGCTCCTCGGAACCGTCGAACGGACCGACGGTTCCACGCAGGCGACGTACAACGATTGGCCGCTCTACTACTACGCCCCCGACGAAGAGCCGGGAGATGTGTCCGGTCAGGGAGTGGGAGACAACTGGTTCGTCATCGACCCCGCCGGCGAGGTGGTCGAGGGCTGAACCGGGTCGTGGAGCCGCGGT
>DATABS010000050.1:0-16783 GCA_036259475.1 Acidimicrobiia bacterium | reverse complement strand
GATTCCTATGTGGGCGCCCATGGAGGCAAGGGCCACCGCCGCCGCCCGGCCGATCCCGCCCGTTCCGCCGGTGATCAGCACCGTTTTGCCATTCATCGAAGCTGCGGCGGTCAACTCTTCACGTCCCGTCTCGCCAGGGTCGTAGACGAGACCACGACACTGACGACACCGTATCCCACGGCGAGGAGAGCGGCCGTCCCGTAGGCAATGACGGGGGCCGCCCCTCCCATCATCCCCGCACCTCCCGAGCCGCCGACAGCCAGAGCATTCGCAACTGCCGACGGCCCCAACTTTCCCAGGGTGTCCCGAAATCGAGCTGATGCGGAGGCGGCTGGTTGCTGGTACGACGGTTTCATACGACTCATTTCTCCTTGGCAGATGATCCGACCGCCAGGTCAGACCGTGATGGCGATCTTTCCGCGGGCACGTCCGGCCTCTAGGTGGTTCATGGCCGCGGGAACCTCGGCTAGCGGATACGTCGTGTCGACCACCGGAGTGACCTGACCACTCTCGAGGAACGGAGTCAGAGCCTCTAGATCCGTGGATCGCTCCTTCGAAGCCAGCATCGTCAGTCGCTGACTCACGAACATCGACACGATCAGGGCCCGGATCTGCCGACCGAAACCGCCGGTGAAACTGCCGCCCTCCTCGCCGCCGACAATGACCAGCGTGCCTTTGGGTGTGAGAGCCCGACGGAGCCGGGACAGACCGCTGTTACCGCCGATGTCGAGAATCAGGTCATATTGGCTGGCGCCGTCGAGGTAATCATCGCGGGTGTAGTCCAGGACGTGGTCGGCTCCGATAGAACGAACCAGGTCCACCTTTGCGGTACTGGACACGCCGGTGACCTCCGCTCCGAGGGCTTTGGCGAGTTGCACGGCGTAGGAACCGACCCCTCCCGAGGCACCAATTATCAGTACCTTCTGTCCGGCTTCGAGCCGGCCGGAGTCACGCAAGCCCTGGAGTGCAGTCCCCCCAGAGATAGGAACGACAGCCGCCTGTTCGAATGAGAGGCTCGCCGGTTTGTGAGCGAGCTTGTCCTCCAGAACTGATGCATACTCAGCGAAGGCGCCTCGGCTGATGCCGAACACCTCGTCACCGGGTTCGAACCTGGTCACCTCGGACCCGACCGCCATCACCGTCCCGGCCACGTCCAACCCGGGAACGCGGTTCTTAGGCCGACGGAACCCGAACCCCATGATGCGCATCAGGTAGGGCTTGCCGGCCATCGAATGCCAGGTGCCCCGGTCCATCCCGGCTGCGGCCACCTTCACCAGCACCTCGTTCGGCGCGATCTCGGGTCGATCGATCTCGACCAGGCGTAGCACCTCGTTCGATCCGTAGGCGTCCTGGACGATGGCTCGCATGCGATCGGCCGGTTGTGGGCTCGGCGGCACTGAAGCTTGAGCGGGAGCGTCATCGCTGGCGGTGGTGATGGCGGAAGCGCGTTCGGTTCGTTGTCTCGAATCCATGGTCGTCCCTCTCAGTCGTGGAAGACGGGAGGGCACGATCCCCCACCGACCTACCGTACTTTGTGCCTGTACTTTGTACGGCAAAGTCTAGACTCGAGTCTGGCAAGAGAAATCGGCATGAGCATCCGGGGGTCCGTGATCAGACGAGGACGGGTGAGATGGCTTCAGAGACCAGGGCGAGTCGCAAAAAGCGGGTTCCGCTCGATCGAGAACGCCTCCTACACGGCGCCATGGCTATCGCCGATGCAGAGGGCAATTCGGCCCTGACGATGCGCTCACTCGCCAAGGAACTCGGCGTCAAGCCAATGGCGATCTATCACCATGTCGCCAACAAGGACGAGATCCTTGACGGCATCATCAACATGGTCTTCGCCGAGATCGACCTCCCGCCCACCGACACCGACTGGAAGACAGCCATGCGACAGCATGCGGTCTCGGCACGCCACGTGCTCGCCCGCCACCCCTGGGCCATTCCCCTCATGGAGTCACGCATCAACCCAGGTCCGGAAACGTTGCACCAACATGACGCCGTGATCGGGACACTACGCCGGGCCGGGTTCTCTATCGAGATGACCGCACATGCCTACTCACTCCTCGACAGCTACATCTACGGCTTCGCCCTCCAAGAATCCGTCTCCCTACCCTTCGACAAGGAGACGGCGCCAGAAGTCGCTGAGAGCATCCTGGCGAATTCCCCGACTGACACATACCCGTACCTGGCGGAACTGGCGACCGAACACGTCCTCCAACCCGGCTACGACTACGGCAACGAATTCGAGTACGGGCTGGACCTTATCCTCAATGGTCTGGACCAGATCCTGCACTCTGGATAAAAGGCTGCGGCGTCGATTCCGGTCGTGGGCGACCGCTTTTCACGTTCCTCTTGTAAATTATGGGCATACGGTGGCCTGCCAGCGACGTTGAGGGTGTCGATCAGGGATGGTCACCGTGAGGTGATTCCGGTACCGCGGCCAACTGAAGATGGGACGGATTCGGAAGGTGTCAGGCGGGTGGCTACCTGTTCGGCACGAGTCTTCACATCTCATCAGATGCTGCTTGGCATAAGTTGATCGCTGTCCACATCCGAGTCTCGACCTGGTCCGATCGCGCTCTTGCGGATCATTCCTTGCCGGTTGAACGGGATTCAAGGATCCGCTTTAGCTCGTTCAAGTTCGTGGCGACCGCTTCCTTGACCCTTGAGCCGGCAAGCTGGCCGACCAGGCCAACCATCCCCCGTGGCTGCAGGTCCACTTCGTTGGTCACCCGCGTGCCCCTCGCGGTGGACTCGAGGCGGTACTTCAGGTCGCCGATGAATGGACCCATCGTGCCGCTGATCGTCAATGATTGATGTGACCGGTAGTCGGTTACCTCGAAGGTCTCCTCGCTGCGGCTGGGCAAGCTTCTCACCTGCCGATAAGTGGATCCGATCCCGACCGGCCCCTCTGAGGTCTTCTGGGTTTCGACGATGGCGTAATTCCAATCCGGGATGTTCTCGAAGTCGGCCAGGTAAGCGAAGACTTCCTCGATCGGGCGCTCGATGTCGACCGCATTCAGGAATTGCACGGGCACCTCACCTTGACTCCGAGCGGCCACTGTAGATGACGCCCCTTTCGGCCCAGGGTCGTCACTTCCAGGTCGGTGAACCAGATCTCTCTGCGGGCGTTCAGGACGCGCCACCGTCACGTTCCTCGTGAGGCATGAGAATGTCTGTCATGGCGTGGTCGCTCTTCAACAGCGCTTCGCGACTGAGCACAACGACAATGACGGGCGGCGATTTGCTTCTTCTGAGAGAAAATTGGGTGGCGCCCCCGGCGGATTGCGGGGGCGCCTTGACGACCAGGATGCCTTGGGTCAGGCGCTGGTGCAGATAGCGTAAGCAGTCACGGTCGCCGCGTCGGTGACGTTGGCATTGGTCACCTCGACGGTTACATCGGCGCCCTCGATCGTCGTCGAATCGATGGTCACGTCGGATGTGAGAGGAGCCGCCGTGCCTGATAACGCGACTTCGCCTTCGGCGCAGCTTGCGGTTGCGGTGGCCGAGCCACCCGGCGCCACCTCTACCGGCTCTCCCGCCGCAACGGTCAGCTCGCCTCCAGCCGGGGGCTCACCGTCGAGCACCCGGTCGGCACACACCCATCCTTCGCCGTCGAATTCGGCGATCTGGCCTGCCTCACAGTCGTCGGGCACCAGCCGCGGTTCCAGCGAGTCACGTAGGAACGTGTCGTAGCGATGGAAGAAAGCCGCCTCCTGCGCGCGGGTAAGCGCCTCATCCGGGCAGTACTCGTCGTTCTCGGGCGGGTTACAGCCTCGCGTCACGCCCGAGTCGTGCATCCATTGGATATCGCCGTGAAAGAGGTGATCATCCGGCACATCCTCGAAGTCTCCCTCGGGATGCGCCCCGAATGCCAAGGCTGGGACCATGGCAACTGCAATAGCCAGACCAACGATCCAGGTCCGGCGCCGTGATGAATCTTGGCTCATCACCGTGCTCCTTTCGTAGCGGTTGCTGAAGAGGGCAGTCACCCTCCGCGGGCACCTACCACGCAGAGTGAATCTGAAACCGAAGGGAAGGTGACGATGAAAGGGAAGTGCGACAAGCCCGCCCTCAGATTGTGTGTCATGCCCTCGGAGTAGAGGGGTAGGGGCAGCGCCAAGGCGTGAGACCGTCGCCGATATCCAACAGTAGGTTTGCTCACTTGGATCGCGCCTAGCTTCCGCCGGTCGTTCAAGCTCCACGTGGCTGTTGCCGATGATTTTCTTCAGTGCGTTTGGCGATCGAGCCCTCGGGGGGGCGCCGAACTCGGATCTGGTCGAGTGTGGCGAGCGCGGGTTTGGGGACTGGGCTGTTGCTTGTCTTGGCACTTCCCAGCGTCGCGAGGATCAACGGCACCGAGCCGCCCTCGGATCATGTCGAACAGGGCGAATCGACCTCATTTGTGGTCGCCCTGGGAGGAGCGGGAGTGACCTGCGTGCTGGCAACACCTCATGAGCTCAGTATCACTGTCACCGTGGATGTCGTTTCAGCTTGCGGCAACGCGAACCGGACGGTGGAGATCCGGGTGGCGACTAGCGCTCTGACCCCGACAGGGGAACACGCCATCACCATTCGCGAGGTTGATGCGCTGGGAGGCGCTGTCGATCAACGAGTTTGGAGTCTGACAGTGGTTGCGAAGGCGGTCACCTCGTCCTCCACTACGACTCCCGTTGCTTCCACCTCCCCTACGACTTCGACTAGCTCCACGACGGCACCACCGACTACTACGACAACCGCCTCTCAGAGCGCGGCAACGTCGACGACGAATCCACCGGGAGGTTCGGGTCCGGCTGCTCCGACGACCACTGACCGATCTGTGGCGATCCCGGCCTCAACAACCACGCCTACCACGACGCAGCCCACCACGACTACGAGTTCGACTCCCGCTGCTGGGCTGGAAACTGCCGAAGGAGGTCCAGGCGGACCCTCTAGTCCCGGGCCAGCTGAGGCGTCGGTCATCCCTACTCTGACGCGGACCCTACGTGATGCCCTCGGCTCCCTCCTCCCTGCTTCCGTCGCCGACATCGTCGTATCGCCGCTGCTGATACTCGACGTCGTTGCCCGCGCGGTCCTGACCAGTGGCTGGACCCTCATTCCCACTGCGCTGGCCGGCGTCTGGGCTGGATGGGCGATATGGAAGTTGGCTCCGGATGCTCGTGCCGCCAACGACCCGGCCCCTGGCCGGCAGTTCCTTTCAACAGGGGATCCGTCATGAAAAAGCACGCGTTTTCGGTAGCGGCGCTGCTGGTGGCGGCGCTGGCAGTGGGAGGTTGGGTCGCCACGAGCTTGCTTTTCGCCAACTCCCAGGGGACTGAGATGGTGGCCAGTGATGCCGCCGTTCAACTTCGAGCAGAAGAGACGCTGAGTGCGGTCACCGTGGCTCGGTCGTTGATGAATGAGGCGCTCGTGTGGCAGTCGTCCTCAGGAGTGGGTCCCAACGACGAGACCCTGCGGAGTCTCATGAGCCAGGCAAGCCTCGCGTTGGCAGAAACCAATCGCCGGGTTGAGGTTCTCACGAGCGAGCTTGGCGAGGACACCATAGGGGTAACCTCCGCCGCCAACGACTTCGTTTCAGCTTCCCACGAGCTGATGGAAATCCTCGCCGCCCCAGGCACGACGCCCACTGTCGAAAGCCGGGTAACTGCGGTATCTGAGAGCTTCGACGCGCTGACCGGCATCCTGATACGAGAGAGAGACGCGAGGGAGCGTCACATCGCGGCGGTGCGGGCCGGCGTGGACGATGTGGCGCGTGCCGCCCGCTTCCTGGTGGTCTTCTTCACCCCAGCCGTCATTGTGGTGGGGCTCCTTGGCGTTATACGCCGACGCCAGCTGCGTCAGTCCGACGAGGAGGAGGCGCGTCGTGACTTGGAGCTTCGGCGGGCGAGGGACGAGTTCCTCAGCGCGGTTGCCCATGAATTGCGCACGCCTCTAACGGCCGTGGTCGGAGCGGCGCAGATGCTGCGCAATCGGGCGTCGCCGCTCGAATCCACAGACCGTGAAGAGATGGTCGACATCCTTGCCTTCCAGACGGCCGAGTTAGCCGACTTGATCGACAACCTGCTCATCTTCGCCCGAGCCAACATCGGGGAGCTCAGCCTTCAGAGCCACTTGGTGAGCGTGGGCGATGTCGTAGACAAGATCACACAGGGATGGAGTAAGGAGGAGCTCGGGCGTCTCAACGTCCAGGGCGAAGCCCGCGTCCTGGCTGACCCCCTCAGGTTGAAGCAAGTCCTCAAGAACTTGTTGGCGAACGCCGTGCGCCACGGCGGGCAGCGGATCGAAGTACGCGTCATCTCTGACGGCCCCAAGGTCCGCATCGACGTGGCGGACGACGGCCCTTCGATCGCAGAGGAAGTGCGGAGCCGTATGTTCGAACCGTACGTGCATGGGGCGGCACCCGGCCAGCCAGCCACACTGGGGCTGGGTCTCACCGTGGCAAGGCAGCTCGTTCACCTCATGAACGGCGAAATCTCGTATCGAAGTCGACCTACCGAGAGCGTATTCACGGTGCTCCTACCCAACGCCCACCAAGAATCCCCCCAGATTGTCCCGCGACTGGAGAAACAGAACGCTCCGTCCGGCATAACAGCCTCCCAGGTGATGGACGTGATCAAAGCAAAGAGCATCAAGATCGTGTTCCAACCCATAGTGGAGCTGAATCTCGATGAGCCGGACAAGCCTCACACCACCGTAGGAGTGGAGGCGCTAGCCAGGTTTCCCCGCGCTTCACCTCTCGAGTGGTTCGAAGCGGCAGCCATGGCCGGCTTAGGTCAACGGCTGGAACTAATGGCGATCCGGGCCGCCATCAAAGAATTCGCCTCCGCTGGCCTCAACCAGTTCCTCTCGGTCAACCTTTCGTTCGAGACGTTGATGTCCCCCCACCTGAACAAGGTGTTGTCCGGAGTCGAGCCCGGACGGCTAGTACTGGAACTCACCGAAGCATCGATCATCAACCACTACCAACGAGCAGAAGAGCGCATCGACCAGCTCCGGTCCTTGGGATACCGGCTCGCGGTCGATGACATGGGAACAGCCGGCACGGACCTCTGGCACCTCGTTCGTCTACGACCAGCCTTCGTCAAGCCGCACATTGCCGTTCTCCGCGACGCAGACATCAACTCCGAAAAGCGAGCAACCGTGACGGGCCTGCACTGGCTCTCCCAAACCTTGCCGATCAAGCTCATCGTCGAGGGAGTGGAAACCGACGAAGACATAGAACGCCTCCGGCGCCTGCAGATCAACTGGGCACAAGGCCACCGCTTCGCCCGCCCAGCCGACCTCGAGGCCCACAACACTGGATCCAACCCGCCGCAGGAAGAGTCAGACTTAGATCCACGCGTCGTCGTCGTGCCGAAGATCCGGCCAATACGGCCTAACCATCCGACCCAGGAGGCGCCAACGACGTCGCGCCGCGCTGACGCCGCGCCGTAACGGTTGGCGAGAAATTAGCGAATCCCGACGGTGGCGAGCAATACCATTGGCCCTGACCGTACCTGCTTCTCTAGGGGGCTCCGGCGGAGCCGTCGGCAAACGACATCGATCCGATGCGCGTCGACAGGTCGGCTAAGCGTTCGGTTTCATGACCTACGAACCGTGCCGAAACACCCTGCGCTGTATCGGTTTCCGGGTGGGCGCAATGGGATCGAACCGCTGGACCCCTGCCCAAAAAGGTGGCGGCCCCACGCACGAACGCGCCATTTCTAGGTTTCTCGTGGGTGACTCCGACCCACCGCTAGGGACAAAATGTCGGACGGCTCCGGCCACCGACGTCGCCGACTGCGCAATAGGAGGCGTCGAAAGGCCCCCAACTACTCTGGCAACCATAGAGAATGCGCTGTCACGTCCAACGAGTCGACTACAGAGCACTCGAAACCACCGGCAGCCGCCCGCGACGGCGTGGCGCGAGCTGTCCCCACCCCCAATATCGGCCGACACGATCCAATGCAAGGCATCAAAAAGCTTCTCAGAGAGCGCCGGATCGATCCCTACGCCGTATATCCGAGCTGACGATCGATTCGACGACGATCGAGGGCGCCGATGTAACCGTCGAAGTGACCAAAGCCAGCTAGTGCTCGGGTGAGGAAGCTAGTGCACGTGTAAGGAAGGCAGCCATCTGGCCGCTGGTGACGGGGTCGTCGGGACAATACCGGTCGTTGCGGGGTGGGTTACAGCCCCGAGTGATCCCTGAGGCGGCGAGCGCCTGGATGTCGCCTTCGAACACCGACGCATCGTCATCGACGAACACGTCGACTTCCCACGCCGCAAGCCCAAGAGCCCGTCCCAAGAATGCCGCCATCTGCCCCCGGGTCACAGGGTCGTCGGGACAGTACCGGTCGTTGCGAGGAGGGTTACAACCCCGGGTGATGTCGTTGCCTGACAGCCACAGGATGTCGTGGTAAAAGACCGTGTCGGCAGTATCGAGGAAAGCGCGGGCCGTACGAACCGTCGCCCGTAGCGGCTCTGACCAGTTACCGCCAGTATCTTGGGCCAGTACCTCGAACGTGTACGGCGACCCGGGCTGCAGGCCTGAGAATCTTTCCGTACGGTCCTGGGTGGTCACGCCGCCTGTGCCGACAAGAGCGAGCCTATAACCCGTCACCCCCACGTTGTCGGTGGCAGGCGACCAGACGAGCGTGAGTTCCGTCTCGCCGTAGACGGCCACCTGCAGTTCCGATCCGTCAGGCCACACCGGGGCGATGGTGTCGGAGGTTCCGACCTCGGTGGTAAGGGCCTGACTCAGATTGCCGGAGGCGTCCACTGCTCGCACCGCCAACCTATACCTGGTGTTGGGCGCGAATCCGTCCACCGTGGTGGTGGTGACACCGACGTTGACCGTCTTGACGACGGTGCCATCACGGTATATCCGATAACCGGTCAAGGTGGCGTCGTCGCACGCCGACGTCCACTCCAGTCTGGCGTGGGTACCGCCCACATCCGACGCAGTCAGGGACGCTCCGCTGGGGAAGATGGGCGAAATGGTATCGGGTCCGGTCAAGTACTCCATGGCATCGCGGATCCGGATCAGCCCGTTGCCGTAGGTGGAGTCGCATCCCGTCGATCCCAGGTCGAGGGCCGCAGCCACCAGGGCATCCCGGATTCGAATCTGGCTCGCAGAGGGCGCCAGGGAACGGAGCAGGGCGGCCGCTCCGGACGCGTGCGGGGTGGCCATGGAGGTCCCTTCCGACAGGTAATAGCCCCAGTCGTCCAACAAGAACGTCTCTTGAAGCACCCCGTCGCCATACCCGTCGCTGTTGGCGTCCCGGCTGAGGTCACCTCCTGGCGCCACCACGTCCAAATTCTCGCCTCGGCTCGAGTACCCGGTGATTGTCCGTTCGTAGTCGACGGCGCCCACTGCCATGACGTCCGGGTGGTTGGCAGGGTGCGCGACGACTCCCTGGCCGGAGTTCCCAGCGGCCGCCACGATGACGATGTCGTCGGCAGCAGCTGCCGCGATGGCGTCGTTGATGACCGCCGACGAGCAGCTCGGCCACGTGCTGGTGCCACAGTCAAAACCCAACGACAAATTGATTACATCGGCACCGTGGTTGCGGGCCCAGTCGATTCCTCGGGCGATGGTGGAACTGCTTCCCGAACCCTCGTCGTTGAGGACCTTGACCGGCATCAAGTCGGCGTCGAAAGCCACGCCTGCCACCCCCAGCCCGTTGTTGGTGCACTGTGCCACCGTTCCCGCCACGTGGGTGCCATGACCGTTATCGTCTTCAGCGGCGACCAGGCCCGACTTGGCGGAGATGGCGTTGTAGGGTGCCACAAAGGTGTGGCAGTCGAGATCCTCCCCGTCCTGGGAGATGCCGGTGTCGAGAACCGCCACCACCACCCCCGCACCGGTGCTCTGGCTCCACGACTGTTCCACCTGAACAGGGGGGAAATGCCACTGCAACTGGTAATAAGGGTCGTTTGGTGCAGCCGACGCGGCCGGCCCGTCGAACGCTTCGGCAGAGGAAGGGGCGAGCTGAACCAAGTAATCGAGAGTCGCCGCTTCCACCCCCGGACGCGAGGCCAACGACGCCACCGCCTCCTCCGGTGTGTCCCCGGTCGGGACCGGCACCGACACCCACCGGTCGAAGACCGGGGTGGCCTTTCCGGCGACCTCGGGGATGGTCGAAGCGCCCGGCGCCAGCTTGACCAGCACACGATCATTCACGTGCGGCCACTCCGGCGGTCCGTCAGGCTGTGCCGAGGCCGGACCCACTAACAGAAACCCGCTCAGTACGCCGCACAGCAATACACCTGCTACACCGAAACGCATGGACAGCGCCGAAAAGTTAACCGATGAGAGTGAACGGGAGGCTGAGATCATCCTGGTAACAGACCGGCCTGATCAGATGACCTCCCTCCCCCAGAAGATAACACGGAGACCAGCGAGATCCAATGAGCCACTTCCTGGAGCGAATCCAACGGTCGAGCATTTGAGGGTTTAGCTGAATACCGCCGTCCTCAACGCTCCCTCGAAGGGCCCGCCCGGGTTGTGCCTTTCCGCCCCACGCGTTACGTATCGACGGCATGCGTTCCGCTGCGGCTGCACTCGACGCAGAGGGGCTTGCCGCCGGTTCCTTCACAGCGATTCCCCCGCGCCGACCCTCCACTTCAACGAGCCAGCTAAGGCTCACTTCTCCCCGGGAAAACGCATCGGTGAGTTAAGCGCGCGAGCAAGGCCGGGAAGGTCGACGCAGTGACCATCCAAGACCAGACTCTCGTCGCCTACCCTGAAGTCTTTCAGGATCGGTTAACAAGTTCCAACCGCGTTCCAATCCACCCCGCCCGCGTAGCTCAGGGGATAGAGCAACCGCCTCCTAAGCGGTAGGTCGCAGGTTCGAATCCTGCCGCGGGCGCCAGCGCCGTGGTCTTGGCGTATGTATATGCCTCAACAGTTATATACCGAGGGCGCCATACTGCCTCCTATGACGACCTTCGAGGTGCTGGCGGAGGCCAACCGGCGACTCATCCTCGACTCCCTCTTGGGGGGCGAGCGTCATGTCGGCGAGTTGGTCGATTCCTTGGGGCTGAGCCAACCGGGCGTCTCCCAGCACCTGCGGGTGTTGAAGGAGGCCGGTTTCGTCTCAGTCCGACCCGACGGGCAACGTCGGTGGTACAGCGTGCGCCCCGAGCCTTTGCGCGAGGTAGACGCCTGGCTCGAGCCATATCGCACGATGTGGGCCGACCGCCTCGACGCACTCGAGGGTTACCTCGACGAGATGGAGGAGGAATGACCAACCAGAGCCGAGACCTCGGCGCCGTGTCACGCCAAGACGGCCGCATCGGCCTCCGCTACGAGCGCCACCTGCCCCATCCCGTCGAGAAAGTTTGGCGAGCCCTCACCGAATCTGAGCACTTGCAGCACTGGTTTCCGGCGGATCTCGTCGGCGAGCGCCGCCCTGGCGGGGGACTGGACGTACGGTTCTGGCCGGCACACGTCGAGGCCTATGCCATCGACGAGCCGGTACTGCCAGGCGAGATCCGGGTGTGGGATCCACCGAAGGTGTTCGAATGGACGTGGTCGACCGACGTCCTCCGCTGGGAGCTGGAGGAGACCGGCGACGGCACCTTGTTGACCTTCACGACATGGCTGGGAGACGGCGAGAGCGGCCTCGTGAACACGGCGACGGGCTACCACGTGTGCCTCGACTATCTGGAGACCCTTCTCGATACGGGGTCCACTCCCCCGCTGGTGGGCGTCGACGTCGCTCCAGTCGAGGCACGTTATACGGAGGCCGTCGGCGCCGGAGATGCGGTCGGGGGCCCGTAGTGCAAAGAGAGGCAGCCGTCGGCGGACGAACCGGCGGTTTCCGCCGAGGCGGCGGGGGCATAATCAGCCGGTGAGCCCCGACTACCTAGAGATCTATCTCGACGATCACCGGGCCGCCTCGGCCGCCCTCGTCCGGCTGGTTCGACGCGTCCTGAACAACAACCGCTCATCGCAGTGGGCGCCCGATCTGAGGAAGCTCACCGAGGCGGTCGAGCAGGACGCCGCCACACTCGACCGGCTCGCCGAGGCCCTGGGAAAACACGGCGGATCTCTGAAACGGATCGCGGGACTCGCCGTTGAGATGGTCGCTCGCCTCAAACTGAACGGTCACATACTGACATACTCGCCGCTCAGCCGGCTGCTGGAGCTGGAAGGCTTGATGGCGGCACTCCAATTCAAGGTGAGCATGTGGGAGAGCCTGGACCGCCTCGTCGTGGACCCGGCACCGTTGGAGGGCCTGGACGCAGCAGAGATGCAGGCGCGGGCGGAATCCCAACAGGAAACGGTCCGGCCGATCCTCCAGTGGGCGGCGGCGGAGCTGGCTGGCACCTGAGCGGGCTCAGAAGTCGATCTGATCGACTATCTCTCCGGTGGGGACGTCGATCACCGTGATGCCTCCCTGGCCGATGGCGTAGACCGTGTCGCCGTTGACCACTGTGCGTTGAGGCGTGACATGCCATCGCCCCTCGGGTTTCCCTTCGGAGATCGTGAAGACCCGGGACCCGTCCAGCGAGTCACCCGACCAGTCGACCGCGATCACGCCGGTCACCGAAGATTCCGTCCCCTTTTCCTCCGACCAGGACCAACCCTCGTAGGGGACGAACCCGAGGCCGCCGGCCAACGTGAACGCCTTGTGGTCCCCCTCCACCGGCGACCACACCTGACTCTCCGGTCCGTCGCCGAACGGTTCCGTGGCGAAGGTGTCGAGACGGCTGGGAGCGGTGGCGTCGGACACGTCGAACAGCGAGATCTGCAGGCCGTGGACAATCCCGGTTTCGGGGTCGGCATCCTGGCCGATCCCGAGCAGGCGTCCCTCTTCGACCGGATGGAGGTAGGCGGAGTAGCCCGGAATCTTCAGCTCGCCGGTAACCACAGGCGCCGTCGGGTCGGACAGGTCGATCACGTACAGCGGATCGGTCTGACGAAAGGTGACCACGTAACCGACCGGCCCCATGAAGCGCACCGCTCGGATCGTTTCGGTGGGACCGAGGTCACCGACCATCCCCACTGTCTCCAATTCGTCCCCTTCGGCAGCCAGCACGGTCACCATGGACTCCGACTCGCCACCGCCACCCGACCACCAGGAAGGAGCGTTGGTGGAGGCGACCCGCAGATGGCTTTCGTGCTCGTCCATGGCGAACTGGTTGAGGAGGAATCCTTCCACCTCCCCCGACGCCACGTACGTGAGGTCGCCTTCGACCGGCGTGTCGAAGCGGTGGATCCGGGTGATCTCGCCGCCGAACGCCTCATCGGACTCGATGGTGGCCGGGTCGATCCACCGCTGCGTCGCGACGTACGTCCGATCGACGTTGGCGTAGACGGTCGAGCCGGAGGCGACGACGGAGGCCGTCTGCCACCGGTCGATGCCTTGGCTCAGGTCGAAATCCAGGATCGACAGCGTTCCCAAACCAGACGGTTCGGGCGGCACCAGCACGTCACCACAGCTCATGACCGTGCCTTCGGCTCCCCCATCCGACACGTAGTACGGGAGCCAATTCTCGATCGTCGAGTCACGGATCACCTGGCGGTTGCGCTCGGTGGCGGCCCTCTCCGCCCGCAGGCCCGATCCCTGCGGATGGGTGAATTCGAGGCCTACCGGAGATGCCTCGAGCACGACCCGGAGGTGACCATCGACCAGCCGCGTGGTGACGACCGTCCCGTCGAGGGTGAGCTTCCGCCGAACACTCGGACGAGTCGGATCCGAAACGTCCACCAGGGCGACCTCCGCCAGATGAGAGCCTACCGGGGCAATGTCTGAGGCCACCCCGTCGACGGGCAAGACCGGACGGTCGAATCCGGCGCTCACGACGACGAGGTGATCTCCGTCGAGCAGCATCTGATCGGCCCCCCAATGCTCCGATATCTGGAGGGCTCCCAACTCGGCGATCGTCCCGTCAGCGGTCGAGAAGGTCAGGAGCCGACCAGACGACAACACATACAGGAAGCTTCCTTGCGCCTTGACGATGTCGCCTTCGTCGACGCCTTCCACCTGGACGTTGGTGGACGACGGCTCCGATCCTCCCGAGCCGCTCGTGTCCTCACCTCCGTCGGCAGCCGCCGCAGTCTCCTCGGCGACCGTGTACCAGCCGCGGTGGCCGTCCAGGCCCCACGGCCCGACCTGGTCGAGGGCCTGCTCGACGAAGTAGTCCAACAGCGTCTCACACGAGTCGACCGGCTCCAGCGCCGCCGCCACACCTTGTGGCCGCTCTGCCACTAGGGGCGGTCTAGAGACAGATCGCTCTGCGATCGGCGCCGCCGCGGCGCAGGCGCCTAAGAGCGGAAGGAGGACGAGAAGCCTGAGCCGGGTCATCATGCCGCTTGGACGTTGTCGTCACAGGGTCCGGTTCCCGCCAATCGGAGTTAGGCCGGCAGAGGTTGAGCCGGAGCGGATACGCTCCCGCCATGTCACACGTCGAGATCTCCTGGCCATTGGAAAACGTCGCTCAGCTAACGCTGTTCGGCACGGAAGTGCACAACTTCTCCGACTGGCAGCTGCAGACGAGGCTGGAGGAGAGCCTCCAAGAGGTGCAGGAAAACGACGCCCGGGTCGTCATCCTCTGCTCTCAGGTCGACGGTTACTTCATCGCCCACGGCCACATCCGCCAGCTGGTCGCCACGTTCGTGGACGGCAACCTCGACGGAGATCCGATGGCTGCCATACGGGTACAAAAGGGGCTCGAGACGGGTCCGATGGTTTCCATCGCGGCGGTAGAAGGTCAGGCATGGGGCGGCGGGGCCGAGCTCGCCCTGGCCTGTGATCTGCGGGTGGTCTCCCGGTCCGCCACCCTCGCATTCCATGAGGTGCTGGTCGGCACGCATCCAGCGGGTGGAGTGACTCGAATGACGCGTCTGGCCGGGGAGGCGACGGCCAAACACCTGCTTCTCGACGGGCGGCCCGTATCGGGGGAGGAGGCCCATCGCCTGGGATTGGCACACCGCGTGACGGCACCGGGCGAGGCGCTGAAGACAGCGATCGATTGGGCAGGGTGGCTGGTGTCTCATCCCCCGGGAGCACTGGCTCAAAACAAAGAGCTGATCAACGAGATCCGGGGCCTCACCTACCGTGATTCGCTGCGCCTGGAGACCGCCAAATTCCTGGAGCGGTTCCAGGACCCAGATTTCGTCGCCCGGATCCGCCAGGTCCAGTCACGCTACGACGAGGGAGCGGACTCGTACGAGGCGTTCGGGATGGAGAAAGGCTGAGCCCCGGCGGAGGACCGCCGGGGCTCGGGCGGGTCAACGTGTCGCCAGGTACTCGTCGATCGAAGCTTGGATCGCGTCGGCCAGCGCCGGGTCGTATTGGAACGGCTGCGTCTCGTACTGGATGCCGTTGAGGGTCAGCGGCTGGAACCCGGGTTCGGGAGCGTCCATCCCACCGCCCAGTCGATCCAGCAATGCGGGGTCGTTGTCGGCGAGCCAGGTCTCCCACTCGCGGGGAAACTCCCATGCCTCTGTCGCAACCTCGAGCATCCCCAGGCTCTGCAGTCCCGAATCGCCGAAGACGAACAGCCATTCCTCGGACAGGTCGAGACGCATCGTGTCGTAGTGGATCGTTGCCTCGCAGATGACGTTGGTGTCCCGCTCGACGGCACACGAGTGGAGCTCTACCTCCACGCCCCACACGTCGTTCAACTCCATCCAGGTCTCGACCAGCGCCGAGTCCGTAACCGGGTGGGGCGGCGGGAAGTCGACGAAGTTGACCCAGGGGGTGAAGGTTCCTCCCGGGGCGAAGGCCTCGACGAAGCCGGCTTGGTCTCCCTCGTTCACTGCTCTGACGATCTGTTCGATCACCGGTTGCCGTTCGGCGGGCGTGTCGGCCCAGGCGATGTTGGACTCGCTCTGACGATTGAGCACTCCGGCTCCGCCGATCAGAACGACGACGGCCGCCGCCGCTCCCAGATATCTGGGCCACCGCGGAGCAGTCTTCTCGGCATCACGTCTGGTGATGGTTGTCGATGACATGACGTCATTCCTTCCCAACGAGGAACCGAGGATGTCTTCGAGCGACCGCGGTTCGGCCTCATCGACCACGCCGGGCGGCACCGGGTTGGCGCTCCTCAACGCTTCGATGACGTCGATCTGGGGCTTCACGACGATCCTCCGTTCCTGACGATGCGAGGCGATGACACGGACTCGAAATAACCCGCCGACCGGAGTGCTTTCTGAAGACGACGCTTGGCCCGGGTGAGTCGCATGTCGACCGCCGAAGCGGAGATGTCGAGGGCAACTCCTATCTCGGCGCTCGACAGCTCTTCCCACGCCCGGAGGCGAAGGAGCTCCTGATCGGCGGGTGAGAGAGTCGACAGCGCCTGGAGCAGCAGGCGCTCCTCGGCACGGCGGACGACGGGGACGTCAGCCCCCGGCACCTCGGTCGACGGCTGGCTGCCGACGGCCGAAGCCAGGCGCAAACGGCGGCGTCCGCTCCGAAGGTGGTTCGATATCACGTTACGGGCAACTCCATACATCCATGGCAGTTCGGCGTCGGCGGGAACGTCGTCGATCCGTCGCCACACCGTGAGGAAGATGTCGGAGACCGCATCAGGCACTACCGACGCCTCAAGTCGCCGGCGGCAGTAGGCGTGGAGAGCCGCCCGGTGCTCGTCGTAGAGCTCCCTGAGTCGTTGGTCTGGCTCGGCCGTCTCGACCATGGTCTTTCCGTCTCCTTCAGAGTGACATGTCCGAAAGCGACCAGATCCAACAGTATTGATCGGTTGGATCCGCCGGGGAGCGGACATGGACCGATGCAAGGCAGGGCGAGACACGGCCCCGGGTCGGCACCGGCAAGTCCGGTGC
>DATABS010000049.1:0-5930 GCA_036259475.1 Acidimicrobiia bacterium | reverse complement strand
CCCGCCGCCAAGGGCTCCACCCATTCGTTTGGACAACCACGACATCACGAGTGGCGCCAGCAGGGGCAGCAGCTTCGAGAAGAGCGAGGACCCGGCCGACGACGTGTTGCCGAGGCGCTGTTCCACCTCTCCCACCCGGTCGCCGAACATGTGCCCCACGATTTTCTGTCCGTCGTTCGCGTTCACCGCCTCCAACGGGTTCTCTCGTTCGAAAAGGTCGCCGCCGTGGTCCTGGAGGGCGGCGGCGCCGAGCGCCTCCGCCTTACCGGACCTCACTTCCTGATCGAGGCCGCCGAGTAGTGCCGGCAAGGCCTTGCGGGCGGCATCCATCGCCGTGTCGGGGTCCGTGCCAAGGCGGGCGGCCAGGTCTTCGGCGGAAATCTGAGACATGATCTCGTCGACCATCGTGGCCATTGGTTCCCTCCTCCATGGGTTCTGTCGTGGATCCTATCGACGGCGCCGTCGCTGGGTCGTGGCCGGATTCGCCGATACCGAGCCGGTCGGCTCGGAATCTAAGGAGTCACCCGGTCGCTCGTGGACTTTCGGCTCTCGAACCCGTTTTCGCGCATGATTCGCACGCTATAGCGTGCGTTCCGTGCGCGAAAACGGTTTGGCGGACGTATCGGGGGTGTCGGTGGTAGGTGATAGGTTGACTGTGTGGCGGTCCGGATCCACGTTGCACCCCATCCCGACGCCCTGGTGGCGATGCTGTGCGACCAGCTGGCGAACCCGGTCGGGGATCTCTTCTCCACCGAGATGGTGGTGGTTCCCTCGCGCGGCATCGAGCGCTGGCTGACCCAGCAGATCGCCGCCGGAATGGCCGAGCGGGGAGCGGGCGACGGGATCTGTGCCAACGTCGAGTTTCCCTCCCCCCGCCGTGTCGTCGGCCGGGTCCTCGGCGCGGAGCCCGCCCTGGCGAGGAGCGCCGACTCCTGGGAGAGCCCCGCCCTCACCGCTCACCTGCTCGAAGCGATCGACGACAACCGGACCGAATCGTGGATGAGTCTCGTCGCCCGCTATCTCGACGAGAAGCAGGGCGGGTCGTCAGCCAACCGGATGGTGGCCGCCGCCAAGATGGCCCGCCTCTACTCGCGTTACGCCCGTCGGCGGCCCGTCATGATCCGTCACTGGCAGAAGAGCGAGGACGTCGGGCCGGGTGGCGAGCCACTGAGCCCCGACACCACCTGGCAGGCCGAGCTCTGGCGCGCGGTGCGCCAGAAGATCGGCGTGCCGTCTCTTCCCGAGCTGCTACCCGCTGGCCTCGACCCTATCCGACGGGGTGAAGTCGATCCCGGGCTTCCTGAGCGGCTGGCCGTGTACGGGCTGACCACCACCGACCCCCTCGACCTGGATGTGCTGGTCGCGCTGGGCGGCACCCGGGAAGTGAACCTGTTCGTGCTCCATCCCTCCCCCGCCCTCTGGACGCAGGTGGAGGCCAGCCTCACACCGGTGGTGCTGCCCGATCGGGTCGACGACCCCACCGTCGACCTGGCGAACCACCCCCTGCTCGAGACCTGGGGGCGGGACAGCCGGGAGTTCCAGACGGTGCTCGGAGCCGTCGGCCTGACCGGCCCTCCGATGGAGAAGCCGGCGTCTGACGACACCCTGCTAGGGCGGCTCCAGGCCGACATCCACGCCAACCGTCCACCTCGCTTCGACCGCCGGCTCGCCGAGCAGGTCCGGACGCGACAGGACCGCTCGGTGCAAGTCCACGTGTGCCACGGCGCTCGCCGCCAGGCGGAAGTGATGCGCGACGCCATCCTCCACGTCCTCGCCACCAACCCGGGCCTCGAACCGCGCGACGTGGTCATCATGACCCCGGACCTGGCGACCTTCGCCCCGCTGATGGAAGCGGCGTTCCCCCGCCACGAAGGCGGCGGCTTGCCCGACCTCCGTCTGCGCATCGCCGACCGCTCACCCGCCGCCACGAACCCACTCGTCGGCTTCACCGCCTGGCTGCTGGAAGCGGCGGGGTCGCGTCTCGAGGCAGCGGTGGTGCGGGAACTGGTGGACCGCCCGGTCGTGCGGGAGAAGTTCCACTTCGACGGGGACACGGCCGGGGCGATCTCGTCTCTCGTCGACGACGCCCACGTCGCCTGGGGCCTCGACGTCGACCACCGCCGGGAATGGGGGGTAGATGCCGCCGAGCGGACCTGGCGCCGGGGGCTGGACCGAACCCTGGCGGGAGTGTTCTACGCCGACGACCCAACCGCCACGGTCGGCGGGCTGTCACCGCTGGAGGGGGTGGAGGGCCAAGAGGCCGTACCCGCCGGCATCCTGGCCGCCCTCCTCGACCGGCTCGTGGCCACCCGGGAAGCGACGAGCCGGCCCCGTCCGCTGTCTGAGTGGGCTGGGGTGATCGCCCAGTCTGTGCGGATGCTCGCCGCGCCGGCGTGGGGCGAGGAGTGGCAGCTCGACCAGCTGGAACGGCTGCTGGGCGAGACTTTCCCGGCCGGCGACGATGTCGATCCGGACATCGCACTCGGCGAGGTCCGTCAAGCCGTGTCAGAGTGGACCGAGGACCGGCCCAGCCCGCTTCATTTCCGAAGCGGCGACATCACGGTCTGCACGTTGGTCCCGATGCGGTCTGTGCCCTACCGGGTAGTCGCCCTGCTCGGCATGGACGAGGATCGCTTCCCCCGCCGGGGCCGGGGCGATGGTGACGACCTCCTCGCCGACCACGAGCTGATGGGCGACAGCCATCCCGCCAGCCAGGACCGCCAGCTTCTCCTGGACGCGGTTCTCGCCGCGGGAGACCACCTGCTCGTCTCGTACTCCGGGGCCGACGAGATCACCAATGCGGAGGTGCCTCCCGCAGTTCCTGTGGCGGAGTTGACCGACGCGCTGAGTGACATGGTGGGAGACGAGGCGATGAAACGAGTGGAGACCCACCACCCGCTTCAGTCGTTCAGCGAAGCGAACTTTCGGGCGGGGGCACTGGGAGTGGCCGGTCCATGGGGCTTCGACGCCACCCAGTTCGAGGGAGCCCTGGCGATACAACACCGCACGTTCGGGGGAGAGGGTGCCCCGCCCGAGTGGCCCCTCCCCGACGAAGATGAGGCGGTCCGCCTCAAGGACCTCATCGGGTTCCTCCACAACCCGGTGGGACGCTTCGTCAGGTCCCGGCTCGGCTTCTCGATCCCCGAGCCGGGCGACCTGCCCGACGACACCATCCCGTCCGACCTGGACAGCCTCGGCAGCTGGTCGGTGGCGAATCGAATCCTGGCCGGTTTGATCGCCGGCGCCGACCTCGACGGTTTGCGGGAACGCGAGCGGGGCAGCGACGCCCTACCGCCGGGCCGGCTCGGCGATGACGACCTGGAGGATGCCCTCGCCACCGCCACCTCTCTGTGGGAGGCGTCCCGGGCCCGAGGCTACGACCCGAAGCGTCATCGTCCCTATGCCGGATCCATCGCCACCGCTCGTGGCATAGTGGAGGGAACGGTCAACGCCGACGCCGAGCAGGCCCACGTCGCCACCGTCAGTCCCAGCAACCTGAAAGCGAAGCAGCGGCTCGACGGTTGGGTACGGATGCTTTTCCTGACGGCTCTGCAACCCGACGTGGCGTGGAAGGCGCTGCTGCTGGGGAAGAAGAGCGGCAAGCCGTGGGGTGTGACCATCGGTCCGCTGGAAGGCGACGCCGGACAGCGCCAGGAACGGGCGTTGGAGCTGCTCGGCGAGCTGGTCGACCTCTACCGGGAAGGACACCGGCGCCCGCTTCCCCTCCCATGCGATGTCGCCTTTCAGTGGCAACGACACGGAGGGGCGTCAGGCGACCGCTCCCGGTTCGCCGCCAGAGAGGAGTTCGAGAGCCGGTGGGGAGACGCCAACAATCCGGCCCATGTGATGGTGCTGCCCCATGTGAGAAGCTTCCGGGCGTTGGAGGAGACGGAGTTCGTCGATTTCTGCGAACGGTTGTGGGGGCCGCTGCTCCACATGAGCAGGGAGCGGGCGCTGTGAGCGTCTCCCGATTCGACCCGGCCGAGCCGCTCGGTCCCGGTCGTACGATCATCGAGGCCAGTGCCGGCACCGGCAAGACGTTCACGATCGCCGCTCTCGTCGCCCGGCTGGTCGCCGACGGGATGGACCTCGATCGGATCCTCGTCGTGACGTTCACCCGCGCAGCCACGGCCGAGCTGAGGGGAAGGGTCCGACGCCGCCTCGCCGACAGCCTCCGGGCACTGGACGACGGCGACCGAGAGGGTACCGACGACCACCTACAGGTGCTGCTGGAACGGCCCGAACCGGTCCGAACGGAAGCCTCCGCCCGCCTGCGGAGCGCCCTGGCCGACTTCGACCGCGCCCAGATCTTCACGATCCACGGATTCGCCCAGCGGCTGCTCGGCCAGCTCGGCTTCATGGCTCGGCTGTCCGAAACCCTTCAGCCCGGCGATGTCGACGATTTGCTGCTCAATCAGGTGGCGAGCGACCTCGTCGTGTCCCGGTTCGCCCACGACCCCGCCGGCAAGGAGGAGCTGAAACCGGGCGACGTGGCCCGGATAGCCCGCGAGGTGATGGGCCATCCCGACGCCCGCGTCGTTCCCGCCGTCACGGACGTGGACGGGCTGGTGCGACTGCGCGTGGAAATGGGCCAAGCGGGCGCCGCCGAGGCACAGAGGCGAATGCGATCCGCCGGGGCCATGACCTTCGACGACGGTCTGCTTGAGGTGCGCGACGCCCTCACCGATGCGGACGTGGGAAAGGCGGCCGGTGAGCTTCTGGCGCGCCGTTACGACATCGGCCTCGTCGACGAGTCCCAGGACACCGACCCGATCCAATGGCAGATCGTCCGCCAGGTCCTCGAGCCGACCCGACTCGTCGTGATCGGCGACCCCAAGCAGTCGATCTACGCCTTCCGCGGCGCGGACATCGAGTCGTACCTCGCCGCGGTGCGGGGAGCTTCCGCCCATCGCACGCTGGACACCAACTGGCGCAGCGACGCACCGCTCGTGACCGCGCTGGATCTGCTGTTCACCGGCGCCACGTTCGGGCACGACGAGATCCAGTATCGGAAGGTGGAACCGGCCGCCCCCGGCGCCCGAATCGGCGGAGTGGGTGCGGCGTTACGGCTGCGACCGCTCGACTCGGACCTGCCGATCACCAAGCGAAAAGACGGCTTCTTCCGGGTGGGCGAATGCCGGACGGCCGTGGCGGCCGACGCTGCGGCCGAGGTGGTTCGGCTTCTCAATGGCGACGTCACGATCGAAGAGAACGGTGAGCGGCGACGACTGGGGCCGGCCGACATCGCCGTTCTCTGTCGCAAACGCAGCCAGGTAGAAGACGTGCGCGCCGAGCTGGAACGTCGTCGGGTGCCGTCGGTGGCCGCCCGCACCGGAGCGGTGCTCATGACACCGGCGGCCGAGGAGTGGCGCCGGTTCCTCCTGGCCGTGGAACGTCCCGACCGCATGGACCTCGTCCGCCTCGCCGCCACCACCTTCCTCGTGGGCGAGTCGCTCCAGAGAGTGGCCGGGCTGGACGACTCCGCCGCCCTCGACCTCCAGCGTCAGATGCGAGAGTGGCACGACACCCTCCAGTCAGGAGGTGTCCCCGCCCTCCTCGCCGAGCTGAACCGCCACACCGGGCTGGCGGAGCGGATCTTGGGGATGCCCGACGGGGAACGGCTGATGACCGACCTCACCCACATCGCCGAGGAGCTCCACGCCGTGTTCCGCACCGGTCGGCACGGCTCACTGGCTGCCTGGCTGGAGACCGCCATCGAGGAAGCCAAGCAGCGGGAGAGGCTGCTGAGGGAGGAACCGGAGTCGCGTCAGCGCCGCCTGGAGACCGACGCCGAAGCGGTCACCGTGCAGACGATCCACGGGGCCAAGGGCCTGCAGTATCCGGTTGTGCTGGTTCCGTACGCGTGGGACGTGTGGATCGGCGACCCCCCCTTTCCGGTGTTCCACGACCCCAACGAGATCGCCGGGGCG
>DATABS010000048.1:0-35202 GCA_036259475.1 Acidimicrobiia bacterium | reverse complement strand
GCCGCGGGATCCGTCCCGCGGCTCGACCCTAACCCGCTTTCCCACCAGCGTCGACACGCCGGTTGTCGTGGGGGTGCGGCGAGCCTGCCAGGCCAGACGGCCGGCGAACGTAGTCGCCGCTCCAACGACGAGAGCGGTGGGCCACAGAATGGGGGCACGAACTTCGGGTGTCCCCTCGAACAGGAACAATCCGGCCAGGAGTAGGGCGATGGTTCCCCCGGCCGCCATCACGCCGACGCCGGGGACGAACAGTTCGCCGAGAAAGAGCGCGGCTGCCAGGAGGAGGAGGGCCACACCGGCGGCGGTGACGGGGAGGACGCTCAGGGCGAAGAAGCCCAGGAGGATGGCGATGACTCCGGCGATGCCGGCGAAGCCGATGCCTGGGTTGGCCGCTTCGTAGACGATGGCCAGGGTCCCGAATGACAGGAGGAGAAAGGCTATGTTGGGATCGGCGATCTGACCGAGCACCTCTCGGAAGGTCCCGAGCTCGAATCGGTCGACCACGGCGCCCTCGGTGGCGAGCGTCACCGGCTCGCCGTCGATCTCCACCGTCATCCCGTCGATCCGGGTGAGGAGATCGTCGACGTCCTCGGCTCGCAGGTCGACCACTCCCCGCTCCACGGCCTCCGGAGCGGTGATGGACGTTCCCTTCCGTACCGCGTCCTCGGCAAACCCGGTGTCACGTCCACGGCGCTCGGCGACGCTCACGGCGAAGGCTGCGGCATCGTTGATGATCTTGTCGCTTATCTCTCCACCCTGAAGATCCACCGGCGTGGCGGCCCCGATCGACGTGGCTGGGGCCATGGCGGCGACATGGGCAGCCATGGTGATGAACGTGCCCGCCGAAGCGGCCCGGGCGCCCTCCGGCGCAACGTACGTGACGACCGGAACCGGCGAGTTGAGAAACGACTGGACGATGTCGCGCATCGAGATGTCGAGCCCTCCCGGTGTGTCGATCCGCACGAGGAGCACCGCCTCACGCGTCTCGGCCTCTTCGACCGCGTCAGCTAGATACTCGGCGATGACCGGCGTGATGGTGCCCTCGACGTCGGCCAGCAACACGTCTGTTTCCGTGGAGCCGCCTGCCGCCATGGCTAGGAGGGGGACAGCGATCGCCGCCAACACCGTGGTCGCAGAAGCGCGGTTCATGCCCCGAGTATGGCCGGTGGAACCTGCAACCGCCCCGGCCCGCACCGTTGGCATGCCGCGGCGTGCCAACGGTGCGGAAGGGCCGGGTTACTCCTCGTCCGGCTCGTCGGCGCCGTCTGTCTCCGCAGGAGACGTCCGGGATGCACCGAGCGACGCCAGCCACTCGGCCGGATTGTCGGGCAACTCGTCCTCCATCGAGGGCAAGGTTCCCTCGCCGCCGAGCAGCTCCAAGGCGGCAACCGTGGTCGCCCCGGGCAGTGTCGGCTCGAGCGTCTGATAGGTGTCGGCACCGGTCCCGGCGGGAATCAGCTTGCCGATGATCACGTTCTCTTTCAGACCCCGCATGAAGTCCGACCGGCCCTGGATGGCGGCGTCGGTCAGGACACGGGTGGTCTCCTGGAACGAAGCAGCCGACAGCCACGAATCGGTGGCAAGCGAGGCCTTGGTGATGCCCATCAACTCGGAGCGTCCTTCGGCAGGAACCTTGCCTTCCTCCACGAGCGCCTTGTTGACGTCGCGGAACGTCTGGTCGTCGACCAGCTCGGCGGGGAGGAACTCGGAGTCGTTGGGACGTACCACCCGCACCCGCCGCAGCATCTGACGCACGATCAGCTCGATGTGCTTGTCGTGGATCTCCACCCCCTGGGAGCGGTAGACCTCCTGGACCTGATCCACGAGATACTGCTGGGCGGCACGCACCCCGCGGATGTCGAGGACCTCCTTGGGGTCGAGCGGCCCTTCCGTGAGCTGGGCCCCCGGCTCGACGACATCGCCGTTGGAGAGACGGAGACGGGCGTAGCGGGAGATCGGATATTCGATCTCGCCGTCCTCCTTGGAGTCGATGACCAGGCGACGCCCGGCCTCGTCCTCCACGAGTCGAATCGGCCCGCCGACCTCGGTGAGCACCGCCTTGCCCTTGGGTGACCGGGCCTCGAACAGCTCCTGGACACGGGGCAGACCATGGGTGATGTCGTCGCCTGCCACACCGCCGGTGTGGAAGGTCCGCATTGTCAGCTGGGTCCCCGGCTCACCAATCGACTGGGCGGCCATGATGCCGACGGCCTCGCCGATCTCGACCTGCTTGCCGGTGGCAAGCGACAGCCCGTAGCACCCCTGGCAAACGCCATTGCGGGTCTCGCATGTGAGCACCGAACGCACCCGGACGGACTCGATCTCTCCATCGGTATCGACGAGGGCCTGGACTTCCTTGGCCTTGAGCGTCGTTCCCGCCTTCAGTTTCTCGCCGTCTTCGGTCTCGACCAGCTTGCGGTCGATCTTGACGTCGTCGGCCAGCACCCGGCCGTAGATGCGGGACCGGATGTTGCGGATCACCATGCCGCGATCGTCGACGATCCGGACCACGATCCCCTTGTCGGTCTCGCAGTCCTCGGCGACGATGATGACCTCCTGGGCGACGTCGACCAGACGCCGGGTCAGATACCCGGAGTCGGCGGTGCGCAGGGCGGTGTCGGCCAGTCCCTTACGGGCACCGTGGGTGGAGATGAAGTACTCCAGCACCGACAGACCTTCCCGGAAGTTGGAGATGATTGGACGGGGGATGATGTCACCCTTCGGGTTGGCCACCAGACCGCGCATACCGGCGATCTGACGCACCTGCATCATGTTCCCCCGGGCGCCGGAGCCGACCATCATGTCGAGCGAGTTGAACTTGTCCCTCTTCAGACTCACCTTCATCGCCTCGGTGACCATCTCGGTGGCCTCCGTCCAGATCTCGACCAGTTCCTGACGACGTTCCTCGTCGGTCACCACGCCTTTCAGATACTGGTTCTGGATGCGCTGGGCCCGGCCCTCGTACTCTTCGAGGATCTTGGCCTTGTCCTCAGGGGTCTTGACATCCTCCAGGCCGATCGTGAGGCCGGCCTTGGTGGCGAACCGGAAGCCCAGGTCCTTGATGCCGTCGAGCATCTCGGCCACCTCGGACCGGGGATACCGGTCGATGGCGACCTCGATCATCCCGCGGATGTCGGACTTGGTGAGTACCGAATCGACATACGGAAAGCCGGGAGGGGTGACCGAGTTGATCAGCACCCGACCCAGGGTGGTCTCGTGCTGTTTGGACCCGTCGACCGGCTCCTCGGTGAGCAGCTTGTTGAGCGACTTCTTGAGATCAGCGTGCTGCTCGGGGTCACCCGCCAGCTCGCCCAGCCGGATCTTGATCGGGGCATGGAGCGAGAGTTCGCCCAACTCGTAGGCCATCTCCGCCTCTTCAGGAGACGAGAACACCCGGCCGGCGCCTCTGGCGTCCTCCGAGATCTCCGACAGGTAGTAGATCCCGATCACCATGTCCTGGGAGGGCGTGACGATGGGCCGACCGGAAGCGGGCGACAGAACGTTGTTGGAGGACAGCATCAGCACACGCGCCTCCGCCTGAGCCTCGGCCGACAACGGGAGGTGCACGGCCATCTGGTCGCCGTCGAAGTCGGCGTTGAACGCCTCGCACACGAGAGGATGAATCTGGATCGCCTTGCCCTCGACCAGCACCGGCTCGAAAGCCTGGATGCCGAGGCGGTGGAGGGTGGGAGCGCGGTTCAGGAGGACCGGGTGCTCCTGGATCACGTCACCCAGCACATCCCACACCTGGGGGCGCTGGCGCTCGACCATCCGCTTGGCCGCCTTGATGTTGGGAGCCAGGTCGAGGTCGACGAGCCGCTTCATGACGAAGGGCTTGAACAGCTCCAGGGCCATGATCTTGGGCAGGCCGCATTGGTGGAGCTTGAGCTGGGGACCGACGACGATCACCGAACGGCCCGAGTAGTCCACGCGCTTTCCGAGCAAGTTCTGACGGAACCGTCCCTGCTTGCCCTTGAGCATGTCCGAGATCGACTTGAGGGCGCGGTTGCCCGGGCCGGTCACGGCCCGGCCGCGACGTCCGTTGTCGAAGAGAGCGTCGACGGCTTCCTGGAGCATCCGCTTCTCATTGTTGACGATGATCTCGGGAGCGCCCAGGTCGAGCAGCCTCTTCAGCCGGTTGTTGCGGTTGATGACCCGCCGGTACAGATCGTTGAGGTCCGACGTGGCGAATCTGCCACCGTCGAGTTGAACCATGGGACGCAAGTCGGGCGGGATGACCGGGACCGTCTCGAGGATCATGTCCTTCGGATCGTTCTTGCCCTCCCAGAATGGCTTGACGACCTTCATCCGCTGGGTCGCCCGCTGCCGCTTCTGCTGCGAGTTGGCGTCGAGGGCCTCCTCCAGCGCCTGCATCTCGGCGTCGAGATCGATGCGGCTCAGCAGGTCCTTGATCGCCTCGGCGCCCATGCCTCCGACGAAGTACTGGCTGTAGCGATCGTAGATCTCCCGCCACAGGGCCTCCGACTCGACCCTCGCCTTCGCCTTGAACCCCTTGAACTGCTCGAAAGCGTCTTGGATGAGGTCCACTTCGCGCTCGGCCCGCTCCTCACGGTCGCGGATCTCGCGCTCGACCTCCTTGCGTCGGGCGTTGATCTCCTGGGGTTTGGCGCCGCCTTCTTCCATCCGCTCTAGCTCGTCCTCGAGGGCTTCCAGCCGGTTCGACTTCCACTCGTCGAACTCCTCGCGGACAACGGCGAGCTCGTGCTGCATGTCCTCTTCGAGTTGAGGCAGATCCTTCTGGCGCTTCTCGTCGTCCACCCACGTGATGAGGTAGGCGGCGAAGTAGATGACCTTTTCCAGGTCCTTGGGCGACATGTCCAGCAGGTAGCCCAGCCGGCTGGGGACTCCCTTGAAGAACCAGATGTGGGTGACGGGGGCGGCCAGCTCGATGTGACCCATCCGCTCGCGCCGCACCTTCGAACGAGTGACCTCGACGCCACAGCGTTCGCAGATGATGCCCTTGTAACGGATTCTCTTGTACTTGCCGCAGTAGCACTCCCAGTCCCGCTGCGGACCGAAGATGCGCTCGTCGAACAGACCCTCCTTCTCGGGGCGGAGCGTCCGGTAGTTGATGGTCTCGGGCTTCTTCACCTCGCCATAGGACCAGGCCCGGATCTGGTCACTCGAGGCGAGGCCGATCTTCAGTTCATCGAATAGCTGTGCAGCCAATGTTCCCTATCCCCTGTCTTGATTGTGTGGGGGTACTCCCCCACACCCCCACCGCCCCTGGGCGCAAGCCCAGTTCGTGGTCGGGGCGATCCGCCACCGCGCCGGATATCCAACGCGGCATCTGTCTTGATTGTGTGGGGGTACTTCCCCCACACCCCCACCGCCCCTGGGCGCAAGCCCAGGTCGTGGTCGGGGCGATCCGCCACCGCGCCGGATATCCAACGCGGCATCTGTCTTGATTTGGTCTTGGTTCTGGTAATCAGTGAGTGGTTTATGACTTCCGACTTCCGACTTCCGACTTCCGACTTCCAACTCAAACCGTCGACTCGGGGCGTTCCGGGCGGGAGAGATCGATGCCCAACGACTCGGCCGGTCGGTAGGCGTCCTCTTCGAGCTCTCGCAGCTCCACTTCCTCGCCGGCGGAGAGCATCTCCACCGACAGGCCCAGGCTCTGCATCTCCTTCACCAGCACCCGGAAGCTCTCCGGAATTCCCGGCTCGGGGATGTTCGCCCCCTTGACGATCGCCTCGTAGACCTTGACCCGGCCCTGGACGTCGTCGGACTTGATGGTCAGGAGCTCCTGGAGGGCGTAGGCGGCGCCGTATGCCTCGAGGGCCCACACCTCCATCTCGCCGAACCGCTGGCCTCCGAACTGCGCCTTACCACCGAGCGGCTGCTGGGTGATCATGGAGTAGGGGCCGGTCGAACGGGCGTGGATCTTGTCGTCGACCAGGTGGACCAGCTTCAGGATGTAGATGTATCCGACCGTCACCGGAGTGTCGAATGGCTCGCCGGAACGGCCGTCGTAGAGGATCGCCTTGCCGTCGGCTTTCACCATCTGCTCCCCGTCCCGGTTGGGATGGGTGTGCTCGAGGATCTCCATGATCTCGTTCTCCCGGGCGCCGTCGAAGACCGGCGTGGCCACGTTGGTCCACGCCTTGGTTCCTCCGGCGGCGGGGCTGTCGATCGTGAGAGGCTCCCAGCCCTGGGCGGCGGCCCAACCGAGATGGGTCTCGAGGACCTGGCCCAGGTTCATCCGGGAGGGGACGCCCAACGGTGACAGGATGATGTCGACCGGGGTGCCGTCGGCCATGAAGGGCATGTCTTCTTCGGGGAGGATCTTGGCGATCACACCCTAGTTGCCGTGACGCCCGGCGAGCTTGTCGCCCTCCGAGACCTTGCGCTGCTTGGCGACGTAGACGCGGACGAGCTCGTTGACGCCCGGCGGGAGGTCAAATCCCTCGGCCCGCTTGAACACCTTGACGGCGATGACCTTGCCGGATTCGCCGTGAGGCACCTTGAGCGACGTGTCCCGCACCTCGCGGGCCTTCTCACCGAAGATGGCGCGCAGCAGGCGCTCTTCCGGGGTGAGCTCGGTTTCTCCCTTGGGAGTGACCTTGCCGACCAGGTAGTCACCGGCACCCACCTCGGCCCCGATGCGGATGATGCCGTCCTCGTCGAGGTTGGCGAGCACCTCCTCGGCCACGTTGGGGATGTCACGGGTGATCTCCTCGGCGCCCAGCTTGGTGTCGCGGGCATCGACCTCGTGCTCCTCGATGTGAATCGAGGAGAGCACGTCGTCTTTGACCAGCCGCTGGCTGATGATGATGGCGTCCTCGTAGTTGTGACCCTGCCACGGCATGAACGCCACCAAGAGGTTGCGGCCAAGGGCCAGGTCGCCGTTCTCGGTCGAGGGGCCATCGGCGAGAACATCGCCCACCGACACGGTGTCGCCCTCGCGCACCAGAGGCTTCTGATTCATCGAGGTGCCCTGGTTGGAACGCTCGAACTTGTTGAGGACGAAGGTGTGCTTCTTGTTGGCGTCCTTCTCCTTCACGACCACCTCGCGGCCGGTGACCTCGACCACTTCACCTTCGATCGGTGAAACGATCATGTCTCCCGAGTCCTGGGCGGCTCGGTGCTCGACCCCGGTCCCCACCAGGGGGGCGTCGGCCTGGAGCAGGGGAACGGCCTGGCGCTGCATGTTCGAACCCATCAGGGCCCGGTTGGCGTCGTCGTGCTCGAGGAAGGGGATGAGGGCCGTCGACACGGACACGATCTGCTTGGGAGAGACATCCATGTAGTCGACGGTCTCCGAGGGGACGGTGTCGACCTCGCCCTGGCCACCCGTTCGGACGAGGACGCGCTCGTTGACGAAGGTCAGGTCTTCATTGAGCGGGGCGTTGGCCTGGGCGATGACGTATCGCTCTTCCTCGGTCGCCGTCAGGTACTCGACTTTGTCGGTGACCTTGCCGTTCTCGACTTTGCGATAGGGCGTCTCGATGAAGCCGAAGCGGTTCACCCGGGCGAAAGTCGCCAGGGAACCGATCAGTCCGATATTGGGGCCTTCCGGAGTCTCGATCGGGCACATCCGGCCGTAGTGGGAAGGGTGGACGTCGCGCACCTCGAAGCCGGCCCGCTCCCGGCTGAGACCGCCCGGTCCCAGCGCCGACAGACGGCGACGATGGGTGAGTCCGGCCAGCGGGTTGGGCTGGTCCATGAACTGGCTGAGCTGGCTGGTCCCGAAGAACTCCTTGATGGAGGCGGTGACGGGACGGATGTTGATCAGGCTCTGCGGCGTGATCGCATCGGGGTCCTGGGTCGTCATCCGCTCCTTCACCACTCGCTCCAGACGGCTGAGGCCCACTCGGACCTGATTCTGGATCAGTTCGCCGACCGTGCGGATGCGCCGGTTGCCGAAGTGGTCGATGTCGTCGGTGCTGACGTTGATCTCGTTGCCCTTGTGGGTGACCAGGGTCGGCTGTCCGGCGTGCAATGCCACCAGATAGCGAATGGTGTCGACGACATCCTCGTCGCGCAGCAGTTGGAGGCCCTCGCCCCGATAGTCCTCGGGGGACTCCTCCTGGAACTTCTGGCCGACCTTGTAGCGGCCGACCCGAGTGAGGTCGTAACGCTTGGGATTGCGGAACAGGGTCTGGATGAGGCCCCGGGCCGACTCAACCGTCGTCGGCTCTCCCGGGCGCAGCTTCCGGTAGAGGTCGATGAGCGCCTCGTCTCGGTCGGCCGCCGGGTCGCGCTCCAGCGTGTTGCGAATCGACTCCGCACCGTCGAAGAGGTCGAGGATTTCCTCGTCCGTCTCGGCGATGCCCAGAGCGCGAAGGAAAGCCGAGACGTACTGGCGGCGCTTGCGGTCGACCCGGACTCCGATGGTGTCGCGCTTGTCGGTGTCGAACTCCAGCCAGGCGCCCCGGCCGGGGATGATCTTGCCCGAGTAGATGATGCGATCCGAGGTCTTGTCACGGGTCGAGTCGAAGTAGACGCCGGGAGAGCGAACGAGCTGAGAGACGATCACCCGCTCGGTGCCGTTGATGATGAACACACCCTTCTCGGTCATCATCGGGAAGTCTCCGAGGAAGACCTGCTGCTCCTTGATCTCACCCGTCGAGCGGTTCATGAAACGGGCGGTGACGAACAGCGGCTTGGCGTAGTTGGCGTCGCGCTCCTTGCACTCCTCGATACTCATCGTCTCGTCGCCGAAGCGGTGGTCGGTCAACTCGAGGGCGAGAGAACCGGTGAAGTCTTCGATGGGACTTACCTCTTCGAAGATCTCCTTCAGTCCCTCGTCGAGGAACCATTGGAAAGAATCGTGCTGGACGGCGAGTAGATCCGGGAGGGGCAGGACCTCGGGGATCTTGGCGAACGAGAGTCGTTCAGGGGCGCGCGAAGCCAAAGGGACCTCCTTGACGGCCGAAATAACGGACGAGCGTGGCGAGAAAGGGGATACGCAGAGAGCGCATGCTAACACATGCGCAAGCCGACGCGCAAACGGCGTCGGACAGGCCGTCGGGGCACTCCCGACGAGCACACGACCGTTCCGTTACCCCGCTCGAGCGAGCGCGGGCCGGACGGCTGGGGGCATCCTATCGTATGTGCGCGAAATCCGTCAAGGGTCTCTCCGACCTACCGACTGCAGATGGCCCACCGAAGACGTCTGACGGGCACGTCCGGGGAGGGTCACGACGAAGCAGGCGCCGCCGAGGCGCTCCGAGGGGCGATAGCCGGCGACTCCGTGATGGCCCCGAACCAACATGCCAACGAGGGCGAGGCCGATGCCGGAACCCGGCACGCCGGCGTTGTAGCGGTGTGCCCCCCGCTCGAAGCGGTCCCAGATGACCAGCTCGTACCTCTTGGGAACGCCCGGCCCATCGTCGTGAACCTCCAGCACCAGATCGCTGCCCGATCGCTTGGCGACCACGAGCCGGTTGGGGCCGCCGTAGCGGGCGGCGTTGGTCAGGAGGTTGACCAGCACCTGGTGGATGCGGGTGGGGTCGAACCACCCGGCCAGGTCCTGCTCTACCTCGACCGCGATCCCCGACCCCGAATCTATGTCCAGTGAGGCGACTGCCGAGGTCACGAGTGGAGCGACCTCTACTTCTCTCTCGGCCAGGCCGAGGTCCGGGTCCGCCCGGTTGAGCATGATGAGGTCCGACACTATCCGCGCCATGTAGTTGGCTTGCTGACTCACTATCCCCACCATCTCCTGGCGTGACTCGGACTCGATGCGCTGTTCCGGGTCGGCCAGGATGTCGAGGAAACCAACCATGGCAGTGAGCGGAGTGCGGAGCTCATGCGAGATGGAGGACACGAGAGCGCTTCTCTGCCGCTCGACCAGCTCGCGCGTCTCCCGGATCGCCAACCCTTGTCGGAGGATGATGAGCAAGACCACGACGATGGAACCGACCAGGAGCTCGAGCATCGCCAGGTCGGGCGTTTGGTCGGCCACCCGCAGGACCAGCATCACGATCAACACCAGCGCCGCCCCGTATGGGGCGACCATCGCCCACCAGGGAGTGCGTCGTTCGGCGTACTCGCGCACCGGCGGACGGTTCTTGAGCACCAGTCCCGCCCCGAGGAAGCACATCACCGCTATCAGGAAGAGCGGGTACTCCGGATCGGCGGCCAAGAACGACTCACCCAGGCCACGTCTGAGGTAGACCAGGTCGGCCACCGCCTGGGCCACGAACCCGGCGCCTAGGAGCAGGATGCGGGGGTCGAATCGGAACGTGCTGCGGCGCAGGGTCACGGCCATGACCACCACGAGCGTCGCGATGTCTACCAGCGGATAGGTGGAGCCGATCACGGCCTCCCACGGCGATGAGCCCCGGATGTGCGCCAGGTAGTCGTCGAGGAACCACACCCAAGCGACCACCGCGAGCGACACCGAGCCCACCAGCCCATCGATGAAGATTCGGGCCCGGCGGATGGGACCGCCTTGCAGATGAGGTAGGACCCAGAATCCGGCCAGGTTGGTGAGGTACGCCAGGATGAAAAAGACGTCGAGTGGACCGAACGCCGGGAGCTCGATGCCGAGGCCGAACGCCAAGCCGAAGGCGAGTATCCCGATGGCAGCCAGTAAGAAAGCACTTCCGATCAGGTTCCACGCCAGCCGCTCCTTGCCGTCGTAGCAGCGGGCTCCCCGAACGAACAGCGACCCGGCGATCAGGTATCCGCCCAGCATGAGCGGGATTCCGATAGTGTCTCCGAACTCGGAGCGGATCGAGATCAGGACGGCGGCGGACGCCAGGCATACCAATAATGCCGTCGCAAGAATCGTCCGCCATGACCAACGAAACACATCCCTACATCGGCGCTCCAGTGGGCTGAATGAAGGACTATGCGCTGGATCGGAGATCGGTGGCCGGCTCCGCCAGCCCCGCGGATCGCTCCATTTCGGCGAGGTCGATTTCGACGTCCATCTCGCCCACGACGTCGCTGACGTGGTGTGACAGCCGTTCGATCATCGTGGTGATCTGAGACGTGGAATTGCTCAGTGTGTGGGTGAACCTCAGTCCTGCCATGCCCATGGGGACGGCCGGGAAGGCCGACACATTCAAATAGAAGCCATCGTCGAGCATCCGCCCGGCGATCTCCAGGACCCTGTCGAAGTCCCCGATTCGCACCAGCCAGATGGGAGTGGCGGCCCAAGACACGACCGGCAGCCGGTGCTCGGCGAGAAGGCCGGCAACCAACCTGACCTGGTCCAGGATCCGGAATCTGAGCTCGATGTGTTCTTCGGAGAGGTGGACCCTGGTCGCGGCCACAGCCGCCCCCAAGGTGGGGGGATGGATGGGCCCCGAGAACGTCATGGGACCTCCGAGATGGCGAACGGCCGCGGCCATCTCCGGGTCACCGAAGAACAGGGCAGCTCCTCCACTCCCGAAGGACTTGGCGAGGCCCGCCGCCACCACGGTGCGCTCATCGAGCGAGATCTGGGACAGAACATATCCGCGACCATGGAGTCCCAGCCACGAGAAGCCGTGGGCATCGTCGTGGTAGGCATACAGGTTGTCATGGGTGGCCATCAGGTCCGTGATGAGGTCGAGTGGGGCCAGATCGCCGAACATGGAGTAGACACCGTCCCCGACGTACCACACTCGGCGGTGGGACGATGCCAGAGCCGACACCTTGTCCGCCAGCGCCTCTTGCTCGTCATGGGGCACCGGATGCACCTCGATCTGCCGACCGGCGAGCACCTGCATGCTGAGTTGGAGAGAGGCATGGGAGTGCGAGTCGAGAACCACCACGTCGCCCTCGCCGACAAGTGTCGGGAGGCACGCCAGGTGGCCCAGGGTGGTGGTCGGGGGCACCACGACCGCCGGCGCGTCGGTCATCGCGCCCAAACCCTCTTCCAGCTCCGTGTAGAGGTCGACTGCCGCGTACACCTGGGAGGAGGAGAAGAGCGGTCCGAACCGCTCGACGGCCTCGATGGCGCCACGCTTGAGCCGTTCGTCCACCGCCAGGCCCAAGTATGAGCAGGAACCGAAATTGGAGACTTCCCGCCCCTCGATGGTGATGGCTGAGCCGTCTCCTACGTCGGAGAACCGGACTCCGGTCAGACCGGCCGAGGCCGACTTGTCGGCGTTACGCCGATGCAGCCTCATAAGGCGTTCGTGTTGAGCTGCGGTTCCGGCTCGCAATTTTCCTCCTAGCCATTACGGCGAGGATCGAGCCGTTCCCCCGGTCGCAGGCTGACGCCCGGCGACTCCACCCGACACCTGCAATCCACGCGGTGACGAATTGTGACCGATGACCCGTCAGCTCCTGCGCCGGCGCGACGGTCGGTCGTGGCGTCACCTTAGTTCCCGCCCCGAAGCGTTGTACAACCGGTCGGGTCGACGCGAACCAGGATTGGAGACGATGTCCAATACCATCCCTGCGATCTACGACCCGCTCCCATGGCCCGCCACATGACCCGACCCCGTGCCCGCACGCTGATTCTGATCGGCGCGGCCTTCATTGCCGTGCTGTTGGCAGCAGTGGCAGGCGCCTACGCCCTCGACAGCCGGGGCGGGCCCCGCACGATCCGCAACCTCGAGATTGCGGGCCACCCCGCCGGCAATCTGACTCCTGCGGAGCTGAGCCGCGTCGTCTCTCGCCTGCGGAATGAGACGGAAGCACGCGAAGTCACGATCGACCTCCCCGACGGCCCACGGCGATTCTTCGCCGCCGACCTGGGTATCTCGGTCGACACCGACGCCCTGGAGTCGGCCGCGCTGGAGGCAGGCGAGGCGCCCACCGCCTGGAGTCGGTTTCGCAATTGGCTCGGCTCGTTCACGACGGGGCGGCAGGTTCCGCTCTCTCTCACGTATGAGGAGGGCCGCGCCGAGGAGGTGATCGGACGATTAGAGGGACTGGTCTTGACGGAGCCGACGGAGCCGCGTCTGGTTCTGGGCGACGACCAATTGCTGATGGTGCGGGAGGGTTCGCCCGGCGTCAGGGTCGACGAGGCGGCCATCGTCGACCGGCTCGGCCAGCAGGTAGAGGCGGGCGGGCCGTTCGACGTCGATGCTCCGACGATGTCATTTCCGCCGTCGCTCGACGAGACACAGCTGGCCACGATGGCGGAGGACCTGAACGAGCTCACCGCCGAGGGGGTGACCATTCGGGTCGCGGAAGAAGAGCGGCACCTGGGAGCTCAGGCACTCCGGCTTCGGCTCGATGTGGTGAGCGAGGAAGGCGCGCCGGTCCCCACCTTCGACCTCGATTCGCTTCAGCGTCTCATCGCCCAGGTCTTCCGAGACGTCCAACTCGGAGGAGAGGATCCGGTGTTCGACGTAGTCGCCGACGAGCCCGTCCTCGTCGAGGAGGGATCGCCTCCGCTCGAGTGCTGCCGTGACGACGCCGCCGA
The DNA here is from genome assembly GCA_036259475.1 of Acidimicrobiia bacterium. GTDB lineage: Bacteria > Actinomycetota > Acidimicrobiia > Spongiisociales > ZC4RG35 > ZC4RG17. The sequence goes on along the minus strand of DATABS010000048.1, from coordinate 21,863 downwards.
GACGGTCGCCGAAGCCGTTTTGGCCGGGCGATCCTCGGTGACCGTCGAACCGGAGCCGAGCGACGATCCCCGCCTGGTCGAGTGGGCGCAGGGAGTTGGAGTCGTCGAGAAGGTGGCCGAGTTCACCACCAACCACGCTTGTTGTGAGGGAAGGGTGTCGAACATCCAGCGGTTCGCCGACATCGTGCGGGGGGCGTACCTCGTTCCAGGAGAGTCGCTCTCGTTGAACGAGTACGTGGGCGAACGGACGACGGAGAAGGGATTCGTCCCCGCCGGCACCATCATCCGGGGACATCTGGTCCCCACGGTGGGAGGCGGCGTGTCGCAGTTCGCCACCACGATGTTCAACGCGGCCTTCTTCGCCGGCTTCGACTTCATCACCTACCAGAGTCACTCGCTCTACATCAGTCGATACCCCTACGGCCGCGAAGCGACGATCTCCTGGCCGGCTCCCGATCTGGAGTTCGAGAACACCACCGAGTACCCGGCGCTGATCTGGACTTCCTACACCGACACGTCGATAACTGTCTCGATCTATTCAACCCAATCGGTGGAGGTGGAACAGATCGGTCAAAGCACCAGTGCCGCACGCCAATGCACTCGGGTCGACACGTTCCGGCGGCGAACTTACGAAGACGGGCGCGAAGTGGAAGACTCGGTGTTCGCCACCTATCGCCCATCCGAGGGCTTCGACTGCAACGGCAATCCGACGGACAGGCCCGATTTGTAGATACGAACCCGGTGGATGAGTCCGACCTAGATGTCCCGGCGCCGTTTTGAGGTGATCACTCCCGTGTCGAATCCGGCCAAGTGGAGGCCGCCGGCGAAGCGGGCGTGCTCAATTTTGAGGCACCGGTCCTGGACCACCTCGAGGCCCGCCTCCAACGCCCGCGCCGCCGCCTCATCGTTGCGGAGCCCGAGTTGGAACCAGACGACCTTGGCACCGACGGCGATCGCCTCGTCCACGACCTGAAGAAGATCTTCGGGCCGACGGAAGCAGTCCACGATGTCGGGCACCTCGGGCAGGTCGGCCAAAGACGGGTAGCACCTCAGTCCGAGCACCTCGTCGTAATTGGGGTTGACCGGATAGAGGCGCAGGCGTGTCCGTTGCAGATAGGTGGCGACGAAATTGGACGAGCGGAGCGGATTGGCGGACACACCTACGAGCGCCGCCGACTTCGCCTGGCTGATGATGCGGAGGCGGTCGCGGGGGGAGGCGTCGACGACCACCGTCACGAGCCCCCACCCCCCAAAGCCCGATCGACATCGGAGATGATGTCTTCTGGATCCTCCAGGCCGACCGAGATCCTGATCATCTCTTCGCTCACGCCGGATGCCGCCCTCTCGGCCTCGGGAATCTGTTGATGAGTGGTGGACGCCGGGTGGATGACCAGCGTCTTGGCGTCGCCGACGTTGGCGAGGTGGCTGGCCAACTCCACGCCCTCGATGAATTTCACACCGGCCGAGTAACCGCCCTCAACCCCGAAGGTGAAGACGGCGCCGGGGCCGGCCGGCGTGTACCGCTGGGCGAGATGCCGCGAGGGGCTGTCGTCGAAGATCGGATAGCTGACCCACGACACCCGGGGATGGTCCCGGAGAAATCGCGCCACGATGCCGGCATTCTCGACGTGGCGTTGCATTCGCAGCGGCAGCGTCTCCAAACCGAGAAGTAGCAGAAAGCTGTTGAACGGCGAGAGGGCCGGTCCCAGATCTCGTAACAGCTCGGTGCGTGCCTTGGTCAGGTAGGCGAACTCCCGGAAGTTCTCCCAGAACCGGAGCCCGTGATAGGCGGGCGACGGGTCCACCATGGAGGGGAACTTGCCGTTGTCGTACGGAAAGCGGCCGCTCTCCACGATGACTCCGGCGATCGCGACCCCGTGTCCCCCGATGAATTTCGTGGCCGAATGCACCACGATGTCGGCGCCGTGTTCGATCGGCCGGCACAGATACGGAGTGGCGAATGTGTTGTCGATCATGAGCGGGATGTCGTGGTCGGCCGCCACCCCGGCGAAGGTGGCGATGTCGAGAACGTCTGCCCGGGGATTGCCGATGGTCTCGCCATAGACGAGTTTGGTGCGCTCTGTGATCGCGGCCTCGAGAGCATCGGGGTCGGACGGGTCGACGAACGTGGTCTCGATCCCCATCTTGCGCAGAGTCACGTCGAACTGCGTGTAGGTGCCGCCATATAGATTGTTGGCAGCGACGATATGGTCGCCCTGGCTGCACAGCGTGAGAATCGCCACGATTTGGGCCGCCTGACCGGAGGCGGTGGCCAGAGCGCCCAGCCCGCCCTCGAGTGAGGCCATACGCTCCTCGAAGGCGGCGGTGGTCGGGTTTCCGATCCGGGTGTAGATGTTGCCGTAGGTTTGGAGCGCGAACAGGTCGGCCGCCTCGGCGGCGTCTTCGAAGACATAACTCGTCGTGGCGTAGATCGGCATCGCCCGAGCCCCCGTCTCGGGGTCGGGTCTCTGGCCGGCGTGGATCGCCCGTGTCGAGAAGCCGTACTCGTTGTCCACGGTCGAGACGCTAGCGGGAATATGTGAGGTCAACTCGCGCCTCGATGCCGACGGGCCGTGGAAACGGAAAGAGCCCCCGGACCCCGGGGGCTCTTTCGCATGCTCCTCAGCTGGTCAGCTGGTGGAGCTGGTCAGAATCCGATCGGCGTTGCCGACGCTGATCTTGCGCGCCTTGGCGGTCTCGCGTACGGGAATCCGTACCGTGAGGACACCCTGGTCGTATCCGGCCTCGATGGCGTCGGTGTCGAGCCCCTCACCCAGGAAGAACCGGCGGGTGAAGGTGCCGGTGGGACGCTCCTGGACAACGGGCTGGATGTCCTCGCCTCGGTCCCACCGCCTCTCGGCCGTGACCGTCAGCGTGTTCTTCTCCACGGTGAGATCGATGGCATCGGCGTCCATGCCAGGGACGTCCAGGTGCAGGACGAACGCATCCTCATGCTGGTAGGCGTCGGCGGCCATATACGTGGCTCCGCCGCTCTCCAGGCGCCGGCTCATCCGGTCGAACTCGGCGAATGGGTCGAATCGCATCAACATGGTCACCTCCTTGGGTCAATGACCCTGGTTCAACGACATCCTTACGCTCCGATAAGGTACTTCATCAAACTTGAGTTGTCAAGGCTCAGATTTAGTGATTCAGTGTCGGAAGGAATCGAGGGCGGCCAACAGCCGTTCCACCTCGTCGGCGGTAGTGGTGTGGACGAAGCCGATCCGTACCGCTCCCCCGCTTGTCAACAAGCCGAGCTGACTCATGGGCTCGATGGCGTAATAGTGGCCGTCCCACACCAACAGGCCCCGTTCGGCCAGTCGGGTGGCGGTCTCCGCCGGGTCGATGCCCGCCAGCGTCACGGCGAACGTCGGGGTCCTGGCCTCAGGGCCGCGGACGCCGTGAAGGGTGACATGTTCGCCGAGTCCCGACAGGAACTGTTCCATCAGGCCACCAACGTGCTGGTCCACTCTCCGGTGCGCCTCGATGATGTGCTGGCGTCGATCCTGACCGGATCCGAGGGAGGCGAGGTACTCGATGGCTGCCCGCAAACCGGCGAGCGACTCGAAGCTCTGGGTGCCGGTCTCCCACTTTCCCGGTCCGCTCGAAGGTGCCGGCCGCACCTTGTAGGCCTCGAGATCCTCCAGTAAGTCGTGGCGGCCATAGAGCATTCCGGTATGCGGCCCATGGAACTTGTATGCCGAGACCACGAGAAAGTCTGCTCCGATGCCCTGGACGTCGATCACCCCGTGGGGCGCATAGTGCACCGCATCCACGTAGACCAGAGCTCCCACCGAGTGGGCGGCCGCCGCGATGGCGGCAACATCTGGAATAGTCCCCAAGGCGTTCGAGGCGTGAGTGACGGCCACCAGCCGGGTTCGGTCGGTCAGAAGCGATGCGACCGCCTCGGGCTCGAGGCGGTACGTGGACGAGTCGAAGCGAGCGACATCTACGGCCACCCCGACGTCGGCAGCCGCCAACCGCCACGGCGAGACATTGGCATCGTGGTCGAGACTTGTGACGACGATTCGATCGCCTGCCCTCCAGGTCCGCGACAGTGCTCGACTCATGGAAAACGTCAGTGAGGTCATGTTCTGGCCGAACACGATCTCATCGGCGGCGGACGCGCCAAGCAGGTCGGCGCCGGCTCGACGCGCCTCGTATGTGATTTCTTCGGCCAGCTCTGACGAGTGGAATGGGCCACCCAGGTTGGAGATCCCTGAGGCGAGAGGCCGACGCATAGCCTCGATCACCGAATCGGGGACCTGGGTACCCCCCGGGCCGTCGAGGTAGGCCACGGGGAACCCGTCAACGGTTTGAGACAGGGCGGGAAACTGGGCTCGAGCACCTTCGACGTCGAACATGACGAGACGGTAACCCATCTACCGGATGCGCCTCGCCGGAAAAGTCAGCGCGGGATGACGGTCCGCTTGAACTCGTTCATGCCCTGCCAATGAAGCAACTCGAGGGTCCGGTCGACATCCTCGATCACGCCACGGTCCATCAGACGGATGAAAGTTGCCACACCATCCATGATGAACGTGGGGACACCAAAGACGCGCCATCGGTCGACAGCTTCGGCGTGTTCCTCGGCCAGCGTCTTGGCCGGGCTCCCGGAGGCGACAATCCGTGCGATTTCCTCCAAGTCGACGCCGGTGTCGGCGAGAGCCGAGCGAATGACCGATTCGTCGTTGATGTCGGCTCCGTCGTCGTGCCGGGCGGCGAACAACGCGATATGGGCCGCCGGGAAGCGCTCCGGATCCGAATCGCGGATGGCCAGGCCCCAGTGAAGGGCGAGAACTCCCGAGGAGCTCGTGTCGTCGAAGACGTCGGGATCGCCGTCATCGATATGGACCTGCGAGAGAGAGAAGGGGCGGAAGTTCACTTTCCAATCGCGGCCGGAGGAAACACCATTGATGACCGCCTCGTTTGCATTTCGGGCGAAGGGGCACAGATAGTCGAACGTGATTTCGAACTGCATTACCAGGGTCAACGGATTCGGAGTGGTTGGCATTCCCCCGGGAACGAACCGGAGGCCTCAGGCGTTGGAAGGGTTCCAGGAAGGAGGGTTGTGATGTCGGCAGAAGTGCACGACCTCTATATCGACAGCTGGCGCGAAGCTGCCGCATGCGCCACTTCCCGGGACGTTGATTTCTTTCCCGATCCGGCAGATCTCACCGAAATCTCGCGAGCCAAGGCGCTGTGCGCCATCTGTCCCGTGTCTGACGAGTGCCTCACCTGGGCCGTGGAGACCAACCAAACCGAGGGAATCTGGGGCGGTCATACCCCGTCGGAAAGGCGCTCGATTCGCCGGCGCTGGCTAGAGGAAATCCGCCGCGCCTCCTAGAAGTCGAGTCCAAGCGAAGCGCGGTCAGAATCCTTTGTCCCCCACGACGCAGGAGTGGGGGACAAAGATCAGGTCTTTTCGGGACTCCACGACTTCTAGGGCGCCTCGCAGGGGCCTTCCCGCAACTTCCTTGGGGGACTAACAAGTGCCCTAAAGGACTCCATCTCAGTATTGGAATTCGGCGCCGGGCTCGTGGCGGGAGAGTTCGGACCGGGCGACCGAGCGCATATGCACCTCATCGGGCCCGTCGGCGATCTGTAGCCATCGGGCCATGGCGTAGAAGCCCGCCAGGGGCCAGTCCTCGGTGAACCCGGCCGCCCCGAAGAGCTGGATCGCCCGGTCGGCCACGTATTTGAGCGTCGCAGGTGCTGCCACCTTGATGGCGGCGATCTCGGAGCGGGCCGCCTTGGTGCCGATCGAGTCGATCATCCAGGCCGTCTTCAGCACCAAGAGACGCGCCTGCTCGATGCGGATCCGTGACTCAGCGATCCACTCTTGCACCACACCCTGTTCCGACAGGGCTTTGCCGAACGTGACCCGGGATTGGGCTCGCTCACACATCAGCTGCAGAGCCCGCTCGGCCGCGCCCAGGGCCCGCATGCAATGATGAATCCGCCCCGGTCCGAGCCGAGCCTGGGCGATGCCGAAACCACCGCCCTGTTCGCCGAGGAGATTCCGTGTCGGAACCCGGACTCCGTCGAAGAGGACCTGGGGATGTCCTCCGCGGTCCTGGTAGCCGAACACCGCCGGCGCCCGTTCTATTACCACTCCCGGCGTGTCCATCGGCACGATCACCATCGACTGCTGATGATGGCGATCGGCGGCGGGATCGGTGACCCCCATGACGATCGATAGCTTGCATCGCGGCGAAGCCGCCCCCGAACTGAACCATTTCCGTCCCGTGACGACGTACTCGTCGCCGTCCCGCTCGATCCGCGTCGAGATGTTGGTGGCATCCGAACTGGCCACCGACGGCTCGGTCATCGAGAAGCAGGAGCGGATTTCCCCGTCGAGCAAAGGCGCCAGCCACCTCTCCTTCTGTTCGTCGGTGCCGAACATGTGGAGAATCTCCATGTTGCCGGTGTCCGGTGCCGAGCAGTTGAGCGCCTCCGGGGCGATCTCTGGACTCCGTCCTGTGATCTCGGCCAGCGGGGCGTACTCGAGAACGCTCAGGCCCGAAGCATCGGGTAGGAACAAGTTCCACAGCCCCCGGTCCCTCGCCTCGGCCTTGAGCTCCTCAATCACCCGAGGGTGATGGTGGGGATCGCTCGAATCAGTCATCTGGCTGCGATACACCGGCTCGGCGGGATAGACGTGGCTCTCCATGAAATCGGTGAGACGGCTCCGGTAGTCCTCCACCTTCTCGCCGAACCCGAACTCCATCTTCCACGCCTCTCTCTCGGAAGACTCAATCTAAACGAGGACGCGCCTCCCCCGGCCCCGCGCTCTCCTCGGGCGAGGCGGACTCGGTCTCCGGATCGTCGTATGAGAACTCGACCGGTCCGCCCCCCGTCCGGTTCCCGAAATGACGGCTGATCTCCGCCCAGGCCATGAAGCCGGCCAGGATGGCGGCGAAGGTCAGATCGAAATAGAGGGCGGCGCCGAGAGCAGCCAGGCTCGTCACCACGAAAAGCACGGAGGCGATCCGCTCCGCCCGCTTGGGCGCCACCAGGTCGAGAATGGCGAGGGTCAGATGCCCGCCGTCGAGCGGCCGGATGGGGAGCCAGTTCAGGACCCCCCAACCGACGTTGACCCAGACGATCAGCGTCGTGATGGTGGCGGCGGTGGGGCCCCACGGGCGGGTGGCGACGAAGAGCCCCAGGACCGCAAGGCCGAGGACGATTCCGACGGCCGATCCGGCTCCGGCCACCAAGGCACGCCTCCCCGGGGACATGGTGCCTCCGGACTCCAGGCTCCAGCGGGTGTAGCCACCGAAGGTCGTAAGGGTGATGGAGACCTCCGCCCCGAACCGTCGAGCGAGCAGGGCGTGGCCCAGTTCGTGAGCCAGAACTGACACGAAGACGATCGCCACCCAGGCTGCCAGCAACGCCTGGTCGCCCACGCCCCAACCGAGGAAAAGCGCCACGAGCCAGAAGGTGGGCCGGATCGTGACGGGGATGGCGACGAGCGAGAATCTGATCACCCTCATATCTTCGCCGGTGGCGGATCGTGCGCCCAACTGGTCGAGCATGCTTTCTGACCGATACCATCTGCCGCATGTACGACGACCTCCGTAATGCCGTCGCCGGGGACTTCGATCACCTCCGGTCGGTGCTGGCCGATCTGGTCAGGATCCCGTCAGTGAGTGCCGATGGTTACGACCCGGGCGAGGTGCGGCGGTCAGCCGAGGCCGTCGCCCAGCTTCTCTCGGGAGAAGGCCTCGAGGACGTGCACCTCCTGGAGCTGGACGACGCTCACCCGGCGGTGTTCGGGCAAATCCCCGCCCCCGACGGCGCTCCCACTGTCCTGCTCTACGCCCACCACGACGTACAGCCTCCGGGACCGGCCGACGAGTGGGTCACCGGCCCGTTCGAGCCGTTCGAGAAGGACGGCAGGCTCTACGGCCGGGGGGCCAGCGACGACAAGTCGGGGGTGATCATGCATCTCGGCGCCATCCGGGCGTTCGGAGGGACTCCGCCCGTGGGCGTGAAGGTGTTCGTCGAGGGTGAGGAGGAGATCGGCTCTCGTCACCTTCCCCGCTTTCTCGAGGAGTACTCGGACCTACTGGCCGCCGACGTGATCGTCATCGCCGACGCCTCGAACTGGCGAGTGGGCGAACCGGCCCTCACCACCTCACTGCGGGGAATCGCCGCCGTCCAAGTCGAGTTGCGGACGCTTCAAGCCGCACAGCACTCCGGCCTCTTCGGAGGACTCTTTCCCGACGCCCTCACCGCCCTCTGCCGTCTGCTCGCCACTCTCCACAATGACGATGGCACGGTGGCGGTCGCAGGCCTCATCTCGGATGAGGTCGAGGGTCTTGAGTTCTCGGAAGAAGAGGCGGCACTTCAGGCGAAGGCCGTTCCCGGTCTGGAGACGTTGGGGTCGGGGTCTCTCGTCTCCCGTATGTGGAACCGGCCCGCCATCTCAGTCCTCGCCATCGACGCGCCGCCGGTCACCGAGGCGATCAATCAGCTCGTCCCGGTCGCCCGGGCCAAGGTCAGCATGCGCACCGCTCCCGACGAGGACGTCGAGAAGGCCCTCAAGGCTCTCATATCCCATCTCGAAGCCAACGTCCCCTGGGGCGCCGAGATCACGATCCAGGCCAGCGACCTGGGCGACGGGCATGCCCTCGTCACCGAAGGAGCCGCGTTCGAGGCGTGGAAGACGGCGATGGAGGCTGCGTGGGGACGGCCGTCGGTCGAGATGGGCGTAGGAGGCTCGATCCCCTTCGTGGCCGCCTTCTCCGAGAAGCTGCCGGGAGCACCGATTCTCCTCACGGGGGCGGGCGATCCCACATCGTCGGTCCACGCCCCCAACGAATCTTTGGATCTGGCGGACCTGGAGAAGTCGGTGCTGGCGGAGGCGATCGCCCTCCGACTGCTCGGCGGCTAGACCGGCACCCGGCCGCGTCGTGTTCGACGTCGTCTTCTTCCAGCCCGAGATACCTCCCAACACGGGCAACGCGATGCGGCTCGCCGCCGTAACCGGATGCCGCCTGCACCTCATCGAACCGCTCGGTTACAGCCTCGAAGACGCCAAACTGCGCCGGGCCGGGATGGACTACCGAGACAAGGCGACGGTGACGGTCCATAGTGATCTCGAGGCATGCGCCGCCTCATTGAGCCGCCGCCGGGTGTTCGCCTTCACCGTCGACGCGACGACACCGTTCACCGATGTCGCCTACATCCGCGACGACGTGTTGCTGTTCGGTCCCGAATCGGTCGGTCTTCCCTCCGAGGTCCAGAGGCATCCCTGGGTGACCCAGTCGGTTCGGATCCCGATGGTGCCCTCCGTCCGGTCCCTGAACCTCTCCAACGCGGCCGCCATTGCCGTATACGAGGCTTGGCGCCAGAACGGGTTCGCCGGCTCCCGCCGGGAGGATCCCTTCTCGCGCGACAATCACGGCTGATCCGACGGCAATGTCGCGCGAGGACGAATCAGATGTCGAACAGGCGGGGGCGAGACGACTCGATCTCTCGTAGCCCGTCGTAGTCCACCTCGATCGCTTCCACCTCACGCGCCTCGGCCAGGATCCGCGCCTGGGGAGCTATCGACTGGGCCACCAGCATCGCCCGTACCGGCGCCAGGCGGGGATCGAGGTCGAGGCGCTCGACGTAACGCCGCAGTTGCTCCACGCCGTCGATCTCCCCCCGGCGTTTGATCTCCACCGCCACCACCCGGCCGGCGCCGTCGGTGCAGAGCATGTCGACCGGCCCCAGCGGAGTCGGATACTCCCTTCGGATCAGGGCCAACCCGTCTTCGAGGACCCACGGCCGCTCGGCGAGCATCTCCTGGAGGTGCGCCTCTACCCCGTCCTTCTGGAGCCCGGGGTCCGCGCCCAGGTCGTGCTTCGTGTCCTCGAAGACCTCATGGAGTGTGATCACGAGACGCTCACCCTTTGGATTCGTCACCTCCCAGCGGCCCTCGCCCTCGACGAGGGCGTTGGGGGCATTCATCCAGTTGAGCGGTTTGTAGGCACCGCCATCGGCGTGTACGGCCACACAGCCGTCGGCCTTGACCATCAACAGCCTCACCGCCTCGGGTAGGTGGGCCGTCAGGCGGCCTTGGTAGTCGACGCTGCAACGGGCGATGACCAAACGCATGACGGCGGTGAAGGGTAGGCGGGAGTCAGCCCACCGGCTCCTCGGCCTTGACGCGCCGCGCCACCCACGCCGCTACCGCTCCCACCAACCCCACCGCCACCCATCCGGGTCGATAGCTGCCGATGAGGTCTACCGAACCACCGAACAGCGGTGCCCCGACGGCCATCCCGCCGAGAAACCCCGCCATCATCACGCCGGAGCCGCGGCCGGCCGCCCCCTCAGGAGAGAGTTCCATCACGGCCAGGTTCCCCACCACGTTCCACGCCATCGGACCGAGGCCGATCAAGGCGGCCACGGGCCACAGCCAACCGCCGGAAGGGGCCACCGCCAGGAGCGCACCCGAGAAGGCAGTGAAGGCAGCCATTCCGGCCAGTGTGCGATGGTGGCCGAATCGACGCTCCGATAGGGGCCCGGCCGTCAAGCGGGTGACGAACCCGACGGCGGCGAACAGAGACACCAGCGCTCCCCCGGCCTCGGTGCTGAATCCGAAGGTCTCTTGGGAGTATGAGGGAAGGTAGGTGAGCAAGCTTCCGCTGGCGATACCGATCAGTCCCCCATACACGGCCAAGCGCATCACCACGGCCGAGGCGCGCTCCCGCTGGGGCGGATGAGGCCTCTCGGGCGTCGGTCGTCCCCGGATCAAGAGCCCGAGAAGCGCCAGGCCGGAAACGGGCACGAAGGCGGCGGCCGCCACGGTGCCTCGCCATCCCAGGACGGAAGCGGCGCCAACCGGCAGGAGAATTCCGCCCAGGAAGTTGCCTGCCTGGACTCCGGCCTGCTTGATGCCCGTCAGGACCCCACGCCGGCCTGCCTCCGCCTGGGTCATGATCAGCCGGTTGGTCGACGGGTTACCCAACGCCTGGGCGGCACCCGCCAGCACCGAAGCCGCCGCCAGCCAGAGGTAGCTCGGCGCCACCCCGAGCGCCAGAAAACCGGCCGCCGCGGTGGAGAGCGTCAGAGACGTTGAATACCGGGGCACCATCCGATCACTCACCGTCCCCCAGTAGGGCGATAAGAGTGCCCCCACGGCGGTCACCACCGTGACGAGGGCGCCGATCTGCCACCGATCCGCTGAAAACTCGTTGCGGAGGTCGGTGGCGAGCACCGCGAATATCACGGGAGCGAACGTCGACGCCGCCATGGTGGTGGCGAGCACGACTCCGAGACCGATCCGGCGCTTCACCCCGACACGGTAGATCACGCTTTCGAGCATCGAACGCAGGCCGTCTGACGCAGATCAGGCGCGAAAACGGGTTGTCCCATCGAACCACCGTCCCGGTCGCCGGTGGACTACCTTCGCGGTGATGAAGATCGCAGTGGGCACCGAGAAGGGCGGCTACCTGATCGACCCGGAGTCGCGTCTCGTGACCGGACCGCTGTTCCCGGGTTGGAAAGTCACGGCGTTCGGACAAACCCCGTCGGGCGACTATCTGGCTGGCGTGGGCTCCAACTGGTTCGGCGCTTCGATCCACCGCAGCCCCGACCTCGAGAACTGGTCGCAGATCGAGAACGGGCCGACCTACGGCGACGAGCGAGCGCTGTCCCAGATCTGGGCCTTCCACAACGTCGGTAAGAGGATCTACGCCGGCGTGGCGGAAGCGGGCTTGTTCGCCTCGGACGACGACGGCGCAACATGGGAGCCGATCGAGGGCCTCAACGACCAGCCGACCCGCAGCGAGTGGATGCCCGGAGCGGGAGGGTTGTGTGCGCATCGGCTGCTCTCGGCGGACGACACCATCTGGGTGGGCATATCGGCGGTAGGCGTGTTCCGCTCCGACGATGCAGGCGTGACGTGGCAACTCAAGAACGACGGAGTCCCTCCGGCCGGCCAGCCTGAAGGAGTACCTCGTCCCGAGATCGGATACTGCGTCCACAACCTCGACCACGACCCGTCGAGGCCGAACCGTCTCTGGCGACAGGATCACATGGGTGTCTTCCGGAGTTCCGACGGCGGAGACACATGGGAGAGGATCGAGACCGGCCTTCCGGCCGGATTCGGTTTCGTCATGCGCCGCGATCACGCGTCTGAGCGTCTGTTCGTGGTGCCGCTTCACTCCGACGAGAACCGTGTACCGGTCGACGGTAGGTTCCGCGCCTACATGTCGGATGACGACGGTGAGTCGTGGACCGTGTCGGGATCGGGCTGGGACCCCGCTCCTACCTTCACGAGCGTGCTTCGAGGGGCCGTGGCTACCGACGGTGAGGGCACCGTTGCTCTGGGAACCACTTCGGGCCAGGTCTGGATCACCCGTGACGCTGGGGATCGGTGGCTTCAGTTGGAACCCGTGTTCCCCCGAATCGGGGCGGTGGCTCTGCTCTGATGGCGGTGGTCCGCCTGCCCCGGCTGCTCGATCCCGCCACCGGCGGGCGCCGGGTCGTGGAGGCGGCGGGTGACGATATCGGATCCGTCATCGCATCGCTGCTGAAGGAGCTACCCGAACTGGAAGTGCATCTCTTCGATCATCGCGGCGATTTACGCCCGCACGTCCTGTGTTTCGTCGATGGTGAATCGACTCGCCTCACCGACCGAGGTGCCGCCGTGGCCACCGAGGTCAGGTTCCTTCAGGCGGTCTCGGGAGGCTGAGGCGCCCTCGTCGGCCGGCTGAATACGAACCAGAGGGCATAGGCACCCACCAGAACCAGGATGACCCGGAGAGCGGTGTTGTCGACGAGGACCACGCCGGACAGGGTGAGGGAGCCGACGATCCCCACTGCGGCCACGATCTTGGTGCGCATCGTCAGGCCACCGCCACGATAGGCGGCGATGACCCGGCCGAAGATCCGGTGGTTCACCAGCCAGTTGTGGAACGAGTCCGACGAACGGGCAAAGAAGAAGGCCGCCAGTATCACGAAGTCGAAAGTGGGGATACCGGGTAGGAAGCTCAAATAGGCAAAAGCCAGACAGACCAGACCGAGAAGGAAGTAGACGCCGCGCACGATGGGCGATCGGGGCTTCACAACCGGCGGTTGGGCGACTGTCTCCGCCATGCTCCTGACCATATGGCGAAGTGGTTCAGACAGCGAGTCGACAACCGAGCAAATCACCCCCCACTAGCGTCAGAGTCAGCACGAAGACTGGAGGACCATGCCTATCGCCACCCCGGAGGAGTACCGCCAGATGCTGGATACGGCGCGCGACAACGGCTTTGCGTTTCCAGCGATCAACGTCACCTCGTCGACCACACTCAACGCTGCCCTGCAGGGCTTCGCCGAAGCCGAGTCCGATGGGATCATCCAAGTCTCCACCGGCGCAGCCGAGTTCCTTTCGGGTCTTCACGTGAAGGAGATGCCCGCCGGAGCCGCCGCCCTGGCCGAGTTCGCCCACCTGATCGCCGAGAAGTATCCGATGCGGATTGCTCTCCATACCGATCACTGCCAGCCGGACAAGGTCGACTCGTACATTCGCCCACTTCTCGGTATGAGCCGCGACCGCATCCAGCGTGGCCAAGGTCCCCTGTTCCAGAGCCACATGCTCGACGCCTCCGAGTTGCCGCTCGACGAGAACCTGACGATGGCCTCGGAGCTGCTCGATGAGTGCGCCGCCGCCGACATCATCCTGGAGCTGGAGATAGGGATCGTCGGAGGCTTCGAGGATGCCATTGACAACGAGAACGTCGACCGGGAGAAGCTCTACACCAGCCCCGAGGACATGGTGCGTACCAGCGAGGTGCTGGGCACCTTCGACCGGGCCCGCTACCTACTGGCGGCCGTCTTCGGCAACGTGCATGGGGTCTACAAGCCGGGTGCCGTGCAGCTTCGACCGGGGATCCTCCGCGACGGTCAGGAAGCCGTGGTCGCCAAGTTCGGCGACGGCGCCCGCCACTACCTCGTCTTTCACGGGGGGAGCGGCTCGGCACTGTCCGAGATACAGGAGACGATCGGATACGGAGTGGTGAAGATGAACATCGATACCGACACCCAATACGCCTACACCCGGCAGATCGCCGGTCACATGTTCAGCAACTACGACGGCGTCCTGAAGGTCGACGGAGATGTCGGGAACAAGAAGGTCTACGACCCTCGCTCGTACATGAAGAGTGCCGAGGAGGGAATGGCAGCGAGAGTCGTCGGGGCGTGCCAGGACCTCGGCTCAGCAGGCCAGCGCCTCACCTGAGCGGCCGCAGCAGGAGGACAGTGGTCCAAGCTCTAATGTTGCGGTCTCCATGACCCTCGACGACCGTCATCCCACCTGGGCGAGTTCCAGCCGGTTCGTTCCGCGCACCTTCGTTCGGCCCTTCCTCCGCTTCACCCAGGTGGAGGCCGCTTCGGGGATCGTGCTGCTCGTCGCCGCCGCCGTCGCTTTGTTCTGGGCCAACTCCGCCTGGTCCGACTCTTACACCCGGCTGTTCGAGGATCTCCATCTCGACCTCAGCTTCGGTCCCATCCAGCTCGAGGAATCCTTCGGTCATCTGATCAACGACGGTCTGATGGTCATCTTCTTCTTCGTCGTGGGGCTGGAGATCAAGCGCGAGCTCGTACTCGGCGAGTTACGCGACCCGCGGGCCGCGGCTTTGCCCGTGATGGGGGCCCTGGGGGGAATGGTGGTTCCCGCACTCGTCTACCTGATCTTCAACGCCGGCGGGGATGCCGGACACGGATGGGGAATCCCCATGGCGACCGACATCGCCTTCGCAGTGGGCGTCATCGCCCTCCTGGGCCGCCGCGTGCCCGCCAGCGGGAAGTTGTTCATCCTCGCCCTGGCCATAGCCGACGACATCGGGGCGATACTCGTCATCGCCATCTTCTACACCTCGGATCTGCGCTTCGCCTGGCTGGCGGGCGCCATCGTCGGGCTCCTCGTAGTGGCGATCGCCCAACGAGTCGGGGTCCGCTCGATGATCTTCTACGTCCCGGTGGCCTTTGCCATCTGGTATGCAATGCTGGAATCAGGTGTTCACGCCACCCTGGCGGGTGTCGCCCTCGGACTGCTCACACCGGCGCGGCCGATGTATGACTCCAACGAGCTCGACCGCAAGGCACGGGGCATCCTCGACATGTTCCCACCCGGTGACAGCGCAGAGGAGCACGAGCACTCTGACTACGAGGCGATGCTGCTGACCGAGATATCCCGGGAGTCGGTGGCTCCCCTCAACCGCCTGGAGCACAAGCTGCTTCCATGGAGCTCGTTCTTCGTCGTGCCGCTTTTCGCCCTGGCCAACGCCGGGGTGAGCTTCGCCGACACCGACATAGGCGAACTCGTCCTGCATCCGGTCTCCCTCGGCGTGGGTCTGGGTCTGCTAATCGGCAAGCCCGTTGGCATAACGTTGTTCACCTGGTTGGCGGTGCGTCTGGGGATCGGCAAGCTGCCGCCGCAAACTGTCTGGAGCCATGTCGTCGGCTTGGGGTTCGTGGCGGGAATCGGCTTCACTGTTGCCCTATTCGTCACCGGGTTGGCGTTCACCGGTGAGGAATTCCCCGACATCGCCAAGGTGGGGGTCTTCATCGGCTCCGTACTCGCCGCGATGATCGGTGCCGCCATCCTGGGCCGGGGTAGGAAGCTACCGGTCGAGCAGCCCGAGCCCGCTCCGGTGAGTATGGGATCGTGACGCCGGCCGACACCATCGTCTGTGTCGACTGCGGCGGCCTCTGTCACCTGATTTCCTTCCTGCCCGAGGAAGGAGTGGAGAGCGGAACCGTTCTCGCCTATCGATGTGAGGACTGTTCCGACCGATGGGACGTGGTATGGGAACCGGAGGACTGACCCCAGGCGGCGAACTGGACGCCGTCGTCATCGGCTCGGGTCCCAACGGCCTCGCCGCCGCCATCACCGTGGCCCAGCACGGCGGATCGGTCCTCGTGGTCGAGGCCGCCGACACCGTCGGGGGAGGACTGCGTAGTTTCGAGCTGACCGGCCCGGGGCTCCTCCACGACGTCTGCTCGACGATCCACAGCCTCGGAGCCGGATCGCCCTTCATGCGGTCACTCCCCCTCGAGCAATACGGCCTGGAGTGGGTCCAACCCGACGTGCTGCTCGCCCATCCTCTCGGTCCGGACCGGGCGGCTCTGCTACATCGCTCGTTGGACGACACCGCCAAGGGCCTGGGACAAGACGGAGAGAAGTATCGGCGGCTGATCGGTCCGGTGTTCGACATGTGGGATCAAATCGAGCATTCCGTCCTGGGCCCGATCATCTCGTGGCCGGACCATCCCATCGCCCTCATTCGATTCGGGCTGAGAGCCCTGCTTCCCGCCTCGATGCTGGGCCGGTGGTTCGACACCGAAGAGGCCGCGGCCCTGTTCACCGGGTGCTCGGCCCACGCCTTCATCCCTCTCACCCGAGTCCTCACCTCGGCCTTCGGGCTCATGCTCACCTCGTTCGGCCATCGATACGGATGGCCTTTCGCCCGCGGTGGCTCCAAGTCGATGGCCGACGCCCTCGTCGCCCATCTCGCTTCGTTGGGAGGTCGGATCGAGACCGGACGCCATATCACCGACCTGGGCGAGCTTCCTCGCTCCAGGGTGATCCTCGCCGACGTCACGCCCGGTTCGCTGGCTGGTCTCCTGGAAGGACGGGTTCCCGATGAGTTCCTCCGTCGATATCGTCGCTTCCGTCACGGACCGGCTGCCTTCAAGGTCGACTACGCCCTGACGGAGCCGGTCCCCTGGACCAACCCGGACCTGTCGCGGGCCGGGACCATCCACCTGGGCGGGACGGCGCCGGCCATCATCGCCGCTGAGAGCGCCACTTGGGCAGGCCGGCCGGCAGCTCGTCCCTTCACCCTCGTGTGTCAGCCCACCCAGTTCGATCCCACCCGATCGACGGACGGGCGTCACTCCCTATGGGCCTACGCCCATGTTCCCAACGGCTCGGACGCCGACCACCTGAGCGCCATCGAACGCCTGATCACCGAGCTGGCACCTGGTTTCCCCGACGTCATCGCCGACCGGTCGGTCCTTCCTCCCGCCGAGCTGGAAAAGCTGAATCCCAACCTGGTGGGCGGAGACATCGCCGGCGGGGCCAGCACGCTCTCCCAGCTCGTCTTCCGTCCGGTGCCGCGCCTGGATCCCTACACGACCCCTCTGGACCGTGTCTTCCTGTGCTCCGCCTCCACACCTCCCGGTGGTGGGACCCACGGAATGAGCGGTCACCTGGCCGCCCAATCAGCCATCCAACGCTGGCTCTGAGAACCAATAGTGGAGTCCCTAAGGGACAGAATCTTCGTCCCCCACGTAGTGGGGGAAGGTCCCTGCCGAGGCTCCCAAGTAATCGTGGAGTGCCGAAGGGACAGAATCTTTGTCCCCCACGAAGTGGGGGAAGGTGCCTGCCGAGGCTCCCGCCAGGGAGACTCGGGAGGTAGGGGGCAGGGAGACTCGGAGGTAGGGGGTAGAGGCGTGGAAGGTGGGGTCCGGAAGACTCAGAGTTAGAGGGAACCCCTGAAAACCCGTAGAACCACAGTGGAAGACCGATCCGACATGAATGGCGCCCTGTTCAGCCTCTGGCGGAGCCCTAGGCCCTCCCCGACTCGTCCGCTGTGGGGACAACACCCCCTCCGAACTAGGGCGATATTCAGAAGCCGAGACGCTCGGAGATCTCGGCGAAAGCCGCTTCGTTGTAGCCCTTCCACTCGAGATCTTCGAGCGACTCCTTCAGCGGCACGTCTCGGCGCAAGGTCGTGAGCGTCCGGTACAGGGTGGCCATCGGCCGGTTCTCCGCCAGCGCAGCGGCCAGTTTGGCCGCCGACCGAATGCTCACGTCCCACGCCGCTGGATCGTCTGGGATCATCTCCAGGCGCCCCCATCTGGCCAGGACGGCGGCCGTCGACTTCGCTCCCCATCCCGGAAGGCCCGGAACGCCGTCGGCGGTATCTCCCACCAGAGCGAGGTAGTCGGGTATCGACTCGGGTGCGACTCCGAACTTCTCCACGACTCCGGCCTCGTTGAACCACCGATCGCGCATGCGGTCCCAGCACACGACCGTGTCACCGACGACGCATTGCATCAGGTCCTTGTCGGGACTGCAGAGCACCACCTGCTCCACGTCGTCCATCCACCGAAACGCCGCCGTGGCGATGGCGTCGTCGGCCTCGTAGTAAGTCATCCCCCACACGGTCACACCCGCCGCAGCCAGCGCCTCCTCGACCAGAGGAAACTGGGCGAGCAGCGCCGGATCGACCCCCTCGCCGGTCTTGTAGCCGTCGAACATGTCATTGCGGAACGACTCGATCACGGTGTCGAAGGCGGCGGCGACGTGGGTGACGCCCGGCCGGTTCAAAAGATCCAGTGTCGAAGTGAGCACACCATGGACGGCGTTGATGTCGGTGCCGTCGGGAGCGAGTCGGGTGTCTTTGCGGCCGTAGAAGGAACGAAAGAGCTCGAACGTTCCGTCGATGAGGTGGAGCTTCACGGGCACCACTGTAGAAGCGCCGCTTGGTGGCGACATCTCGGTTGCGGCACCCGGATGGTCGCGTCCCGAGCTCTCTACCATCGGCTTCGATGGAAGACGATCACGCCCGAGACGTAGACGGTTCGTGGAAGGAACTGACAGACGACGTCATCGAGCTGACCGAACGCCTCAAAGGGATCTACCGCCGCGTCGCCAAAGACACGGGACCCTCCGAGGCCGAGATAGCCGAGGCGATTCGCACCCTGGCACGCGCCTGGACCCAGATGGCGGGAGCCGTCGGAGCGGCTCTTCAGGATGAGGAGGCTCGGGTCCATCTGAAGAGTGCCGCCGACTCGCTGACCCGGGCCGTGGGAGCCACCATCTCGGAGATGTTTCCGGTGCCCCCTCCGGAGGAGACCGAATGAGAGGCGGTACCGTCGTCATCTGGGTCGGCTTGATCGTGGTGGCGATCGGCGCCGCGTTGCGCTGGGCCCCCTGGCTCTTGTCATGGTTCGGGAACTTGCCGGGCGACATTCGGCGTGAGGGAGAACGAACGTCTTTCTACTTCCCGATCACTTCGATGATCGTCGTTTCGGTGGTGGCGACGATCATCCTCAACCTCCTCTTTCGTAGGAACGGCTCGTGACCCATCCCCTGATCAGCGTGCCCGAGCTCCATGAGAAGCTTTCCGAAGTCGCCCTCTTCGATCTGAGGTGGGATCTCACCGACCCCGACGGGGGACGCGGTCGCTACCTGGCAGGTCACATACCGGGCGCAGTGTTCGTCGACCTCGACGTCGATCTCGCCGCCCCCACAGGTGCGGGAAGGCATCCGTTGCCGGATCCGGTCGATTTTGCCGCCACTTTGGGACATCTCGGTGTCGGCTCGTACACCGACGTCGTGGTCTACGACGACGCCGGAGGCTCGGTGGCGGCCCGGATGTGGTGGATGCTGGGGGCGATCGGCCATCGCGGGACGGCCCGAGTTCTAGATGGCGGCTGGCGGGCGTGGGTGGAAGCGGGCTACGAAACGTCCACAGCTGACGTCGAACCGGCAGCCGTGCACTATCCCCGTCCCTCCGGGGGTTACCGAGGCGTTGTCGACCAGGAGGGAGTGGCGAGCGCTCGGGCCCATCTGCTCCTCGATGCCCGCGCACCGGAGCGCTACCTGGGTGAGACCGAGCCCGTCGATCCTCGGGCGGGCCATATTCCCGGTGCCTTGAACACCCCCTGGCAGGGGAACCTCGATGAGTCGGGGCGATTCAAGGATGCCACTGCCTTGCGACGCCGCTACACCGCATTGGGCGCCGATCGACGTCCCGTCATCGTGTCGTGCGGAAGCGGAGTCAACGCCGCTCACCTGGCTCTCAGCATGCAACTGGCCGGCTTGCCCCGTCCCCTGCTGTATGCCGGCTCGTTCTCGGACTGGGCGCGGTCGGACCGGCCCGTGGCAGAAGGGCCTCACCCGGGGTGATAGACGAGCGGGCCCGCCGCGCCATCGAATCATCCAATACCGACGACCTGGTGCGGATAGTCGACGGTCACACCGCTTCCCGCGACTGGGAGGCTCTCGCCGAGCTCCGCCGGGGCTGTGACGAGGCAGTCACGCGGGGAAAGCAACTGTGGGGGGTGTCGGAGTACATCCGCTACCGGTTCGCCCTCGACGCGCCGGGTGAGTGGGCGGGAGCAGCCGTGAGTGAGGGTCGCACGCGTTTCACCCTCGGACCCCTCCCCGAAGTGGCGGCCTCCACCAAGACATGGGACGAACTGGAGCCATTTCTGGTCCCCGGCCCGGAGCGGGCCATGACCGCCCACGAACGGGTTCTCCGCGGCGAGGACCTCGAGGGCGCATCGGTCGACCGGCTGGTCTTCGAGCTTCCCTTACGCCTCGAGCCGTGGGAGCCGGAGTATCCGGTTGCCTCATACAAAGCGGATCGGGTGGAGGCGCCGACACCCGCCCGGCGGGCAGGCGAGACGTCGCTGCTGCGGGGGTCCCCCGCCGTGGTGGAGGACCTCGATGGGACGCGGGCTCTCTTGTCGGTGGTCGAGCACTGGGTGCAAGAGTCCAATGGCCGATCGCAGGCGGCCTGCGCCGAGGGACCGCCGCAGGCGGCGGTGGCTGCGCTGGGCATCGGCCGAGCAGGGGTGGTGGAGGTGGAGCCGCAACTCGCCCTGGCATGGATCGGCTGGGCCGCGTCCTCGGGAGGCGCCCACGGTCACCGACGGGGAGCGGCTGCCGGACGGTTCAGTGCCTGGTGGGTGGCACACGAGCTCGCCGGTCTCGACTGGCCCGTGGAGGGAGCCGATCTAGGCGCGGCAGTCGAAGGGTTGAAGTGGTTCTTGTGGTCGGACGGCTCTCCGGAGACCGGCTGGGGCTTGCGGATCGCCGTGGAGTCGCCGTCGGAGGGCCTGTCGTGGGCTCTTGCGGCGATCGACGCCGACTGAGGGCGCGATTCAGGCGCCGACTGACACGCCGATCGTGTGCCAGCCGGTTGCGCCGTTGGGAGCAGGACGGGCAACTTCCTGAGTTTGCGTGTAGCCCGAGGCATCCGTCGCCCGGACTCGGATGAGATGCTCGCCCTCCGTCGGAGTCCACGGCAGCATCCATTGTCGCCAGGTGTCCCTGTCGAGCGCTTCCGCCAGCTCCGCGTCCATCCAATCCCCGTCGTCGATCTGTACCTCGACCCTTTGGATACCGACGTTCGGCGCCCATGCGACCCCGGCTATCGCCCGCGGCTCGGGTCGCAGGCTGGATCCGTTGCGCGGGGTGTCGATACGAGACTGGGTCTTCACAGGGCCCTCCTTCGACCATCCCCTCGGAACCCAGTAGGCGTCGAAGGCCTCCCAGGTGGTCAATTCGATGTCGGTGAGCCACTTGGTGGCGGAGACGTATCCGTATAGTCCCGCCACCACCAGGCGGGCGGGGAAACCGTGCTCGAACGGCAGCGGCTCGTCGTTCATCCCTACCGCCACCAGGGCATCCCTTCCGTCGTAGACCGCTTCCGTAGGAAACCCGACGGTAAAACCCTCGGCGCGACCGACGACCTGACCGGCGCCGTCTTGCACCCCCGCCCGATCGAGCATCTCCCTCAGCGGGACGCCCAGCCACTTGGCATTGTCGACGAGCATCCCACCCACCTCGTTCGACACACACGACAGGGTTACGTAGCGCTCGACCATGTCCATGTCGAGCAGTTCGTCGAACGTGATCTCGTAGGGACGGTCGACCATCCCGTGCACGCGCAAGGTCCAGCTGGAAAGATCGATGCGCGGCACGGAGAGTGCCGTGTCGATCCGGTAGAACTCCTCATTCGAAGTGACGAGGGGACTCAGTTGAGCTACCGGGAAGGAGGCGCTCGCCGGGGGCGGTCGCACCGCCTCGACGGGCACCGGCAACACCACCGAGTCCCGACCCGCCACCATCCGCCCGG
>DATABS010000047.1:0-10369 GCA_036259475.1 Acidimicrobiia bacterium | reverse complement strand
CAGCCGCGCCGGCGGCTGCTCGACGTGGGGGGAGAAGGATGGGAGGGTTTCGCCCAGAATCGCGCCTGGGCCAAAGCGGAAGACAAGGCCGAGGAGAGTCGCTTGCTGTACGTGGCGCTCACCCGGGCCCAGCACCATTTGATCGTGTGGTGGGTAGAGAATCACGCCGCCATCGACCAGGCCAAGCTGACCGATCTGCTCACCAGGGACGGTCAGACGCCCGTCGGCCTGGCGGCGGCGAGCGGCGGCACGATCGAGCTGGCAACGATGACCGAACTGGCTCCGGTCGACCACTATCGGCCGCTCCGCCAGGAAACGACCCGGCTGGAGCTGGCCCGCTTCGACCGGGGGACCGACCAGGCGTGGCGCCGGGTCTCGTTCTCGTCGCTGTCCGCCGACCAGCCCCTGACCTCGATCGAGGAGCACACCGAGCACGGGTTGCGGACCGACGAAGGAGAGCCGCTCGAGGAAGAGCCGCCGGTCGCGGCACCGGAGGCCGCCCTTCCGCTCGCCGACCTGCCGGCCGGCGCTCGGTTCGGAACTCTCGTCCATGACGTTCTCGAGACGCTCCGCTTCGACGCCGCCGACCTGGAGGCCGTGCTCCTCGACATGCTCGAGGAGCGGATGCGGACCTCGGGCTGGGATTTCGAGCCCCATGCCCTGGTGGCCGGGTTGGAAGCGATGGTGAAGACGCCCCTGGGGCCGGGGCCGGACGATCCCCGGCTGGTCGACCTGGAAGGTCCCCGCCTGGCCCGGGAGCTGATCTTCGAGCTGCCCGTGCGCAACGACTCGCCCCCCATCACCCTGGCCGACATCGGCCGGGTGATGGACCGGCACCTCGCCGACGACGACCTGTACCGTCCCTACCTGGAAGAGATGATCGACACGCCGGGAATGCCGTTCCGGGGATTCATGTCAGGAGCGATCGACGTCGTGGCGGTGCTTCCCGGCGAGCGGTACGTCGTGATGGACTACAAGTCGAATGCTCTCACCAAGCGGGGACGCCTCGCCGGACCCCGCGACTATGGGCCGGCGGCCCTGGCCGCCGAGATGGTCAGCCATCGCTACGTCCTCCAGGCCACCCTCTACCAGGTGGCGCTGCACCGGTATCTCCAATGGAGGCTGCCCGGATACGACCCGGCGGAGAGGCTGGGCGGGGCGATGTACCTGTTCGTGCGCGGGATGCTCGGACCTGACACGCCGCTGATCGACGGGGAACGATGCGGTGTTGCCCGGTGGCGTCCTCCGGCGGAGATGATCGTCGAGCTGAGCGACCTCTTCTCCGGACCGGTGGGATGAATGGGTGGGGATCGTGATCGGCCAGTGAGCGACCGCATCCGGCAGGCGGCGAGCTCGGCCAACGCCGTCATCGACACCGACGGGCTCCTGGCCGCCTTCAACGATGCCGGCGTGCTCCATCCCCTCGACGTCTCGGCGGCACAGACCATCGCCCGCCTGCATGGCGAAACCGACGATCGGGTCCTTCTCGCCGCGGCACTGGCCGTCCGAGGCACGAGGTTCGGGCACGTATGCGTGAGGATCGACGATCTCCGAGATGCGGTGGTAGTCGACTGGCAGGACCCGGATGCGGTAGACCTCCTTCCCTGGCCCGACCCGGTGGAGTGGCAGGCGGCCGTCGACTCCAGTGCTCTCGTGGGCAACGGCGAAGGCCATCATCCCCTGGTCGAGGTGGACGATCGCCTGTACCTCGAGCGCTACTTCCGGTACGAGCAATTGGTGGCCGAACTTCTCGTGACCCGGTCCGGCGTGGCGGCGCGGGAGATCGACCCGGCGGTCGGTGAGGCGGTCGACAGGCTCCTCGATCCCGGGAGCGGCCAGCGCACGGCGGCGCGGCAGGCGTTGAACGGGCGCCTCGCCGTGATCGCCGGCGGACCGGGAACCGGAAAGACCTACACCATCGGCGCCCTCTTGGTGGCCCTGGCGGCGGCCGGCGAGTTCCCCCTCGTGGCGGTGTGTGCCCCCACCGGGAAGGCCGCGGCTCGGCTCGGGGAGGCCATCACGCAGCAGGCCGCCGATACAGGTGATGCCCGCGTGGCGGAGACCCTCGCCCAGGTGAGGCCGAGCACCATCCACCGGTTGCTGGGATGGACCTGGCGGCGGGGCCGTTTCGAACGCGACGCCACCAACCGGCTTCCCCACGATCTGGTGATCGTCGACGAGATGTCGATGGTGTCTCTCCCCCTGGCGGCCAAGCTCCTCGCCGCGGTCCGGGACGACGCCACGGTGGTAATGGTCGGCGACCCTTTCCAGCTGGAGTCGATCGAGGCGGGGACGGTACTGGCCGACATCGTCGATCCCGCCACGAGAGCCGACTCTCCGGACTCGCCGCTCCGCCCGCGGGTGGTCGTGCTCGAACGGGGCTACCGGTTCGAGGAAGACAGCACGATCGCCGATTTCGCCGACTCGGTGCGCAGAGGCGCTGCCGACCCGGCACTGGAGTTGCTGGCGGCAGGCGGTGACACGCTGCATTGGGTACCCGACCGATCGTCGCCCGGCTTCCTCGACCTGTGGCATGAGGTCGTCTCCTCGCGTGTTCGACTGGTCGATGCGGCCCGTTCCAGCGACCTCGACCAGTCCCTCCAGGCGCTGGCCGAGCTGGCGGTGCTGTGCGCCCGACGGGAAGGCCCTTCAGGGGTGAGCCGGTGGGGACGGGAGATCGAGGAGGCGCTCGACGAGCGCTACCCGGGTCTCCGGTGGCGCGGAGAGTGGTATCCGGGCCGGCCCGTGATGATCACCCGCAACGACTACAACCTGGACCTCTACAACGGTGACATCGGAGTGACGGTGGAGACCGACGAAGGCAACCGGGCCGCCTTCGAGCGAGGCGAGACCCGAACTTATCCGCTCAGCCATCTGACCGAGCACACCACCGTCCACGCCATGACGATCCACAAGAGCCAGGGATCACAGTTCGAGCAGGTGGTGGTTGTCCTGCCCGACGAGGAAAGCCGCCTCCTCACCCGGGAGTTGCTCTACACGGCGGTGACCCGGGCTCGCCATCGGGTTTGGCTGGTCGGCTCCGAGGCGGTGGTGAGGGAAGCGATCAGCCGCTCGGTACAGCGCGCCTCGGGTCTGGGACCGCTCCTATGGGGCACCCACTGACTCCGTGAAGATTTCCTCGGCATCCGGCCGAGAAAATCTTCACAAATCATTTCTGGCGCGCGGCGATCCGTTTCATCGCTGCGTCCCATCCGGCGTCGATCGGTCGGCCCGGCTCATCCAGGTCGAGCACCACCGGGGCGTGATCGGAGGGCGTCGGCTTGCCTTTACGCGCCTCGCGGTCGATCTCCGCCCAGACGACTCTTTCCGCCACAGGTTGGGTCACGTAGAGCAGATCGATACGCATCCCTTCGTTGCGATGAAACATGCCGGCACGATAATCCCACCACGAGAACCGGCCGTTCTCGGGTCGGTGGAGGCGGAACGCATCGACCAGGCCCCAGTTCCGTAGGCGTTCCAACGCCTCACGCTCGGCAGGCGAGACATGGGTACCACCGTGGGCGCGGACCGCGTCCCACACGTCATCGTCGGCAGGGGTGACGTTGAAATCGCCTCCCACGACCAGAGGCTCGGTCGGCGCACACGCCTCGACCAGCCAGCGGTGGAGGCGCTCGAACCAGTGCAGTTTGCCTTCGTAGAACGACGATCCCACCACCCTCCCGTTGGGGGCGTAGAGGCTGACAAAGCGGACATCCCCCGTGACGGCGCTCACCATCCGAGCTTCGTCGGAAGGGTCGAAATCCTCCTCGGCCTGACCTCCCCCACGGCTGTCACGAACCGGACCGTCGCCGAAGTTGGTCACGACGTCGTGGAAATCGAAACGGGAGGCGATCGCCACCCCGTTCCAGCGTCCTTCACCATGGTGAACGACTCGATAGCCGGCCGCCTCGAAGGACAAGTAGGGGACGTCGTCGTCGGCCACCTTGGTCTCCTGGAGTAGCAGCACGTCGGGCGCCGCCCGGACGAGCCATTTCTCCACGGCTTCCAATCGTGCCTTGAGCGAGTTCACATTCCAGGTGGCAATGCGCATAGACGCCAACCTACAAGGCTCTCACGACTCGTTCTGGTGGCAATACGTGGTTTGGACCGGCCCTCGCCCGGGCACCCAGGGACCATGGCTAGCAGCCGAGATCGCAGGCAGCCTCATCTTCGAGAGGAGCCCGCTTACCGGCCCGGAGACACCGACGTCGGTCAGACGGCTCGGGAGCCGTCCGATATCCCCGCCCGCGGTTGGAAGCAGGTTGCGAAGCGCACCTTCGCCAGCATCAAGGAGGACAACATCCCCATCGTCTCAGCCGGGCTGGCCTTCTACACCATGCTGTCGATCTTTCCCGCGCTCATCGCCGCCGTGTCTATCTACGGACTCGTCTCCGATCCGGCCGACGTGCAGAACCAGATCGAGTCCTTCGCCAATACCCTCCCGTCCGAGACATCCAGCCTCATTGAATCGCAGCTGACGGGCATCGTGGAGGGATCGTCCACTGCTCTCGGATGGGCGACCGCGGCTGCCGTCCTCGGTGCCCTGTGGACCGCGTCGAGCGGCATGCAGCAGGGCGTCAAGGCGATCAACATCGCCTACGACGAAGAAGAGACCCGGGGGTTTCTCAAGAAGCGGGGCCTGGCGCTCGGGCTGACTCTCGCTTTCATCGTCATCGGACTCATGTCGGTCGGCTTGATAGTCGTGGTCCCACCCATACTGGACCAGCTGCAGCTAGGTGGAGCGGTGAACGTCCTGCTCTCGATTGCCCAGTTCGTCGCTCTGGCCGTGGTGTTCATGACCGGCCTGGCGATCCTCTACCGGTACGCCCCGGACCGGGATCGGCCGTCGTGGCGGTGGTTGACGTGGGGAGCCGTGATCGCCACCGTCGTCTGGATCCTGGCCTCGGTCGGCTTCTCGTTCTTCGTGTCACGATTCGGCAAATACCAGGAGACCTACGGGGCGCTCGCCGGTGTGATCATCCTGTTGCTGTGGTTTTTCATCTCGGCCTTCGTGGTGTTGATGGGTGCCGAGCTCAACGCCGAGCTGGAGCATCAGACACAGCATGACACGACGACGGGCCCGGACGAGCCGATGGGCCGGAGAGGCGCCGTCAAGGCCGACACCGTTGCTGAAGGGACCGGACGAGACAACGAGCTTCAATAGATCGCGGCACCCACCACGCGGTCATCCCGGAATTCGAGGTTGATGCGGTCCGTGCGCAAGTCGTCGGTGACTGCGAAGCATTCGCCGTCCCTTCCCACCTCACGAACCTGAAGCTCGCGCTGCTCGGCCAGATCGGCCGCCTCCGCCTCGGTCAACCCGAGAAAGTCCGGCGCCTCGCTGCCCACCTGGGAGATGCACATCGGCTCCGGCAGATCGTCCGGGCTGCCTTCGCCGTCACCGTCGCATGCAGCCAGTACGAACACGAGCAATACCAGGCTGAGAACCTTCACGCGCGGCTACGCCAGGTACTTGTCGATCTTGGCCTGTGCGGCCCCCATCAGGTCGTGTTCGAGGGTGGCGAGCGCACGCGCGATGGCCAACTCCTCGCCGATGATCGGGCGGTTGGGATCATCGGGGTTGCGCCGGGCGCGGCCTACCGCGTCGAAGTGGTCCCCTCGCAGATCCAGGTTGGCGGTCGCGACGGTATCGATTCCGTCCTCGGTCATGTGGATGGACAGGATCACGTCCTTTTCCTCGGCCATGTCAACCCCTCGTGGTCGGCGTTCTCCCTGAACCTACCCCAGGTGAGGAACCAACGAAGTGGCCTCCTCGTGGGCGAGAAAGGCGGAGACGGCGGAGTGAACGCCGGGATCGGCGAGAAGGCCGTGATGTCCTGCGTCGATAGCCGGCACCAGGGTGATCCGGGGACGAAGCGCCGCCAGTTCGGCGGAGCGGACGAACGGCGTGTCCCTGTCTGCGGGGTCATGGAAGATCATGAGATCGGCGTCCGGGAACATCTCGGTGTAGCCAGCTTCGAACTGCGGGATGAACCCGCCGCCCCACGCCCACAGGCGCCGTCGCAGGGCTGCTTCTGTCCAGCGCAACAACCTGGCACGGTCGGCGAACACTTCCAAGATGTCGCCCACTTTCAGGGCGGGAGCCAACAGAACGACCCGCGGCGGCGAAGCGTCCCCAATGGCCAGCCGCGAGGCCAGAGCACCGAATGAGTGGGCTACGACTGCCTGCGGCCGCCCGATCTCGTCGATGACGTGGCGGATCGCCTGTGCCACTTGCCCGACGTCAGTGGGAGAGTCGCCCGCACTACCCGGCAGGTCGATGGACACGACGCGGAAACCGTCAGCGGCCAGGCGCCGGGCGAGCGGAACCATCTGGGCGGCGCGTCCGCCCCAACCGTGGACGGCGAGCACCAGCGGGCCCTCACCGATCTCGAAGCCCCCCAACTCGCCGCCGCCAGGACGGGCAATCGAGATGGACAGCACGTGGCCCAATGCCTCGTGGTCGCTCGCCGCCGCTCGTCGCCCCAGTGGCGGAGGAGTGAACCAGGCCCGATACGCCATGGACGGAAGAGCGCGTACCGCCCACGGCACCTTGGTCATCCCCGCTCCTCCAAGGCGGCCCGGATCTCCTCGGCGTCCAAGACGAACAGGGGTCCCGGAATCTTCAGAGCCCGGGTGATGGTATGTCGGCGGTACTTACGCAACCTGGTCATTGCGGCTCCTCGGTAGTGGGTTGCGATCCGCAACTTATGCGCCTCGCCACAGAATTGCAACTCGAAACTGACTAGAGTGAGTCGATGGCTCGCAAATCGCTCGTCCATCTCGATTGCTCGGTCGCCAACGTCGTCGACGAGATCAACGACGCCTGGGCGGTGCTGATCCTGCGTGACGCATTCTTGGGCGTCCGTCGGTTCGACCAGTTCGTGGAGAGCCTGGGAATCGCCCGCAATACCCTCACCGACCGCCTCGATCGACTCGTGCGAGCCGGCATCCTGTCGGCCGAGCCGTATCAAGAGCGGCCGTTGCGTTACGACTACCGCCTGACGGATCGAGGCAAGGACCTGTTCGACGTTCTGATGACACTGTGGTCTTACGGGGAGAAGTGGCTGCCTCCACCGAATCCCGACCGCCAACGCGCCATTCACCTGGACTGTGGCGAGGAGGCCGCCGCCGTCGCCCACTGCGGCCACTGCGGCGGGCGTCTCACCCGTCGCAATGTCCGTGTCCTCCCCGCCCATCCCCTCGTCGCGGCCGACGCCTGACGGGTGGGCTGAACCAGGGGAATTCCCTAGCGGTCTTCCGACTTGTAATCATGGCTGCCACCGCATGAACACCACACTTCTCCTACCGACACGCGGCCCGAGACTCACTCTCCGCTTCACCCGCCTCCTGACCGGATTGGTGCTGTTCGGCCTCGGCATCGGATTGATGCTTCAGTCCCACCTCGGAGTCCCACCCTGGGACGTGTTACACCAGGGCCTGGCCAATCGCTTTGGCCTGACGGTGGGGCTCTGGTCGATCATCGTTTCGGGAGTCGTGCTGGTCGGTTGGCTGCCGCTCGGCGAGCGCTACGGAGTGGGCACCATCCTCAACGCCATCATCATCGGATTGGTCATCGACATCTCGTCCTTTCTGGTTCCTGCCCCCCAGGCGTTGCTGTGGCGCGGCGTCATCCTGGCTGTCGGGATCGTCCTGGTCGGGTTCGCCTCCGGTCTCTACATCGGGGCGAGCCTGGGACCGGGACCGCGGGACGGGCTCATGACGGGCATCGCCCGCCACGGACCGTCCATTCGGCTCACCCGGACGGTGATCGAAGTCGCGGTGCTGGCCGTCGGGTGGCTACTGGGAGGCACCTTTGGGATCGGAACCGTGGCGTTCGCGCTTCTCATGGGCCCCATCGTGCAGTTCTTCCTGCCCCGGCTCCATGTCGACATCTCGGGCCACGCCCCGCGTGCTCGCTGACCCGACCCTTTGAACTCCGGCTAACGCGTCCTCGCCCGGTTGAATGCAACCGTCAGTTGCCTGCGTCGGCCTGAAGACGGCGGCCGAGACCGTCCACCGCCTCACGTAGTGCCTCCGGCTCGATGATCGTGAAGCGGCACGGCAACCCGGCGAGGAAACCGGCCACCCATCTGAGGTCGTCGGCGCCGATCCGCATGATCGTGTCATCGCCCTCCGGTTCCAGCACCGCCACCGTGGGCGAGACCATCCCCAGCGCCCTCTCGTGAGGGATGTGTAGCCTCACCCGGGCGCGATGGAGGTAGGCGCCGACCGCAAGGCCTTCGGCGACGAACTCGGCGGCATCGGGAGATGGCCGGGGCACGAACCGCATTCCGGTCGTCCGTGGCTCGAAAATGCGGTCCACCCGAAAGCTGCGCCAATCGTCCCGGTCACGATCGAAGGCGAACAGATACCAGCGCCGGCCGGCATGGACCAGCCGGTGCGGCTCGATATGACGCTCGCTCTCCCGCCCGGATCCATCCCGGTACGAGAATCGCATCCGTTCAGAGCCTCGACAGGCACCGGCAATCGTGACGAGGCTGGTGATGTCGACTCGGCTCTCGGTGACGAACGCCGCTCCCACCCGCACCGTGGCGTCGGAGAGAAGGTGGATCCGTTCTTGGAGCCGAGCTGGCAGAACCTGTTCGATCTTGGCCAGGGCCACCACAGCCGGATCCTCGAACCCCGGAAGGGCTCCCGTGGCGGCGGCCCGCAAACCGAGAGCCACGGCCACTGCCTCATCGTCCTCGAGCAAGAGAGGCGGAATAGCCCCACCGGCCACCAGGCGGTACCCGCCATAGCGTCCGGGAGTCGCCTCGACCGGATAGCCCAGTTCCCTGAGTCGGGCGACGTCCCGGCGCAACGTCCGTGGGTTGACCTCTAGGCGCTGCGACAGCTCCTCTCCGGCCCAGGCCGGTCGAGCCTGGAGAAGGGAGAGAAGGCGCAGCAGGCGGGCGGTGGTCTCCACGATCTCCGAGGATTCTGCCCTATGCGGACCAAAGCTGTCCACATAGGGATGTAGTTTCATCGGTGTAACTCGGGCCGCTCGGAGGAGGAACCCCATGATGATCAACCCCATCACCGCCGTGGCCATCGCCAAGGCGATCCAAGCGGATCGCTTGGCGGAAGCCGACGCCAGCCGCCGCGCCCGCGCCGCCCGACGCGGGCGACGGCGCAGCCCAATGAGCCCCACGGCCGTCCATGTCGTTCCCGGCGACGAAGACCTGGTTGCGATCAGGGAATGAGGTCAGGGCAGGTACATCTGGCGGACAGAGACGATCTGTCCCTCTTCGATCTCGACCATCGCCGGAATCACACCGTCCACCACTCCGTACACGTCGGGGTCGGCCCCTTCCAGGGCGGCGGCGAATTCGTCGAGGCTGACGTCTGTTTCCGTGGGGGTGCCGTCGGCGAACAGCATGAGGGCATAGGTGGCGCCGTCCCGAGCCGTCATCACCAGCGTCTCGTCTGTCTCGTCGCGGATATAGAAGTCATTGGGAAGGTCTTCACCCTCGGAGATGGCGCCATCCTCGACGGCTGCCTGTCTGGCCGCCTCGCCGGTCAGCATCTCGGCGGGATCGACCAGTAGGCCGTCACCCGTCAATCCCTTCACCCAGGCGAAGGTCTCGCCGTCAGGCAGATGACCTCCGACAGCGGTGCTCGCCGGCGCGTCGGGTTCGTCGGCCGGCGTCGTCTCTTGGGGGGCGGCCGACCCACACGCCGCGAGAACCAGGATGGCTGCCACGCGGGCAGCCGTCGTCCAGAATCTGGCTCCAGACATGATCACCCGTCCTTCTATGAGAGACCTGTTCGATCGGGATCCGAATCCGGAAATCGTACTCCTGAGTCGGATGCGGATCAGGCTCATCAACTGCCAGGCGTCACTCCATGACGACGTGGCTGACGGGGATCCCGAACTGCTTCTCCAACCGCGAAGGAAGCCCCGCCCGCAACCAACGCGACTTCGCGGCCGGGAAGGTGGAGACGATGATCGTGTCGTACCCCGTCCCGTCGCTCAACTCGTCGGACACGGCCAGGAAAGGATCCGAGTGTCCGATGCGGACTGCCATGAGCTTGGGCGTCACAGGCGCGCAGACCTTCAGCCGCTTCGTCGGCCCTCTCCCGGGCGCCGGCCCGCGCCTCCTCGTCCGTCCATGTGAAGAGGTGCTGAGTCCGAGTGGCGGGAACGAGGAGTACGAAACTGCGCCGCCGGGTTGTCCGTGACGAGCCGCTGCACCTCTTGGCGGAGAGCTTGTCCCCCGGCGGTCTGGTAGGCGACCCGATCAGATAGCTGGACACGATCGAGAGCTCGGCTGCCCCTCCGACCTACACCCCGACCGTGTCGTGCATGGAGCGCACGCCATTTCGGCAGAGGATGACGGTTCAGGAGACCCGGTCGGGGACGAAT
>DATABS010000046.1:0-23313 GCA_036259475.1 Acidimicrobiia bacterium | reverse complement strand
CCAGCACCACTCCTCCGGAGTAGGCGATCCATTTGAGTTGTTGACGCTCCGTGCCGCGTGAACGCCGGAACCGCACGGCGACGGAGACCAGGAGCGAGATGATCGAGAGTTGCATCAGGATCTCAGCCGCCAGTCGATACTGCGAGTCGGTGATGATGGCCACCGCCACCACGGCCACCGCGATCCATACCCCCCAGAGGAGCGGCCTCCAGCGATGAGATGGGAGGCGACCGTCGGGAATGAGCGCCAGGGCGGTAACCAGGCCGGCGATGGCAGGAACCCAGCTGAACTCCCATAGCCGCGTGACGATTTCGAGCCGGCCGGGGTAACCCAGCGAGCCGTTCAACCCGGAAAAGACGCCTGAGCCCAGCAACAGCCAGCCAATGAGGTTTTCGGGCTTTCGATCGGCGATCAGGTACCCGACCCCGGCGAACCCCCACGCCCACAACCCGGCGATCCCGGGCAAACCCCACACCGCCGGTTCGCCGTTGAGCGACTCCACGGATATGGCCGTGACGCCCAGGACGACCGCGACGCCGAGCAGCAGGTAGAGGACGATGCCCCTCATTCCTCCTGCCTCAGCCACAGCGACGTCCATGCGGGCTGCATTGTGGTACCCGCCACCTCTACCAGATCCTCCGACAGGTCGGACAGGCTTACCTCGGAGCGGAGCCTCTGGCCGAACGCGTCGATCACGCGCTCGCTGTCGTACCTGCTGCGATTGAACCGGCGATCCACCAGCGCCTGGACGCGGCGCCGGACCGGATTGAACAAGGCCGCCACCGCCAGGGTGGAGGCGGCCACAGCCAGATCCGACTGGCCCGGCAGCGCCCGACCCAGGACGAAAACGACCCCCGCGTACGCCCCCACGAGAACCGCGGTGATGAGGCCGTAGGCGACCGTCCGGGAGATGATCCGGTCGATGTCGTACAGGCGATAGCGCAGGATCGCCACTCCAACCGAAATGGGAACCAGAGCCAGGAAGACACCAAACAGGTCCAATCCGAACGGAACGATGGCCTGCAGCCTGTCAGACCAACCCAGGACCTCTTCGACAAGCACTCCCACCAACAGCACGTAGGCGATGAACAGCGCCATGGCGAAAGTGACCCACCTGAGCTGGGCGCGCTCTGGGCCCCAAGAGCGCCGATATCTAACGACGACCGAGACGACCGCCCCAACCATGCCTACTGCCAGGACCCCGAACATCACAGCGCCGATGGCGCTCTCTTCCAGACCGGGCAGCCAGGAGAGCCCGATCGGGTTGTCGATCCTCTGCGTGCAGTTGTCGGCCTCGTCATATTTCACGCAAATGTCCCGCTGAAACATGCCTCCCAGGACCATGACTGCCATGGCCAGACCTGTCATCCCCGCCAGCCACCGCCACCTCGGTGAAGGCAGACGGCCGTCAGGGAACAGAAGAGGAACGAAGACGACCAGGGTGCCGAGCAGGGCCGGCCAACTGAACGCCGTGTTGGCGATCACGTAGAGCGTCTCACTGCCCCCCTGGTCGATCCGGATTTCACCGAGCCGATTGAGCGCCTCTTGGGCCAGTGGATAGACGCCCGCCACGACGAAAAGCCAGCCGATCGGGTGAGCGGGACGGCGCAGGACGATCGCCACTCCGACGGCGAAGAACGAGAGGAAGGCGATCGTCAGCGAGATCGTCTCGCCCAGAGGGGCATCCTCACCGAAGGTGGCATCAGCCCAGAGAAGCGCCGTGAGAGACGCCCCCAGGACCAAGCCGGCGGTGGCAAGGGCGATCTTCACCCGAGGTGTGGGCGAACCCACCATCGGGGACGTCACGGGACTGCCCCAGAGGATTCACGCAGCCACAGCCCGAGGAACGCCGGCTCCACCGTCTCAGCCGTGACGGCGATGAGCAGCTCCCTCACCTCCGGCAGTTCTCCTTCTGATCGAACGGTCAAGGAGAAACTCTCTAGGGTCGCAACGGCGTCGTAGCGCGACCGGTTGAAGTAGCGATCTATGAACGCCTGCACCCGGCGTCGGAGCGGATTGAACGTCGCCGCCACGGCCAGAGTCGAAGCGGCGGTGGCCAGATCGCCGTCACCGGGCAAGACCAGCTGGAAGGCGAAGACCAGCGCCAGGAACATGGCGACCAGAACCGCCGAGACGACAGCGTACGACACGGTTCGGGAAACGATCCGGTCGATGTCGTACAGGCGGTAGCGGAGGATGGCGGCCACCATGCCGGCCGGCACAAGCAGGAAGGCCGTCACGCCGAAGACATCCTGGAATGACGTCTCGAGCTGGGAAAACCCCAAGGCAATCACCCCGGCCGAGGCGCAGATGAAGAACACTTTGAGCTGCTGGCGGGCGATTCCGCTGCTCGTCCGCCACTTGACCGCCAGAGAACCGAGTGCCACCAGTAAGGCTATGACGAAGACGACGGC
This sequence comes from Acidimicrobiia bacterium, assembly GCA_036259475.1. Lineage (GTDB taxonomy): Bacteria > Actinomycetota > Acidimicrobiia > Spongiisociales > ZC4RG35 > ZC4RG17. The sequence goes on along the minus strand of DATABS010000046.1, from coordinate 20,899 downwards.
CGCCCCGGCGAACAATGCCTCCAGCGCCGGCGGAAAGTTAGGGTCGGCGGAGGAGGCAAGCGTTTCCAACGAAGCCGGCCAGGTGGCAACGGCGAGGAGAACAGGAAGCAGAACAACCGGCGCCCCGGCCAGCCACATGGCGGGCCGCCAGCGGGGCGTGGGCGGGTGGCCGTCGGGGAACAGCAGGAGCAGCGCCGGCAGGAGAGCAAAGAAGAACGCCCATGTCCACGAGCCCAACCAGGCGATGGGTCGGAGCGCAGGGAGAAACCCGGATACCTCCAGACCGACCGTCACATACTCCTCGGCGAACGCCCCCACGGCCCCGCTCAGGCCCGCCACCACCAGGATCCATCCCACCGGATGGGACCCGGCTCGCTGGAGGAGCAGCCAGCCCAGAGCCGGGAACACCAGACCGACGGCGGCGTCCTGGTAGTGGAACAGGTTGTTCTCGATGCCGCTCGCCTCGGCTACGGCCAGCAACACGAAAGCGCCGCCGGAGAGAAGCCAGCTCGCCACCGTGATGACCGATGCCCCACGACCCTTCATGGCATCTCCCGCAGCCAGACGGAGAGATGCGCCGGCTCCATGATCCGTCCGGTGATCCCCAACAGATCACCGCGCAACGTCGACAGATCCGTGGCGTGGCGCAGCCGTTCACTGAAGCGTTCCAGCGTTCGGGCTGCGTCATAGCGCGAGCGGTTGAACCGCCGATCCACCCTTTCCTGGACGCGGCGACGAAGCGGAGCGAAAAGGGCGGCCACCGCCAATGTGGAGGCGGCGACGGCGATGTCACTGTTCGCCGGAACTATCTGGCCCAGTCCGAAGGCAAGAACCACGTATAGGGCGCCCAGGGCACCGGTGATGACGGCGTAGCCCACGGTCCGGGAGATGACGTGATCGATTTGATAGAGGCGGTAACGCAGGACGGCGATCCCCACGCTGGCCGCCAACACTCCGAAAACGGCAATGATGGCCGTCTGGAAGATCCTCTGGTTACCGGTGGAGTTACCGAGTGTCCCGGTGAAGACGGCGTAAAACGCCTGGCCGACGTACACCACCGCCAGGAGCGAGGCGGCGCTGGCAAACCACTTGATCTGCTGACGCTCCACCCCTCGGGAGCGCCGGAACCGCAGCACCATCGACACGGCGGCCGCGGGGATCGTGAGCGCCAGCAAGAAGAACCCGGATTCGAGTATGCCCGCCCCGCCGGCCAATTCCCTCACGCCAAAGGGGTTGTTGGCCCAGGGCACGCTCACGAACTGACCGGGGGCGAGCGCGAATCCGGTGGCCGCCATCGTCATCGCGAGGAGGGCGGCCGCCATGACGGGCCTCCATCGAGGCGACGGCAGCCGTCCATCGGGGAACAGCAGTACGAGAACGGTACCCATCAGGCCCACGTAGATGACCCACGTCCAGTTGGCCAGCCAGGCCGCCACCATTCCTCCCGGCAGAGACCCCGGTTCGGTGAGCATGGCGTAGATCGAGAACTCGATGGCGAAACTGTTCAGTGCCGACATGAACCCGATCACCAGGCACACCAGGCCGACTGCGTTGCCCGGCCGTCGGGAGACGATCAGACCTCCCACGACGGCGAAGGCGAGGCCGACGAGGCCGGATACCGGCGGCGAGAAGCGGGTCCCGAAGTCGGTCTCTGCGCCGGGGGTACCGAGGTTGAGCACCCAGAACACCAGTGTCGCGACCGCCACCAGCAGTACGAGACCCATCACCCCGCGCACCACCGCCGCGCCTGGCCGTGAGGCGGTCATGGTTCGGATTCCCGCAGCCACAGCGAAACCTGGGTGGGTTGCATCACGCTGGCGGCCGTCCCGCTCAGCGCCTCGCCCAACCTGCCGGCGTCGTGGGCGCCCCGCAGACGCCGAGAGAAGTGCTCCACCGTCCGGGCCGCGTCATACCTCGACCGATTGAAACGGTGATCGACAAAGGCCTGGACCCGACGGCGGACGGGATTGAACGCGGCGGCGGCTGCCAGCGTAGAGGCGGCTATAGCCAGGTCCCCCTGGGCCGGGAGCAGGGTCTGCAGCAGGAACACCGAACCGAGATACAGGCCGACGAGAAGGGCCGTGACGGTCACATAGCTGACGGTGCGCGAGACGAGACGGTCGATGTCGTAGAGCCGATAGCGGATGATGGCGACTGCCACTGCCACGAATAGGAACAGCGTCGCCGAGATCTCGTAGATGAGCCAGTAGGGCTCAGGGAGGGGCAGGAAGACAGAGGACAGGAACACCACCGCCCCGTAGGCGAACAGCTTCAGTTGCTGACGTTCGGTCGCCCCGGCCCGCCTTCGCCGCACGAAAAGTGAGGCGACTGCCAGGGGGAACACGAGGAAGACGAGGACATGACCGGCCTGGTTGAGGATGGCGGCCAATCCCTCGGCCCGCAGCCCGCCTCTCTCCAGTTCTGCCAGGAGTCCGGCGAAACTCGACTGCCAGGCGTGGAGTGTGAGTCCGGCGACCATCAGAAGAATGCCGGCCGCTCCGGCCCAGGCCACCGGGCGCCAGCGGGGCGAAGGGAGCTGACCGTCGGGAAAGAGGAGAAGGAAGAACGTGATCGTCATGCCGAACACCGCCCCGATCCCCGCGCCGTAAGGGACGGTTCCGATGACGTCAGGCAAAGGGAGAGAGTCGGGCCGCTGCAAGCTGAGCACGCCGTACTGAAGGCCGAACGCGGATAGCCCGTCGAATACGGCCATCCACAGCATGAGCCATCCGATCACGTTGGTGGGACGCTGCGTGATGACCAGCAGCCCGAGTGATCCGACCACGAAGGCACCGAGAGTCTGGACGCCCCACGGGTCCAAGCCCAGGGGCCAGTCGTTGACCGCCGCCAGGGCAACCGACCCGCCGGCGGTTCCGAAAGCCACGGCCCACATGATCCGCCCGATGAGAACGCGACGCTCGGACGGCATCGACTCGAGGAATCTGATGCCCCTCATCGGCTACGTCCACGAGCCACACGACTGCGCAACGGGTCGCGACGCATGCTGTCCCGGGGCGCGTCGCCGTCACGCTTCGGTTCCATGTGTCCCATTTGTACCGCTTCACCGTTCCGGGAGCGTTACGGCGTCACGTCCCCACGTGATTTCGTGCTGGAATAGGCGCCTTGGGAGGAGAATCGATCGAATGAACGGCCTGGCGATCCGGGTGCTCGGTGACGTCGAAGTCACGGTCGATGGCGAGCCCATCCAGGTAGACACGCGCAAGGCCACCGCCCTGCTGGCCTACCTGGCCGTAACCGGCTCGACTGCGTCCCGGGATCATCTGTCCAATCTCATGTGGAGCGAGTTGGCGGCGGATCGCGCCCGGGGAGCCCTGCGCCGCACCCTGTCCGTAGTACGAAGTGCACTGGACGGGCGTTGGCTCGAAGCCGAAACCGACCGGCTTCGACTCAAGGGTCCCCTGTGGCTGGACCTGGAGGAAGCCGACAACGCCCGCAACTCCGTGATCGGTCATGGGCATGAGCGCGAGTCGCTGTGCGAGCGATGCCTCGAGCCGCTCGAGCAGGCAGCCAGCCTGTACCGGGGCGAATTCATGGAAGGTTTCTCCCTGCGGGACAGTCCCCAGTTCGAGCTGTGGCAGCTCCAGGAGGCCGACAGGGTGCGCCATCAGCACACGTCGACACTGAGGATGCTGGCCGACGCGGCCGCGTTGCGGAAGGACTACGAGCGAGCGGTAGCGGCGGCCCGCCAGCGGGTCAATCTCTCTCCGCTCGATGAAGCCGCTCACCGTCAGCTCATGCTGATGCTCGTGTGGGCGGGAGACCGCGCCGGCGCCCTCCGTCAGTATCGGGAGGCGGTTCGGATTCTCGACGAGGAGCTCGGCGTTCCCCCACTGCCAGAGACCTCGGAGCTCGAGGACAGGATACTGTGCGACGACATCCCCGAGCCGCCCGGTCGGCCGGAAGAGAAACCGGGGTCGCCACCGACGGTGAGCGACACCCCCGACCGGAGCGCCATGGTGGGTCGGAGGCTCGAGCTGACCCGTCTGCGTGCTCTAGTCGAGCAGGGCGGCGGAAGGGTGGCCGCCATCGTGGGCAACCCGGGGGTGGGGAAAACACGGCTGGCAGACGAGCTCTCCGGGTGGGCGTCGGCACGCAGTCGATCGGTCGCCCGGGCCCGGACATACGAGGGCGAAAGTGCCCTCCCCCTGGTGTTGGTGGGCGAAGCGCTTCGGGCGGCCCTCGACCAGTGGGAATCGCCCCCTCCCCTCGATGGGCGGGCTGCGGCGGAGGCGTCGCGCCTCTTGCCGGAACTGGCTTCGGGCGACGTGCCGCCGGCCACGGCCGACCCCGCCGGTCAGAGCCGGTTCCTCGACGGCGTCTCCCGGGTGCTCTCCACGCTGCTGGGCGAAGGAGGGGTGCTCATTCTCGACGACCTGCAATGGGCGGATTCTGCTTCGGTCGATCTGCTGGCGTATCTGCTCCGCCGGCCTGCCCGATTCCCTATTTGCAGCGTTCTCATCTGGCGTTCGAATCCGGCAGCTGCCCATCCGTTGCGAAGCGTGGTGGAGGAGCAAGTCGACGCCGGGCGCGGGCTCGTCATCGACCTCCAACCCCTGAGTCACGAGGAGATGAGGGAACTCGCCGTCCGAGTGCATCCCGAGATCACCGATCAGGCGAACCAGCAGGTGGCGGAGGGAAGCGGGGGAAACCCGTTGGTGGCGCTGCAGTATCTGCGGATGCTGAATCCATCCACCGGAGAGCTACCGGAGGCGACAAGCCTCCGTCCCGAGGTCACCCAGGCCCGACTTCGGGGGGTTAGCCAACTAGCTCGCCAGGTGCTGGCCGGGGCATCGGTGATCGGCCGGGCGTTCGATCCGGATGACGTGAGGGCGGCCAGCGGCCGGAGCGACGAAGAGACCGCCGCTGCCCTCGACGAGCTGATGGCGGCGGATGTCTTGTCCGAGGACGACGATGGTCTGATCGACTTCACACACGACCTGGTCCGCCTCGAGGTACGCGAGGCACTGTCGGCGGTGCGCCGGCGACTGCTTCACGGGCGGCTGGCCGACCACCTGGAGAGAAAACATCGTGCAGGCGGCGTGACGTTGGCGGGCCGGATCGCCCATCACCTGGAGGAGGCGGGCCGGCTGCAAGAAGCGGCGGCCTATCGCCTGGATGCCGGGGATCAGGCACGCGGCGTGTACGCCCACCAGGAGGCCATGACCCATTATCAGGCGGCGTTGGCCCACGGCCACCCCGACCTGGTCCGGATCCGCACGGCAATCGCCGATCTCCAGACGTTGGCCGGTGACTACAGCGCCGCCCTGGACTCGTACCGCATCGCCGCCTCGAGGGCGACGGGGGCGAAGCTGGCGGAGATCGAGCACCGACTGGGTGAGATCAACGGACGTCTGGGGCGTTGGGAGTTGGCCGACCACCACTTTCAGGCGGCGACGGCCGGGCTGGACGACCCCCGAAGGCTCATCGACCTCCACATCGATTGGGCCCGTATGTGCCGGCACATGGGTGACGAGCCGGCGGCACGGGACAAGGTGGCGACCGCGGTGGGCCTGGCCGAGGCGGCCACGGGGACCACTCCTCCGATGGTCGCGATCATGGAAGGGCTCTTCGACGAGGACACCGTGGCCGGGGAGAGTCGGGTGCGGCGCGGGCTCGAGTTGGCCCGGAGCACCGCCGACTCCGGCGCCGAGGCGACCGCTCTCACTGCTTTGGCCCTCCTGGCGCGCCGTAGGGGCGAGCTGCCAACCGCCATCGAACGGACCGAGACGGCTCTCGCCCTGGTGACCCGGATCGGCGACCGCCACCGCCAGGCGACGTTGCACGACCTTCTCGCCGACCTCTTCCATGAGACCGGGGAAGAAGAGGACGCGATGGAGCAGCTGACGCAAGCGGTGGCGTTGTTCGCCGAGGTGGGAACCGGAGGGTTGGAGCCGGCCATATGGAAAACGACCCCCTGGTAGGTGCCCGATCCGTCGTCGGGAGAAACCGCCCTCGGTTTGCCACTGAAGATTGGGGGGTCCGGATACCGATGTATAGGTCGTGGGATCTATCCAGCCTTCCGACACGGACGCCACCCACGAGCGCGTCCGCCTCGAGGCCCTGGTGAACGAAGCCGAGAAGCTGGTGGATCTCGCTCGGGACGAGGCCGAGCGCATCGTCGAAGCCGCCCGCCAGGAGACGACCCGGAAGGTGCAGATGCTGGTGGCCCAGGCCGAGGAACTCCGCCGGACGGCCGAGGCGGAAAGCGCCGAAGTGCTGCGCGAAGCCGAGGAGGCACGCCAGGCCGCACGACAAGAGGCCGATGACCTCCTGGCGGAGGCCCGTCGGACCCACGACGAGATGATCAGACGGGCCGGGACCGTCGCGGCGCCCGACGTGGGCGATGCTCGGAGCGAGGCGGACAAGATCCTGCGACTGGCCCGAGCCGAGGCGGCCGCCCGTACCGCCGAGTTGGTCGAAGCGGGCCGCCGGCGAGCCGAGAACATGGAAGCGGAGGCTCGGCTCAGGGTAGAGGAGCTACGCCGCCAGCACCGTGAGATGCAGCGAAGAATGCGCGACGAGGAGATTGATGCCCGCGCCCGCATCGCCGCTCTGGAGGAGCGCCTTCAGTCGGCTCCGCCCGCGGTGGAGACCCACATTCGCCCGCCTACCGAGGCAAAGGTCCCGGTCTCTGCCGAGGAACAGACGCCGCCGCCGGACTCTGTCGTGCCACCCAGGCAAGAAATCGAGGAGCAGCCGACTCCCAAGCCAGCCGCCGAGGGCGCATACCCGTGGTCGATCCGAAAGCAGCTGGCCGAGAAGTCAGACGATCCGGATGTGCAACGGGCGTTGCGCGCTTTCCGTCATCGCACTTGATCGTCTTCGGGACCCAGACACGAGTCACCGGGTGGGGGCACCCTCCAAAGCGCGAGCCAGGGCATGCTCCACCAGCCGCACCAGAGTCGCCTGGACGTCCACTCGCACCCGGGCGTCGGAATAGGTCATGGGAACCTCCGGCGAGATCTGGAGTGCCTCCCTCACCTGCTCGAGGTCGTGAAGCCGCTGACCGTTGAAGGTGTTGACCGCCACCAAGAAAGGGGTGTCGCGGCGTTCGAAAAAGTCGACGGCGGCGAAACAGGCGTCGAGACGACGGGTGTCCACCAGCACCACCGCCCCGATCGCCCCTTTGGCGAGCTCGTGCCACATGAAATGGAACCGGTCCTGGCCCGGGGTGCCGAACAGGTAGAGGACCAGATCGTGCTTCAGGCTGATACGGCCGAAGTCCATCGCCACGGTGGTGGTCGTCTTGGTGTTGTCGGCCGAGAGCTCGTCGATCCCGTAGCTGGCCTGGGTCATCACCGCCTCGCTACGAAGAGGCTCAATCTCGGAGATGGCTCCGACGAAGGTCGTCTTGCCTACCCCGAACCCGCCGGCGACGACGATCTTGACCGGAAGCATCCGGCGTGCTTCAGAGGCTCTGAATTCCATCGAGCACCTTCTTGAGTAGGGAGGCGTAGGCCAGTCCGTCCTCTTCACCTACCGATTCGTCGTGCGGCTCGGTGATCTGAACGGCTCCTCTCTTCACCAGATCCGACACCACGACCCGCACCACGCCGATCGGCACGTCTAGCCGGGCGGCTAGCTCTACCAGGGCGGTCTCACGGCGTGTCAGGTCGATGATCCGGGAAGCCTCCCAGCGAAACTGGTCCTTCATCCTGTGACCGGCCGGGGTGGCGGACACCAGCGCCTCCAGGGCGATCGGCGGCAACTCCCGTCCTGTCCGTCCACCGGTCATCGTGTACGGGCGGACCAGCCGACCCTGGGCGACGGCGTCCTTCACGGCGCTCATGCACTCCCGACGAGAGACGCCTTCAGTTCCTCACGCACCTCCGGCGTGAGGACCTCACCGGCCCGTTCGGCGAACAGGGCCATTTCGTAGGCAACGGCGCCGATGTCGACGGACTTACCGGTGAGGACACACAGGAGTGATCCGTCGCTGATGCCCGTGACGAACAGCCAACCCTCGCTCATTTCGACGATGACGTTGCACACGGAGCCGGAGCCGAACCGACCGGCCGAGCCATAGGCGAGACCGATCATCCCCGAAGCCACAGCTGCCAGGCGGTCGGCTGACTCCCGGTCGCTGTCACTCGACACGGCCATGGCCAGGCCGTCTGACGAGACCACGACCGCCTGCTTGATCGACGGAACCGTCAATGCGAAACGCCCCATGAGCCAGTTGAGGTTGGCGGCTCCGGTACTCATGAGTCTCTCCCTTCATCGAGGTCATCGACCGGGGACTCATCCGGAGACTGCTCGTGGCGCCGGGGAGGCGACGAGGCGATGTCCCTGCCGAGGCGGTAGCCGTCGAGCGCATTCCGGATCCCCTCCGCTCCCCGCTGGGAGACCGTCGAGCTTCCCTCAGCCGACACATCGCCCCGGAATGACGATCCCGGGCTACGCGTGGGGAGCCGGGTCGGGGCGGGTCCGGCGTCGTGACGGGCCGACGCGTGGCCGGCGTCGGTGTCGACCGGGCGGGGGGTACGCCCCGGCACGCTGGGTGGGGTTGGCCGGGCGGCGGGCGGCGTGATCTCGATCCTTTCGCCCGGGGACGCGACCGTGGGGCCAGCCGGCGGCGGGGCGGGATTCGCCGGCGCCCGACGGGGCAGCGATGCGTCTTCCCGCGTGAGGGGACGGGGTGCCGGCGTCGGAGAGGGGACCTTGCGGTTGTCTCCGTCCCGGGCGGGAGATGGGCCCTCTCGCCTCACCGGCGGGGGGTTGTGTGGCGAGGCGGGCTCTTCGGACGCCATCGCGCGGGCGGGTTCGGCCGGTTGGGGAGAGCTCTCACCACCACCGGAGGTCTCCCGACCCTTCTCCTCTGGTCCGGTTGTCTCCTGGAGGCGTTCGGAAGCAGAAGCCGGCGGCTTCAGGGGAGCGGCCTGGCGATCATCGCCGTCGTGTGACCCGCTGCGGAAGGCATAGGGCGGGATGGTGGCACTTTTCGGCTCCTCTGGACTCTTGCCGTTCGACTCGGCCGGGGCCTCGACGACCGGCTCGGGTCGTGGAGGCGCCGCCTTGGGTTCCGTTTCGACCGCGGTGTGCAGGAGTGTGCGGGGGAGGGTGATGCGGACGGTGGTGCCGGGCACACCCGGAACCAGGCGAACCCCGATCCCGTGGCGATCGGCCAGACGGGCCACCACGTACATTCCCAGCGTGGGCTCCAGGGCGAGACCCAACACCGGCGGATCCCCTATCAGACGGTTGATTTCGGCCATCCGGGTCTCGGATATCCCGACGCCGCTGTCGGCGATGGTGATCACATAGCCGTTGTCATCGAACAGGCCCGTCACCCGAACCCGTTCCGACGGTGGCGAGAACTGGGTGGCGTTGTCGAGCAGCTCGGACATCAGGTGGGAGAGATCTGTCACCACCCTGCCCTTGAGGCGGGTCGGCTCGAGTGCGAGCACGTCGACCCTCTGATACTCGTCGACTTCGCCCAGGGCCGCCCGCACCACCTCGTCCATTTCGAGCGGCTCGGACCACATGCGAGGAGACTCACTCCCGGCGAGGACGAGAAGGCTTTCTGCGTTGCGACGCATCCGGGTAGAGAGGTGATCGAGCTTGTAATAGCCGTCGAGGACCTCCGGATCCTCTTCGCCGGCCTCGAGGGAATCGATCAGCGCCAGCTGGCGGTCGACCAGCGAACCGTTGCGTCGAGCCAATGTGACGAAGATCTCAGACACGCCTCGTCGGAGGATCTCCATCTGGCGGTTGGCGACCTCGACCAGGGTGCCGTGAAGTGAGCTGAACGACCGCGCCAGCTCGCCGACCTCGTCCGGACCTGCCTGTTCCAACTCGACGGGGATCGTTCCGTCGAGCTGGCCCTTGGGGTTGCTCAGGGCGTCGACCATCTTGGGGAGGTCGACGTCGGCCACGTGCCGGGCGGCTGCGGTAACGGAGCGCACACGACGCACCGTGGAACGTCCCACGACGAGAGCCGTGACGATCGTGACCAGCAGCACCCCGAGCACGACCCCCGCCACGGTCAGGGCCTCATTACGGACGGTCGTGGCCGCCGCATCGGCCGACCCTGCGACGCGGGCGAGGATGTCGGCGGCAGTGTCGGCGAGCAACTCGTCACGGGCTTCGGGGAACGTCTCCTCATCGGGCAGCATGCCCGGCTCGAGGACCTGGGTGCGGGCGAGACCCAGGGCGGTGACGGTCGGGGAGTTGTCGTCGGCGTTGTTGAGCCAGTCGGCGACGGTGCTCTCCAGTGCCGTGAACCGCTGGACGAACTCCTCCGCCGAGATCGCGGTTTCGTCGGCGGCCACCCGGGCCATCAACCGCTCCTGTTGAGATGAGGCGAACGACGCCCGAGCGAGGGCGACGGCGCCGGCACCTTCCCTGGCCCGTCCCTCCTCTCCGAAGTAGAGCGTGCTCTGGGAGGTGACGGTGATGAGGCGCAGGCCGATGTCATCGAACAGCTCGGTGGCATCGTCGCTGAGGGGATCGATTTCCCGGAAATCGTCGAGGCGGGCCCGGGCCTGACTGGAGTCGGAGAAGATGGCGGAGGCGATACCACTGGCGGGACCCGCTGCCCGGGGGACGAGGTCCCGGACCGAATCGCTGAGAGCATCGAGCGCCCGATCGCTCCGATTTCGAACTGCCTCGAGATTGGCGTCCGAGTCGCCCACCGCCGATTCGAGGGCCCTCGACTGCTCCGCCGACACCGCCACCAGGGCGTCCATGGCATCCGCCGCCACGCGGGCGGCCGACGAGACCCGCTCTTCGGCGCGGGCTTCTTCGAGGAAGGTCCACGAGACGAGCGCCCCGGTCGCCAGGGCCACCAGCGCCATCGGCACTATCGCCAGTGCCAGCTTGGTGGCGAGTCGAAACCGCTTCATTGCAGGCCCTCCTAGGCGTTGACAGGCCTCGTCTCTATCGACGGTCGAATGCGTTTTCTTGAATCGCCGGGCTGCATATCGGCCGGGTTCAAGCAGTACGATCCACCCGTGATTTCGGAGATGAGGGCCCGGTTCGCCGACCTCCACCGGGGCGGAACCTTCGTGATGCCGAACGCGTGGGATATCGGTTCGGCCCGGATTCTCGCCTCGGTTGGATTTGCTGCCCTCGCCACCACCAGTTCGGGTCATGCGCTCTCCCTGGGGCGCCAGGATCAAGAAGTGACCCTCCTGGAGCTATTGGATCACAGCCGTGCGTTGGCGGCCGCCACACAGTTGCCGCTCAACGTCGACTCCGAACGGTGCTTCGCCGACACGCCCACAGGAGTAGCGGAAACCGTCCGGGCGATCGCCCAGACCGGAGCGGCGGGTTGTTCGATCGAGGACTACGACCCCGAGAGCGACGCCATCGACCCTCTCGATGTCGCCATCGAGCGAGTAGCGGCGGCAGCGTACGAGGCAGGCCGCGCCGGGTTGACGCTCACGGCACGGGCCGAGAATCATTTGCACGGCGTCGACGACCTGGAGGACACGATCGAGCGATTGCGCGCCTACCGGAGGGCCGGAGCGAACGTCCTCTACGCCCCGGGTTTGAGGTCACTCGAACATATTGATCGTCTGATCATGGCGGTTGAGGCGCCGGTGAACGTGCTTCTCATGCCCGGAGGTCCGAACGTGGGACAACTGGCGGAAGTGGGTGTCCGACGCATCTCAACGGGGGGAGCGCTGGCTCGATCTGCGTACACGCACCTCGTTTGGGATGCGATGTCCTTGCGCGACGTGGGAGCCGCGATCAGCGGTGGTAGCGCCGACGCCCGCCGGTTGATCGATCAGGCCCTCGGCTGACCCACACGGACCTTTACCGCCCCGGAAGGCAATAGCCTGGATCGCACGATGGAGCTTGGAATCACCACCTTTGCCGAGACCTACCCGGATCCGGCCACCGGAGAGACACTCAGCCACGCCGAACGACTCCGCCAGGTACTCGAGGAAGCCCGACTCACCGAGGAGGTCGGACTGGACGTCTACGGGATCGGCGAGCATCACCGGCCCGATTTCGCCTCATCGGCCCCGGCGGTGGTGCTGGCGGCGGTGGCCGGAATGACCGAACGTATCCGGCTGACGCCGGCCGTGACGATCCTCAGCTCGGATGATCCGGTACGCGTCTTTCAGCAGTTCGCCACCCTGGACGGCGTCTCCTCCGGACGCGCCGAGCTCATGGTCGGGCGGGGCTCCTTCATCGAATCGTTCCCGTTGTTCGGGTACTCGCTGGCCGACTACGAGGCATTGTTCGCCGAGAAACTGGACCTGTTGCTGGCCATACGGGACGAGGAGAAGGTGACGTGGTCGGGCCGTTTCCGATCGCCGCTCGAGAACCAGGCGGTGTATCCCCGACCCGAACAGGATCCGCTTCCGGTATGGGTGGCGGTGGGAGGGACACCGGCTTCGATCGTCCGGGCTGCCGAGCGAGGCCTTCCCGTCGCCCTCGCCATCATCGGGGGCGACCCCGCCCGCTTCGCCGTGCTGGCGGATCTCCATCGCCGGACGTTGAGCGAATCGGGCCACCACCCGGTTCCGCTGGCAGTCCACGCCCACGGATACGTCGCCGATACGGTCGAGCAGGCGGCCGAGGAGTACTACCCGTCCTACGCCGTGGCGATGAGCCAACTCGGCCGGGAACGGGGTTGGGGCCCGATGAGCCGGACGCAGTTCGACGCTCTCCGCTCCCCCGCAGGCTCTCTTGTGCTGGGTGACGTCGAGACGGTGGCGCGCAAGATCCTGCGTTTCCGCGACATCCTCGGCGTCGAACGGTTCATGCTCCACATAAGCGTCGGAACGCTGCCTCACGAACAGGTGCTCCGTTCGATCGAGCTGCTGGGAACCAAAGTGGCCCCCCTCGTCCGCAACACCTGACCGCCGCTCCCTCCCTGCTGCCCCGTACCTACCCAAGCTTCCTCGCGGAAGCCTCGCCACGGACTCCACGATTGCATGGGCGCCTCGAGGCTCTACTCCGATCCGGGGAGCCAGGGTGGACGGGGAGCGTCCAGGCGGGCCAGGCGGGACGGAACGTCCGCAAACCGGTCGGTGTCGTGATCCTGCCATGCCCGCCAGGCGTCGGCCATCTCCTCCTTGGAGCGGGCCACGAAATTCCACCACATCTGAATTCGCTCGCCCAGCGGCTCGCCGCCGATGATCATCACCCGCGTTTCCTTCGTCGCCCCCTCGAGCCGAAGCGTGTCGGGGCCGGCCTCTACCAGCCCGAGCCAGCCCGGCTCGACGATGTCCTCGTTGACCTTGACTGCGTTGTCGATCGGGACGACGCCGTGCTCGAACTCCGGCCGCAGCTCAAGGACGCAGTTGTCGAGCCGCATATCCATTCCGATCAGGGCGGTGTCGGCGCGGGCGGGTGAAGTGGCCGAGGCGTACGAACCGACGAGCATGGTCGCCACTGCCCCCGGCAACTCCGCCACGGGGAGCTCACCATGGTGCTCGAAAGCCGGCGCGCCGTGCCGGGTGCCCTCCGGCTGTGCAATCCACATCTGAGCTCCCTGGACACCTTCGCCGGCGGAGAGCTCGGCGTGAGCGATTCCATTGCCGGCCGTCATGAGATTCAGCTGACCTGGTCGTATCACCTGTTCCGTGCCGAGAGAGTCGCTATGCAACGCTTCACCGGTGAACAACCACGTAACGGTCGCCAGCCCGATATGAGGGTGGGGTCCGATCTCGAGCGGATCGGGATCGTGAGCGTCCGGGGGGATGATCAGGTCGACGAAACACCACCCTCCGATGGTCCGCCGCCCTTTGGTGGGGAGGATGCGGGTCACGTGGGTTCCCACCACATCGGCGGAGCGACCCTGACGGACTTCCACACCGATCTGACCCTCATTGATCCAACGGGCGTCCCGATCGTCGACCGGTCCACTCATCGCCGTGCCTCCTGTTGGCTCGGGACTCAGCCTACGCGCTGGGAGGCGATGAAGTCCCTGTACCACTTGCCGCTGGCCTTCACCGTTCGCTCCAGCGTCTCATAGTCGACGCGCACGAGTCCGAAGCGCCTGGCGTACCCCTCCGCCCACTCGAAGTTGTCGAAGATCGACCAGACGAAATAGCCCCGGACATCGACTCCGGCCTCCAGCGCGTCGGCGACAGCCTCGATATGAGCCTCGAGATAGGCGATGCGCTCCGCATCGACGACCTCTCCGCCGTCTCCCACCACGTCGTGGTAGGCGGCACCGTTTTCGGTGACGTACAGCGGTAAGTCCGGCGCCTCTCGGGCGGCGCGCAGCAGAACAGACGTGAGAGCTCCAGGCTCGACGCCCCATCCCATGGCAGTCAGTTGCCCCGGCGGTCGGGCCAGCACCGCCCCGTCCGCCCCGGGGAATTCGGGGGGCGCCGGAGCTCCGGGTTCATACATGAAACGATTGACGTTGTAGTAGTTGACCCCCAGGTAGTCGATGTCAGCCCGCGCCGCCGCCAGTTGCTCCACATCGACCCGGTCGTCCACGTCGAAGCGGCGATGGAGCTCAATGATCTTCTCGGGATAGCGGCCGTGGATGGCGGCGTCGAGGAAGAGACCGTTGTGGATTGTGTCGACGGTGGCCGCCGCCTCGACGTCTTCGGGGGAATCCGTGGCGGGCCAGGCGGGAATCAGGTTGAGGACGACTCCCAGCCGGTCGTCGAGATGGGGCCGGGCGGAGCGCATCGCGGTGACGGCCGCGTGATGGCTGAGCATGATGTGGTGGGCAGCGATGAAGCCCGCCCCCGGATCGGCGAGACCGGGAGCAAAGACTCCGGCGGAGTGCCCGAGGAAGGCGGCACACCAGGGCTCGTTGTGGGTGGCCCACATCTGGATGAGGTCACCGAGATGTTCCTTCGCAACGGCGGCGTATTCGGCGAACCACTCGACCGAGCGGGGCTCGAGCCACCCGCCGCGATCCTGCAGCGCCTGGGGAAGATCCCAGTGATACAGGGTCGCCAGAGGGGTGATGCCGGTGCTCAGCAATTCGAGGCAGAGGCTGCGGTAGAACTCGATTCCCTCTTCGTTGACCCGGCCGGTGCCGTCGGGCAGCACACGGGCCCACGCAAGGGAGAAGCGGTAAGCGTCTATGCCCAGGTCGGCCATGAGCGCCACGTCGTCGCGGAAGCGGTGGTAGTGGTCGATCGCCCGGTCTCCGGTATCCCCTCCGGCGACGTTGCCAGGACCATGAGAGAAGGTGTCCCAAATCGAGGGACCCCGTCCTCCCTCAGACACGGCACCCTCGATCTGATAGGACGACGAGGCCACACCCCAGATGAAGTGCTCGCGAAAGCGTCGACCGCTCGACTGACCCATCCGGGGCACGCTATCAGGCGGAGCCGTCCTCAGTTCTCGGTCGAAGGGAGGCGGCGAGATAGCGTGCACCGGGGCCCCGGCGAGCAGCGGCGTCTCCCGGATTGGCTATCCGGCAATGCCCGAGGCTGAGACAGCCGCATCCAATGCAGCTGTCGAGCCCATCACGGAGATTCTCCAAGGCGGCGATCTCGTCGTCGAGGCGGCTGCGCCACGCCTTCGACAGGCGATTCCAGTCGGTCTTCGTCGGAGTCCGACCCTCCGGCAACCTCCCGAACGCCTCCTTGATCTCATCCAATGTCAACCCGACATGGCGGGCGGCGGAGATGAAAGCGAGCCGGCGCAGCACGGCCCGGCGGTATCGACGCTGCCCACCCGAAGTGCGCGTCGCCTCGATGAGGCCGTAGTGCTCGTAGTAGCGGAGGGCCGACGCGGCGAAGCCGCTGCGCTCGGCGACATCGCCCACGGTCAGCAGGTCACGTGACGTCTCCATCGCTCGGATGATATCACTTGACTTGAAGTTGACTTCAACTTGTAAGTTGACGTCACAACCAGTCAAGGAGACATCGAATGCCGACCGCACTCATCACTGGCGCCTCACGTGGACTGGGACGGGCGCTCGCCCGGGCGCTGGCCGACCGCGGTTGGACTCTCCTGCTCGATGCCCGAGGCGCCGAGGATCTGGACCGGGTGATCCGAGATTTGGCCGACTCGACCGGTGTCTTGGGGATCCCGGGCGACGTGGCCGACCCGGTGCATCGAACCCACCTGGCCGAACAGGCGTCGGAGCTGGGTCCCGTCGACGTCCTGGTCAACAACGCCAGCACACTCGGTCCGTCGCCTCTCCCGCGCTTGACCGAGGCGGACATCGACGCCTTCGAGGCCGTCCTCCACACCAATGTGGTTGCCCCGTTGGCCGTGATTCAGTCGGTCGCCCCGCACCTCTCCCCCGACGCGGTGGTGGTGAACATCACATCCGATGCTGCCGTCGAGTCGTACGAAGGTTGGGGCCTCTACGGCGCCAGCAAGGCGGCCCTCGACCAGATGTCGGCAGTGCTGGGCGTCGAGCACCCCGACTGGCGGGTGTATGCCTTCGATCCGGGCGACATGCGGACAGGGATGCAGCAGGAAGCCTTTCCCGGCGAGGACATCTCGGACCGGCCGGCGCCCGAGGAAGTGGTGCCGGCATTCCTCGCCCTGCTCGACCGGCGTCCCCCGAGCGGGCGTGTCGTCGGCTCCCAACTGGGCGTGGGAGCCCCATGACCGTGCCGCCGGCGACGATCTTCTCGCTCCCCCAAGGACGCCAGGCATCGATGCCTCCCGAGCATCGGGGACTCACCCGCGATGAGGTGAAGCTGTTGGTGGCCGGGCCGGGCGGGATCGCCCACACCACATTCCGTCACCTGGCCGACCATCTGGAATCGGGCGACGTGGTAGTCGTCAACACGAGCGCCACCCGGCCTGCCGCCATCGACGCAACCTGGAGAGGCAAGCGGATCACCCTGCATCTCTCAACCCATCTCGCCGGGGATCGCTGGGTAGTCGAACTGCGGCGCGACGGCGGAGGCGATCCGATCTTCGACGCAACCGCCGGCGACCGAGTTCTCCTGGCCGGCGGCGCCCGCGCCGAACTCATCTCCCCCTACTCGGAGGGGATGAAGCCCCGCCTGTGGGAAGCGGGCATCTCGACGAAGGCCCCCCTCGACGCTCACATGGACCGACACGGCCGACCCATCTCCTACGGCTATGTCGAGGGCTCGTGGCCATTGGAGATCTATCAGACCGTTTTCGCCCGACCCGACGACCCGACCGGTGCCAGCGCCGAGATGCCGAGTGCCGGCCGGCCATTCACCCCCGAACTGGTGACAACCCTGGTGTCGCAGGGAATCTCCGTGGTGCCGATCACGCTCCACACCGGCGTCTCCTCGCTCGAAAGGGACGAACCACCGTATCCCGAGCGATTCGTCGTGCCGCCGGCCACAGCTTCGGCCGCTCGGGCGGCACGGCGGCGAGGCGGCCGTCTCGTCGCCGTGGGCACGACCGTCACCCGGGCGCTCGAGACGGTGGCCGACACCGACGGTTTCGTCTGGCCAGGCGAAGGCTGGACCGATCTGGTCCTGGGACCTGGCCGTCCGGCCCGGGCGGTGACCGGTCTGGTCACCGGCTGGCACCCTCCCGAGGCTTCCCATCTCCACGTACTCGAGGCGGTAGTGGGCGCTCGGCTGGTGGGACGGGCCTACGCGGCCGCTCTCGCCGGTGGCTATCTCTGGCACGAGTTCGGTGACTCGTGCCTGCTTCTCGCCTAATCGCCGATCGTTCTACGCTATGCCGCCGATCTTCGGACCTCGAGGATCGGCCCTCTGCTTTTTTGGACCGTGGCAACCGGATTCCGATGGTCACCGTCCAAGGAAGGGTGGAGGCGTTCCCTGAGGTCCAAAGAAAGGGAAAGCCTTTACCCCCACTTAACGATCTGTGAGTGCAGTTTGAGTGGACGAATGAGTGCATCAACCGAAAGGAGACAAGACCAGTGAAACGAGCATGGGTCCTGATCGCGACTCTTCTGGTCTTCACCGGATCGACCGCCGCCTCCGCCCAGGAGGAGACCACGACGACCACTATCGCCGCCGACTCCTTGACCATCGTGACACCGTATCCGGCGGTGGCCGTGGAACCGGGCGACCAGGTGACTTTTGACCTGACCATCGCCTCTCCCGACCGGAGCGAGGTGGCACTGTCGGCCTCCGGCGTGCCTGAGGGCTGGACGTCTGCCTTCCGCGGCGGCGGGTTCGAACTGGATTCGGTCATGACCGGCCCGGGTGTGGCCTCCGAGGTCGAGTTCAGCGTCACCGTCCCTCCGGAGGCGAGTGAGGAGACCGTCGACATCACGGTGACGGCCGACTCCGGCTCCGAGACCGCCGATCTCGGCTTGAGACTGAGAATCTCGGCTGCCGCCGGTGGTGAGGTCACGATGACTCCCGACTTTCCCGGCTTGCGCGCTCCGGCGGGGGAGGCAGCCACCTTCGACGTGACGCTGCGCAATGACACTCCCGCCGACCTCCAGTTCGAGCTCGACGCCTCCGGGCCGGCCGGCTGGCAGGTGACAGCGCAGCCAGCCAGCGAGTCGCAGGCATCAACGCTGGCGGTGGAGGCGGGGAGCGAGGAGACGATCAACGTCGAGGCGACGTCTCCGCCTCAGGCCGAAGCAGCCCAGTATCCGATCACCGTCCAGGCAACCGCCAACGAGACGGAAGTCTCCACCGAACTGATCGTGGAAGTGGTGGGCTCTTTCTCGATGGATCTGACCACGGCCGACCAGAGGCTCAACGCCGATGTCACGGTGGGCAGCTCAACCGAGCTCGCCCTCGTCGTGCTCAACACCGGAAGCGCTCCGCTGAACGGGCTCACCCTCAGCGCCACGCCTCCCAGTGGATGGGACGTCTCGTTCGACACCCCGACCCTGGATCAGGTCCCCCCGGGCGAGTCGGCGGTGGTCACCGCCACCATCACTCCGGCGGAAGAATCGGTGGCGGGCGATTACGTCATCGCTTTCTCAGCGGACGGCGAGGACGCCAGCGACGAGATCGAGGTGCGAACCACCGTGACACCGTCGGCCATTTGGGGACTGCTCGGTATCGGGCTCATCGTCCTCACGCTCGCCGCTCTGGCCTGGGTCTTCCGGCGCTTCGGGAGGCGGTGAGATGGAGGCCACCATCAAGTCGGAGGCGCTGACCAAGCGCTACGACGAACGGGCGGTGGTGGACAACCTCACCCTGGAGGTAGCGGCGGGGGAGGTGTTTGGGCTGCTCGGGCCCAACGGTGCGGGCAAGACGACCACCATCCTCATGCTGCTCGGACTGGTCGAACCCACCAGCGGGTCGATCGCCGTCCTGGGTATGGACCCCCGGCGTCACCCCCTGCAGGTCAAACGCCGGGTCGGGTTCCTGCCTGACGCGGTTGGTTTCTATGACACCATGTCGGGCCGTCAGAACCTGGGGTTCACCGCTCGCCTCAACGGCGTCGTGAACGCCGATGACGTGATCTCCGATCTGCTCGAGCAGGTCGGGCTGACCGACGCAGCCGATCAGCTGGTGGGGGAGTACTCCCGCGGCATGAAACAGCGCCTGGGACTGGCCGACGCCCTGGTCAAGGATCCCGCCATTCTCATCCTCGACGAGCCGACCACCGCCATCGACCCCGAGGGCGTGGCCGAGATGCTGGGACTGATCCGGAGCCTCGCCACCGACAGCGGTGTCACGGTCCTTCTCTCCAGTCATCTGCTCCACCAGGTGCAGGCGGTCTGTGACCGCGTGGCGATCTTCGTCAACGGCCGGGTCGTCGCCCAGGGCCGACCGCATGAGCTGGCGTCCCAACAGGACGGGCCTATCCGGGTCGAGTTCCGGTTCGAAGGTGACCAGGAGGCAGCCCGCAATCGCCTGGACACGATCGGCACGGTCACCGACGTCACACCCGGCCGGGTGCCGGGGTCGTGGATCGTCGGGATCGAGCCGGCCTCGCTAGGCGAGACCGTTCGGGAGCTGGTCTCACCGGACGTGTCGCTCACCGGTATCCATCGGATGGACGACGATCTCGACGCCATCTATCGCCGTTACTTCGAGACCCACGACGAGGAGGTGCCGGCATGACGGCGACTACCGAAGCTCCCCCGAGGACATCGGGATGGAAAGTCGTCGCCCGCAAGGAGCTGGCCGACCACCTCCTGTCCGGCAGGTTCATCGTGCTCATGGCGGTGCTCGGGATCGCGACGGCGGCGGCAGTGTTCGCCGCCTCCGGCGGAATCCGGGAGGTCGCTCCGAATGCCCAGGGGATCACGGCTTTGTTCCTCAAGCTGTTCACCGTCACCGCCGAGCCGGTGCCCTTTCCGCTGATCCTGTTCGTGGGATTCCTCGCCCCCCTGCTGGGGATCATGTTCGGATTCGACTCCGTCAACGGTGAGCGGTCACAGGGGACGCTCCCCCGGCTGTTGTCGCAGCCGATCCACCGCGACGAGGTGATTCTGGGGAAGTTCGTCGGCGGACTCGCCGTCGTGGCGGTCATGCTCACCTCGCTGGTGCTGTTCGTGTCCGGGATCGGCATCTTCCGGCTCGGTGTGGTGCCGTCGGCCGCCGAGGTGACCCGCTTGATCGTTTGGCTGGTGTTGGCGGTCATCTATGTCGGCTTCTGGCAGGCGCTGGCCACCTTCGCCTCCGTGGTCGCCCGGCGGGCTTCGACCTCGGCGTTGATACCGGTTGGGGTTTGGTTGGTGCTGACCTTGTTCGGCGGTTTCATCTTCAGCGCTCTGGCCAGCGTGGTGGCGCCGCGCGACGGGTCGCAGGCCGCCGAGGTTGCCTACCTGCGGGCCGAGGCCGCCGTCAGCCAGGCGTCGCCCATCACGCTGTTTCAACAGGGCTCCACCGTGCTGCTCGACCCTGAAGTGCGAACGGTGGGTTTGGTGACCCTGGAACAGGTGGACCGGGCGATCATCTCCGAGCTCAACCTGGTCCAGAGCCTGCTCGTCGTCTGGCCGCAATTGGTGATACTCCTCGCCATGACCGCCGCCATGTTCGCCCTCGCCTACGTGTCCTTCGTCCGCCAGGAAGTCAGAGCCTGAGCGTTTTCGCGCACCGTTTGCACGCCATGGCGTGCAAAC
>DATABS010000045.1:0-27648 GCA_036259475.1 Acidimicrobiia bacterium | reverse complement strand
AAAACGGGGAAGCGACCATTCTGGGGTGGCATGCAACGACAGGCCCCCCGTTGGAGGGAACTGCGCCAGCTGATCCGCGTCAAGCCCCCGCGGCTGGGCCGGGCTGCCCGCGTGGCGGAAGCAGCCACGATTTGGGACCTGCGCCGGCTAGCCCGCCGCCGGGCTCCACGGGCGGTGTTCGACTACGTCGACGGAGCCGCCGAAAACGAGGTCACGCTCCGGCGATCCCGCCAGGCCTACGCCCGAGTGGAGTTCGTCCCCAGCGTCCTTCGCGACGTGTCGCGAGTCGACATGACCACCACGATCCTCGGCAAGCCCTCGGCGCTGCCGCTCGTCCTCTCGCCCACCGGCTTCACCCGCATGATGCACGCCGCCGGTGAGACCGCAGTGGCGAAGGCGGCGGGGCGAGCCGGCATTCCTTACGCCCTATCGACACTCGGCACAACTGCCGTCGACGATCTGGCCAAGGCCGCAGCCGGGACCGAATTGTGGTTTCAGCTGTACGTATGGAGAGACCGGGGCTTTTCCCTCGACTTGCTCGACCGGGCACGCGCCGCCGGCTACGAGACCCTCATCCTGACCGTCGACACCCCCGTGGCAGGAGCCCGGCTGCGGGACGTCTACAACGGGCTCACGATCCCACCGGAGCTGAGCCTGAGCACCGTCCTCGACGGAGCCCTCCACCCGGCGTGGTGGTGGGATCTCCTGACCACCGCGCCGCTCGAGTTCGCATCATTGCGATCCTCCGGCGGGACGGTGGCGGAGCTGATCGACAAGGTCTTCGATCCCAGCGTCGGCTTCGACGACGTCGCCTGGCTCAAAGAGAACTGGGCTGGACCGGTCGTCGTCAAAGGCATTCAGAGCCGCGCCGACGCGGTGACCGCCGTCGAACGGGGAGCCGACGCCGTGATCGTCTCCAACCACGGTGGTCGCCAACTCGACCGATCTCCCACCACCCTGGAGGTCCTGCCCGAAGTAGTGGACGCCGTCGGCGAGGCCGCCGAGGTCTACGTCGACGGGGGTATCACGAGCGGATCCGACATCGCCGCCGCCGTGAGCTTCGGCGCCCGGGCGGCGATGGTGGGGCGGGCCTATCTGTACGGTCTGATGGCGGGGGGCGAGGCCGGCGTGGATCGGGCTCTCGACATTCTCCGCACGGAGCTGAAGAGAACCATGCAGCTCCTTGGGGTCACGGGAGCCGCGGAACTGGACGCAAGCCGCGTTCGGCTCCGCGCCAACTGACATCCGACGCCACTCGTCAAGCATGTGCCCCCACCGGCCGATGTTGCTCCAGTGACGACTCGCGTCCGGCTGCATGCCACCCGACACGCCCCCGCGGCCGTCGTCGCGCTCGTCGGTCTTGTGTTGACCGGGCTGACCGCCTATTCCGCCTGGAGCGAAGCGACCGAGGAGCATGCTGACGAGATGGCCCATCAGGGTCAGCTGGTCAGCCGCCTGCTCGAGGAGACAGTTGAACTGGCGGTCACTCAGATTCGGTCGGCGCAGGCGTTCCTCGAGGCGAGTGACGACGTCAGCGCAGTGGAGTTCTCGCGGTTCGCCCTCATCCAGGGCGGGTCACCGGGAATGGTCTCCCTCGGGTTCGCTCGCATCGTCTCTCCCGAGGACTGGGACGAGTTCGTCCGACGGTCGCGTGAGACGAGACCGCAATACGTCGTGTTGGACGGGGATCGACATCCGTTGCTCGAGCCACCGGCGAACCGGATCTCGGTGCCTGTCTGGTACAGCCACCAGCGCAGCGTCATGCCGGGGATCCTCGGCGTGGATCTCGCCGCCGATCCGCTGCGACGGGCCGCCATCGAGCGGGTTCTCGACACGAGACGTCCCTCCATCACGCCGCTCGTCGAGGTGCTGGGAGACCCCAACAACGACTACGTCGAGATATACAGCCCCGTCCTGGCCAACGCCGGGGGCGGACCGGGAGTGGTCTTCGCCTCGATCGGCATCTTCGACCTGCTCGACGAAAGCGCCCACGGAGCCATCGAGGGCCTGGACATCGATGTGTCGGACGTGACGGGCGCCGGCCCGGCCGAGGCAGCCAGCGGGCCAACGCGATGGAGCGACCGCGTGGTGGCGACCGACCGGCTGTGGGAGATCACGTTGACCCGTCCCGCTCCGCCGGGCATCCCTCGCTTGACGATCACGATCATTCTGGCCGGCGTCGCCATCAGCCTGCTGGCGGGAGTCGTCACTTCGATGGTCAGTGCATCCCGCCGCCGCCGCCGGGAACTGGATGATCTGCGGGAGGTCACCAAGCAGAAGGACATCTTCCTGGCTTCGGTCGCCCATGAGCTGCGGACTCCGCTCACCAGCGTGGTGGGGATCACGGCTCTGCTCGACGGTGACTGGAGGGGACTCGACGCCAAGGAAGTCGACGACTTGCTGGGAGCCGCCCATGCCGAGGCAAGTGATCTTGCCGACCTGATCGACGACGTGCTCGTGGCCGGTCGACTGCAAGCCGGAGCCATCCACTACCGGGCGGAGACCGTCGACATCGGCGAAGAGGTCCGCCGGGTGGTGAGACGAGTGTCTACCGAGCATCGGATCGACATCGACCTCCTCGACGCAGGTCCTTTCGTTCACGCCGACCCTCTCCGGGTGCGTCAGATCGTCCGCAACATCGTCGTCAATGGCGTCCGATACTCCGAAGGCGCCCTACAAATCGGAACCGAGATCGAGACGAGCCATGTTCTGCTGACAATCCGCAACGATGGGCCGCCCATCCCCGCCCACCTCGAAGAGGTGCTGTTCCAGCCATACCAGGAGGGACGCGAGCGGCCCTCGACGGCGGGCTCGATCGGTTTGGGGCTGCCGGTTTCACGGCGCCTGGCGCAGGCGATGGGTGGCGACCTCACCTACCGGCACGTCGACGGCTGGTGCGAATTCACCGTGCGCCTTCCCGCGGCCGAGGTTGCAGCGCCCACACCGGCCGGCGTTCCGGCGAGCTGACGGGCCGAAGGCGGATCATTCAGTCGAACAGGTCTTCGATGGCGTCAGCCACTTCGTCGGCGAGCCGGGAGAACGTGCCCCTCCGGCTTCCATCATCCCGACCGGACCTCCGTCGCCGCCGCCGCATCGCTCGCTGGTGGAGCTCCGGATGAGCGATCCCGTCCAGCGCCCGGGCGATCCCGCGCCGGACCGACCCGGCCCAGGTCTTGGCGATGAGGACCGTGGTGCCGACGGCGAGAACCAGCCCGGGAGCGGCGACGGCGGCGAACTGGGCGAGGTCGCTCCCGCCTCCGACTGTCGCGGCGACGATCGCCCCCGACGCCAGCCCGGTTGCCGCCACGCCGGCCCCCACACCCCAGGCGGTGCGACGGATCCGGCCGGAATCGACGTCGAGCTGCACCACTTGCTCTTCGGGCCCGACAGCCGTCTGGTGGTGCACGACCTCAGGCATTCCACGCAGGGCCTTGGTGGCGTCGCTGCCCATGGCGAGACGGGTGGATGTCAACCAGTGCCGGTCCGGTTCCCACCGGATGCCATCACCCGTTCGGGCCACGGCCCGCAGGCCTTCCTCCGTCTCCATCCATGCCATCACCTGGTCGTCCACTTCCTGGGCTGTCCCCGCGACGACGGCGCGGTCGCTGAGCCGTCGAGGAACCAACCAACCTTTGTCCTCGACATTCGGACCCTCGGAGAGTTCTTCGCGGATCGCCCGGTCCACCACCGAGTCCTCCAGGCCCAACTCGCGGGCGATGCGATGCACCTGGTCGCGGGTGAAGCTTTCGGAGGAATGGCGGTGCGTCTGGATACGAATGGCGCGCTCCAGGACCCGTTCGGCGTCCACCCGGCTGAGGTGATCGAGACGCCGGGCCAGGTCTTCATCGATACCGGGCCGGACCGGATGGGCGACGTCCCGTTGACGACGCTCGTTCTCCTGCATTTCGCCAGTATGCCTCACGTGACACTGGCGGGCTGCGTGTTGGCTCCTGACACGAGGACGCACACCTTCTCCCCCCGCCGGCGGCGATAGGCACCGGTGAGAACGGCGGCGAGCGGGGTGGCAGCGCCCGGCTCGGCGACGAGACGACACTCGTCCCACAACCACCGCTGAGCTGCGATGACGTCGTCGTCCTCCACCAGTACCGACTCGTCCACCCAGCGGCGGGCAGCATCGAAGCCGATGTCGCCGACCCGTGAGGCGCCGAGAGAATCTGCCGCCACCCCACCCACCTCGACGGTGACCGGATGGCCGGCCCCCAGAGCGGCATGCAGCGCCTGAGTGCCATGGGTCTCGGCCCCGATCACTCTCGCATCGTTCCGGATCCACGAGGCGACGCCGCCGATCAGACCGGCGCCTCCCACGGCGACGACCACGGCATCGACGTCGGGGATCTGGGTGAGGATCTCCTGTCCGCAGGTCCCCTGCCCGGCAACGACGTCGGTCTGGTCGAACGCGTGCGCCTCCAACCCGTCGTGATCGTCCAGGAAGCGGCGGGCGGCTTCGAGGGCGGCGGCGTAGTAGCCGTCGACGACATGGAGCTCGGCGCCCAGGCGTCGGATACGGTCGACTTTGGCCTCAGGCGACGTCGAGGGCACAAAAATGTCGGCTTGCATGCCCAGCCGATCGGCGGCATAGGCAACGGCGAGCCCGAAGTTGCCGCCGGAGGCCGCCACCACCCGCTCGGCGCCGGGATGAGCGGTGAGAAACGAAAAGGCTCCCCGAACCTTGAAGGAGCCGGTCGGCTGGAGCAGATCCAGTTTCAGAACCAGACCGGGCTCAACTTCTACGATCGGCGTCGCCCGCACCAGACCCTCGATACGACCAGCCGCAGCCGCGATCTGCTCGCGGGTGATCTCCATGATGTGACGGAAGCTAGCGGCCCAGAAAAACGCTTGGACGCATACGGAAAGACGGCGATACCGTAGCGACGATGGCCGACCTCGAGCTCCGACCCCTGGGCACGACCGATGCCGCCGCCGTCCTCGACCTCTTTCGTCGCTGGGAACGGTATTGGAAGGTGCCCGAGATCTCCTCCCTCGCCACGGTCGAAGAGGAGTTGACCGATCCGCATTTCACCCCGGAACTGGACTCCCGGGGCGTGTGGAGTGGCGACCGTCTCGTCGCTTTCGGCTCCGTCGGCCACATCCCCAGCGGTGAGCGCCAGGAGAAGGCCGTCATCGGGGGTCGGGTCGATCCCGAGATGCGCGGATTGGGTATCGGGAGGCGGCTTCTCGCCTGGCAGATCGAACGAGGCGTGGAACGGCTGCGGGAGTGTGACCCGTCGATTCCCTGGTTCATACGGGCATACGAGTGGGATTGGATCTCCGACGCCCATCACCTCTTCAGCCGCTTCGGCCTTGTCCCGGTCCGCTGGTTCGAGGATATGGTGAGACCCCTTTCCGAGCCGCTCGATGTCGCCACACCGGAGGCGGTTGAGATCGTCGGCTGGGAGGAGGTCCCGACCGAGGAGACCCGCCGAGTGAGCAATGCCTCGTTCGCCGATCATTGGGGCTCGACTCCCCGGGACGCCGAGGCTTGGACTCACATGCTGAAGGGAGAAGGGAGCCGCCCCGACCTCTCCCTCGTGGCGGTGGCCGAAGGCCAGGTGATCGGGGTCTGTCTCAACTTCCATTACCCCCAGGACGAGGAGGTGACCGGCCGGATCGACGGCTGGATCGCCCACCTCGGCGTAGTGCGGGAATGGCGGCGGCGCGGCGTGGCGGCTGCCCTGATCGCCCGGTCGCTGGAGAGCTTCCGAGAGGCCGGGATGACTCACGCCATGCTCGGGGTAGACGCCGACAACCCCACCGGGGCTTCGGGCCTCTACCGGCGGCTGGGATTCGAGACGCTGCACCGGACGGTGACCAGCGAGATCCAGATCCGCTCGCGGGCGGATTGAGGCTTGGACAACCATTTGGAGCAGGCGGTCGAGGTCCTGGGCGATGCCGACAAGATCCTCGTCTTCACCGGCGCGGGCATCTCGACCGAGTCAGGCATCCCCGACTTTCGGGGGCCGGACGGCCTGTGGACCAAGGTCGACCCGGACGACTTCACGATCCAACGCTACGTCCGGCGATCCGAGTTGCGCATGCGGGGCTGGCGGATGCACGCGGAGGGGGAGCTGTGGGGAGCGCGGTCATCGGTCACGCCCAACCGGGGGCACATGGCGATCGTCGACCTGCATCGAGCGGGACGACTGGCGGGCTGCGTGACACAGAACGTTGACGGGCTCCACCTCGTTTCGGGTCTTCCCGAGTCGAGCGTCGCGGAGCTGCACGGCAACGTGCGGAAAGTGCTGTGCCTCGGCTGCTCCGAGAGCTGGCCCACCGAGGAGATCCTCGAACGCGTCGACGCCGGGGAAGAGGATCCATCGTGTCGACTGTGCGGAGGCATGCTCAAGACCTCGACGGTGATGTTCGGCGAGCTCCTGCCCGAAGCCGAAATGGCCAAGGCGTGGGCCTTCGCCGCCGAGGCCGATGCTGTCCTGGTCGTCGGCTCCACCGTTGGCGTGTGGCCGGCCGCCGACATCCCGACCACGATGGCTCGCGAGGGCAAGCCGATGGTGATCGTGAATCGGGGTCCCACCGAGGCCGACCACATCGCCACCGTCCGGCTGGAGGGAGCCGCCGGTGATGTCCTCCCGCACCTGGTGGATGCCGTCCTGGCGGAGGCCTGATCCTACGAGCCGATGGCGGTGCCGTCGGGAGCCACCAGGAACCAGACGTCGTTGAAGCCGTGGCCGTTGGTGTCGCCTGGCTCCGAGTCACCGGAGTATGTGTAGAGCGGCTGCCCGCCGTAGGTGACCTGAATGGTGCCGTTGTCCCGTTCTGAATTGCCCAGCAGTTCCTGGTCGACCCCCTCGCCGGCGACAGGGTCCCCCAGGAGGGGTGGCCACGCCTCGGCGCACGCCCCCTCACAAGAGGACGTCCGCTCGGTGTCGAGGGTGAACATGTAGAGGGAACGTCCATCCTGATCGACCAGGTGCGTGCCGTCCGGTGACAAATCGACGGGAACTTCGACGAATGGCGGGATGGTGGTCGACACTCCCAGCGTCGACGTGGTGACCGAGGACGTCGTGGGCCGCAACGTCGTCTCGGTCGTTGGGCCGTCGCCCGAGCAGGCGGCCAACAGGAGCAGAAGGGCGGCCAGGACACGCACGGCCCGCAGGATACGGCAGACCGGACGGACAACCCCATCGGCTCGGTACGCTTGGAGGATGTCCGAGTATCGCCCGCCGCTGGACGACATCAACTTCACACTCAGCCACGTCGCCGACCTGCCGGCCGTAGCCAAGCTCAACGGATTCCAGCATCTCGACGGCGACACCGTCGCCGGCATTCTCGCCGAGGCAGGACGCTTCTTCGCCGAGGTGATGGCACCGCTCAACCGGGTCGGCGACGAGCGAGGAAGCGTGCTGGGAGAAGACGGCCAGGTCGTGACCCCCGACGGATTCATCGAGGCGTATGCCAAGTATGTCGAGGCGGGGTGGGGCGGCGCCCACATTCCGGAAGAGCACGGCGGAGGTGGCCTGCCGTATACGTTGGGCATCGTCATCCAGGAGATGTTCAAGACCGCCAACATGGCGTTCTCACTGTGCCCGCTCCTCACCCAGGCTGCCATCGAGGCCCTGATGCAGCACGGCACCGACAGGCAGCGAGCGGACTACCTCGGGAAGCTCGTCACCGGCGAGTGGGCGGGGACGATGTGCTTGACCGAGCCCCAGGCCGGATCCGATGTCGGGGCTCTGACGACGCGAGCCGTGCGCCAAGACGATGGCACCTACCGGTTGACGGGCACGAAGATCTTCATCACCTGGGGCGATCACGACCTGACCGACAACATCATCCATCTGGTGCTCGCCCGCACCCCGGACTCCCCTCCCGGAACGAAGGGGATTTCGATGTTTCTGGTGCCCAAGTTCATCCTGGGTCCCGACGGCACCCCGGGTGAGCGCAACGACGTGAGGATCGTGTCGTTGGAGCACAAGCTGGGGATCCACGCCTCGCCGACGTGCGTGGTGAGTTTCGGGGACTCCGGTGAAGGCGCCCTCGCCTATCTCATCGGCGAAGAGCAGTCCGGTATGCGTTACATGTTCACGATGATGAACAACGCCCGGATCGGTGTCGGAGTGGAGGGGGTGGCTATCACCGAGCGGGCCTATCAGAAAGCCGCCGGGTATGCCCTCGAACGCGTCCAAGGTCGGGAGGTCGGCGACCCTGCCACCGAGTCGGATCTGATCGTGCGCCACCCCGACGTGCGCCGGATGCTCATGATCATGCGGGCCTACCGGGAGGCGTTGCGAGGGCTGCTCTACGTCACGGCCCGCTACACCGACGAGGAACGCCATGCCGAATCGGCCGAGGATCGGCGGGCGGCCGGCGAGATGGTCGCCCTTCTCACGCCCATCGCCAAGGCGTGGTCGACCGACATCGGGGTCGAAATGGCCTCGATCGGCATCCAGGTCCACGGAGGGATGGGTTACGTCGAGGAGACCGGTGCCGCCCAGTACTACCGCGACATTCGCATCGCCCCCATATACGAAGGAACCAACGGCATTCAGGCGATCGACCTGGTCACGCGTAAGCTGCCGATGGGCGGCGGCGAGGTGATCGGGCGCCTTCTCGAGGACGTCAGCCGCGTGTCAGAGAAGCTGACCGAGATCAAAGCCCTCGAACGCTTTGGGCTCCACCTCGAGGACGGAGTGGAGGCGGTGGAGGAAGGCGTCGATGTCCTACTCGACCGCCTGGAAGACTCGCCGAACGATGCCCTCGCCGGAGCGACACCTTTCCTGCGCCTGTTCGGGTCGGTCATCGGCGGGTGGCTGATGGGCAAGGCCGCGCTGGCAGCCCACGAGCAGCTCGAGGCGGGCACGGGAGACGCCGAGTTCCTTCGCGCCAAGCTGGCCACTTGCCGCTTCTACGGGGAACAGCTCCTTCCGTCGGGGTTCGGCCTGATCGAGTCGGT
Organism: Acidimicrobiia bacterium; assembly: GCA_036259475.1. Taxonomy (GTDB): domain Bacteria; phylum Actinomycetota; class Acidimicrobiia; order Spongiisociales; family ZC4RG35; genus ZC4RG17. The sequence continues at coordinate 18,719 of DATABS010000045.1, read as the reverse complement.
GATCTCCGAAGCCGACCTCCTCTTCGCCATTCCCGATCAGTCCCTGGCCGGCTGACCAGCTCGTCCCTCTCAGCCGGATCGCCCGGCGAGATGGGCCGTCGATATCTAGCATCGCCGGGTGGAATTGCGCGACAAGGTCGTCGTCGTGACCGGAGCAGCACGCGGCATCGGCGAGGCGATGGCGCGTCGTTTCGTCGCCGAAGAGCCGGCCGGGATCGTGGTCTCCGACGTCGACGGCGACGAACTCGAGCAGGTGGCGGACTCGATCGGCGCCCTGGCAGTGGTGGCCGATGTCGCCCGGGAGTACGACACGGTCGCTTTGGTCGACAAGGCCGAAGACCGATTCGGCCCCGTCGACCTCTTCTGTGCCAACGCCGGCATCGGGATCAGCGGCGACGAGCAGACCCCCGACGAGGAGTGGCAGCGTCTGTGGGAGATCAACGTGATGTCTCACGTCCATGCCGCCCGGCGGTTGATCCCCGAGTGGAGGGCCCGCGGGAGCGGTTACTTCCTGGCCACCGTGTCGGCGGCCGGTTTGTTGACCAACCTCAAGGCGGCCCAGTACTCGGTCACCAAGCATGCCGCCCTCGCCTTCGCCGAGTGGCTGGCGGTCACCTACGGCGACGAGGGGATCGAGGTCTCCGCCCTATGCCCCCAGGGCGTGCGCACCCGCCTCCTGGAAGCCGCCGACGAGTTCCGCACACTGCTCGAGCCGGTCGCCCTCGACCCCAGCGAGGTGGCGGAGGCGGTGGTGGAAGGGCTCGCGGCGGAGCGGTTCCTGATACTCCCCCATCCCGAGGTCGAGGGCTACTTCCAGAACAAGGCCGGTGACTACGACCGTTGGTTGGGCGGCATGCGCAAGCTCCAGCGCAACCTGTTCTGACCCCTCGCCGGCGAGACCCGAACGCAGGGTGATATCCTCCCCGGGTCGACTGAAGGGTGGCTAGGGTTCCGGCCGGCACATCGCCGGTGACTGGTCCGAGCGCCACAGAAGGCCGGGAACGGCTCGCACCTCATCGGACAAAAGCCTCGAGGGGATAGGTCGGCACGACTGAACGCGTGCCGACATCATGGAGGTTTTTGTGAACGACCAACCATCCACCCGCCGCCGGGCACTGGGCTTTGCCCTGGCCGTCACCGTCCTGTGGAGTTCGTCGTGGATCCTCATCCGCTGGGGCCTGGACGACCACGGGCTGCGGCCCGTCGGATTCGCCGGCCTTCGCTACGGCTTCGCGGCTGTCGTGCTCGGCGGGTGGATCGCCACCCGGCCGAAGAGCAGGGCTGCCCTTGCCTCCCTGGGCCTACCGGAGTATCTGCGTCTGGCCGGCCTCGGGCTCGTCTTCTACACCCTCACCCAGGGAGCTCAGTTCGTCGCGATCGACAACCAGCCGGCCGCCACGACCAGCCTGGTCTTGTCCGTGACGCCGCTCGTCGTTTCGTTGGCTTCCCGCCGCCTTCTGGGTGAGCCGCCCAGTCGCCAGCAGATCGTCGGATCCGTCTTGATCCTCGCCGGGGCGTTCCTGTACTTCAGCGGCAACCTCGGCTTCACCGCGGTCGGGATGGCGGCGGCGTTCGTGGCGCTCGGCTCCAACGCCGGAGCTTCGCTTCTCGGTAGATGGGTCAACCGCGGGGCCGCCCTCCCTGCCGACGTCGTGACCGTAGTGAGTATGGGAGCGGGCGCTGCCGTCCTCGTCGCAGCCGGTGTCGCGCTAGAAGGTGTGCCACGCCTGACAGGGAGCAGCTGGTTGATCGTCGCCTGGCTGGCAGTCGTCAACACCGCTCTGGCCTTCACCTGGTGGAACTGGAGCTTGCGTCACCTCTCGGCGACGGCATCGGCCGGCATCAACAACACGATGCTGGTGCAGATCGCCGTACTCGCCTGGGTCTTCCTCTCCGAGGCTCCGGGGCCGGTCCAGTGGGCCGGAATGGCCGCCGTGAGTCTCGGCGTCTTCTTCGCCCAGGCGGGACGCCTCCGGCTCAGAGCTCCAGCGGAACCCCGAGCCTCCGACAGAGAGGATGCCTGATCCACCGGGCCGTCCCATTCCGACACGGACTGGGGCAGAATAAAGGTATGGAGAGACGTCGTGCGGTAGTGACGGGTGTCGGCGTGGTGGCCGCCCCAGGGGTCGGACGGGACACCTTCTGGAAGGGGCTGGCGGAGAACCCGGGCCAGGGCCCACATGAGATCCGTCATTGGGATCCCGAACCCGAGATCGCCCACCGGGAGGCGCGCCGCCTCGACCGCTTCGCCCAGTTCGCCCTGGTGGCGGCGGCTGAGGCGCTCAAACAGGCTGGCGAGCCGGACGTCGATCCCGACCGGGTGACGGTCAACGTGGGCAGCGGGATCGGTGGCCTCGAGGCCCTGGAGGACCTGATCGGTAGCTCTTATTCCGACAACCCGCGTGTGTCGCCGCTGTGGATCCCGATGATGATGTGCAACGCCGCCTCAGCCGCCATCTCCATCCGGTACGGATTCGGCGGCCAGGCATCCACCCCGGTAGTGGCCTGCGCTGCCGGCGCCCAGGCGATCCTCGACGGCGCCCGCCAGATCGAATGGGGCTACGCCGACGTAGCCGTTGTCGGCGGCGCCGAGAGCGCGGTCCGCAAGCCGACGATCGAAGGGTTCGCCTCGGCCCGCGCCCTGTCTCCGACGCTCACCGCCAGACCGTTCGATGTGAACCGCGATGGGTTCGTACTGGGGGAGGGCGCCGGCATCCTGGTCCTCGAAGACCGCCGGACGGCCGAGGCGCGGGGGGCGACGATCATCGCCGAGTTCGCCGGAGGAGCTTCGACCGCCGACGCCCATCACATCACCGCCCCGCATCCGCGGGGCGAGGGTGCGGAAAGGGCGGTGCGTCTCGCTCTTTCCGATGCAGGCCTGGTCCCCGACGATGTGGGATACGTCAACGCCCACGGCACCGGGACCGATCTCAACGACATCACTGAAGGGTCGGTCCTCGCCCGCGTCTTCGAGGGTGACCAGCCAGCCGTCTCATCGGTGAAGGGCACCACCGGTCACGCCCTGGGCGCTTCGGGTGCGATCGAGGCCGCCGCCGCCATCCTGGCGATCGAGCGCGGCGAGTTGCCGCCCAACATCGGCCTGGAGGAGCAGGACCCGGAGATCGCGCTCGACGACATCGTCATGGAGCGACGCACCTGGGATCCTCGTCCGGTGATCTCCAACTCGTTCGGCTTCGGGGGTCACAACACGGTCCTGGTGATCACCCCGCCCGACTGAGAACCATCCTTCTTTGACCACGGCAGACGGCCACCTCGTTCTTCGCACGGCGGCAGTCGTATACCGAGCGCCCGCGTCCAAAGAAGGGATTGGACGACCGTCTACGTCCGAAGAAGCGGCGCCTGCCTTGGGGGTCGGACGGCGATCCGCCCTATCATCGGACTAGACGCGGGAGCCCGGTGGGATCGGGCTGAGAGGGAGCCTGACAGGCTCCGACCGTTCGAACCTGATCCGGGTCATACCGGCGAAGGGACTGATTCGGCCCAGCCATCGGACCAGCGTCACCAGCGACCAAGGACTGACTGTGACAACCGGCCGAATCATCACCCTCATCATCAGCCTGGCGCTACTCGCCGCCTGCAACCCCGACGACACAGCCGGCACCTCCTCTCCCCCACCACCCGACGAGTTGACGATCATCTCTCACGATTCGTTCGTCGACGGCGTGACAGACGAGACGTTCGCCGCCTTCACCGAAGACACCGACATCGAGGTGGAAGCTCTCGCCGCCGGAGATGCCGGAGGGGCCGTCAACCAGGCGATCCTCACGAAGGACAATCCCATCGCCGACGTCCTGTTCGGCGTGGACTCGACCTTCCTCAGCCGGGCGCTGGACGAGGACCTGTTCGTGCCCTACGAATCCGAGCGGCTGGACTCGGTGCTTCCCGGGTTGAGGATCGACGACCAGCACCGGGTCACCCCGATCGACTACGGCGACGTGTGCCTCAACTACGACATCGCCTGGTTCGAGGAGAACGGTCTGGAACCGCCCGCCAGCCTCGACGACCTCGTCGCCCCTGAGTACGCCGACCTGCTGGTGGTAGAGGACCCCGCTGCCTCGTCGCCGGGCCTCGCCTTTCTCCTCGCCACAACGCAACGCTACGGGTCGGACTGGCCGGGCTATTGGGAATCTCTGGTCGCCAACGACGTCGAGGTGGCGCCCGACTGGGACACGGCCTATTACGCCGACTTCACCCGCTACGACGGCGACAATCCGATCGTGGTTTCCTATGCCTCCTCCCCGCCGGCAGAAGTGATGTTCGCCGACCCTCCTGTCGATACGGCGCCGACCGGTGTGGTGACCGACGGCTGCTACCGCCAGATCGAGTTCGCCGGGATCCTGTCCGGGACTCCCCACGCCGAAGCGGCCGGAGAACTGATCGATTTCATGCTCAGCCCCGAATTCCAGGAGACGATTCCCACCACATGGTTCGTATTCCCCGCCAACGCCGAGGTGGAACTGCCCGACGTCTTTGCGGAGAACACCGTGATTCCCGAGGATCCCATCGCGATCGCCCCGGCGGAGATCGCCGAGAACCGGGATGAGTGGCTCGGCACTTGGCGCCGGGTGGTCGCTCCCTGAACCCACCGCCAGCCTCCGAGAGCCCATGACGAGCACGCTGCCCGCCGTCCGATGACGCGACCCCGGACGCTGTGGGTCGTCGCCGCCCTCCCGCTCCTCTTCGTGGGATACCTGTTCGTCTACCCGATGGCGCGCATCCTGTGGTTGGGACTGTCAGAGCTGCAATTGACCGACCTGCTGGTCGAAAAGCGTCTCCTCCGCGTCGGATGGTTCACCTTGTGGCAGGCCGCCGCCTCCACGGTCCTCACCCTGCTGGCTGCGGCTCCCCTGACATGGGCGGTATCGCGTTTTGAGTTCCCAGGACGCCGCCTCGCCCAGGCGGTGGTCATCGTTCCGTTCGTCCTGCCGACCGTCGTCGTCGGCACCGCTTTCGCCGCCCTGGGATGGAGAGGCTCGATCTGGGCGATCCTCGCCGCTCACGTGTTCTACAACGTGGCCGTCGTCGTCCGCACCGTCGGCGGCCTGTGGTCCAGGATCGACCGGAAGGTGGAGGAAGCGGCGGCCATGCTGGGAGGGGACCGATGGCAAGTCTTCTGGCATGTGACCCTGCCGCTCCTCCGTCCCGCCATTGCCGCCGCCGCCTCGATCATCTTCTTGTTCACGTTCACCTCCTTCGGCGTGATCCTCATCCTGGGCGGGTTCCAGTACGCCACGCTGGAGGTTGAGATCTATCGCCAGGCCGTCACGCTGTTCGACCTCCCGCTGGCGGCAGCCCTCGCCATGGCCCAACTGGCGGGCATTTCAGCCCTGCTCGCCGTCTACGCCCGCCGCCAGGAGCGAACCGCCTCGCCGCTGGTGCTGGCGTCGGAGTCGGCGACGCGCCGACGACCCGAGGGGACGGCGCGCCTGGGAGTCGCCGCCGCGGTGGTGGGCACACTCGGTCTCATGGCCATACCACCCGGGGTGCTTCTGGCCCGGGCCGTCTCCAATGGCGGATTCCGCCGCCTGGTGGCCGACGACCCGGTCGTCGGTCGCCCGATCGAATCGGTCCCCAACTCGCTGTGGTTCGCCGTGGCGGCAACCGTCATGGCGGTGGCCGTGGGAATGTGCGCCTCCTACGTGGTGTCCCGACGGGGAATCCGCCTTTCCCGCTGGTTCGACGTGGTGCTCATGCTTCCCCTCGGCACTTCGGCTGTCACCATCGGGTTCGGGTTCCTCATCGCCCTCGACCGCCCCGTGGACCTGCGGGCGACGACCGTCCTGGTGCCGCTGGCTCATTCCCTGGTCGCCGTCCCGTTCGTCGTTCGGGCGACCGTACCCCTGCTCCGTTCGATCAGCCCTTCGGTGCGGGAAGCAGCGGCCATGCTGGGAGCTTCACCGGGCCGGGTGTTCCGGCATGTCGACCTGCCCATCGTGACTCGGGCGGCCTTGGTGGGAGCCGGCTTCGCCTTCGTGGTGAGCCTGGGCGAGTTCGGAGCGACGTCGTTCATCGCCCGACCAGACACGGTCACGATCCCGGTGATGATCTTCCGCCTCCTCGGCCGGCCGGGAACCGCCAACTTCGCCGCCGCTCTGGCCCTGGCGGCCGTCCTCGGGGCCTTGACGGCCGCTGCCATCATGGCGATCGACCGCTTACGCAGCACTGACCTCGGGACCTTCTGACATGCTGGCCGTTGACAACGTGACCGTCGTCTTCGATGAGGTGCGCGCCGTCGACCAGACGAGCCTCGAGGTGGGCGACGGCGAACGCCTGGCCGTGCTCGGACCAAGCGGGTCGGGCAAGTCAACACTGCTGCGGGCCATCGGGGGGCTGGAGCGACTGGAGAGCGGCTCGGTGAGGTGGGACGGCGCCGACCTCCAGGGCGTCCCGCCGCACCGGAGGCGTTTCGGTTTCATGTTCCAGGGCTACGCCCTGTTTCCACACATGACGGTGGGCGAGAACGTTTCCTTCGGGCTACGGATGGAGGACCGCCCCCCGGACAAGATCGCCGCCCGCGTCGCCGAGGTGCTGGAGTGGGTCGGGATGATCGATTTCGCCCCGCGCTCGGTCGAGAACCTCTCGGGGGGAGAGCAGCAGCGGGTCGCCCTGGCCCGGACTCTGGCTCCCAATCCCCGCATGGTGATGCTCGACGAACCGCTGGGCGCTCTCGACCGGACCCTCCGGGAACGGCTGATCGTGGAGATGACGGAGCTATTGGACAGGGCGGGAACCACGGCTCTCTACGTCACGCACGACCACGCCGAGGCGGCGACCTTTGCCGATCGCATAGCCCTGATGCGCCAGGGGCGAATCGTTCAGTTGGGCACGATGGAGGAGCTGCGCCGTTCGCCGGCCGACGACTGGGTGAAAGAGTTCCTCGACTGACGGATCCGCGGCGTCCACACGACAGGCGCCCGTGACCCGATGGAATTAGGCTCGGACGCGATGTCGAGCCTGCCCCGAGCAGCCGCTGAGAAGGCCTGCCTGTTGATCGCCGACATCTCTGGCTATACCGAATATCTGGTCGGCGTGGAGCTAGACCATGCCCACGACGTGCTGGCCGACCTGCTCACTGTGGTGGTGGGCAGCCTGGATCCGTTCTTCCGGCTGGCCAAGCTGGAAGGCGACGCCGCCCTCATGTGGACGCCTGCCGTCGAACTCGACGGGTCGACGCTCCTGGATCGGGTGGAGAGCTGCTACTTCGGTTTCCGGCGCCGATTGTTGTCGATCCGTCAGGCGACCACCTGCGACTGCAACGCCTGCGTGCTGATTCCCAACCTCAACCTGAAAATGGTCGTCCACCACGGCGATGTGATCCGCCACCGTGTCGCGGGCTACGAGGAACTGGTCGGTCAAGATGTGATCATCGTTCACCGGTTGCTCAAGAACACCGTGACCGAAAACCTCGGCGCAGCCGCCTACGCCTTCCTCACAGACTCCTGCCTGGCGGCGACCACCCTGGACCCTGAGAAACTCGGCATGCAACGGCACCACGAGTCGTACGACGTCGTGGGTGAGGTCGCAGGCTGGGTACACGACCTGGAACAGGCCTGGACCACCGAACAGGAGCGAACTCAGGTCTATGTGTCCGCCGAAGAAGGCTTCTGGTCGATAACCGGAGAGCTCGACGCCCCGGCCCATGTGGTGTGGGAGTACGTCACTGCGCCCCAGCACCGATCTCGCTGGCTGGTGGGTGTCACGGCGGTGAACCAGAACGCTCCCAGCTCGCGCCGGGGAGTCGGCACCACGAACCACTGCATGCACGGGGAGGAGGCGACGATCGAGGAGATCCTCGACTGGCGCCCGCCGAACTACGTCACCGTGCTCACCCGGCCCCCCGGTCTTCCGAGTGTCCTGATGACCCACGAAGTGATTCCCACCGAGCATGGTGCCCGGTGGGAATCGCGTATCCAGCTGCGGCGCCCGGAGGACCGGGCGTTGCTCGAGCCTGCTCTTCCCGTGCTCGGACAGAACCTGGAAGCCTCGCTCGAAGTGCTGAGGGCCCTCCTGGCCGACGAGGTTCCCGTCGATGCCACTCCTCCGGGCTGACCGCCGCCGGTCAGAGCGTAGGGGCGGGGGACCCGGCGATCAGCGCCGCCACGTGCTCGGGCTCGGCGTTGGCGCCGCTGATCACGGCCACCACCGGGCCTGCCAGCGGCTCTAGCTTGCCGTGGAGCAAAGTGGCCACCCCGACCGCGGCGGCGCCTTCGGCGATCAGGCGGTGTTGCTCGAACAGGAAGCGCATCGCCTCCCAGATCTCATCTTCCTCGACCAGCGCCACCCTCTCGACGAGCTCGCGCACCATGTTGAAGGTGTGGCGGTTGTCGAGTTCGATCCCACCGCGCAACGAGTCGGCCAGAGTCGTCTCCTCCGGAGCGTCGACGGGACGCCCGGCCTCGAGGCTCATCACCATGATCGGAACCCGCGTCATCGAGACGCCCACCGCCTCGGCGTCGCCGGCGAACTGACGTAGGCCCTCGGCGATCCCCGACAGCAACCCCCCTCCGGAGAGGGGCACCAGCACAGTCGACACTTCCGGCAGATCCTCGGCGATCTCGGCGGCGATCGTTCCCTGACCGGCGATCACCTCGGGATCGTCGAAGGGATGAATGAAGGTCGCTCCGTCCTCGGCGATCTCGAAGCCCCGTTTCATCGCTTCCGTTTGGGAGCTGCCGGCGACCTCCACCTTCGCCCCAAGACCGCGCAACGCCGCCAGCTTCCCCGCCGGGACCCCGTCGGAAACGCACACCGTCGCCGGGATACCCAGCCGACGGGCGACGTAGGAGACACCCCGCCCGTGATTGCCGGTGGAGGCAGTGACAACGCCGAGGGACCGCCGCTCCTCCGAGAGCGAGAGGATCTTCGACGCCGCTCCTCTTAGTTTGAACGCTCCCGTCGGCTGGGTCGTTTCCAGCTTCAGGAACACGTCGGTCCCGACCCGCTCGGACAGGGGCACGGACGGCATGAGCGGGGTGCGCACCGCCATTCCTTCGATTCGCAGCCGGGCCGCCTCGATGTCGATATCAGGTGGCGATGACATCGCCGACGCCTCTCTCTCTCGCCCGGCTCACCGTAAGGGCGGCGATCGCGGTGTCCTGCGCCCCCGTTCCGGTCAGGTCACAGATTGTGATCTGCGCCTCCGATGATCGCCCGGGATGCCGGGCCGAGACGACCGCGCCCAGCTCGACCAGCCGGGCGGCGTCGTATCCTTCCTCGACGGCCGACCTGGCCTCTCCCAGACGCAGACTCTGGGCGGCGGAGTCGACGACAACCAGGTCGGCGGCGGCGAGCACTCCTTCACCGAGTTCCCTCTTGTGTTCGGCATCGGAACCCACCGCGGTGATGTGCAGCCCGGGGCGCAGGTGACGCTCTTCCATCAGTCCTTCGGTGGCGGGGGTGGCAGTGACGACGAGGTCGGCGCCCGCCACGGCCTCTTCGATCGTCGCCGCCGGGTCACCACCGAGGTCGGCGGCGAGCTTCTCCGCCGCCTCACGCCGGCGCCCCCAGATCGTCAACGAGGCCAACTCCCTCACCAGCTTCAGGGCCTCCACCTGGTACCGGGCCTGGGCTCCGGTTCCGAGCACGGCGACCGCCACGGGCCCGGCCCGGGCGAGATGGCGGGCGGCCACCGCTCCCGCCAGGGCGGTGCGCAGGTCGGTCAGGTAGCCGTTGTCGAAGAGGGCGGCCGCGGGCACGCCGGTCCGGCTGTCGAGCACCATCATGAAGCCACCCAGACTGGGTAGCCCGAGGCCGGGATTGTCGAAGAAGCCGGCCGAGACCTTGATCGCGATCCCGTCGTAGCCGGGAAGGTAGGCGGACTTGACGTCGACCTCGCCGTTGTGGTCCACGATATCTATCCGCATGATGGGCGGCATCACCGCCTCGCCCCGGCTGATGAGTGGGTAGACCGCCTCCACCGCGGCGAGTTCCTCATCGCCGAAGCCGACCAGCGAGCGGATGGGCTGTTCGGTGAGGACGAAGAGGTCGCCCATCAGCCGTGACCCGGCACCGCCACGCCGATGAAGGCGGCGGAGTAGACCCAGCTCTGAGGCCGGCGGCCGGTCATCTCACACTCCGTCGAGGGCCGCCGACAGGTCGGCGATCAGATCGTCGGCGTCTTCGATCCCCGCCGAGTAGCGAACCAGCCCCTCTGGTATACCGAGAGCGGCCCGGCCTTCGACCGACACCTCGACGTGGCTGCTCGTGGCGGGGGCGGCGACGGTGGTCTCCACGGCTCCTAGGTTGGCCGCCCGGTGGGCGAGCCGGAGCCTCGGGAGGAACTTTTTCACGAGCTCGAAGTCTTCTCCGAGGCTGAAGCTCAGCATGGCGCCGAAGCCGCTCATCTGCCGGGCGGCGATGTCGTGCTGGGGATGCGACGCCAGCCCCGGGTAGTGGACCGCGGCCACCTTGGGGTGGCTCTCCAGGAATTCCGCCACCCGGCGGGCGTTGTCGCTTTGGCGCTCGACGCGTATGTGGAGAGTCTTCATCCCCCGCAACAGGAGGTAGGCGGCCATGGGATGCAGCGTGGCGCCGTTGATCTGGCGGAAGTGATCGATGTCGCCGACCAGACCGGCAGGCCCGACGACGATCCCGCCGAGGGCGTCGGCGTGGCCGCCGAGGAACTTGGTGGCGCTGTGGACGACGAGGTCGGCGCCCAGGGCCAGCGGCTTCTGGTTGATCGGGGTGGCGAAGGTGTTGTCCACGATCACCACGGCGCCCTGCTCCTTTCCGGCCCGGGCGAGACGCTCGATGTCGATCACCTTCAGCGTCGGATTGGTCGGCGTCTCCAGGTAGAGCACGTCGCATCCCCGGGCCACCGCCGCCTCGATGGCCTCGTGGTCGGTGGTCTCGCACAGCTCCACGTCGATGTCGTAGGCGGGGAGGAATCGGGTGAACAGCTCGCTCGTCCCCCCGTAGGTGTCCTTCACCGACACGACCCGCTTACCGGGCCGGAGAAGTGTGTAGAGAGCGTTGGATATGGCGGCCATCCCCGTGGAGGCGGAGGTGGCAGCCTCCCCGCCTTCGAGCAGGCGAACCTTCTCCTCGAAGACGGCCACGGTGGGATTGCTGTTGCGGCCGTAGATGTGGCCGGGCGTCTCGCCCCGCACGACGTCGAGCCACTCGTCGACATCCTCGTAACCGAAGGCGACGCTGTGCACCACCGGCACCTGGGTGGCGCGGTCGAGGAGATAGCGCTCCTCGCCGCCCCATACCGCCTGAGTGCCGGGGCGATGGGTCGAACCGGTCATGTCGTTTCTCTCCTCAGATCAAGGGTCGGGTCAGGTAGGCGTTGAAACGGCTGAGCAGCATCGACATGTGCTTGGCACGGATCTCGGCCATGTAGCGGGCGGAACCACCCTCGAGCGCCTCCAGGGTGTGGTCGATCTCCTCCAGGAAGATCTGGACCTCCTCGTCCCAGTCCATCTCCGGCAGCAGCTCGATCCAGATGCGCGATGTCTGACGGAAGAGCCGATCGGAAATCACGCGAAGCGGCTCGTTGGCGACAGTCGAGAGGCTGGCGGCGTGGAGACGGTTGTACAAGGTCCCGAGCAGTCGGGCGTCGTGAGTGGGGGCGGCGGCCTCCACTTCGGTGCGCAACTGGCGAAGGTCCTCGAGGACTCCGGCCGGGACTGGTGCCACCATGAAGTCGGCGATCAGCTCGGCGAGCTTGATCCGGAGAGCGTAGACGTCACGAAGAGATTTGAGATCGACGACCGATACGGACGAGCCCCCACCGTCGCGCGGTGTGACGAGGCCGTCCACCCGCAGCATGGTGAGGGCTTCTCGGATCGGGGTACGGGACACCCCGAACTCCTTGGCCAGCGCCTGCTCCCTGAGGGGGGTCCCGGGAGGCAGGTCCAGCAGGCAGATCTGGTCGCGGAGTCGCTCGTAGATCGCCTCGCTCGTCGGCTTGGCAAAAGCTGGGTCAGACATCGAATCTCCTCGTCTACGCCGGCTCGGGTTATCGATCGCGCTGACTATATACCGGCGGTATACAACCTGGATTCCAGTTGCGTCCTGGAATGGCGAGGGTTAGCGTCGTTCCGTCGTCCCCGGGCCCCGCCTAGGGTCGAACCCGAAGGAGGAAAAAGATGAAGAGACGAACGACTTTTCTGACACGAATACTCGCCCTGCTCGCCGTATTGTCGCTGGCCCTGGCCGCCTGCGGGGGCGCCGAAGAAGGCGGCGAGACCACGTCCGGCGGTGCCGGCGACACCACAGGCGACACATCGGCTGACGGCGGTGGTGACGGAGCGCTGAGTGAGATGTTCCCCGAAGGCACTGTTCGGATCGGCATCGCCAACGAGGTGCCCTACGGCTACGAAGGCGAAGACGGCGAGCCCACCGGTGAGGCGCCGGAGCTGGCCAAGGCCATCCTCGGAGAGCTGGGCATCGACAACGTCGAGGCCACCGTTGTGGAGTTCGGTTCCTTGATCCCTGGCCTGTTGGCCGGACAGTACGACATGATCGCCGCCGGGATGTTCATCAACCCGGAGCGAGCCGAGCAGGTCGCCTTCTCCGATCCCGACTACTGCGCCGACACGTCCTTCGCCGTCGAAGAAGGAAATCCTTTGGGGCTCGAAAACTTCGAGTCGTTCCTCGACTCGGACGCCACTCTCGGCGTTCTGGGTGGGGCGGTGGAGGAGACCTACGCCGTCGAGACCGGAATCCCCGATGGCCAGATCTCCCGCTTCGGTGACACGCCCAGCCTGGTCGACGCTCTGACTGCCGGACGCATCGACGCCTTCGCCCTGACCGGTCCCACCGTGCAGGCACAGGTGGCCGAGCTGGACGGTTACGAGGCGACACCCGGCTTCATCCCGGTGATAGACGGAGAAGAACAGCTTGGTTGCGGTGCCTTTGCCTTCCCGCCTGACAACACCGAGTTCCGCGACATCTTCAACGAGAAGCTCAACGAGTTCCAGGAAGAGGACCGGGTCCTGCCGATCATCGAGGAGTTCGGGTTCTCCGAGGCCGCCGTCGAAGCGGCCAAGGACCTGACAGTCGAAGACCTGACCGGCGGCTGAGACGTCCGGCCGACCACAATCATGACACCCACGGACGCCGCCCGCAGGAGCATTCCTCGGGCGGCGTCCCGTAGTGTGGGCCCATCTTGCTGAACGGCAATCAACTCGAGGCACTGGCGGGAGGAGCCTGGTTGACCGTGCAGATCTTCGTGTTCGCCTTCCTCCTGGGAACCGTGTTGGCCCTGATCTTCGGAATCATGGGTTTGAGCGAGAAGCGCTATTTCCGTGCCATCTCGCGGGTCTACGTGGAGATCGCCCGGGGAGCGTCAGCGATCGTGCTGGTGTTCTTTGCCGCCTTCGCCATTCCCATCATGCTGGGAATTCCTCCCCAGATCTTCGCCGCGTCCATCATCGCCCTGGGCGTCAACATGGGCGGCTACGGCGCCGAGGTGGTCCGCACGGGTATCCAGTCCGTCCCCCGGGGCCAGACGGAAGCCTCGATTGCCCTCAACCTTCGGGTGAGTGACCGGCTACGAAACATCACCTTGCCGCAAGCGATCGTGGTGATGATCCCCCCCTACGGCAACCTGAGCATCGAGGTCCTCAAAGGCACCGCGCTCGTAGCCCTCGTGGGGATCGCCGACCTCACGTCGGAAGCCCAAAACCTGCGCGTGCAGCGGCCCATCATGGACGACCCACCGAGCACCGCGGTCATCTACGGCTCGGCGCTGGTGATGTACTTCGTGCTAGCCCAGTTGCTGGCGTTGGCCTTCCGCTGGGCAGAGAAGAAGGTGGGCAGCGAGTGGTACCGGGTGCGGGCATGATCTTCGTCTTCGCCCAGAGCCAGGGCTGGTCGTGGGACATGGAGTACGCCCTGGAGATCCTCCCCGCCATCGCCAGGGGGTTGTGGCAGACGGTGGTGGCGACGCTGGTCGGCATCACGATCGGAATGATCCTCGGGTTGATCCTCGCCCTGTTGCGTCGCTCCGAGATCAGGATCGTGCGCTATCCAGCTATCGCCTTGATCGAGTTCATCCGCTCCACCCCTCTCCTGGTCCAGCTCTTCTTCATCTTCTACGTCCTACCCAACTTCGGACTGACTCTCTCGCCGTTCGTCGCGCTCGTCGTCGGCCTCGGGGTCCACTACGGGACCTACACCTCGGAGTCGTACCGGGCGGGGATCGACAACGTCGAGCGGGGCCAATGGGAGGCCTCCACCGCCCTCAACCTGTCGACGACCACCACCTGGACCCGGGTGGTGCTGCCCCAGGCGATCCCAACAGTGATACCCGCCCTGGGCAACTATTTGGTCGCCATGTTCAAAGACGCCCCGCTGGCTATTGGTATCGCCGCCGGAGGCATCCTCCTCGCCGCTCAGAGCATCGCCTCGCGCACCTTCCAGCCGGTCGAGCCCTACACAGTGATGGGACTGATGTTCCTGGCGGTGAGCATCCCTTCCGCCCTCTTCGTCCGCTACCTGGAGAGACGCTATGGCTACGAGAGATAGAGACACCAACGGCCAGCCGATGGTCCGGCTGGACAAGATCAACCTTTCCTTCGGTGAGAACCATGTCCTCCAGGATCTGGACCTCACGGTCGCGCCGACGGAGAAGGTGGTGATCATCGGACCGTCCGGTTCAGGCAAGACCACCATCCTGCGGGTCATCATGACCCTCAACCGGCCCGATTCCGGCTATGTGGTCATCGACGGACGCCATCTCTACCACGAAGAGAAGAACGGGGAGCTGAGCCCGGCGAGGGAGAAGCACGTGAGAGATGTGCGGACCGACATCAGCATGGTGTTCCAACATTTCAACCTGTTCCCTCACATGACGGCGCTGGAGAACCTGACGCTCGGCCCGATGAAGGTCCTCGGGCTCTCCAAGGAGGAAGCCGAGGAACGGGGCATCGAACTGCTCGAGCAGGTCGGCCTGGGTGAAAAAGCCGGTCACTACCCGGGCTATCTCTCCGGAGGGCAGAAACAGCGGGTGGCGATCGCCCGATCACTGGCCATGCGACCCAAGGTGATGCTCTTCGACGAGCCGACATCGGCTCTCGATCCCGAGCTCGTGGGGGAGGTGCTGGCGGTGATCAAGGACATCGCTCTCCAGGGCGAGACGACGATGATGCTCGTCACCCACGAGATGGGATTCGCCCGGGAGGCCGCCGACCGGGTTCTGATGTTCGACGGCGGCAATATCATCGAGGAGGGAACGCCGGAGAAGATCCTCCGCGAACCGACCCAGACTCGAACGAAAGCGTTCCTCCGCGCCGTTCTCTCGCACTGAATATGCCCGATCGCCCTTCCGGGTTCACACAAGACGAATACGCCGACCGCCTCACCAAGACGCGTCACGCCATGGAGGGCCGGGGCATCGACACGCTCGTCGTGTCGGACCCTTCGAACATGGCTTGGCTCACGGGATACGACGGCTGGTCGTTCTATGTTCACCAGGGAGTGGTCGTCACCCTGGAAGGAGACCCTCACTGGTGGGGTCGGATGCAGGACACCAACGGGGCCCGACACACCGTCTACATGGCGGCCGACCACATCCACGGCTACCCCGACGACTACGTCCAGGCAATCGACCGCCACCCGATGGAGCATCTGGCCAAGCTCCTCGCCGAAATCGGCGCCCAGGCCGTCGGAGTGGAGATGGACAACTACTACTTCACCGCCGCCGGCTGGGAGGCGCTGCGCGCCGCCTTCACCCAGGCGAAATATGTCGACGCCACCGGGCTGGTGAACTGGCAGAGGGCCGTGAAATCACCCCAGGAGCTCGTCTACATGCGACGGGCGGCCCGCATCGTCGAAGAGATGCACCGGTGCATCGCCGAACTGGTGGAGCCGGGCATGCGCAAGAACGACCTGGTGGCTGAGATCCTCGCCGCCGGCGCCAGAGGGGCCGACGGCCACGGCGGTGACTACCCCGCCATCGTCCCGCTGCTGCCCACCGGAGCCCAGGCGTCCGCGCCCCACCTCACCTGGGACGACCTGCCCCTGGAGAGGGGCCAGGGAACGTTCTTCGAGGTAGCCGGGTGCTATCGCCGATACCACGCCCCGCTAAGCCGGACCGTCTTCCTCGGCGAACCACCGGCGGAGGTGCGTCGGGCGGAGGAGGCGCTGCTGGCCGGCCTGGAGGCGGGACTCGATGCCGCTCGGGCGGGCAACCGCGCCGGCCAGGTGGCGGAGGCCCTCAACGACACCCTGCGTCGGGCCGGCATCGAGAGAGAGGGCCGCTGCGGCTATCCGATCGGCTTGTCGTATCCCCCGGACTGGGGCGAGCGGACGATCAGCTTCCGGCCCTCGGACACGACGATCCTTCAGCCCGACATGACGTTCCATTTCATGCCCGGACTGTGGATGGACGGCTGGGGCATCGAGATCACCGAAAGCATCCGCATCGCCGACGAGGGGCCGGCGGAGACGCTCACCTCCTTCCCCCGTCCCATCCTGGTCAAGAACTGAGTCGCCGTGCTCGACCGAACGGTGGACATCCTCAGTCGGCTGGTGTCTTTTCCCACCGTTTCGACCGACTCCAACCTGGATCTGATCGACTACGCCACCGACCTGCTGGCGGCGGTCGGGGCCAGGGTGGCGGTCACGACCGATCCGCCCGGCAACAAGGCCAACGTCTTCGCCACCATCGGTCCGGAGGTCGAGGGCGGCGTCATCCTTTCCGGCCATACCGACGTGGTCCCCGTGGAGGGCCAGGAGTGGACCCGCCCGCCGTTCACCGCCTCGGTCACCGAGGGGCGCGTTTGGGGACGCGGTACGACGGACATGAAGGGATTCATCGCCTGCATGCTGGCGATCGCCCCCCGCTTCGCCGCCTCGTCACTGACCCGGCCGCTCCATCTCGCCATGACCTACGACGAGGAGGAGGGATGCAACGGGGCGAAGGTGATGCTCGAGGCGCTGAAGTCCGACGGTACTTTGCCTGCCGTCGCGATCATCGGTGAGCCGACCGGGCTGGGGATCGTGGTGGCCCACAAGGGCTGTTACGAGTTCACCACCGAGATCCACGGCGTGGAGCGGCACGCCTCGATGTCGGCGGCGGGAGCGGGGGCGATCCACGCCGCCGCCCGCTTCATCGGGATGCTCGACGGGCTCAGCGACGAGTTGGCCGAGCGGGCACCCGCCGACAGCCCTTTCGAGCCACCCGCCTCCACCATCAACGTCGGGACGATCTCCGGCGGGGTGGCCCGCAACATCACCGCCGGATCGGCTGTATTCGACTGGGAGATCCGTCCGGTCGAAGCGGACGACGTTGCCTATGTGCTGGAGCGGGCCAACCGATTCGTCGACGAGGTGCTGCTCCCGAGGATGCGCCGGGAGTACCCCGAGGCCACCGTCACGACCACCACGGTGGGTGCAGTGGGAGGCTTTCGTCGCGACCCGGACGGGCAAGCCCTGGCCCTGGCCCGCCGCCTGACCGGCAACACGGAGATGGAAGTGGTTTCGTTCGGGACCGAAGCCGGGCTCTTCCAGGAGATAGGCATCGCCCCGGTGGTGTGCGGGCCGGGGAGCATCGAGCAGGCGCACAAGCCGGACGAGTTCATCGAGCTGACGCAGCTACAAGCGTGCCTGACGATGCTGGAGCGGCTCATCCCCGAGCTCCAATAACCCGTTTTCGCGCACCGTTTGCACGCTATGGCGTGCAATCGGTGCGCGAGAACGATGAGAGGTGGTCATCGCGCCCGGAGCCGTTGGCCTGCCAACTCCATCGAGAACCGGATCAGGGATGCGCCTACATGATCCGGTCGATTCCAGACATCTACATCCCACACCCGCAGTACCTCGAAACCCGCCCGCCTCATCCTTCGAAAGCGTTTTTCGTCCTCCAAGCGGTCGAGGAACATGGCGTGATAGGTGAAGCTGAGCAGCTCGATCAATCCGTTCGGCTCCGTCTTGAGGCGGAAGTCCGCCCGCCCAATCCGCTCGTTGGCCTCCCCCACCCACACTTGTCTCTCCAGTGCGACGCCGTAATGGTCCGCCAGCTCGGATAGTCGCAACTCGACGCCGGAGTCGGTCGGGACGTAGTCGTCGTTGATCTCCTCGAGGATGCTGCCCAGCACTCCGACACCGTTACGACCCGAGCCTGCCAACTCCTCGCGCAGTGCCCGCAGCGCCGCCAGTCCCACGATGCCCCGGGCCAGTGAGTTGTTCAGGGCTCGCCGCACGCGTCCTTCGTGACAGACAGCGCCGAGGTGCATGAGCATCAAGGCCGGCGCGGCGACGGTGAGGCCCCGGAGGCTGCAAACGGCATGGTCCGGTATGGGATGTTGGTAGTGCCATCTCGCCGCTTCCGTCTCCCTCGGGGCGCCCCGACGGGGGACGGTCACCTCTAGCCTTCCATGGAGGTCGAAACCGGGGAGCCCCCACCAGGCCGCGGCGGAGCGATGAGACAGGAACGAACCGGACGGGGCATCCAACACCGCAACCATTGCCGCCTGAGCGGCCAGCGGCGGCGTCCCGGCCAAGACCAGTACCCGGCGAGTGACCGGCGTCAGCATGCCGTTCGCCACCCGATGGGTCACGGCGCTGCGGGTGAGCCCCATTTCGAAGAGCTGGCGCCGGGAGACGACTCCGTACTGGGCGGCGGCACGGGAACGGACCAGTCCATCGATCTCCATCGCCCCACACTGCAGCCTCCCTGGCGAGAATGGAAGGGGGTCGAAGCGCCCCATCCGTTTTCGCGCACCGTTTGCACGCCATAGCGTGCAAAC
>DATABS010000044.1:0-2968 GCA_036259475.1 Acidimicrobiia bacterium | reverse complement strand
AAATGCGCGCTATAGCGCGCATTTGATGCGCGAAAACGGGATGATGGTCCGGTGGTAGAGGTCACGAATCCCGACAAGGTGCTGTTTCCCGAGGACGGCATCACCAAAGGCCAGGTGATCGAGTACTACCGAGCAGTGGCCGAGGCAATGGTGCCTCACCTGCAGGGTCGCCCGCTCACCCTGCAGCGCTTCCCCAACGGCATTGCCGAGTCGGGCTTCATGCAGAAGAACGCCTCCAAGCATTTCCCCGATTCCATCGAGCGGGTCGAGGTCCCGAAGGAAGGTGGAACGACCAACCACCCGCTTTGCGGGTCGGCCGACGACCTCCTCTACCTGGCGAACCAGGGCACCATCACGTTCCATATCTGGACTTCCCGCCTGCCCGAACTCGGAAAGCCCGACCGCCTGATCCTCGACTTGGACCCAGCCGACGGCGCCGAGCCGCCCCGTGACGGGGCTCATGCTGCCCGGGCGGTGATGGAAGAGATCGGGCTGTCACCCGGCCTGATGACCACCGGGTCCAGCGGCTACCACATCATCGCCATCATCGACCCGGTGCACGATTTCGAAGCAGTGGGCCGAACGTCACGGCTTCTCGCAGAGATTCTCGCCGCCCGTCATCCGGAGACGCTAACGACCGAATTCCTGAAGAAAGAACGGCGCGGCCGCGTGTTCGTCGACTGGCTCCGTAACCGATGGGCCCAGTCGGCGGTCTCTCCCTGGTCCGTTCGCCCCCGGGCGGCCGCTCCGGTGGCCATGCCGATCACATGGGATGAGCTGGACCAAACCGACCCACAACGTTGGACCGTCGCAGATGCTCCGACCCGGGTCGAACAGGATGATCCCTGGCCTCCGAAATCCAGATTGGATTTGGAGGCTGTGGAGGAATTGGCGGCGGCTCACGACGTCAGCGCCGACGAACCGTTCGACAGGTTCGGACGTAAACAGGCATAGACCTGATGCAGGTACGCATCACGATTCATTCCAACCGTGTACCGTTCTCAACGGCTCCGGGGCACCGGAGCACCTCACACTGAAAACAGGAGGAAGAATGAGACGACTGAAATGGATGGCTTTGGTAGCCGTCCTCGCCCTCGTGGCGGCCGCTTGCGGTGCGGATGAGCCGGTGGACACCACCTCCGGTACCACACCCGACACCACGCCGACCACGGCACCGGCCACCACAGAGGCGCCGGACGACACCACCGACACGACTGCCGGCGAGGAACCGAGTGGCGATATGGCATCGGTGGCGGCCGAGAGCTGCGACTACGGCGGCAAGATCGAATCGATCGAGGCCACCGGGACCCACGAGGTCGTTTTCACACTTTGCTCGCCTGATCCGGCCTTCCTGGCCAAGCTGGCCTTCGTGCCCTTTGCGGTGCAGCCGGCCGAACACCTGGAGGCAACGGGTGGATCGCCGCTCGATAACCCGGTCGGCACCGGGCCGTTCGTGCTCGACGTCTGGGACCGCGGGTCGGAGATCGTGATGTCGGCCAACCAGGACTACTGGGGCGAGGTGCCGTCGTTCGACACCCTCGTCTTCCGCTGGGCAGCCGAAAGCACCTCGCGGATTCTGGAGTTGCAGTCGGGCAATGCCCACTTCATCACCAACCTGGCCGCCAGCGACTACGAGACCATCGAGGGCGACGACAGCCTGGTGCTTCTGGAGGACCAGAACCCCAACATCTTCTATGTAGGGATGGCCAACACCTTCCCGCCCTTCGATGACCCACGCGTCCGTCAAGCGGTGGCAATGGGCATCGACCGCCAGCGGATAGTCGACAACTTCTATCCGACTGGGTCCGAGGTCGCTTCCCACTTCACCCCCTGCAGCATTCCCAACGGCTGCGAAGGTGAGGAGTGGTACGAATTCGATCCAGAGGCCGCCCAGGCACTCCTCGAGGAAGCCGGCTTCGGGGACGGATTCGACACCACGATCCGCTACCGCGATGTTTTCCGGGTCTACCTGCCGGAACCGGGCGCGGTGGCAACGGAGATCGCCACCCAGCTCCAGGAGAACCTGGGGATCAACGCCACGGTGGAGGAGATGGAGTCAGGTGCCTTCATCGAGGCCTCGTCGGTCGGAGACCTCGACGGCATCCACCTGCTCGGGTGGGGCGCCGACTATCCGCACGTGACGAACTTCCTCGACACGCACTTCCGCGGTCCGCAGTTCGGTGACCCGATCGCCGACCTGCTCGCGCTGCTCGACGAGGGTGCGGCTACGGTTGACGAGGCGGAGGCCGCTCCCATCTACGCCGAGGCGAATGACCTCCTCAGGGAGCACGTGCCGATGGTTCCCATCGCCCATGGCGCCGCGGCCGACGCCGCCCTGGCGACCGTGGAGGGCGCGACGGTGCCTCCCTTCGGGGCACCGCAGTTCGACACGATGGATCCGGGGTCCGACACCATGGTGTTCATCCAGAACGCCGAGCCGATCTCGTTGTTCTGCCATGACGAGACCGACGGGGAATCGCTGTCGGCCTGCGAGCAGGTGCTCGAGGGCCTGTATGGCTACGACCTCGAAGGCAACGTCGTGCCGGTCCTGGCCGAGAGCTGCGACCCGAACGAGGATGGAACCGTGTGGACCTGTTCGATCCGTGAGGGCGTGACATTTCACGACGGCTCTGACCTCGACGCCAACGACGTCGTCACCTCGTGGGCGGTCGGTATCGACGCCTCCCACCCACTGCATGTGGGTAACACCGGAGGTTTCGAGTACTACGCCTACCTGTGGGGCGCCTTGATCAACGCTCCCACGACCGACACCACCGGAGGCTGATCCGGCTGTCCTGGAATGAGAGGGGGTGGCCACCGCGTAGGGTGGCCGCCCCCTCTCTACTATCTACCGCGCCATGATCGGCTACATCGCCCGCCGCATTCTCGTCGCCCTTCCTGTCCTGGCCGGGGTGCTGCTTGTGGTGTTCATCCTGGTTCGCATCCTCCCCGGGGAGCCGTGCTCGGG
>DATABS010000043.1:0-20936 GCA_036259475.1 Acidimicrobiia bacterium | reverse complement strand
GGGTCTCAGCCCCCTGGCGGATCAGCAGCTGGCGGGAGTGATCATGTGGATACCCGCCGGGATGGTGTACGTCGGGGCCGCCCTGGCGCTGCTGGTCGCCTGGCTGCGCTCCACCGAGACCGAAACGGAAGCCCGATCCCGTTTTCGCGCATGAAAACGTCGGTGAGCTCGGTCTGGGAAGGCTACGCCTCCCTTGCCAGCAAGCGTTTGCAGCTCTACGCTCGGTTGAGCGGATTGAAGGAGAGGACTGATGGCGGACCAACTGCTGCTGAAGGGTGGCCACGTGGTCACCATGGACTCCGCCCTGGGGGATTTCCCGACGGGCGACGTGTTGATCGAGGGCGACACGATCGCCCAGGTGGGACCCGATTTGGAGGCGGACGGAGCGGAGGTCATCGACGTCAGCGGAGACATCGTCATCCCCGGGTTCATCGACAGCCATCGCCATACCTGGGAGACGGCCATCAGGGGATCGGCCCCGAATGCCACCCTGGATGACTACTTCGTCGAGATCCTCGACTCCTTCGCCCCCGTCTATCGGCCCGAGGACGTGTACGCCTCCAATCTGGCGGGCTCCCTGGAATGCATAAACGCCGGTATCACCACGCTGCTCGACTGGTCCCACATCAACAACACTCCTGAGCATCCCGACGCCGCCATCCGGGGCCTGCAGGAGAGCGGCATCCGGGGGGTATACGCCTACGGCAGCGCCAATACTTCCCTCGCCGACTACTGGTTCGAGAGCAGCATCGCCATTCCGGCCGACGACGTGCGCCGGGTGCACGACACCTACTTCGCCTCCAACGGCGGCCTCCTCACCATGGCGCTGGCCACCCGGGGCCCGGGGTTCTGCAAGCCCGAGGTGGTGCGAGAGGAGTGGAATCTCGCCCGGGAGTTGGGCCTGCCGATCACCGTTCATGTCGCCATGGGCCGCCTCGCCGGTCGTTTCGGCATGGTCAAGCAGCTGTCGGAGATGGGACTGCTCGGCCCCGACACTACCTACATCCACTCCTGCTACCTGAGCGACGAGGAGTGGGAGCTGGTCCGGGACAGCGGGGGCACCGTCTCGGTGGCGGCGCAGGTGGAGTTGCAGATGGGACACGGCCAGCCTCCCACCGCGCCGTGCATCGCCCACGACCTGCGGCCCTCCCTGTCGGTCGACGTGGTGACGACAGTACCGGGCGACATGTTCACCCAGATGCGGGCGGCGTTCGGAGCCGAACGCGTGCTGGTCAACTCCGAAGCGTGGCAGGCAGACGTGGAGATCCCCGAGGACACGATCACCGCCCGGGATGCGCTCCAGATGGGCACGATCAACGGGGCTCATGTCGTAGGGCTGGAAGACCAGACCGGATCCTTGACCCCTGGAAAGAAGGCCGACGTGGTGGTGATCGGCGGCAGCGACATCAATACCGCCCCTGTGATCGACCCGGTCGCCACGGTCGTGCTGGCCGCCGACGTCTCCAACGTCGACACGGTCATCATCGGCGGCAAGATCCACAAGCGCAACGGCAAGATGATCGCCGACATCTCCCGGGCGGTGGGTCTCGTCAACTCCTCCCGGGACTACCTGGTCGGCCAGATCGAGAACCGCAAGGAAGCGTGGTTACCCGTCTGACGGGCGGCCCGAGGTCAAGGAAAGGTAAGGATGAACTTTCGACACATCGTCGCCCCTGCGGCCGAAGCCGAATTCGTCGTGCCGAAGGAGTACTCAGGGCACAGCGACGGCTTCAGCCGCTGGACGATCGTCGACGACTCGAAGGCGGCCTCGGTGCACACCGGGTTCTCGGTGTGCCGGCTGGAGCCGGGTGGGGTCGTCGCCTCCCATGTGCACTCCTTCGAGGAGAGTGTCTACGTGCTGGAGGGCGAGGTGGTGTGCGAGACGCCGGGTGGCGCGGTGACGATGCGACCGGGAGATTACGGACTGGTGCCGGTGGGAGCGCAGCACCGTTGGCGCAACGCCGGGTCGGCCCCGGTGCGCTGGTCCGAGATGCTCGCCCCTCAGCCCCGCTCTCACCATGACGGCGACACCTTTTTCGTGCCGGACTTCGAGGCCGGCGAGCCGATGGCAGTGGAGGTACGCGACCCCCGGACCCGTGATTACGGGCACATCGATCCCGAGAACATGGACGTCGACAAGCAAACCCAGGACCGTCTGGCCGTGTCGGCCAGCATGCGCACCGCCCTCCTCGTCTACAGCGGTATCACGGTGAAGATGATGGTCGACAATGACCTGGGGGCCCAGCTCTCCACCATGTTCATGGTGCAATACGAGCCGAACGGGTTCGCCGGGGCCCACGACCATCCCTTCGAGGAGACGTATCAGATCCTCGACGGCGGCGTGGACGCCCGCTTCGACGGCCAGGAGTACCGCCTGGAGGCGGGCGACGTGGCCCTCGCCGGGGTCGGCTGCGTCCACGAATTCGCCAATCCCGGCACCGACCGGGTGAGGTGGCTGGAGACGACGGCGCCCGGCCCTCCCCCCCGCCACTCCTACCGGTTCGCCCGCGACTGGAAGTACCTCTCCGACAAGCTGGACTGATCCCCGGTCTGGTGGATCACATCAGAAGTGAACCGCCCTCGACGTGTAGGTTGACCGCGTTGACCGCCGGGTTCTCCAGGAGGAAGGCGACGGCGTGGACGATGTCGGCGGTTTGCACCAGGCGGCCGGTGGGGGTCCGGCTTCGGATCGCCTCCAACACCTGCTCGGGCTTGTTCTCCCAATAGGGGGTGTCGCCCACGACGGCGGGATGGATGGCGTTGAACCGCATGGGAGCCAGTTCGATGGCCAGAGTGTTGATGAGCGTGGTTATACCGCCGTTGACGGTGCTCACCATGGTGGACCCGGGATAAGGCCGATCCTTGGCCAAACCACCGAAGAGCACCACGGCGGCATCGTCGGTGAATCGATCCACGAGCGAGTGGATCACCTCGGGATAGCCGACGAGTTTGAGGATGGCGAGGCCGGCGGCACGCTCCACCGAGTACTCGCGGATCTTGTTCTCGTCTCGCTCGATGGCGGCGATGACCAGGTGCTGTACCGGGCCCAGATCCGCCAGTGCCGCCCCGATTCCGGCCGGCTCGGCCAAATCCACCGCCACGCCCCGGGTGTTGCCCCCGATCTCATCGGCGGCTGCGGCCGCCCGGCTGGAATCGCGGCTGCTCACTACTACTTCGCGGCCCTGAGCGGCGTAGTGGGCGGCGATCGCCTTACCCAGGCCGGCCGAGCCCCCGATCACCACAACACTTCCGGTCACTGCGGGCCTCCTCTACGGCTTCAAACGATTGCAGCCACCCTACCAAGTCAGTCGAGCCGTCGAGTCGAAGCCCGCACCACCAGCGCCGGCTCGAGGCACACTCCGGGGGGTCGCGTCCCGCTGAGGAGCTCGACAACCAGCTCACCGGCGGCGAGGCCGATCTCCCGGCTGGGGTAGCGGATGGTCGTCAGCGGAGGTGCCACCAGATCCATCGCCGGAAGGTCGTTGTACCCGATGAGCGAGACATCGGCGGGCACCTCCAGCCCGGCCGCCTTGAGAGCCGCCAGGGCGCCCAGAGCCATGAGGTCATTGTGCGCGAACACGGCCGTCGGCACCGTTGCCCTCCCACCCAGCAACGTCTCCATCAGGCGCCGACCCTCCTCCGAGATCGGACGGGCTCCAGTATCCGCCAGGGGGATCTCGGTCATGCCCAGGCGGCGGCAGGAAGCCGAGAAGGCCTCCGCCCGGCGATCGAAGTTGGCCACGTCGAGCGGACCGCGCAGCTGGACCACCGTCCGGTGGCCCAATTCGTGCAGATGCTCGGCGGCCAACGTGGCGCCGGCGGCGTCGTCGTGGATCACCTGAGGAAGGTGCGATCCGGGGAGGGGACGGGCGGCGATCACGACCGGTGCGATCCGGGCGGCGTCCTCGAGGATCTGGCGGTCGCCGGCTCGGGTGGCGACCGCCACCACGGCGTCGACCCGCCGGCTCAGCATATGGTCGAGGATTCGGGCGAAACGGTCGTGTTCGTCCTGGGTTTCGGCGATGACCGGCATGGTCTCCGCTACCTCGAGAGAGGCGGTGATCCCGTGGATGATCGGGGTGACGAACGGATTGCCCAGGTCGGCGGCAATCACACCCACGGTGGCGGTGCGGCCGCTTTGCAGACCGCGGGCCCCCATGTGAGGTCGATAGCCGAGGCGGCGCGCCGCCTCCTCCACCGCCTGACGGGTCTCCGGGTTGACCAGCCTCGCCCGCGACGGGTTCAGTGCCCGGGATACCGTCGAGGGATGGACGCCCACCTCACGCGCCACGTCGTCGAGCGTGGGCATCGACATCGACGGACTCCTCCTTCACGGGCCGGGCGGCGTAATTGTTCCACACCGACACCGCACGGGATGGTTAGTCGGCGAGGGCTTGCGACGCTGAGAGCCGCCGGGTCACCAGGAGGCAGCGATGTACTTCGTCTCGAGGAACGCCTTCATTCCCTCATGGCCCCCTTCGCGACCGACGCCGCTCTCTTTGACGCCACCGAAGGGAGCCGCCGGATCGGAGATGAGGCCCCGGTTGACTCCTACCATGCCGGACTCGAGTGCTTCGGCGACTCGCATGGCTCGGCTGAGGTCGGCGGTGTAGAGGTAGGCGGCCAGGCCGTGAATGGTGTCGTTGGCGAGAGAGATCGCCTCTTCTTCCGTCTGAAAGCTGACCACCGGCGCGACGGGACCGAAGATCTCGCGGCCGAGGATGGAGGCATCCGCCGCCACCCCGGCGATGACGGTCGGCTCGAAGAAGTAGCCGGGACGGTCGGGAGCGTGACCGCCGACCAGTATCTCGGATCCAGCGTCGGCGGCCATCTCCACCGACTCGCTCATGTCCCCTTGGGCGGATTCGTTGATGAGCGGGCCGAGGTCGACATCGGGATCGGAGCCGGGTCCCACCCGCACCGCCTTCATCGCCTCGGCGAAGGCCGTCGAGAACTCGTCCGCCACCGCCTCGTGGACGAGGAAGCGGTTGGCGGCGATGCATGACTGGCCGCCGTTGCGCATCTTCGCCACCATGGCGCCTTCCACGGCCGCCTGTATGTCGGCATCATCGAAGACGAGGAAGGGAGCATTTCCCCCCAGTTCCATGGATGACGAGACGATCCGCTCCGCCGCCTGGGCGAGGAGGGTCCGGCCGACCTCGGTGGATCCGGTGAACGAGAGCTTCCTCACCCGGCTGTCGCCGAGGATCACGGGCACGACCTCGGAGGAGCGTTTCGACGGCAGGACGTTGATGACTCCGGGCGGAACCCCGGCCTCCTCCATCAACTGGGCAACCGCCAGCGCGGTCAGTGGCGTGTCAGATGCCGGCTTGAGGATCACAGTGCACCCCGCGGCCAGTGCAGGGCCGATCTTCCGGGTCGCCATCGCCGCCGGGAAATTCCACGGTGTGATGAGAAGCGAGATCCCGATCGGCTGGCCGATGGAGAGGATGCGCTTGTCACCCCCCGGAGCCAACGTGATCGAGCCGTCGTTGCGCACCGCCTCCTCGGAGAACCAGCGATAGAACTCGGCGGCGTATCGGATCTCGCCCTTCGACTCGGCGAATGTCTTGCCCATCTCGAGGACGATCAGCGAAGCGAGATCATCGGCTCGTTCGGTCATCAGTTCGAACGAACGGCGGAGCATCTCGGCCCGCTCACGCGGCGGGGTGGCCGCCCACTCGTCCGCCACCCGGTCGGCGGCGTCGACCGCGGCG
Organism: Acidimicrobiia bacterium; assembly: GCA_036259475.1. Taxonomy (GTDB): domain Bacteria; phylum Actinomycetota; class Acidimicrobiia; order Spongiisociales; family ZC4RG35; genus ZC4RG17. The sequence continues at coordinate 15,219 of DATABS010000043.1, read as the reverse complement.
GCGGCGTCGGCGGCCGAGCCGCTCGGCACCGTGGCCACCGGCTCGCCGGTAGCGGGATCGAACACCTTTATCTCGGCGCCGTCGGAGGCGTCGCGCCACTCGCCGCCGATGAGGAGGCGGTCGTGGCCCTGCTTGTGCATTCTTTCGAGAAGCGAATTTTCGGCCATGGTCAGCTCAGTCCGTCGGAGACTTCCTTGTTCTCGGACTCGATATTACGTCCCGCCCCTTCGGCAAGCCGCGTCAGAAGCGCAGCGAAGTCCTGGTCGCCGAAGCCCCGCCCGATGCCGTCCACGACGATCTGGTGAACGAGGGCGGCGGTAGGGAGCGGAACGTCGAGCTCCCGACCGGTCGACAAGCCGAGCTCGAAGTCCTTGCGGAGCAAGTGCCACGTGAAGGTCGGCGTGTAGTCGAGGTTGACGAAAGCCGGAGTCTTGTATCGGGTGAAGGTTGAGCCCATCACGCTGTCGTTGAGGAACTCGAGGAAATCGGCCCGCGATACGCCGGCGGCTTCGGCCAGCATGGTGATCTCCGCCATCGACTGGGTGACGACGCCCAGCATGAGGTTGTGGCAGATCTTCACCAGACGGGCCTCGTCGCCCTCGCCGACGTAGGTCACCTTGCGCCCGAAGACCTCCAGGTAGGGCAGGGCCACTTCGAAGGCATCGCGGGGTCCCGAGACGACGGAGGTGAGAGTTCCCGACTTGACCACCTTCGGGTTTCCCGACACGGGAGCGGCCAGGACGGTGGTGCCACCTTCGGCGGCGCGCTCGGTCAGTTCCCGGGACGTCGCCGAGTCGATCGTGGTGGCATCGATGATGATCTGAGGTCGGGCATCGCCCCGGGACAGGACACCCTCCTCGCCGATGGTCACGTCGAGAACGTCGTCGGGGCCGGCGACCATGGTGAAGACGATGTCGCGTTCCGCCAGGTCGGAGGGCGAATCGACGATCTTGGCGCCCTTCTCGGCCAGCGGCTCCGCTTTGGACCGCGTCCGGTTGTAGGCCCAGAGGTCCACCCCGGCATCGAGCAACCGGCCCGCCAGGGCAAAACCCATGCGTCCCGTCCCGATCCAGCCGATCCGGTGGGGAAACTTCTCTTGAGCCATCGAGTTCGCTCCTCTCTTCGCTCCGCCCGCCTGGCGACGGACGCAGTACTTGGGCGCAATCGTTTGTAGTATCGTTTATCGACGGCAATCCCGCAAAGTCACCGGTTCGTGGAACATCACGGTTCGCCGTGAGACGGCAGACGGAAGGGCTCTGAGTCTAAGTTGGTGTGAGATGGCGGACCGAACCACCCTGAAGGATGTCGCCCGTGAGGCGGGGGTGCACGTGTCCACCGCGTCCCGGGCACTCAATCCTTCTACGTCGTCGGTTGTCAACCCCGACACTGTGGAACGGGTGCTGGGTGCAGCCCGCCGGCTCGGCTACCGGCCCCACCCGCTGGCGCGCGGATTGCGCACCAACCAAACCATGTCGGTGGGCGTGGTGATTCCCGACGTCGAGAACCCGCTGTTCGGCCCGATCATCGCCGGGGCGGAGTCGGTTCTGGTCGAGGAGGGATACTCGATGCTCATCGGCAATGCCGACCGGGGCCAGTCCCATGCCGAGACCGTGGTGGCCGACATGCTCGAGCGTCATGTCGACGGGCTGATACTGGCCACGGTGATCCGCAAGGATCCCCAGCCGAGTCTGGCGGCGGGACACAACGTTCCCGTCGTGCTCGTCAACCGAACGCTGGACAACGACCCGGTTCCGGCGATTCTCGGCGACGATCACGCCGGCATCGGCCTGGCCGTCAAGCATCTCGCTTCTCTGGGGCACCGGCGAATCGGCCACATCGCCGGCCCGTCCTCCACGTCGACCGGTCTGGCCCGACGGGATGCGTTCATGAGCTGGATGCGGAATGAGGGCCTGGAGGCGGACCCCGAAGTGGTGGAGGAGGCGGAGTGGTATCAGGTGGAGCCGGGGTACGTCGCCGCGGATGCATTGCTCGACCGTCATCCCGAGCTGACCGCCATCGTCGCCGCCAACGACCTCCTGGGGCTGGCCTGCTACCGCGCCATCCGGGCGCGGGGCAAGGACGTGGGGACCGACATCTCGGTCACCGGCTACAACGACATACCCCTACTCGACCTGATGCAGCCGCCGCTGACCGCCGTGCGAATTCCCTACCGGCAGATGGGAGCCCAGGCCGCCGCCACGCTGCTCAAGTTGATGGCGGGCGACGCCGAGCCACCGGCCACCATCCGCCTGGCGCCCAGCCTGGCGGTCCGAGGCTCCACCGGCTCTCCCCGCTGAGCCGTCCTCCTTCTTGCGCGACAATCGCGCCATATCCGCCGGGATTGTCGCGCGGGAAGGGTCAGCCGCCGGCGGCGGTGAGGACCCGCGACGCGTCGGCGAAGACGGTGGCGATCGCCGGGAAGAATCCGATGATGACCGTTAGCGCCAGCGTGATGCCGAGGGCAAGTGAGAGAGACCCGGCCGGCGCGGTCTGTTCGCGGATGGCAACGCCTGCGGGGACCGGGTCGAGCCACACCGCCTTGACCACCCGGGTGTAGTAGTAGAGGGCGATGACCACGTTGATGGAGGCGATGACCGCCAGCACCACGGTGGCCGTTCCCCCGGCGATGATCACCGACCGGAACATGGCGAATTTGGCGAACCATCCGGCCAGGGGCGGGATGCCCGCCAGCGAGAAGAAGAACACGCCGGCCAGGACGCCGAGCCGGGGGTTGTAACGGCCCAGGCCGCCCCATCCGTCTATGTCGCCGGTGCCGGTGGCGCGGGCGCCGGCGATCACCACCGCGAAGGCTCCCAGATTCATCAGGGCGTAGATGACCATGTAGATGATCGTGGCCGAGAAGCCTTCTGTGAGGTCCACGCCGGAGACGGCGGCGGCGGCGAACGGGACGAGCATGAACCCCGCCTGGGCGATCGACGAATACGCCAGGAGACGGACGATGTTCCGCTGGCGCAGCGCCGACAGGTTGCCGACGGTCATCGAGAGGGCGGACATGGCCCAAAGGGCGGGAGCCCACACCTCCGTGAGTCCCGGTAAGGCTAGGTAGAGCACGATGAGCATGGCGATGAAGCCGGCCACCTTGGAGTTGACGGACAGGTAGGCAGTCACCGGTGTCGGAGCTCCCTCGTAGGTGTCGGGCGCCCAGAAGTGGAAGGGAACCGCCGACACCTTGAACCCGAAGCCCACCATCATGAAGAGCACCGCCATGATCATGGCCGGGTCACCGGCCATGTCCGCCGAGGCGGCGGCGATCTCAGCGAAGCCGACGTCGCCCACCAGTCCGAAGATCAGCGACATCCCGTACAGCATCATCGCCGTCGAGAGCACGCCGAGGATGTAGTACTTGAGCGACGCCTCGTTGGAGCGGATGTCTCCCTTACGCCAGCCGGCGAGGAGGAACAGTGGCTGGGTGGTGAGCTCGAGGCCGATGAAAAGGACGATCAGGTCGCGACCCGACGCCATCACCATGGAGCCGAGTAGTGACGACAGGAGCAACAGGTAGTACTCGCCCTGGTAATAACGATCGGACTCGATGTAGGAGACCGACATGAGCAGCACCAGGTAGCCGCCGACGATGAGCAGGCCCTTGAGAACGAGAGCGAAGCTGTCCACCACGAACGCCCCGTCGAACATCGTCCGGGTGCCTCCCTCCACCGCGAGGAGGATGAGCGGGACGGCCGCCAGCGCCACCCCGGCCACAGCCAGGGTGGCCACCCAGTACTTCTGGGCACGGGGCAGGAACAGGTCGAGGGTGAGAACCCCGAGCAAGGTGGCCACCACGATGATCTCTGGCGCCAGGGCGAGGTAGTCGACCGTCATGAGTCGGAAGTCGGAAGTCGAAAGTCGGAAGTCGTCATCTGCCGAGACCTGCGCTTACGGCGCCGCCGTTGAACGCCATGTCCACCAGTGAGGTCACTACGTCGCTCGTCGCCCCGAAGATGAGGTTCGGGTAGAACCCCACCACGACGGTGAAGATCACGAGCGGCACCCAGGCGGTGAGCTCGTAACGATCGGCGTCGTGGAAGTGGTGCCCGACCCATTCGTCGCCCACCTCGCCGAAGTTGATCTGCTGGAGCATGTAGAGCATGTAGGCGGCGGTCAGAACGGTGCCGATGGCGCCCGCCACCATGGCGGAGCGGAACACGGTCAGGCTGAGACCGTCGAGTGGGTTGTATGAGCCGACGAGCGACATGAACTCGCCCCAGAACCCGGCGAGGCCGGGCAGGCCGAGCGAGGCCATAGCGGTGAAGCCGAGTACGCCGCCGATGATCGGCATCAGCTTCATCTGCCCACCGAGGCGCGCCATCTCCCGGGTGTGGTAGCGGTGGGCCATCGACCCGGCGATGAAGAACAACAGGCCGGTGATCAGCCCGTGCGCCACCATGCCGATGATGGCGGCGTTGATACCCACATCGGTGAGGGTGGCGATGCCGAGCATGACGAAGCCCATGTGCCCTACTGATGAGAAGGCGATCAGCCGCTTGAAGTCGGTCTGAGCCAGACAGGCCAGCGAGCCGTAGATGATCCCGATCACGGCCAGGATGGCGATGGCGGGTGCCCAGCGCACTGCTTCTTGGGGGAGGATCGGGAGGGAGATCCGGACGAAGCCGTAGGTGCCCAGCTTCAGCATGATGGCCGCCAACAACACCGAGCCGACCGTCGGGGCGGCGGTGTGGGCGTCGGGGAGCCAGGTGTGGAGCGGCCACATCGGCACTTTCACGGCGAACCCGAGGAACAGGCCACCGAAGACCAGGAAGGCGAAGGTGCCGGTGAACGCCCCGCTCGCCCCCAGGTTGGTCAGCTCGACGATGTCGAACGTTCGGTCACCGGAGTCGCCGGAGCGCAGGTAGAGCGCCAGGAAGCCGAGGAGCATGAAAGCCGACCCGAAGAGCGTGAAGAGGAAGAATTTGATGGCGGCGTAGAGCCGGGTCTCGATCACCCGTGAGAATCCGGGGATCTTGCGCGGTGCCCGGTCGCCCCAGATACCGATCATGAAGTACATCGGGACCAGCACCACCTCGAAGAAGATGAAGAACAGCACCAGATCGAGGGCGACGAAGGTGCCGTTCATGCCGGTGGCGAGCAGCAGCATCAGCATCAGGAACGCCCGCGGGCTGCGCGGCTCCTCCCAGTGATCCCACGAGTAGATGACGGACAGCAGCACGACGAAGGTGGAGAGCACGAGCAGCGGCAGGCTGATCCCGTCGACGCCGAGGTGGAAGTTGGCGTCGATCGCCGGGATCCAGGGGACGTCGACCTCGAACTGATAGGTGTTGTACGAGGCGGCCCCGAAGTCGAAGCGCCCGACTGCGACCAGCGAAACGGCGAAGGCGAGCAGGGAGAAGAGCAGGGCCGTGCCCTTGGTGGCGTTTTCCTTCTCCTTGGGGATCACGCCCAGGACCAGCATCCCCGCCAGCGGCAGGAACACGATCAGGGGCAGCGCCCAAGTATCGAACCACTCCATCGGAATCAGCCCTCTCTATCGAACCAACACGAACACGATGACCAACACGAGCGCCCCCATGACGAAGGACGCGGCGTACTGCTGTACCCGACCGGTCTGCAGCTTGCGCAGCCCGGAGCCGGCGGCGTCGGCCGCCGCCGACAAGCCGTTGAAGATACCGTCCAGTCCTCGCTGATCGAGCCCGCCGTACACGAAGCGGCCGAGGTGGTAGACGGCGCCACCGACCCCGTTGACGATGCCGTCGATGACGTATGTGTTGACCCAGTCGACGAACCGGGCAACGGGGCCGACGGTGAAGCGCGAGATCCCCATCGCGGCGTCGTCCATGTAGTACCTCCGCCGGAGGAGCGGGTAGAGGGCGGGGATGTCGAAGCGGTCCCGCTCTCGCTGCGTGTCGCGGTCCGGGGCGAAGATCATCCATCCCAGGACGATGCCCAGCACAGCGGCGCCGAGTCCCATCGCAGCGAGGAAGAAGTCGATCGATTCGGCGTGGTGGTCGCCCATCGGAACCACCCGGACGGCGAGCCACTCGGTGAAGTTGTGGATGCCGGGCCACGAGACCCCCGGGATGTTCAGCAGCCCCGCCCCGACGGAGGGGATCGCCAGAGCGATGAGCGGCACCGTCATGACGGACGGCGACTCGTGGGGATGACCGTGACCCTTGTATCTGCCGTGGAAAGTGAGGGCGACCGCCCGGGCCATGTAGAAGGCGGTGACGAAGGCTCCGGCGATGGCGATCCACATCACCGCCGTGTAGCCCTCGGCCCCGAGGGTGGCGAGGATCTCGTCCTTCGACCAGAAGCCGGCGAACGGGATGATCCCGGCGAGAGCGAGCGAGCCGATCACGAAGGTCCAGTAGGTGCGGGGCATTTCGTCCTTGAGGCCGCCCATGTCGGACATGTTGTTGGAGTGGACGGCGTGGATGACCGAACCGGCGCCCAGGAAGAGCAGGGCCTTGAAGAAGGCGTGGGTGAACAGGTGGAACAGGCCGGCGGTGTATCCGCCGGCGGCGACGGCCGTCATCATGTAGCCGAGTTGGGACACGGTCGAGTAAGCCAGAACCTTCTTGATGTCGTCGGCGACCAGCGCGAGCAGGCCCATCGCGAACAGGGTGATGGTGCCGATCGCCACCATCCAGGGACGGATCTCGGAGGCGATCTGCTCGTAGAACGGGAACATGCGGGCCATCAGGTAGATGCCGGCGGTGACCATGGTGGCGGCATGCATGAGCGCCGAGACGGGCGTGGGCCCGGCCATGGCGTCGGGAAGCCAGATGTGGAAGGGGAATTGAGCCGACTTGCCCATCGCCCCGATGAAGAGGAGGGCGCCTCCGGCAACCGCAACTGCGATGAGCCCGGAGTCGCCGGCGGCCGCCGCCATGTCGAGTTCGTTGAACCCCCAGTTGCCGATCGCCAGCCCTACGAGGATGGCGCCGAGTAGCAGGCCTACGTCGGCCAGCTTGTTGACCATGAACGCCTTGTTGCCGGCGTTGACGTTCTCGTGGTCTTCCCAGTAGAAGCCGATAAGGAGGTACGAGGCAAGCCCGACGCCTTCCCAGCCGATGATCAGTTGGATCAGATTGGGGGCGCCGACGAGCAGCAGCATCGACCCGGCGAACAGTGAGAAGGCGGCGAAGAACCAGGTGACCCGCCGGTCGCCCTGCATGTATCCGACGGCGTAGATGAAGACGATGAGGCCGACGAGGTTGACGAGCAGGTACATCATGATGGACAGGCCATCGACCAGCCATCCCAGCTCGAACACGAGGCCGGAGCCGATGTCGCCGACGGTGAACGAGACCTCGTGGCGGACGCCCTCCGTCATGTTCAGGAAGAACAGAACGACCGCCCAGATGGTGTTCACGGCGAGGGCGGCGATCGCCAGCTCGGCCCCCTGATACTTCAGCCGCTTGCCCACGGCGATGATGGCCAGGAACGCCACGAACGGTGAGATCAACATGATCCCCGCCGTCTCAGCGAAGAACCCGCCCGAACCGACGTCAGGCACCTCAGCTGCTGCAAGTAGGAGAGTCTCAGTCACGGGTACTAAGTGGTAGGTGGTAGGTGGTCGGTCACGGCTAGCGCCGGACGAAGATCTTCTTCTGCGCTGATCTCAGGATGAGCGCCGCTCGTCATCAAGATCGAGGACGGTCTAAGCGCGTCGAAGGACGCACTAGATAGGGGACGATCGCACCGCGAGAGGCGCGACCCAGAACCTAGAACCCACCACCCAGAACCTCGAGCGGAGCCAGCCTTCACCATCGCATCAGGTCCAGTTCGTCGACGTTGGCGGACTGGCGGTTGCGGAAGATCATCAGGATGATCGCCAGGCCGATTCCCACCTCGGCGGCGGCGACCGTGATCACGAAAATGGCAAACACCTGGCCCACCGCCTCCGACGTGCGCCACATCGCTTCGAACACCACGAGGTTGATGTTGACGGCGGCCAGCATCAGCTCGATCGAGAGCAGCACCATGACGGCGTTGCGCCGCACCAGCAGGCCGTAGACGCCGAGGGCGAACAGGGCGGCGGCCAGGATGAGGAACTGGTTGACGATCACTTTGTGCCTCCGGCATCAGTCGGAAGCTGACGTAGGCGAGTCACACAGACCTCCGCTGTTCTTCTTCCAGCGGTGTCAAGTCGCGGCGGGCGAGGGTGACTCCGCCGACGAGGGCGGCGAGGAGGATGAAGCCGACGACCTCGAAGGGGACCACGAAGCGCCCGATGAACCCTTCCGCCAGAGTGGCCGTGGAGGTAGGAGTACCCACCTCGGCCACCGGAGTCGCCTGGAAGGCGGTCAGCGAAGTGAAGGACATGACCCCGAACAGGACGAGCGCAACGAGGGCGGCGGGAATCTTGCGATCGTTGTCGAGCGCCACATCGAGGCCCGTGGGAGCGCGGGTGATCATGACGCCGAACAGGAACAGCACGATCACAGCTCCGATGTAGACGAGGACGACGACGAGGGCGACGAACTCCGCCGACAACAGAACGAACATCGCCGCCGCGCCGCCCAGTGCGGCCACGAGGTAGAGGGCGGCGTGGACGATGTTCTGGGACGTGACGACCCGGAAGGCAGCACCCAACATCCCCACCCCGATGAGGAGAAAAGCCCAATTGACGGGCTCCGCGACCCAATCCACAAACGTCACCAACCGCCTCCTTCAAGGGCGTAGTAAGTGGTAAGTGGTGAGTAGTAGGTGACGTCTGGCGTCGAACGGTGATCTTCTTCTGCGGCGAATGCGCCTCCAGCTCCACGCGTCCTGAGATCGGGAGCTGCCTCGACGGACGTGCTGAGAAGAGAACGGCGGTGCGGCGAGAGGCGTGACCTACCAGCTATCACGTACCACCCACCACGACGAGCGGAGCGGGTCACTGGGCGAGCTCCGGCGGTTCCGGCACGGTGGGGAGCCATACGTCCTGCAGCTTGTCCATGTCGTGCATCAGGTTCCCCATCTCGTACTCGGAGTACTCGTACTCGGGACTCCAGAACAGGGCGTCGAAGGGGCAGACCTCGACGCAGATGCCGCAATACATGCAGAGGGCGTAATCGATGTCAAACCGGTCGAGCTTGTTGCGGATCTTGACCCGGCCGCCCGGTTTGTCGGGCGGGACCTCCACCTTGTGGCCCTCGATGTAGATGCACCAGTCCGGACAGTTGCGGGCGCACAGCATGCAGACCGTGCAAGCCTCCTGGTCGAGCGCGATCACACCGCGGGCCCGGGGAACGAGGGTTTCCTTGACGTCCGGATACATGACGGTCTTGAGGTGCTTGCCCGGGAGGAAGATCGTCTTGAACATGGTCGACAGGGTCACCCACATCCCCTTCCACAGCCCGTAGCCGGGGAACGTGCGGGTCGTCATCAGATCACCACCTTGAGAATTGCCGTGACAGCGATGTTGGCGAGAGCCAAGGGGACCAGCACCTTCCAGGCGATGGACTGGAGCTGGTCCTCGCGGAATCGGGGGAACGTCCAGCGGAACCACAGCATCATGAAGACGAGGAAGAACGCCTTGCCGACCAGGATCAGCGGTCCAAGGAGGGTCAGCTGGTCGGTGGACAGCCCGGGCAGGTGGTAGCCGCCGAGGAAGATGGTGGCGGCGATCGCCGACATCGTGAACATGTTGGCGAACTCGGCCAGGAAGAAGAACAGGAACCGGAACCCTGTGTACTCGGTGAGGTAGCCCATCACCAGCTCCGACTCGGCCACCGGCATGTCGAAGGGGATGCGTGACAGCTCGGCGAGGGCGGCTGTCATGAAGATGAGGAACGCGAGGAACTGAGGCACGACGTAAGGGATGCCGAACGCGATCTGGGACTCGACGATCTCACTGAGGTTCATCGTGCCCGCCATCACCACCACGCCGACGACCGAGAGAACGAGCGGCAACTCGTAGGCGATCAGCTGGCCGGCGGCCCGCAGCCCACCGATCAGCGAGTACTTGTTGCCCGACGACCAGCCCGCCACCAGCACCCCGATGGTCGACAGGGAGGAGATGGCGAGGGCGTAGAAGAGGCCCAGGTCGAGGTTGCGGAAGGCGACGTTGGGTCCGAAAGGTATCACGACGATGAGGGCGACGGTGGCGGCCAGGACGAGCGCCGGGGCGAATTTGAAGACCGGACGGTCGGCGTTCTCGGGGATGATGTCTTCCTTCTGGAAGAACTTGACGCCGTCGGCGATCAGCTGGGCCCAGCCCCAGCGGCCGCCGGCGTAGTAGGGCCCGACCCGGTTCTGCATCTTGGCCGACAGCTTCATCTCGGCGAAGCCGATGATCATGCCGACAACTGGGATGAGCCCGGCGACGATCAGCAGTTTGATCCCTAGCCCCAGCCAGAAGTTGCTCATCAAGTCCGCGATGATCTCGGTCACCTCGCCCACCTCTCGTCGTGGGGGTGGTAGGTGGTAAGTGGTAGGTGATAGGTCGGGCGGCGAACGGCAGGGCGGTCTTCTTCTCCACTGGTCCCGCGCACGACCCGGTCAGTCACATACGAAAAACCGCTCGTCGCGCCAGTAGACGTTCGACTCAGAGGACGATCCCAAACACCGAGTAGGGACCTACCACTTACCACCCAGCACCTAGTACCAGTGATCAACATCAGCGATCAACGTCTCCAAGGACGAAATCGAGCGATCCCATGATGGCGATGATGTCTGGGACCAGGATTCCCTCGAGGATCCAGGGCAGGATCGAGATGTTGGAGAAGGATGCCGATCGGATCTTGAGGCGGTACGGGCCCTGGCCGCCGTCGGACACCAGGTAATACCCCATTTCTCCCTTCGGGTTCTCGGCGCGAACGTAGGTTTCGCCGCGAGGGACCTTTATGACCTTGGGCACCTTGGCCTGGATCGGACCGGAGGGGATGGAATCGATCGCCTGGATCACGATCCGGGCCGACTGGCGGATCTCCTCGAGCCGCACCCACCAACGATCCCAGCTGTCTCCGTTCTGAGCAGAGATCACGTCGAATTCGAACTGATCGTAGGGCAGGTAGTTCTCGACCTTGCGGAGGTCGAAGGGCACCCCCGATGCCCGCAGGTTGGGGCCGGTGACTCCGTAGGCAACGGCCACCTCGGGCGGTAGGACGCCAACCCCGCGGGTACGGGCGAGGATGATCTCGTTGCCTGCCACCAGGTCCTCGAGCTGATCGCAGACCTCGTGGACGTTCTCCATCGCCACGCGGGTCTCGTCGTAGAAAGTCTTGGGCAGGTCTTGGACCAACTTGCGGGTCTGAGAGCCGGCTCCGTAGGCGGGCTTGACACCACCGATCCGATTGAAGTTGGGGTGGAATCGGCCTCCGGTGACTCCCTCCAGCAGATCGAGGACACGCTCGCGCTCACGGAGGGCGAAGAAAAGCGGAGTCTGGGCGCCGAGCTCCAAGGGATACGACGCCATGAAGATCAGGTGGGAGGCCATCCGGGCCATCTCCGTGAGGATGGTGCGGATCCAAAGCGCTCGCGCCGGAACCTCCAGCTCCATCAGCTTCTCGGCCGCGGTGATGAAGGGTATCTCGTTGGCGTAGCCCGCCACCCAGTCGATGCGGTTGACGATCGTCGTGATCTGGGGGTAGTTGCGCACCTCGGCCAGCTTCTCGTAGCCCCGATGCATGTAGCCGATGACCGGCCGGACGTCGTAGGCCCGCTCCCCGTCGACGCGAGCCACCAGCCGCAACACTCCGTGAGTGGAGGGATGCTGGGGCCCGATGTTGAGTGTCATCTCCGGAGTCTCGAGCTCGACAGACACCGACACTTCGGAGAGGTGGCGGACCAGATCCTGGTCGAGCGTCACGCTTCCTCCCCGGACGTATCGGCACTCTCCTCGTCCGCGGCCTCCTCGCCTTCCTCCTCTTCCGTCTCGGGCATGACCTCGACGTCGACCTTGCCCGGCCACGGCTTGACCTCGCGGCTGAGGAGGGGAAACGACTTGCGCAGCGGATTCCCGAGGAAACCATCCGGAAGATAGAGGTGGCTCAAATCGGGATGACCGCGGAAATCGATCCCGAACATCTCGTGCGCCTCACGCTCGTGCCAGTCGGCCCCGACGAACACGTCGATCACCGAGTCGAGAACCGGTGTGTCGTGCGGGATCCTCGTCGAGAAGGTGACCCGTCGTCCCTCCGTCACATCGCCCAGCGTGGCGATGACCTCGAAGAACTCTTCGTCGAGCGACTCTTCGAGGGCGTCACCCACCGCCGGCTCGTTCGACCAGTCGATGGCAGACAGAAAGGAGAACAACACCAGTTGGAACTGGTCGCGGGCGACGGTGAGGGCCTCCACCCAGCGCTCGGCCGGGACCGACACCTTTATCGTGTCGAAGGTGATGACCGCCTCTCCCCCCACGGCTTCGGCCACGGAATCGGCGTAGCCGGTCAATGGGTGGGGAGCTTCTGCCTCCTCGGCGGCTTGTGTCTCCTCGGCCGCTTCTGCCTCAGGCGGGCTGGAGGTCACGCTGGTTCCACTTCTCGTGAATATCCTCGCCCTGGATCTTCTTCTGGAGGACGACGATCCCCTCCAGCAGCGCCTCGGGCCGGGGCGGGCAGCCCGGAACGTAGACATCCACCGGGATGACTTGATCCACGCCCTTGGTGACCGAGTACGAGTCCCAGTAGGGACCGCCGCAGTTGGCACAGGAGCCCATCGAGATCACGTACTTCGGCTCGGGCATCTGGTCGTAGAGCCGCTTGATGGACGGAGCCATCTTGTCGGTGACGGTTCCGGCCACGACCATCAGATCGGCCTGACGGGGAGAAGCCGGGAGGGGGATGATGCCGAAGCGCATGGAGTCGAAGCGGGGGCCGGAAGCCGCCATCATCTCGATGGCGCAGCACGCCAGACCGAACTGGAACAGCCACAGCGAGTACTTCCGCGACCAGTTGAGGAGCCAGGAAACCGGCTTCGGAGCGCCGAACCTCTGGACTACTCCCATCGCAGCAATCCTTTCTTTATGGCGTAGAAAAGGCCTTCGATCAGCGTCAACATGAACAGCAGGATGGCCACGAGGCCGAAGACGCCCAGTTGCTCGGGAATGAGCGCCCAGGGGAAGAGGAAGACCGCCTCGACGTCGAAAAGAACGAAGAGCAATCCGAAGATGTAGTAGCGCACGTACGTCTGCGACCAGCCGGTACCCACCGGATCCACGCCGCATTCGTAGGTCATGACCTTGGTCCGGGTGGGGTTGGAGGGCGAGAGTGCCGACGCGACTCCGAGCATCACGAGGACCAGCACCACACCCAGCGCGGCGAACGCTCCGACGGTCAGATAGTCCTGGAAGTAGGCGGATATTTCCATGTTCTCAATCGTCGTGGACCGGCGGGCGCGAGTATAGGAATGGCCCGGCCAGGGGCGAATTTGGCCCGAAAGCCGTCCGGGGAGCCGTCGTCCCGCTGATACCGTGCCCCGGGTGGCACGTGTCATCCCTGACTATGCCGGCTCCGGACTCGTCAACCTGGTGGCTGACCTGGAGCTTCAGCTGATCGGCACGGCTCCGATGCCCGGCCTCACCCGCCCCCTACCGCGGGCGGAAGGCTATGTCCTGGTCGTGTTCGACGGCCTGGGATCCGCCCAGATGGACCATCCCGCCGCCGGTTCGCTCCAGACGGCGACCGTCGGCAGCCTGACGGCCGGCTTCCCCACCACGACCACCACCTCGCTGTCCACCCTGGTGACGGGTATCCCGCCCAGCCGCCATGGCGTCATCGGCCATATCCTCCACCTCCCGGGCGTGTCCGAAGCGGTCAACGTGCTGAAGTGGGTCACCCCGGCGGGCAAGCCCGTAGCCCACGACTACGCCTCGGTTCTTCCCGCACCCAACTTGTGGGAACGGCTGAAAGATGCCGGGGTCGAGCCGATCACGGTCCAGCCCGGTCCGTTCATGGATTCGCCCCTCAGCCGGATGCTCTACCGGAGCTGCCGGTTCGAACCGGCCTGGTCGGTCGAGGAACTGGTGACCGCCACCGCCCAGCTGGCCCGACCGGGCCGCCTCGTCCTGGCGTATTACCCCAACCTCGATGTCGCTGCCCATGTCAGCGGCCAGGACAGCGAGGCCTATGCGATTGCGCTGGCCGAGGCGGCGGCCATCTGGGACGATCTCGCCCGACGCCTCCCCGACGCGATCGGGCTGGTTGCGACGGCCGACCACGGCCATCTCGATTACGGCCCAACCGACAAGCTGCTGATCCGCGACCGCCGATACGACGACCTTCGCTTCTTCGGAGACGCCCGAAGTGTCTACGTCTCGGGGGCGGGCGAGACGATCGACGTCCTGGCCGGGGAGACTCGAGCCGTGCCGGTGGAAGCTGAGGAATTCCTGCCCTGGCTCGGCGGGGAACCCCACCACTCGGAGCTCAAAGCCCGACTTCCCGACCGGCTCCTGCTGGCTCCCACCGGCAGAGTGCTGCTCCCGCGCTCATTCGACAAGCGCCTCATCGGCTATCACGGCGGCCTGGAACCGGCCGAGGTGGAGATCCCCCTGCTCCTCCGATCCTAGAACCCGCTACTTGGCGACGTAGACGCGGTCGGCGATGAACGGGCTGAGGCCCACCTGAGACCGTCCGTTGACGCGGACGGTCACTATCCCGTCGGGGGTGCGGGCGGCCACCTCGACCTTGGCCCCGGGGCGCAGCTCGTTGACGTCCAGAAAGTCCATGATCTCGTCGTCGAGCTCCAGCTCCTCGGAGATGCGTTCCAGTTCGGCAGCTCGATCGCCCAGGTGCGAAACCGGCTCCACCGACGGGGGGCGGTAGCCGGCACCCGGGATCGGATTGCCATGCGGGCACGTGAGCGGGTTGTCGAGCTTGTCCCACATGGCCTTCTCCACGTCGTTGGAGATGGCGTGCTCCCAGACCTCGGCCTCCTCGTGGACCTTGACCCAGGGAAGGCCGAGGACCTCGGTGAGGAAGCGCTCGGCGAGGCGATGCCGCCGAACGACCACCTCGGCGAGGTGCATTCCTTGATCGGTGAGTCGGATCTCGTCGTCGATGGCTATCAGCCCGTCCTCGGCCATTCGGTGAACCATCTCCGAAACCGAGGGCCGGCTCACGCCGAGCCATTCGGCAATCCGGGCCTGGATGACGGGGAGGTCGGCTTCGTGCAGCTCGTAGATGGCGGCGGCGTACTCCCGGTAGGTGGTCCGGTACTCCTCGGTGGTGGTCACCGGAAGGATCCTACCCCCGCCCCGCCCTAACCGTCCCGGCCATATCGTTCTCGCGCACCGTTTGCACGCTATGACGTGCAAAC
>DATABS010000042.1:0-88926 GCA_036259475.1 Acidimicrobiia bacterium | reverse complement strand
CCCTGACTTCTCAGGGAGCAGTCCGATGGGAAGGGTACGATTGGCGCCCGAGGGAGGCTGATACAGCTTTGCAGCGGTACATCACACGACGGCTCCTGGCATTTCCCTTCGTCATCCTCGCCGTGAGCATCCTCGTGTTCGCCATGACCCGCCTGGGCGGCACCACCATCGGCCCCTACATCCAGCCGGGGATGTCGGAGCAGGAAATCGCCGCCCTCGAGGAGCGCTTCCACCTCAACGATCCCATCCCCGTCCAGTACGCCTATTGGCTGGGCGGCGTCGTGCAGGGGGATCTCGGCTGGTCGGCGGTGGCGGCCGCCCCCGTCACGGAGGTCTTCCCCCAGAGGATCGCCGCCTCCTTCGAGCTCGGCATCGCGGCGGCACTCTGGGCTGTGCTTTTGGGCATCAAGCTCGGGACGTTCGCCGCCCGACACCGCAACCGGATCCACGATCAAGTGACGAGTGTCTTCGCGGTCGGGGGAGCCAGCATGCCGACCTTCTGGCTCGGGATAATCCTCCTGCTCGTATTTTGGTCGTATCTCGGCTGGTTCCCTTCGGGACGGTCCGACCCGACCCTGTGGAACAGCATCCCCCATCCCACCAACTTCTATGTGATCGACTCGATCCTCGCTCTCAACTTTCGGGCACTCGGCGACGCCGTATGGCACCTGGTGCTCCCCGCCTTGACTCTCGGGTACAGCGCGGTCGGAATCGTCACCCGGATGATGCGCTCGTCACTGCTCGAGGAGATGGGCCGTGACTACGTCGATGCCGCTCGAGCACGCGGCCTGCCCGAGCGCTTCGTGATCAATCGCCATGCTCGGCGAAACGCCTTCATGCCCACCATCACCGTGATCGGATTGGGCATTGGCATCATGTTCGAGGGCACGGTCGTCGTGGAGACCATCTTCGGGTGGCCCGGACTGGGTAGCTGGATGGCCGATGCCGTCCTGAGTGGAGATCAGGCGACGACGCTGGGCTTCGTGATCTTCACCAGCATCCTCTTCTTGACCATCAACCTCGTCGTCGATGTCATCTACGGCTATCTCGACCGTCGTGTCGTCCTGCAGAGGACCTAGCCATGTGGTTCCAAACGGTACGTGTCGAGAAGGCGAAGCCCACGGGCTTCCGATACGAATCAGCCGCCCTCGTGCGGGCGCGACGGATCATGTCCACCACCCGCGACGTCTTCAGCCGCGGCAGCACCGCCTTCGGTGCGACTCTCATCATCCTCATGCTCGGTATGGCCGTCTTCGCCCCGCTGATCGTGGAAACCAATCCCCGTGGCGCCTACCAGATGCCGCGCGACCTGTCAGCCGTAGGGGCGCCTCCCGGCACCCCCGGCCATCTGCTCGGCACCACACGGCTGGGAGGAGACGTTCTCTACGGGGTGGTGTGGGGGGCCCGCCTGTCCCTGCAGCTTTCGATCTACGTGGTGGCCGGGGCGGTTCTCCTCGGGGTCATAGTGGGCAGCGCGGCGGGGATCCTCGGCGGCCGGGTCGATTCGATCCTCATGCGTGTGGTCGACATCTTCCTCTCGGTGCCCTCGTTGGTCTTCCCGCTGGCCATCGCCGCCATCTTGGGACCGTCGTTCATCAACATCGTCGTCGCGCTGGCTGCGATCATGTGGGCTCGATATGCCCGCATCATCCGAAGTCAGATCATCCAGGTGCGAGAAGAGGAGTACGTCGACGCGGCCCGGGTGATCGGCGACTCCCGGCGCGGGATCATCTTCAAGGACATCCTGCCGAACTCGTTCTCGCCCGTTGCCGTGCAGGCAACGCTCGACATGGGCCATGCCGTTCTCCTCGGGGCGACGCTGGCTTTCATCGGACTGGCAGTCGCCGGCCAGGCGGAGTGGGGTACGCTCGTCAGTCAGGGTCAGGCCGACATCGTGGCCGGGCGCTGGTGGACCTCGACGTTCCCGGGCCTGATGGTGTTCCTCTGGGCGCTCTCGTTCAACCTCGTGGGTGACGGGTTCCGGGACGTGCTCGACCCCCGCACCGAAGGTCGCTGATCGCTGCCGCGCTAGCGATATTTGAGGCCCGTGCCGGTGTTGAAGACGACCACCCGGTCCGCCTCGGCGATCCAGCCCTCCCGGCGCAGGCGCTGGACCGCCGCCCAGGCCGCCCCGCCTTCCGGACACACGTCGATTCCTGAAGCCGCGGCCAGGGCTGCCGCCGCCGGGGCGATCTCCTCCTCGAGGACGGCCACCCCAGTGCCGTTCGTTTCGCGTATCGCTCTCAGGCACAGAAACCCTCCGATCGGCGAGGGGACCCTCAAACCGTACGCCGAGGTCGAAGCGTCATGCCATGGCTCTGTACGCGTCGCATCGGCTTCCAGCGCGGCGACGACCGGGGCACAACCGGCCGATTGGACCGAGACCATCCGCGGACGCTCAGCGCCGATCCACCCCATGTGCTCCATCTCGTCGAACGCCTTCCACATTCCAACGAGTCCGGTTCCGCCGCCCGTGGGGTAGACGATCACATCGGGAAGCTCGCCGTCGAACTGCTCCCATAGCTCATATCCCATGGTCTTCTTGCCTTCGACCCGGTAAGGCTCTTTGAGGGTCGACACGTCGAAGTCGTCCGGGCGGAGGCGGCCGGCCAGCCACTTGCCGGCGTCCGAGATCGTGCCCGCCACCAACTCCACCTCTGCGCCGTAGTGGCGGCATTCCTCGATGAAGGGCCGTGGTGTGTCTTCGGGCATCGCGACGAGAACCTCGACTCCGGCCGAGGCGCCGTAGGCCGACAGCGCACCGGCGGCGTTGCCGGCGGAGGGTGCAACGAGCCGTTGCGCCCCGAGTGCGATAGCGGCCGAGACGGCCATCGTCATTCCGCGGGCCTTGAAGGACCCGGTGGGGTTGCGTGCTTCGTCCTTCACCCAGGTCCCGTCGCCCAGGTGAACCAGGGGAGTCCATCCCTCCACCAGCGTGACCGCCGCCTCCGGTGCCACGGGAAGGACGGGGGAGTATCGCCACAGCGAGGACATCTCAGGGTCGATGACGGATGCGGGATCGGTTCCCTTTTCCAGTTCGAGGACGGAGCGAAGCGGCATCCCACAGGTGTCACACGTGGTCTGAAGCCGGTCAATCCCATGCGGTTCTCCGCATGCAAAGCAAGCGAGGGCGCTGAAGCGGGGATTGAAGCCTGGGGGCATGCTCGATCACACTTTCTCGTCGGCCACCTCGTTGCACAATCGATACGGCGAACGGTGTACCTTGGACGAATCGCCGTCCACCAATCGATTGTAAGAAAGGCGGATCCTATCAACCGCCTGCCTACCCGCCACATCGCCCGAAATGCACGCCTTCAACTCGGGGTGGCATGACGCGGCGATCACGCCTCCGCACGATGCTCTTCGTGGACGTCACTCCGTTGCGGGAGTCGTCCCGGTTCAGGTACATCTATCTGGGTCAGATCCTGGCCAGCTTCGGTCGCCAGGCAATGGTCGTGGCGGTTCCGTATCAGGTCTACCTGCTGACCGACTCGACCCTTGCCGTGGGAGCGCTGGGCCTGGCCCAGGTAGTCCCGCTCCTGGCGGTCTCTCTCGTGGGAGGGGCGGTGGCAGATGCGTTCGACCGCCGCAAGCTGCTGGTTGTCGGCCAGCTGGTCTTGGTCCTGATCGCGCTCGGCCTGGCCTTCAATTCAACCCTCGACGCGCCGGCGGTGTGGCCGCTGTTCGTCCTCAGCGGGGCCAACGCCGCGGCCGGAGCGGTAATCAACCCGGCGCGCATGGCGGCCATCCCGGCCCTCCTGCGGAGGGATTCCCTGCCTGCCGGCTTTGCCTTGAACCAGACGATGCACGAGGTGGCGGCGGCGGTGGGGCCGGCGTTGGCCGGCTACCTCATCGCCGACTTCAGCCTCGCCTTCACCTACACGCTACAAGCTGTCATGTTCTTGGGATCAGCAGTGGCGCTGCTCGGGGTCGGCTCGCTGCGCCCCGAGGGGGGTGGTCGCGCCGTGAGCATGTCCTCGATCAAGGAGGGGCTGGGCTTCCTGCGCGGCGAGCCCATCATCCAGGCCGGGTTCTTGATCGACCTCAACGCGATGATCTTTGGTATGCCCCGGGCTCTTTTCCCGGCGATGGGAACGGGGATCTTCGGGGGAGACGCCTCGACTGTCGGTCTTCTCTATGCCGCTCCCGGCGCCGGGGCCCTGGTGGCGGCGTTCACCTCGGGCTGGGTAGGCACGGTGTCGCGGCGAGGGCGGGCGGTGGTCTACGCCGTGGCGGTATGGGGCCTCGCCATCACGGTCTTCGGGTTCATCGGCAGCTTGCCCATCGCCCTCGTCCTGCTGGCGGTCGCCGGGGCGGCCGACGTGATTTCAGCGGTGTTCCGCAACACCATCCTCCAGCTGACGGTTCCCGATGCCCTCCGGGGCCGGCTCTCCTCGGTGCATACGGCGGTTGTAGGCGGAGGCCCCCACATCGGCGACCTCGAGTCCGGGGTGGTGGCGGCGGCGACCTCGGTGCGGTTCTCGGTCGTGTCGGGCGGCATCGCCTGCCTGTTGGGGGCGGTGGCGATCGCCCGGTACATGCCGCAGCTGTGGCGGTATCGGGACGAGACGGCCCGGCGATGACGGTGCCGGGTTGGCGGTCGCGATCGCACTGTGGGCCCCGCTATGCGGGGTGTAGAACCCTGGGTTGTGTGCGTCCGCGCTTCGTTGAATTCGACCCAACTTCGCCGCGACAGGCGCGTGAGCCACACGCCCCGACAGGGTTCAGGACCGCTTGATGCCCTCCAGGATCCGGGCAACATTCCCCTCGAGGATGAGCTGACGCTGGTCGTCTGACAATCCGGGGATGCCGTTCACCGTGGTCACCGGATCGGGATCGCCCATCGGGAACGGATAGTCGGTGCCCATCACCACTCGATCGGCTCCCACCCGCTCGACGAGGAACGCCAGGGCGGTCGGGTCGTGCAGCACCGTGTCGTAGTAGAGCCGGCGGGCGATGTCGGCCGGGGGGGTGGATAGATTCTGGGCGGCCAGGCGTGGCGCCGCCGAGTACCCGCGCTCCATCCGCCCCAGCTGGTAGGGGAGGAATCCGCCGCCGTGGACCACGCACAACACCAGACCCGGATGATGTTCGAGAACCCCGCTGAAGATGAGATGCCCCAGGGCGATGGTGCTCTCGGCCGGCCGTCCCACCATGTTGTCGAGAAAGTTGCGCTGCAGGTCCACGCCCGGAAGCGGATCGCACGGATGGAGCAGAACCAGGCATCCCAGGTCCTCCGCTGCCTGCCAGAACGGATCGAGCCCGGCCTGGTCGAGGTCCGTTCCGTCCACGGTGGTCGCGATCTCGACCCCGACCATCCCCAGGTTCTCGACGGCGTGATGGAGCTCCTCGGCAGCCGCTTGCGCGCTTTGGAGAGGCACAGTTCCCAGAGCGAGAAACCTGCCGGGGTGTTTTGCTGCCTCCGCGGCCATGATCTCGTTGAACCGCCGGGCGTAATCGGCGCCCTGCGCCGGTTCCAGTGCGTAGGCCGTCAGATCGACCCAGCTCGAGAGCAACTGGATGTCGACGCCGGTCGAGTCCATCGCCGCCAGCCGGGCATCGACATCGCTGAGGACCGCCCGGAAAGGGGCCAGTCTCACCCGGTCGGCGATGATCGCCGACTCGCCGTCCTCGTCGGAGAGCACCTCGATGCCGAAGCGCGATCCGTCCGCTCGGAGCAGGCCGAGCAAATCCGACGGGATGCAGTGGGCGTGGACGTCATAGGTGGTCATGGGTCCCTTCCTCCGCCTTCACGAGGCGGCCGCGGTCATTCGCTCGGTGAGGTCGGCGTCCGGTTGGAGGATGTAGACACCCCCGTTGATCCGGTCGGTCACGTAGACGGTGTGGTCCTCGGCCACGAAGAGGTCGTTGATCTGGGCGGCGCGCTGACCGGGTGGGCACGCCGGGATCCAATGGGCGATCTCGATCGGCGCGTCCGGATCAGAAGTGTCGTACACGCGCAGCCCGGCGTTGAAGTACGTGACGAACATCAACTCCTGGCTCGTGTAACTCCCCGGTCGATTCTCGTGGAGGCAGTGGGCACCGAAGCGCAGACCCCTCTCGCAGAAGTTGCCCTGAGGTACCGGGCAGATGGAACGAACGAACGGCGACGCCTCGTCGGAGACGTCGACCACCCGAACCATGTGGCGAGGCCCGTCGCAGCCGTCGGTCACTGCCTCGTCGGTCACGATGACGAGATCCCGGTCGGGGAGGGGCAGGGCCGTGTGAGTGTGGCCACCTTCGTCCCAATCGAGTCGCGAGACTGTGGCCGGCTTGGTTGGATCGGAGATGTCGAGGATCACCATGCCGCTGTCCCACAAGCCGAGATAGGCGCGGTCCCCGTGGACCATTCCGTGATGGACCATCCGTTCCTCGCCCTCGGGCCAGTCCGGTTGCTCCCCACCGCCGGTCCACATGCCCGGCCACCACCAGCGCCCGACTTCTCGGGGATCGCTCGGGTTCGAGATGTCGACGATCATCCAGATTCGTCCCGTGTAGCCGGCTGGCGTCGCCGACACGTAGGCGCGATCTCCACCCTCGTAGACGATGCGATGCACTCCTCGACCGCCGGTGTCGAAGAAGCCCACCTGGCGAGGATCGCGGGGGTCTTCGAGGTCGTAGATGGCGAAACCGACAGGGGCCGGCCCTTCGCTTCGGAATAGTTCGTGGTTGACCAGCAATAACCCGTCGGCCACCTGGACCTTGTGCGTGTGGGAGCCGGGGGGAGCCTCCCACTGGGCGACGACCTCGGGAGTGGCCAGGTCGGATATGTCGAGTATCGACGTCCCCTTACCACTCGGCCCGAAATGGGCCACATACAGCACATCGTCGAGCGGCATGACCTGCATCCCATCGCCGAATCCATTGAGATCGGAGTGGCCGACGAGGCTGAATCCGGCGCTGTCTTCAGGGTGCAATGGCGTCTCCCGGGCGATGTGTTTCCGTTGCACAATCGTTTGTAGCATCGGCCCTTCGTCCATGCGAGATTATCTACGGAGGTTGCGGTCTCAGCAGGGCTGGCTCGAGCCGACGATGGTTTCCACCGCCGTCCTCACCCTGACCGGCCTCGCCTTCTTCCGGGTCGCCCTCCTGCCCGAGTTCGGCCGAGAGCTATCGATGTCCACTTTCGAACTGGGGATCGTGACGACCGTCTTCGCCGCCGGTCGCCTGTTGGCCGACCTGCCGGGCGGTGCCTTGGCGGACCGGGTCAGCGCCGGCCGGCTGATAGCTCTCGCCGCCGCCGGCGTGGCGGTGGGGAGCACCCTCCTGGCGATCTCGACGGTCCCACTCCCTCTCTATCTCGCTTCGCTCCTGCTCGGCGTGTGCTCGTCGACCACCAATGCCACCGGCATGACCTATTTCTCCTCGGTCGGAGGGACGCGCGACCGAGGCACCTCGATGGCGCTCTTCTCGGCCGCCCTTCTCGGCGGCCAGGCCGTCGGGCCAGCTGTCGCCGGGTTGATCGCATCGCAGGCCGGTTGGCGGGCGGCGATGTTCACCGCGGCGGCGATCGCCGCCCTCGTTGCTGTCGTTCTCGGGACCCGGGTGGGAAAGCGAGCCGACGAGGCCCGGCCTCAGCTCCCGCCTCAGCCGGCGGTGGAGTCGTCGGTGATGCGGTTCGGCCCGATCCTGCTCCTCCGAAGTGTGGCCTTCGTGGTGTTTCTCACCCTGGGCTCCGTCCCGCAGACGCTCATCCCGGTGATCGGGGCCGACGAGCTCGGTCTGGGATCGGGTGCGATCGGACTGGCCCTCGGCGTGGGAGGGATCTCACGTTTCGTCGGAACGTTGATCGGGGGACGGCTCTCCGATCACATCTCGCGCAAGACCGCCCTCATCCCTGGAATGATCGTTCAGGGAATCGGCGTCGCCCTGCTTGCCTTCCGTCCCACGGTCCTTCTCTGGGTTGCTGCCATCGTTGTCATGTCCCTCGCCAGCTTCGGAGTGTCGGTGGCCGCGACGATGGTGGGCGACCTGGCCGATCCCCAACGGGTCGGCACCCAATTGGGCCGATTCCGCTTCGCCGGAGATCTCGGGCTCATATCCGGCCCGCTGGTGGTCAGCGCCCTCTACGAGTCGGTCGGACGGGAAGCCGCCTTCCTCTTCGTGGGCGGGCTGCTCACAATTGTGGGGCTGTTGTCGTGGCGGTTCCTCCCGGAGACGGCTCGCCGCTTCGGATCAGGCGGATGAGGACCATCAAGCACACCACTACGACCGAGGTCGACACGATCGTTGCCACCTGAGGCGAAGCCAGATCCGCTACGGCGCCATCGACAAAGGCGGCAACCGGGCGTGAACCGAGGAATGCCACACCCCAGAGCGCCATGATCCTGCCCCGGATCTCCTCGGGGATACGGACGTGCATGGCACTGGTGAGGGACGTGACGCCGAACAGAAATCCCACGCCTCCCAGAACCATGAAGGCGAGTGCCATCCACGCCACCGGTGAAAAGGCCAGCCCGAGGGCCCCCACGGCGACGAACCCGAGACCGGAGGCGGCCACGGGAAGGTGACCCCAGCGGATTCTCACCCGGGCCACGATCAGCGTTCCCAGCACTGCTCCCGCCCCGAAGGAGGAGATGAGCAGCCCGACGAGGGCGTCAGGGTTGTCGAATGTCGAGTCTTGCAGCGTCTGCGCGATGGCGGGTGTGAGAGTGAGCACCGGGTCGATGCCGAATCCGAGAGCGGTGATTCCTATGAGTAGAACGGCGAGGGTGGGATCGGTTCGCAGTTGCCGGAGACCGGTCCAGATCGATTGCCGGCCCACCGGCTTGGGGATCGAGGGCACACTGACGAGGATCAGCGCTCCTACGAAGATCAGATACGAGACGGCGTTGAGGCCGAAGGCCCATCCCGCGCCCCACGCCACGAGCACGGCCGCACCGATGGCCGGCCCAACCGCTCGAGCGAGGTTGTAGCTCACGGAGTTCAGCGCCAGGGCTCCGTCCAGATCGATCGGGGGGACGAGCGCCGGCACCAGAGCCTGCTGGGCGGGGGTCGAGACAGCGTTGCACAGCCCGATCACCAGCGTGGCGGCGAGCACGGGCCACGCAGCCGGAAATCGGCCGAGTCCCATCGTCAGCGTCAGAACGGCCAATCCCCCGGCGGCGAGAGCGGCGAGGGCCTGGGCTCGAAGCAGCAGCCTCCGACGATCGAAGCGGTCGGCGGCTGCCCCCGTCCAGGGCGCCAGGACCAACGAAGGCAGGAACTGGGACACCCCTACGAGCCCGACCATGAAGGTCGAACCGGTCACGTTGAAGACGACCACCGCGGCGGTTATCTGCTGGCACCAGGTGCCGATATTCGAGGCCAGGTTGCCGGCGAAATAGGGGCCGAAGGTGCGGTCGGCCACCAGGGCCGGCGTCGGACGAGGGGCGTCGGCAGTAGCTTCCACGACTGGTCACGTTACCCACAAACGTTTGCGGGCTGGACTCGGACGGAGTTGCGCCGCCTCGTGGGGCCGCTTCGGTTAGCCTCGACTCGTGGACGGATCCGACGGGCCGAGAGATCGTCGCGGTTCCCGCGGGGCGACACTGAGGGATGTGGCCCGAGAAGCGGAGGTCCATGTCTCGACCGTCTCCCGGGTGCTCAACGGCCAGGCGGCGGCCGGCCGCATCACCCCTCAGACCGAAGCACGGATCCGTGCCATTGCCCGCGATCTGGGTTACCGGCACAACGCCATCGCCCGTGCCTTGCGCACGGGACGCACCTTGATCGTGGGGATGGTGGTTCCTGACGTCGGCAACCTGTACCAGGCCGGCATCACCCGCGGGGCGGGCGACGTTCTCTCCGCCGACCGCTACTCACTCCTGCTCGCCAGCACCGACGACGATCTGGCGCACGCCGAAGCACAGGTTTCGGCCATGCTGAGCGCTCAGGCCGACGGCCTGCTGTACGGAGTGGCCCGGGACCCGGACCCGGTTCTCGAAGGCGTGGTCCGAGACGGTATCCCCGTCGTCCTGTTCAACCGTCAGTCATCCGAGCTGAGTGTGCCGGCCGTCCTGCCCGATGACGGTGCGGGCTCCAGGCTGGCGGTGGAGCATCTCTTGGCTCTGGGTCATCGTCGTCTGATCCACATCGGCGGCCCCGCTGATGTCTCTTCGACGGTGAACCGGCTCGAGGCTTTCGACGCCGCCCTGGCCTCGGCCGGCCTCGAGGGCGGGCACGGCTTCGCCGACCGGCACACCGAGGAGGAGGGCCAACGCGTGGCTCGGGAACTGCTCGACGCCTATCCCGACACCACCGGCATCGTAGCCGCCAACGACCGGCTGGCCCTGGGAGCCATCGACGCCATCCGCCAGCAGGGCGCGGAGTGTCCGGATCAGGTATCGGTAGTCGGATTCAACGACATGCCCTACAGCGAGCGCTTCGACCCTCCGCTCACCACGATCCGAATCTCGCAGTACGAATTGGGCGCCAACGCCGCCCGATTGCTGCTCGAGACCTTGGCGACGCCGAGCCGCAAACCAGAAACCGTCCTTCTTCCCCCGACGCTCGTCATCCGCGGCTCGACCGCTCCTCCCGCGGCCTGAGTTGTCGTCGATTCACGGTCCCTTCTCGAGCGGGCAGCTACCCGCGATAGAGGCGACCAGGGGCGCACTCGTTCACCGAAGCCGACCGCCGGTCGACATGTCCCCAGCACTCCGGTACGCTGCCTGAACAACCGTTTGCGCAGCGGGCGGACGGCGAGGACCGAAGGAGAAGGGCGTTGAGCCGAGACGAGATGTTGCTCGCCCATATGACTCAACCGCAGGCGGAGGAAGCCCTCGCCCGGGGAACCGCCATCCTGGTGACCGGCAGCGTCGAGCAACACGGCGCCCATCTCCCACTGGGCACCGATGCCATCGCCGCTCTCACGATCGCCTTGCGGGTGGGTGAGACCCTCCGGGCACCAGTACTGCCGGTCTCTCCGGTGGGAGTGGCGCCGTACCACCTGCCATGGCCGGGCTCCCTGACGCTCCGTCCCTCGACCCTCGTCGATCTCATGGTGGATGTCGCCGGCGGCCTGGCTGCGGCCGGCGTGGAACGTCTCCTGGTAGTCAACTGGCACGAGGGAAATTCGCCCACCATCCGCCTGGCGGGAGACGAGATCCAGCGCCAACATCCGATGCGTGTGGCAGTGGCCGAGAGTCACATCATCACCAATTCTCTCTTCCCCGACGAGATGGAGTTCACGCACGCCGGCTCGATGGAG
The DNA here is from genome assembly GCA_036259475.1 of Acidimicrobiia bacterium. Lineage (GTDB taxonomy): Bacteria > Actinomycetota > Acidimicrobiia > Spongiisociales > ZC4RG35 > ZC4RG17. The sequence continues at coordinate 77,735 of DATABS010000042.1, read as the reverse complement.
ACGGCAGCAGTGCTCGCCCACGATCCCTCGCTCGCCCATCTCGATCGCCTCGTCGGAGGCGACGACGTGGAAAGCGGCACCGACGGCCATGCACTGTTCAGGCGTCGGGATGTCTTCCCGATCATGACCGACTTCCGGGAGGTGGCGGCCAGCGGGTGGTACGGCTCGCCCCAAACGATCGGTGAGGAGCGCGCCAGGGAGATCATCGACGCCGTGGCTGACTACATCGTCGAGATGGTGGAAGACGTGTGGAAAGGGCTCTCGAGCCGACCCACCTGGAACACCGGGGCTACGCCGTGACGACGATGAAGGCAGCCGTTCTTCGAGACTGGAACGACCTCGGAGTCGAGCAGATACCGGTCCCCGAGCCGGCGGCGGGGGAGGTCCTACTGCGGGTACGCGCCTGCGGGCTGTGCGGGACTGACCTCAAGATGGTGAAGGGTCATTTCGCGGCCCGGGGCTGGCCCCCCTCCCTTCCGTTTGTGATGGGGCACGAGTGGTCCGGCGAGGTAGCGGAGATCGGTCCCGGTCTGGAGGACCTGGACCTCGAAGTCGGGGACAAGGTGGTCGCCGAGAATCACATCGGCTGCGGTCGCTGTCCCATGTGTCGAAGCGGTCGCTACAACCTGTGTGAAAGGGCCGGAACGCCCGGCTATCGCCTCTACGGCCACACCGCCCCCGGTGCCCTGGCCGAGTACGCCGTGCGCCCGGCTCCCATGCTCCACCGCCTTCCGGAGGACGTGACTCCGCGGGAAGGCGCCCTCGTCAACCAGGGATCGCTCACCGTCCATGCCCTGCGCCGGGTGCAGTTCCTTCCGGGTTCGTCGGCGGCCATCTTCGGCCCGGGCCTGCTCGGGCTTCTCACCGCCGCCGTAGCCAGGGCTTCGGGGGCCTCACGTCTCATCATGGTGGGGCGAGGATCGCGCCTGGAGCTCGCCGCCAAGATGGGCTGTGACGCCGTCGTGGATTACGAGAAGGAGGCCCCCGTCGAGTCCATCCGACGGCTCACGGAGGGCCGCGGTGTCGACTATGTCTTCGACTGTTCGGGGAATCCCGAGGTGACGTCCCAAGCCGTGGGTTGTGTGCGGCGGGGAGGCAAGATCGCCGTGCTCGGTCTGACGGGTGGCAAGCTCGCCCAGGTCGATGTCGACCGACTCACTCTCGACGAGGTCGATCTGCTCGGCATCCGCTCCAGCCCCAACGCCTATCCGGCAATGATCGATCTGATGCGGGCCGGGTCCGTCGATCTCAAGCCGCTGGTCACCCATGTGTACCCGATCGACGAGGTCGACAAGGCGTTCGAGGCGCTCGAGAACCGAACGGCGATTCGCCCCATAGTGGAGCTCTGATCATGCGCCAGCATCCGCATTATTCGATCTTCGGCTCCGGGGAGTGCTCCTGCACCGAACAGGAAGCTGAGGCGCTGGCGGTGGTGGCCGAGTACCGGGTGGCCCGGGTCTCCGAGCGCGCTCCCTTCCTCGCCCCCGATTTCAAGCGACATCGAGCCGGCTTCACCCATATCGGAGAGCTGTTCGAGCACGAAGGCCCGGGCGGCATGGACGACGAGTCGATGCGCGACCGTCAGAACATCCTCCTCGAGCTGACCGCCAAGGGAGACAAGGTCTGGGGCATCTTCCGGGTGGTCGGTACCCATACCGGGTCGATCTACGGCATTCCCCCGACGGGCCGGCCCATCGACGTCATTGAGGTGGGCCTGTGGCGCGTCGAGGACGGCGTGATCGCCGAAGCCTGGTACTTCGGGGACGAACTGGGAATGCTGCGGGCGGTGGGAGTGAATCCGCCCGATCTCTCGAAGGCCTGATCCTGGAAGGCGACCTCCCCATCATTCTCGGGGCGGTCTGCCTTGGATTCTTCGTCAAGGGCATCACGGGCATGGGCGGTCCCATGCTGTCTACGCCATTGATCGCCGCCGCCACGTCGGTCGAGCACGCCGTGGTGGTCGTCTCCTTCGTCAACCTGTTTTCCAATATGGCGCTGGCCTGGGAGAACCGGAGATCGGCCCCGGGGCTGAAGTGGCTGTTGGTTCCACTCCTGTCGGCGGGCGCGGCGGGGACCATCTTCGGCACGTGGCTGCTCACCGAACTCGACGATCGCATCCTTTCGTGGGTATTGGCTGGGGTCGTTGCCGCCTACATCGTCCGGTTCCTCGCTCGTCCGGACTACAAGCTCAGCGATGAAACGGCGCGCGGCCTCACCATTCCGGTGGGGCTGGCCGGTGGGGTCCTGACCGGCGGCACGAGTATCGGAGGACCGCTCTTCGCCACCTACCTGCACGGTCTCCGCCTCGAGCGGTCGAGGTTTGTATTCGTCACCGCCACGATCTTCGGCGTGCTGAGCCCGATTCAGCTGGTCGTCCTCGCCTCCTTGGGGAGCTTCACCCCGACTCGCCTCTCCCAGGCGCTCATCGTCATCCTTCCGGTACTGGTGGTGCTGCCGCTCGGAATGGTATTGGCGCGACGCATCCCCCAGCGCGTCTTCGAGTATGTGGTTCTCGTGCTACTCGCCTACTCGGCGGTGCAGCTGGTGATCTAGTGGGCTCCTTCATGGGCCGCGACGGGTTGAGCCTCGGACTCAGAGCCAGCCAGGGGGGATGTCGGCGCGTCGCGACGTGTGGAGCACACATGACGTGAAGTGGTGCCCACCCTGGTCTTCGAGCTCCACCCGATCGACGGGCTGCAGGCGAATCGTGACCCGCTGAGACTGGATGTCCACCGTCTCGACTGCCGCCGAGAGGGGGGCGGGGACGCTGCCATTGCCCAAGGCCCGTCCCACGGTTGCAGCCGAGTCCTCGTCGCCGAACACCAGCGTGGCGTCGAACTCCGACCGCCGCTCAACGTTGGTGAGCGTGTCGGGAAGCAATGCGGTCTCGGCCAGCCAGCGGACGGCGTCGTCGACCTCCCAGCCACAGATCGGGGTGGCGACGGTGCACCGCGTGTGGAAGCGGCAACCTTCCGGCGGATTGGCCGGATCGGGAACACTGCCCTCCAGCCCGTGAAGGACCTCGTCCGGACCCGCGTTGATGTCGGGGTTCGCCGCCAGCAGGGCCTCGGTGTAGGGGTGGAGGGGCCGTTCGAAGACCTCCTCGGCCGTTCCCTGCTCCACCACCTCGCCCAGATACATCACGGCGATGCGGTCCGCCATCAGGCGGACTACGCCCAGGTCGTGGCTGATGAACAGGAACGTCAGGCCCCGCTCCTGCTGCAGCTCGTGGAGCAGGTTGAGGATTTGCGCCTGAACCGACACGTCGAGAGCGCTGGTCGGCTCGTCGAGGACGATGAATTCGGGGTCGAGGGCGAGCGCCCGGGCGATCGAGATCCGCTGTCGCTGCCCTCCGGAGAACTGGTGCGGGTAGCGGTAGAGGTGCTGACGACCGAGACCCACGCTCTCCAGCAGCGTCACGACCCGCTCGGTCAGTTCGGTGCCGGACGCCTCCTTGTAGACCCGCAGCGGCCGTCCGACGATGTCTTTCACCAATTGGCGCGGGTTCAGGGAGCTGAACGAGTCCTGGAACACCACCTGGCAGTTGCGGCGGTAGGTGCTCCACTCGTGGCCGGTGAGACGATCGATGCGGTACTGACCGTCGATCGTCTTCAGCCTGGCTGCCTGTTCGGACGTGCGCTCCTCTTCCGGGATCGCCTCGATGTCGTCGAGCGCCTTGGCCTCCGAGTCCGGCAGACGGAAGTAGATGCCGCCTCCGGTCGGCTTGAGCAGACCGCTGATGCATCGGCCGAGCGTCGTCTTTCCGCACCCGCTCTCCCCGACGAGACCCACGGTCTCGCCGGGACGGACATCGAAGGACACGCCGTCGACGGCCCGGACATGGCCCACGACCCTCTGCAAGGCACCTTCCTTGATGGGAAAGTGCTTCTGGACATTACGCAGGGTGATGACGGACCGGTCGGGCGCCTTGGTGGGGGACGTACCGGCTTCCGGGCGGGTGGTTGTCATAGGATCCTCTCATCGACCGTCGGCAGCTCTTCGGGGCGAACTCCCAACTCGGCTGGTGAGGCGTAGGCGAAACAAGCGCTCCGATGGCCGGGACCGACCGGGAGCAGACTCGGATCGACGGTGCGGCACAACTCGACGGCGAAGGGACAGCGGGTGCTGAAGCGACACGACGGCGGAGGATCGATCAGTTCCGGCACCGTGCCCTCGATGGCGGCGAGCTGGCCCCGCTTGGTAGACGCCGACGGCACCGCGGCCATCAGTCCTCTCGTGTACGGATGGGTGGGATTCGAGAAGACTTCGCTAGTGGCGCCGGTCTCGACGATCCGCCCGGCGTACATCACCGCCACGCGATCACAGATCTCCTTGACGAGCGAGAGATCGTGGCTGATGTAGAGGACCGAGGTCTGGTGCCGTTGCTGTAGCTCGGCGATCAATTCCAGGATGCGGGCCTGGATCGTCACGTCCAGCGCGGTGGTGGGCTCGTCGGCGATGAGCAGATCCGGGTTGCAGGCGAGGGCCTGGGCAATCAGCACTCTCTGCTTCATCCCGCCGGACAGTTCATGGGGATAGCTGACCATGATCTTGCGGGGGTTGGGTATCTGCACTTCGGCCAGGGCATCCGCCACCAGCTCGTCGACCCGCGCCGCCAGCTTGGCCGCCTGGTTGCGCAGCGGAGGGAGCTTCATGAGAAGACGCTCGAAGCCGGTGGTTCGCTGGTGAGCAGCGCGTCGCACGGTTCGGGAGACGTCCGGCCCGAGAGCGGCGAGGAGCTCGTCGGAACGATGCTGATAGAACACCTCGGCGACCTGGCTTCGGATGGAGAGGGCAGGATTCAGCGCCTTGCCGGGGTCCTGGAAGATCATGGCGATGCGATCGCCCCGGATACTGAGCATCTGGCGTGTCGGGATCTGGAGCAGGTCGACGGGCGGGCCGCCCGTCTCACGGGCCTCCCGCGACCAAAAGTCGATCTGGCCGCCGGCGTAGACCCCCGGCGGGCTGGGGACGAGGCGGATGAACGAACGGGCGGTGACGCTCTTGCCGCACCCCGTCTCCCCGACCAGTCCCAGCGTCTCCCCATCCCGAATATCGAATGAGACGCCGTCCACCGCGTAGACATGGCCCGCCTTCGTCTCGAAATGGACCCGCAGGTCGCGCACGGAGGCGACCAGCGGCTGGGTGGCTCGGTCGGGTGTGGTGTCGACTGGAACCGTCATCTGCCCTCCGTTCTGGGATCGAGTACGTCGCGCAGCCCGTCACCTACCAGGTTGAAGGCGAGGGCCCACAGAAAGATCATCAAGCCGGGAAAGGTAGAAGCCCACCAGCGGCCGGTCGAGATCCCGACCTGCCCTTCGCTGACGAGGACGCCCCACTCGGCCAGTCCCGCTTCGGCCAAGCCGATGAAGCTGAGGGTGGCGCCGACGAGGACGATGTGGCCCATGTCCAGGGTCGCCTGCACGACGACCGGCGTGACGGAGTTGGGCAAGACGTCACGCATGTAGATGCTCAGCTTCGAGTCGCCGGTGATGCGGGCGGCGTCGACGTACTCGTTCTGTTTCACGTGGATGATCTGGCCGCGGATGATCCTGGCGTACTTCACCCAGTAGACGATCGCCAGGGCGAGGATGATGTTGCCGAACGAGGGTCCGAGTACGGCGGCGATGGCGAGGGCGAAGATCAGCTCCGGGATCGACAGGAACACGTCGACAACCCGCATGAGGATCTCGTCGACCTTGCCACCGACGAATCCCGCCAGGGATCCGATGATCGTCCCGATCGTCACGGTGGCCGCCACGACGATCAGCGACAGGCGAAGGGACGTGCGTGAGCCCCAAATCATCCCGTAGAGGATGTCGCCCCCGTGGGCGGTTGTTCCGAGGGGATGGCCGGCGGTGCCGGGCGGTTCGTTGAGCGCCGCCCAGTCACGGGGCATCTGATAGGGATTGGGTTGGTTGGGAGTGGTGATCACCGGAGCGAGCAGTGCCATCACGATCATCAGCGAGATGACGAAAAGGCCGATCACGGTCGTGGGGTTCCGCATGACCTGGGCCGTGACCTCTCCCAGCCGCTTGACCCGAGCGGCGAAAGGGCCTGGCCCGGGATGGGTCGTGACAGCCGGCGTGCGGATCGCATCAGCCATGTCTCACGCTCCCAGCACCACCCGCCGGTCGAGGTAGGCGTAGATGATGTCTACCGCCAGGTTCACCGCCAGGAACAGCACGCTAGTGAACAACACGTAGGTCATGATTGTGGCCTGGTCGCCTCGCAGCACTGCGTCGGCCAACCACCGACCCAGACCGGGCCATTGGTAGATGATCTCGACCACCACGGTTCCCTGGAGCAGGAATCCGAAGCTGAGCCCGACCACCGTCACCGTGGGGATCAGGGCATTGCGGCGGGCATGGCGTCTCAAAACGAGGCGCTCCGGGAGACCCTTGGCCCGGGCGGCGTCGACGTAGTCCTCACCGAGTTCCTCGACCAGCGACGACCGCATCATGCGGGTGATGATGGCGGTGGTGCCGAAGCCGAGGGTGATGGCCGGCAGCACCAGGTGCCAGAGGGCGTCGCCCAAGGCCCGCAGGTTGCCGGCCAGCAGGGCGTCGACCGTGTAGAGGTTGGTGGGGTGGGGTATCGAGGCGTAGATGTCCGCCTCCGACCGGCCGGTGGGGAACCAGCCCAGGTAGACCCAGAAAACGATCAAGAGGATGATGGCGAACCAGAACACCGGCATGCTGGCGCCGCTCACCGAGAACACCCGGGTGAGATGGTCCGGCAATCGGTTTCGGCGCGCTCCGGCGAAGGTTCCCAACGCGATCCCCAAACTGACGGCGACGACCCCTGCCGCGACGGCGAGCTCCATCGTGGCGGCGAGCTTCGGCGGGAAGGCCTCGGCGACGGGGGCAACCGCCACTCCCGACCAGCCGAACTCGCCCTGGAGGACGCCGCCGGCCCATGCCAGGTACTGGACGGGGAGAGGATCATTCAGCCCGTAACGCTCCTCGAGCTGCTCCACCTCGGCGGGCGTCATCTCATGGGAGAGATAGATGCCGATCGGCGACCCTCCGACGCGGGTGAGGACGAACACCACTATCGAGACCCCCACCAACAGAAGGGGGAGGACCATCAGACGCCGGATCAGGTAGTCACGGATCTGCATTCGGTGGTGACCTCATGTTGGCGGGGGATCCGGCCGGAACCGAATCCCCCGCCTCTTGTCTGTTACTTAGAGAGGTAGGCGAACTTGATGCTCGGACGCGGCCACAGCGGGTTCATGACGAATCCCTCCACGTGGTCCCGGTGGGCGTTGAGCGCCACCTCGTTGCCGGCGATGATCCACATGGGATCCTCGAACGCCATTTGCGAGATCTCGGCGTACATCGCCTCGCGGGCGGCCGTATCGACCTCGACCGATGCCTCCTCGATGAGGCTGGCGATCTCGTCGGGGTTCTCGTAGCCCTCCCGCATGCCGTGGACCTCGCCCCACTCACCATCGGGATGGATGTAGGCCATCATCAAGGCGTGGGGGTCGGCGAACGGATCCGAGTTCTTCACCCACATGGCGTACTGGAGCGGGTCCTGGGCGTGAGCTTCGTCGAACTGGGCTTCGGCTTGCGCCAGAACCCGAATTTCGAACGCCGGGTTGAGGGCGGCCATAGAGTCCCGCAGCACCAGGGCGGCGACCTCGAAGAGATTGCCTTCCTCGGCGATGACCGAGACGGTGAAGCCCTCGTCCCACACTCCGGCCTCCCGGAACAGCTCCTCAGCCCGGGCGAGATCCTGCTCGTAGACCGGCAGGTCCTCGCTGTAGCCCAGCATTCCCTGCGGGAAGTAGTGGGGAATCGGGGCACCCATTCCGCTCAAAGCGCCATCGACGAACGCCTGGTAGTCGAACGTGTAGTTGAACGCCTGACGGATCCGCGGGTCCTGGAAGAACTCGGGCGTGATGGTGTCCTCCGGAGGGAGGCTTCCCTCCTCGAAGCGCATGTTGAAGGCGATGTGGATCGGCTCCAGCAGGAACTCGCCGGCGTAGATCGTGACCCCTTCGGCGCCTTCCAGGTCACCCACGATCGACGGATCGACCTCGATCATGTCGTAGTCCCCGGCCCGCAGTCCCAGGATTCGAGTGTCGGGATCCGGGGCGATCTCGATGCGCAGCGGGTTGCTCGCCGGCTCACCCCAGTAGTCCTCGAAGACATCGAACTGGAGATCTTCTCCGCGGTTCCACGCCGTCAGCGTGTAGGGCCCCGTTCCGACCGGGTTGGCGGTCATGAACTCACTGACCTCGCCCTCGGCGTAGCCACCGTTGGCTTCCACGGCGTCCTGGCTGACGATCGATGCCACCGAAGCGGTAGCCACCGAGTTGAGGAAAGCGGCACTGGGCTCGGTCAGGGTCACCTCGAAGGTGAAGTCGTCCACCACCGTCGTCTCGGCGACGGCGTCGAGGAGTAGGCCGGCGTTGCTCTCGGGCAAGTTCATCGTCATGGCCCGATCCCACGAGTACTTCACGTCCTCGGCTGTCAGCTCAGTGCCGTCATGGAACACGACGCCTTCGCGGATCGGGAAGGTGTAGGTGAGGCCGTCCTCGGAGATGAGTCCGTTGTCGTCGGTCGGGACCTCGGAGGCGAGCCCGGGAATCAGGTCGGGGCCTTCGGGGGCGAACTCCACGAGACGCTCATATACCTGGGTGATGATCGTCTCGCCGCCTTCACCCGGCTCGACCTGGGCCGGATCCACCGTCGTACCCTCGTCATCGGCGGCATGGACGAAAACCTCACCGCTCGGGGCGCCGGTGTCGTCGGGGGCTTCGGTGTTGTCCGGGGCGTCGGTGTCGCCGGGCGCCTCGGTATCTCCGGGGGCGCTCGTCTCGTCGGGAGTCTCCCCGGATGCAGTGGTTTCTGTGGTCGTGCCCGTGCATGCCGCCAGCACGAGCGCCAGAACGGTCAGTATCGCCCAGAACCGCCAGGTTGCCTCTCGGCTCGCTCTTCCCATTCGTCCTCCTAGTTGGTTGAGCGGTTCAGCAATCGATTGCTGAACCGTGCCTGCACGTTATAGGGCAGCTAGGGCAGCCGCAACATTTTGGTTCCTCAGACAGGTCGAGCGGTAAAAGGCACCCGGCCGAGCCCGGGCGGAAATGAGTGGAGCGTCTGCCAGCCGGCCTCGGTGACGACACCGAGTTCACCGGTCTGGACCCCGGCCCGTTCATCGGTGGTTATCACGTTCGGCTGGACCACCAAAGCCATGCCCACGGTGACCGTCATATCCGGGATCGGTCGATGGGCTCGGCTGGCCGATCCCAGGACAGGAGGGAGGTAGCCGCCACCGTACCCGTGCACCAGGTCGTCGTAGATCGTGTAGCCGTTCCGTTCGATCACCTCCGACGCCTCCACCAGTTCCCGGACGTGGGCTCCCGGGCGGGCGGCGGTTGTGATCGCTTCGAAGGCGGCCTCCGCCGTGGAGTGGAGATCGGCGAACAGGGGCTCTGGATCGGCGTCGACCGTGAACGTGCGGAGCACCTGGCCGGCGTATCCCCAGTAGTTGGCGCTGATCTCACAGAACAAGATGTCGCCCTGGCGGATCCGGCGTTCCGAGGGGAACTGAGCAGGCACGCACATGCTCGGTTCGGCCATCGAGGTGACGGCGAAGTAGTGGATGTGGTTGGTGGCTCCCTCCGCCAGATAGGCCGATTCGGCCAGTGCCCCCAGGGAGCGTTCGTCCATCCCCGGTTCGAGACCGCCGACGACGGCCGCCACCGCCGCGTCGGATAGCCGGGCGGCGTGACGCAGCCGGGCGACCTCCTCTTCGGATTTCACCAGCCGTAATCCGGTGTAGTGGCGGTTCAGGGCGACGAGTTCGTCGACGACCTCACCCAGCCGCTCGTGATCCCCGAATCCCAGGGGGCCGATCACCCCGACCCGCCGGGCGCCGCTCTGGCCGAGTAACTCGGCGATGGTCTCGATCGTCGATACCCCTCCCCAGCGGACATCGGCTGCCCGGGCCAGACGGCGGGCGTTGGGCAGATGGTTGTAGTGCTGTACCAACAGGACGTCCTCATCGGTGCCGTCGAAGATCACGGCTGCCTCGGTGGTGACGGGCCAATCGGTCAGCCATTGCACGGCGCTGCCTGCCTTGTTCGCTCCGTAGATCAGCAGCTGGTCGACCTGGCGGGTCTCCATCAACTGCCTGAGCGCCTGGCGGCGGCGCTCCATTTCCGGCTGCGAAAACCGGGGAAATCCGGCGTCGTCGGCGGTGGAAGACTGGGTGGCGGTCATGCTGCTCCTGAATTTCCCTGCAGTATCGATTGTGCAAACATAGCCCGCCGATGCGCTGTCTCCGCCATGACCTCTGACACCACCGGAACAGGGGCGGGTCTGGCGTCTTTGCTCGTCGTGGGAGTACTGGCCGGACTGTTCAGCGGCATCCTCGGTGTCGGGGGAGGGATCGTGATGGTCCCGCTCATGGTGGGCATCCTCCACTTCGACCAACACCGGGCGCACGCCACCTCGCTCGCCGCGATCGTGCTCATCGCCATATCGGGGGTGGTCAGGTTCGCCATCGCCGGTGAAGTGGAGTGGGCGGTGGGATTGGCGCTCGGCCTGGGCGGGGTGGTGGGTTCGACCGTCGGCGCTCACATGATGAACCGGATGTCGCCCCTGACGCTCCGTATCGTCTTCGGTTTGATCATGGTGGTGGCCGGCCTGCGAATGGCGTTCGCCGGTGACCCGGGATTGGGCGAGCAGCCAGCGGCGGTGCTGGGAGCCATCATCGGGGTGGCAATCGGCCTGGCGGCGGGAGTCGCTTCGGGCGTCGCCGGGATCGGCGGCGGCGTGATCATGGTCCCGGCGATGGTCTTTCTCCTGGGGCTTCCCCAGCACGCCGCCGAGGGTACGTCCCTCCTGGCGATCCTGTTCACCGCCGTCGCCGGAACCCGCGTCAATCTCAAACACGACCGTGTCCACCTACGGGAAGCGGCCATCATCGGCGCCGGTGGGATCATCCTCGCCCTCGTCGGCGCCTCGATCGCGCTTGCCATGTCGGCGGATAGCCTCACGCAGGTGTTCGGCGTCTTCGTGACTCTGGTTGGTATTCGCATGATCATCCTCGCCTACCGGGGCCAGCGCGGCCCCGTCGCGGAGGAATGACCACCAGTGCGGTTGGTGAGCTTCCGGAAAGGCGACGCGATCCACATCGGGTTGGTCGTCGACGGCACCGTGGTCGACGTGACAGCCCTTCGACCGGATCTGTCGGACATGGTCGACGTCATTGCCGTCGGGCCAGGCGTCCTCACGGAGATCGCAAACCAAGCCGAAAGCGCTCCGAAGGTGGGCCTGATGGAAGTCCGCCTTCAGGCGCCGCTGCGACCCCGCAAGAACGTCTTCGCCGTCGGGCGCAACTACCTGGAGCACGTCAGGGAGGTGCCGGGCCCGGATGCCGCCACCCGTCCCCCTCCCGACCAGCCGATCATCTTCACGAAGCCTCCCACCTCGATCATCGGTCCCGGCGAGGCGATCGACACCCGCAACGATCCAACCGGCACCACCGACTACGAGGGTGAACTCGCCGTCGTGATCGGGAAGGTGGGCAAGCGTCTCAGCCCTGAAGAGGCGTGGGACCACGTGTTCGGCTACACCATCGTCAACGACGTGACAGCCCGGGCAATGCAGCGGCGCCACGCCCAATGGGTCATGGGGAAGGGTCCCGACACGTTCTGTCCGATGGGTCCATGGATCGTGACCTCCGACGAGATAGCCGATGTCACGCGACTCGAAGTGAGAACGACCGTCAACGGTGAGCCCAGGCAGCGCGGATCGTTGGCCGATCTGATCTTCGACATACCCACCCTCATCGCCACCCTCTCGTCCGTGCTGACTCTCGAGCCCGGCGACGTAATTGCCACCGGCACGCCCTCCGGAGTAGGGGCCGGATTCGATCCGCCCCGCTTTCTCCGGGCCGGAGATGAGGTGTCCGTGACGATCGATCACATCGGCACACTCACCAACCCGGTGATCTGACGGTCGAGCGCCGTATCCTGCAATCGTTTTCCGAAATAGTGCCCAACGGTTAGCGTGAGCACTTCGATTAGGAGGCAGCGTGGCGCGACTCGCCATCAAGACACCCACCCACCACACCACCTGGGCTCGAATGCTGGAGGTGTGGACCACCGCCGATCAGATCGATCTCTACGAGACGGCCTGGAACTTCGACCACTTCTATCCGATCCGGGGCGACACGGACGGGCCTTGCCTGGAGGCATGGGTGACCTTGACGGCTCTTGCCCAAGCGACGAGTCGCATCCGGATCGGCACCATGGTGAACGGAATGCACTTCCGGCATCCCGCAGTCACGGCTGCGATGGCTTCCTCGCTCGACATCGTCTCGGAAGGACGTCTCGAGCTCGGACTGGGTGCGGGCTGGAACAAGGAAGAGGCGGCCGCCTACGGAATCGAGCTGGGAAGCCGCGACGACAGGATGACGCGATTCGAGGAGGGCACCGAGGTGATCCATCGACTCCTCACCCAGGATGAGACCGACTTCGAAGGGCGCTTCTATCGGCTGTCAGCCGCTCGAAACGAGCCCAAGCCCGTCCAACAGCCTCGGCCCCCGTTCGTGATCGGCGGGAGGGGCGAGAATCGGACGCTCCGGTTGGTGGCGAGGTTCGCCTCCCTGTGGGATGCCATGTTCGTCGAGGGAGAAGAAGAGGAATGGCGGCGGCTCCGGGATGTCATGCGCGGTCATTGTGCCGAGATTGGGCGCGACCCGAGTGAGGTGAGCTGCTCGAGCCATCTGCGGGTTGCGCCGGACCCCGACCCGGCCGAGGTTGCCGGGCGGGCTGCCGCCCTGTTCGAGGCGGGGCTCGACATGGTCATCCTCGGCTTCACCAGCGCTCACGATGGCGGCACCGTCGAGAGCCTGGCGGCAGCCCTGGCCGACGCCACTTGACGGTCGGCGTCCTGTGGGCCCTGGTGGCCGCGATCGGGTTCGCCGGGCTCCAGGTCTCCAACCGGAAGTCCAACCAGCTCGTGGACGCCTACCGCACGGCCTTTGGCCTGCTGCTGGCGGTCGAGATCCTGTTGCTGGCCCGGGCCGCGATTTCGGGGGAGCTGGGTATTCTCTTCTCCGCGCCACCGGTGGCGGTAGCACTCTTTTCGGTCAGCGCCTTCTTCCACTTCATCGGAGGATGGACGCTGTTGGCACTGAGCCAACAGCGCATCGGGGTGGCTCGCACCGGTGCGCTGGTCTCAGCTGCGCCACTCGTTGGGACGGTGCTCGCCGCCCTCATCCTCGATGAGCCTCTCACCTGGGCGATTCTCATCGGAGTGCTCCTGGCGGCCGCCGGGGTAGCCCTCATCTCCTTGAGCGGAGGGACTTCAGGGGGCACTGATTGGCGACGGCCATGGCTGGCCCTGACCGTGGCTCTGATCTGGGGCGTGTCGCCGATGCTCATCCGGCTGGGACTGGAGCGGTTCGACCACCCGGTCCTGGGACTGACCATCGGCTTGGGGCTCAGCGTGTCGGTCTACGGCCTTATGCTCGGTGGCTCCGGCGTCTTGAGAAAGAAGCTCTCGGGGAGAGCCGTCCGGTGGATGATGGTCGGCGGCCTGGCCGGAGCCATCGCCGTTTCGGCGCAGTGGATCTCGTTCGACCTCACCACCATCGCCATCGCCATCACCGTCCAGCAGCTTTCGGCGCCGCTCGTCATCGGCCTCGTCCCGTTTCTCTTCCACGAGCCCTTCGAGCGGATGAACTTGCGCTTCTTCGTCGGCACGGCTGCGATGCTCGCCGGCTCCGCTCTGGTGGTCCTCATGTGACAAGGCGGCAGACGAGTGGGCGGAGGGCCGCGCCTGTGGCGAATTTCTGCCCACTCGATGCCGGGATCTGCGGTCAGGGCGGCGGGATGACGGGCAACAGCAAGGAGCCGGCGTGGTCCGGACCGACATGGAGCGTTGTCGTGCCGCCATACAGGTCGGTGGGTCGGTTGGCGGCATCGTCGTGGAGAAACGGTCCACATCCCGTGAACCGGTTCTTGAACGTCGAGATGTCTACACCAGATGTGTCCTTTCCTCCGTACTCGTAGTCCTTGCCTCGGATGGTGAGGGTGAGGCGGTGGCGACGCGGTATCACGATGCTCGTCGGCCAGATCTCGACATCGAGCCGGTAGGGGCGGCCCGGCGTGAGCGCATCCGCCTTGTCGTGTGGATGCCACGGCCGCCACGGATGCGACCTCTCCTTGTCCAGCGCTCGGTGGGAAGCTCTCAACCAGCCCTGAGCGACCGGCGAATGCGGATCGAGAGCGCCCTGGAACACCACCTCGTCGCCCTGCGGGTCCACGACACCCACTATGACGAAGATGTCGGCGTCCGAGGTGTTCGACGACACGGTGAGCGCCAGGCTCGACGGGCCGGTGATCTCCAGTTCCTCATCGAGTGGGGGAGTGCTGAACATGACTCCCTCGCCGAGGGCGTCGAACTCGACGGTCCCGCCGTCGGCCGGCCGCTCCGCGCCGAGGGATCGGTCGGGATGGAGATGCATTTCGGTCCATTGGGTGCGGGGAAGTGGCCAGTCCTCCTCGACCCGGTCCTCGAAACGGTCGACATGCCGCACCCTGAGCATCACGCGGGGTCGCGTCTCCCAGCCGTTGTCCTCCCCTTTCAGGAAATGGTCGAAGAATTCGAGTTGCAACCGGCGTCCGTACTCGGTGTAGAAGTGAGTCCAGTGCTCCTCGCCGTGGACTTCGAGCCACTTGTGCTCGGACGAGGCGCGGGTGAATCCCTCGAAGTTCCCCCGGGCGTGGAGTCCGTGACCGCCCCAATTGGCTGCCGACAGCAGGGGCACGGTGATGTCCTCCAGCACGGCCGAGCGGTCCCTATGGAAGGCGTCGTCGAAGGGATGATCCCGGATGTCGTTTCCGAAGTCCGTGCGGTTGGCGGCTAGACCGTCAGCATCGAGAGTCACGTCGCCGCAGGCGTTGAGGCCGGTGATCTCATGCTTGGGCCCGGCATCGCCCAGACCGTGCTGCACTGTCTTGACCTGCATGTCGGACCAGTTGGGGAAGAACGTGGAGAGAATTCCACCGTGGTAGGTCATGTCCCGGTAGAAGTCGGCCGCACCTTCCCAAGGACAGATGGCGGCGAGGTGGGGTGGCTGGAGGGCCGCCACCTGCCACTGGTTGATGGCGTAGTAGGAGATGCCGCTCAGTCCCACCTTCCCGGTTGACCACGGTTGGTCGGCGGCCCATTCGATGCAGTCGTACAGATCCTTCGTCTCCCGGGGGGAGAAGTGGTCGATGACTCCCGGAGACCTGCCCGCCCCGCGCGAATCTACCCGCACGCAGACGTAGCCCTCGGGTACCCATTTCTCCGGGTCGACCACCTCCCAGGCCTGGTACTCGTTGGTGGAGTTTCGGGCCACTTCCGGATAGGAGGAGATCATTCGATTCCACTGATCCGGGTATCCCGTCTGGAATTTCAGTCCTTTGGCGTACGGCCCGTAGCTGAGCAGGACCGGGTGACGGTCGTCGTCGACGGGACGGAACACGTCCGCCTTCAGTGTCTTCCCGTCGTCCATCTCGATCGACACGTCCCAGTCGATGACCATGCCGTCTCGAACTTCGCTGTGATTCACGGGTCCCTCCCGGTGGCCGCCTCTTTGATACGGTCCCAAAGGTCGGCGACGTGCCGGCGGGTGGTGGTGGGAGCTCCGATCGCTACCCGGATCGTGTAGGCGTCGTCGATCACGGCATGGGTGACGTACGCCTCGCCGGAGCTGTTGACCGACTCGACGATCCGCTGATTCACCTCGTCGCCTCCGCGGTGTCTGAGGCAAACCAGGCCGAAGGGATGAGGTGCGGCCAACTCGAAGTCGGGATCGTCGTCCACCCAGCCCGCCAGTTCCTGAGCGAGGTCGATCCCGCGACGGACGTGGCGGCGGATGCCTTCCACCCCATAGGACCGGATCACGAACCACAGCTTCAGCGCTCGAAATCGTCGGCCCAGTGGGATCTGCCAGTCGCGATAGTCGATGACCGCCCCGGAGGCCGTCGCCTGGTTCTTCAGGTACTCGGGGAGGATGGAGAGTGTCTGAATGAGAGCGGAGCGATCGGCGACGTAGAAGGCCGAGCAGTCGAAGTTGGTCAGCATCCACTTGTGGGGGTTGAAGACGTACGAGTCGGCCGCATCCAACCCGTCGAGAATCCAGCGCATGTCCGGTAGCACGGCGGCGGTGCCGGCATACGCCGCGTCGACGTGGAGCCACAGGCCATGCGCCTGAGCGACCTCGGCGATCTCGGCGACGGGGTCGATGGCGGTCGAGGCGGTGGTGCCGATCGTCGCCACCACGATGGAGGGTGTCAGGCCCTCGGCCTTGTCGGCGATGATCGCCTGTTCGAGGTCGTCGGGATCCATCGCCTGGTTCTGATCGACCCCGACGTGTCGGAGGCGCTGCGAGCCGTATCCGGCGATCCGGACGGCCTTGTCTATCGAGGAATGACCGTGGACCGACGTGTAGGCGGTGAGGTCGCCACCGGTGCCGTGCCGGTTGGCCTGACCGTGGGTAGCTCGCTCGCGAGCGGCGAGCATCGCCACCAGCGTGGCCGACGACGCCGAATCCTGGATCACCCCGCCGCCGGTCGATGCGGAGGCGAAAGTTGACGGCAGGCCGCACATCTCGACGAGCCAGTCGAGCACCAGCGTCTCGAGCTCCGTCATGGCCGGCGAGGTCGCCCACAGCATCCCCTGAGTCCCGAGACCCGCCGCGACGAAATCACCGAGAACGGACGGTCCCGAAGAATTGGCAGGGAAGTAGGCGAAGAAATTGGGCGATTGCCAGTGGGTGATGCCGGGAAGTATCAGATCGTCGAGGTCCTTGAGTACCGAGTCCCACGACTCACCATCGGACGGAGGAGAAGACGGCAATGAAGCCCGTATGTCACCCGGCGCGCTTTGCGACAGCACCGGCAGGTCGCCCACTCGCTCCAGATAGTCGGCGATCCAGTCGACCGTTTCGTGGCCGGCTCGGCGAAATTCTCCACGGTCCATCGTGGCGGCCAGGCTACCGGCTGCTGCAAATGCACCGATCAGGTACCATTTCCGACGCTGTGGCGACTCCGCGTGCCAGTCGCCGTTTCCCGGGCAAAGGACAGGGGTGAAGAGTTTTTCCGTGCTGGAAGGCCGCCGTCGCCGGATCGTGGCGGCGGTGGCGGCCCTCATCGTCGGCGCCGGGGTCATTTACCTGGCGTTCGTGTTCTCGGCGTGGAAGGACATCGGGCGGGTGGACATCGAGCGTCTCGAGACCGTCGCCGCTCCCGAACCTGACACCGAGTCGAACCCCGACGTGACCGCAGTCCCCGAGTTTCGGCTTCCGCCCGTCCCTTCCGCCCGCGACGGTGTCGACACGCTGCTCATGGTCGGCTCGGATTCCCGCGAGAACCTCGACGACCTCGACGGCTTTGGAGACTTCGAAGGCGCCCGCGCCGACGTCCTGCTTCTGCTGATCCGGCCCCGCGACCGGGACGAACAGGCGGCAGTGGTGTCGTTGCCCCGGGATCTCTGGGTGTCCACTCCTTGCGGGCAGATGCGGATCAACGATGTGCTCGATGGGTGCGAGGGCCTGAACGGCGAGTCCACGCTGCTGGCCACCGTCGAGTCGCTGACAGGACTCGGCGTGGACCATTTCGCCCTCGTCGATCTGGCGGGATTTCAGGACGTGGTCGACGAGGTGGGAGGCTACGAGATCTGTCTCGAGCGCCCAGTCCGCGACGAGAAAGCGGACCTCGACATGCCGGCCGGCTGCCAGATGGCGGACGGAGCCGACACGCTGGCGTGGTTGCGGAGCCGACAGACCGAGGAGATGACAGAAGACGGTGAGTGGGTGACGATGTCGGGGGTGAGCGATCTGACCCGCAACGAGCGCCAGCGGAGCTTCCTCGTCGACATGCTCGGCCGGCTGGCCGACTTCTCCGATCCCGAGGACGTCCTGGCGGTCGCCCAGACGATCGCCCCTCACCTGACAGTCGACTCCAACCTCGGAATCACCCAGGCGGTGTCCCTGGCCTGGACGATGCGCGGCCTCGAAGACGATGTCACCGAGGTGCAGATCCCCGTCGAGGACTACGTGACCCAGGCGGGGGCGGATGTACTGGTCGCCTCGGTCGACATCGAGTCGGTGATTGCCGACGTGATCGCGGTAGAGACGGTGGGCGAGTCCGGCCGACGTTTCGCCGGCTGAGCCACCCCGACAGGTAACCTCGCCTCAGGCTCTGGATTCGCGAGGTCGTCATGAACATCGTCGTTGGCTACGTCAATTCTCCTGAGGGGGAGGCTGCCGTCACGCACGGAATCGTCGAAGCTCGCCTCAGGGGTGGAAAGGTGGTTGTGGTCCATTCGATGCTGGGCGGCGACCGCGAGGACATCGAGGACTACCGGCGTACCGCCGATGCGATGGAGAACATCCACGAGCGGTTGCATGAGGCCGGTGTCGACCACTGCACCCATGAGTTCGTGCGCGGCCAGAGCCCCGTTGCGGACCTGATGGATGCTGTGGCCGACCACGACGCCGGCATGATCGTGATCGGAGTTCGCACCCGGTCGGCGACGGGAAAGTTCCTCCTCGGGTCGAACGCTCTGGAGATCCTCCACGACGCCCGGGTCCCTGTGCTCTGCGTCAAGCGCGACGCCGCCGTCATTCAGGCCGACGACTCAGCCGCAGCGCACTGATCCCCACCGCCACGGTGCTGGCCAGGAAGAGGATGTAGACGACGCCCGGCGTGGAGTCCCACCGGAAGTCTCCGGGGTAGCGGGCCAGAGCCCAGAGCTGGAGCAGGAAAAAGACGATGTAAGCCCAGGCCGCCGGGCGGAGGCGTCGGGCGCCGTCCTCTATCACAGCGTGGAATGCCGCCACCGCGAGACTCATCAGCCAGGCTCCGATGGCTCTCCCGGTCAAGGCGGTGACGTCCCAGGGCCAAAGGGCCGCCCCGGAGCCGGTCGGCGCCACCAGCAGCGCGACTCCGCCGACCGCCAGCGCCAGCCCCTGGATGCCGACCAGCCAGCGCAGCCCGTCGGGCAATTCGACCACGGGGGTGGGGTCACTTCCCGTCTGGCGTTGCTGCACCCACCAGAGGACCGCCATCACGACCGGAACCACCGCGTAGATCGCGATCCAGGCCCACGTGACGGCGCGGGTAGCTGCCTCGAACTCCGCTCCGAGGTGGAAGCGGTCCAGATGGATGATGGTCACCCCGAGGGTCAGTGCCGTGAAGACGAACACGGTCGGAATCGCGATGCGGGCGTTGACCCACAGCCGTTCCCGAGCCGCCGCGAACTCGAAAGCGACGCTGGACCAATAGGAGGCGCCGAGGAAAGCGGCGGTGAGAGGCGGTTCGATGGTCCAGGCGAAGAATCGGTCGGTCCTCTCCGAGAAGAGAAACAGCTGGATGCCGGCGAGGCCGACGAGCACTCCCGCCACCACCAATAGGGTGCGCATGCTGCCGATGAGAGTTCGGGAACTGTCAGCTGTCGTCATCTTGGTCCGCCAGATATTGGTGGATCTGCTGGATGGCGATGGCACCGGCTCCCACCGCCGAGGCGACTCTCTTCACGGATCCCCGACGGACGTCGCCTACCGCGAAGACGCCGGTGAGGCTGGTCTCGTGGCTGTAGGGCGGCCGCCCACCCTCGAACCGGCGAGCGTCGAGGTCGCGGCCCGTTCGAATGAAGCCCCATTCGTCGCGGTCCACGACCCCATCCAACCATCCGGTATGGGGTTCGGAACCGATGAGGACGAACACACCTTCGGCGGCCAGACGAGATTCTGTGCCGTCCTCGTCGTTTCTCACGATGATGTGGTCGAGGGCGTCGTCACCGCCGCCGTCAACCACTTCGGTGGAGTATCGGATCTCGACATTGGGCGTCGTCTGCATCTGTCGGATCAAGTAGTCGGACATGCTGGCCGCCAGCGTCGGTCCCCTCACCAGCAGTGTCACCCGGCGAGCGAACCTGGACAGGTGGATGACCGCCTGGCCGGCCGAGTTCCCTCCGCCGACCACGAAAACGGTTCGGTCGCGCATGGTGGGGGCTTCGGTGACTGCGGCCCCATAGAACACTCCCCGTCCCACCCTCTCGTCGAGAGACGGTATGCCGAGGCGGCGGTATTCGACGCCGGTGGCGATGATCACGCTGCGCGTTCGGACGGTGGTGCCATCGGACAGCTCCAGACGCAACTCGTCGCCTTGCCGGCGGATGGCCGTGGCGGAGCGCATGAAATGGAACGCGGTCCCGAACGACCAGGCCTGCTGGAACGCACTGACGGTGAGCTTGTTGCCGCTGACGCCCCGCCGGAATCCCGGGTAATTGCGAATCAGCGAGCTGGTTCCGGCCTGACCTCCAACCGCCTGCTTTTCGACCACGAGGGTGGCGAGCCCCTCGGAGGCGGCGTACACGGCGGCGGCCAGCCCCGACGGTCCGGCGCCGACGATCGCCACGTCCCACTGCCGATCCGGGAGCGGCTTCATCAGACCGAACGCGTCAGCGATTTCGATGTCGGTGGGGTTCGTCAGAACCGTTGGCGTGTCGGTGAACAGCAACACGACGACCGGCAAGGCCGGGGAGTCGAGTCCGAGTCCGGCCAGCATGGACTGTCCGCGTTCGCTGCTTGCCGGGTAGAACCCGATGGGGATCTGGTTGCGGATGAAGGTGTCCCGCAGCTCGGTGGTGCGGGCGGAGGCTTCTCCGATGATCCGGACGGCCTCGAAGCCCTGGCCCTGTCCTAGTGCCCATTCGCCCAAGGCATCGGTTATCCCGCTGTGGAAGTCCTCGTCGCGGGGTTGTTCGGGCCGCACCAGGTAGAGATCGATCATTCCGGAGGCGAGGGCGTCGAAGGTGTCGCTTGCCCGGGCGAAGTCACCCCAATTGACGATCGCCGCCCGCTTGGCCGCCGGATCGATCATTCGGGCCTCCGCCAGGAAGGAGATCCCGTCCGGGTCGTCGTCGTTGAAACCGGAGACGATCAGGGCGACGGATCGCCCGGCTTCGGTGAACCCGTCCAGGCCGGTGAGCGCCTCTTCAGGGGACCGAAAATCCGCCACCTCATAGTCGCGTCCGTACCGGTTCCTCAGCTCATTCCACACTATCTCCCGGGTGGGCGGGTGACGGCTCGAGACGACGATGATCGGCGACTGATGGCGGGGTTCCACAACGGTTCCAGTCGAGGG
Organism: Acidimicrobiia bacterium; assembly: GCA_036259475.1. Taxonomy (GTDB): domain Bacteria; phylum Actinomycetota; class Acidimicrobiia; order Spongiisociales; family ZC4RG35; genus ZC4RG17. The sequence continues at coordinate 56,569 of DATABS010000042.1, read as the reverse complement.
GCGGTCAATGCTAGGTGCGGTCGGCCATCGCCGGAGGCCGATCCGTTCGCCTGTTCGGCGGAGGTCCGCTCCACGCCTCGACTCGAACCAGGCAGGTCTGGGCCGCCGGTCCCTGGGCGAGCCCCGAGGTGCCTCGGTCGTACGTCAGGACGTTGGGATTGCCGGCGACGTCGAGCGATCGGGGATCACCGGGCTCGAGAGGGTCGTACCAGGCGCCGGTCGAGAGTTGGACGGCGCCGGCCATGACGCCGTCGTCGATGATGACGCCTGCCAGGGTCGCCCCCCGGTCGTTCCAGATGCGGACCAGGTCGCCGGTGCCAAGTCCGCGGGCGGCGGCATCCCGGGGATTCATCAGGATTGGCTCACGGCCGGCAACTCGGGCGTCAGTGCTCGTCGCTCCGTGGTCCCACTGGGAGTGAAGGCGGGTTCGGGGTTGATTGGAGATGAGATGGAGCTCGTCGTCACCGGCGCTGCCGAGCCACTCCGCCGGTGGAATCCAGGCGGCGTGGGGTGGACAACCTTCCGGTCGGGCTCGTTCGATCGCCTCGGACCACAGTTCGATACGACCGCTAGGGGTGGGAAGGGGGTTGCGGTCGGGATCCTGGCGGAAGTCGGCGAAGAGGACCTTCTCGCTGTGGGGGCCTGGTGCCTGCCGATGGTGTCCCACCGCCCAGAACTGCTCGAAGGGTGGAGCGGTGGGGTCGGTGCGGCGGAACTGCTCGTACATCCAGCGCACCCATTCGGTCTCAGTGCGGCCCTCCCGGAACTCTGCGCCGACACCGAGACGGTCGGCCAACTCGGCGAACACGTGATGGTCGGAGCGGGCTTCCGCCGCAGGCGGCACCGCCTGATGCATGGCGAACAGGTGGTCGTCGACGGGCGCCCCACCGATGTCGTCTCGCTCGAGTGGCAGGGTGATCGGGAACACGATGTCGGCCCGTCGGGCGGTGGCGGTCCACCAGGGCTCGTTGACGATGACGGTGTCGGGTTGCCGCCAGGCCTCCACCAGGCGGCCGAGGTCCTGGTGGTGGTGGAAGGGGTTGCCCCCGGTCCAGTAGATCAGGTGGATCTCGGGATACGTCCGCTCCTGGGTGTCGAAGGTGTACTTGCCGCCCGGGTCCAGGAGCATGTCGGCGATGCGGGCGACCGGGATGTACTCGATCACCGGGTTGGGCTGTCGGGGCAGCGATGGAACCGGGACGCGGGTCACTCCGTTGCCCACCGAGCCGACGGTTCCGTAGCCGAGACCCAAGCCGCCACCGGGTGTGCCGATCTGACCGAGGGCGGAGGCGAGGGCGATCACCGCCCAGAAAGGCTGCTCGCCGTGGTCGGCGCGCTGGAGAGACCAGGCGGCGTTGACCATGGTGCGGTGGGTCGCCATCTCACCGGCCAGCTCTGAAACGCGGTGCGGGCCGATATCGCAGATCGAACCGGCCCAGGTCGGATCCTTGGGGATTCCGTCGGTGTCGCCCACCACGTAGGCGGCGAGGTGCTCCCATCCGACGGTGTACTTGTCGAGGAAGTCCTCATCGACCTGGTCCTGGCGGATCAGTTCATGGATGAGGCCGAGCACCAGCGCCGTGTCGGTATTGGGACGAATCGGCCACCACTCTGCCTCCGGCATGTCGGAGCGGAGGGGTCCGACATTGATGAACCGCATCCCGGCGTCGAGACACGCCCGAATGTGCGATCTGAGTAGGTGACGGCCCTGTCCGCCGGCCTGGATCTGGCTGTTCTTCCAGGGAACGCCGCCGAAGCTGACGAACAGCTCGCCATGCCTGGCGAGGACAGGCCACGATGTGTGGGCGTGCTGCACTGTCTCATATGGGAGGCCTAGAGCGTGGGGCACGATGACTTCGGCGGCGGCGTGGCTGTAGCTGTTGACGGCGGTGGTGGCGCCGCCGATCAGGCCGAGGAATCGTCGTAGCTGGCTCTGGGCGTGGTGGAACCGGCCGGCTGAGGCCCATCCGTAGGACCCGGCGTAGATGGCTTGGTTGCCGAAGGCCTGGCGTACCCGGTCTATCTCGTCGGCGGCGAGATCGAGGGCAGTGTCCCAGTCCACTTCGACGAAGGGCTCGACGCCCCGGAGGTGGGAGGAGCTCGCCGGGCCGTTCTCCAGCCAACTCTGCCGCACCGCCGGTCGGCGGACCCGCAAGGGGTGGTCATGGTCGAGGAGGGACTGGCCGATCGGCGAGGGGTCTGGATCACCGGGGAATGGGTGCACCGCCACGATGCGTCCGTTCTCCGTCTCGATCTCGTAGGCACCCCAATGGGTGATCGTTGGGGTCCGGGCCATGATCAGAGAATACCGCGAAGATTCCTGCACCTCGGAGGTGGAGGAATCTTCACGGGAGCGTGTCAGCCGAGGGGCGTCAAGCCCTGGGCGGCCGAGCTCCGCAGCAGCCCTACGACGATCCCGTCCGATAGAGCCTGCCAGGAGGCGTCGATGATGTTTTCGTGCACCCCAATCGTGCCCCACGTGTCAGTGTGATTGGACGTCTCGAGGAGAACCCGGACGGTCGCCCCTGACCCGTCGGTGGTGTCGAGCACCCGGACCCGATAATCGGTCAGGCGCAGGTCGGCGACCTGGGGAAACACGGGCCGGAGTGCCTGGCGCAGGGCCGAGTCGAGGGCGTTGACCGGTCCGTCGCCTTCTCCGGTCGTGACCTGTCGCTCCCCTCCCACCATCAGCTTGACGGTCGCCTCGGCGACGACCGGTTCCCCGGCGCGGCGCTCGACGTTGACCCGATAGGACTCGACCGTAAAGAAGTCTTGTCGCCACCCGCTGGCTTCCCGGACCAAGAGCTCGAATGAGCCGTCGGCAGCCTCGAAATGATGGCCCTGGTGCTCCAGTTCCTTGACTCGCTCCAGAACCTTGCGGGCAGTGACGTCGTCGACGTCGAGACCGAGTTCGGCGGCCTTGTTGTGCACGGAGGCCCTTCCCGCCTGTTCCGACACCACCATCCGGGTCCGGTTCCCCACCCCGGCCGGATCGGTGTGCTCGTAGGCATCGGGGCGCCGGGCCAGCGCCGAGGTGTGCAGGCCCGCCTTGTGGGTGAAGGCCGAAGGGCCGACGTAGGGCCGATGGGGGTCGAGGCTGATGTTGACCAGCTCGGCGATGTGGTGGCTGATCGGCGACAACATCTCCAGCTGCTCGCGGCTCACGACCGGGCGGTCCATCTTGAGGACCAGATCGGGGATGATCGTGCACAAATCGGCGTTGCCGGTGCGTTCGCCGTAGCCGTTGACACACCCCTGGATCTGGACTGCTCCCGCTTCCAACGCGGCGAGGGACGAGGCGACGGCGCAGCCGGCGTCGTTGTGGAAATGGACTCCGACGGCGGCGTCGATCTCGGCGCGCACCTTCCCCACGACCTCGACGATCTGAGCGGGAAGAGTGCCGCCGTTCGTGTCGCACAGGATCACCCTGTCGGCGCCCGCCTCGGCCGCCGTCCGGGCCGCCGCCAGGGCGAACTCGGGAGAGGTGCGAAAGCCGTCGAAGAAATGCTCGGCATCGAAAAAGACCCGGCGACCGTGGGAGCGGAGGAACTCGATCGACTCTCCGATCATGCGGAGTCCCTCATCGAGGTCCGCCCGCAGTGCCTCGCGCACGTGATAGTCCCACGACTTGCCGACGATGCAGATCGTCTCCGTTCCGGCTTCCAGGAGCGAACGAAGCTGGCTGTCCGTGTCCACGGAGCCGCCCGGACGGCGGGTCGAGCCGAAGGCGACCAGCTCGGCGTTGCGGAGATCCAGTCGCTGGGAAGCGAGGGCGAAGAACTCGTCGTCTTTGGGCAAGGCGCCCGGCCAGCCACCCTCGATGTAGGTGACGCCGAGGTCGTCCAGCAGCTGGGCGATACGCAACTTGTCGCTCACCGTCAGCGAGATGCCTTCCTGCTGGCTGCCGTCTCGCAACGTCGTGTCGTATATCTCCAGCGTCGGGTTGGGGGGTGGGTGGTGCTCGTTGTCCATCGGGGGTCTCCGTGCCGTTCGGGAATGAAAAAACCCTCTGCGTAGGCAGAGGGCGAGGGCGCAGGCCGGTATGGGGGCCGTGCGCCTAGTCGATAATGATGATGCCGTCGAGGATGTGCTGCATCGCCGGATGAGTATGCCCTTACCCGACGGCAAGGTCAAGCCCCGCGGAGGCATGGCGATGCACCCCGACGCAGCGTCGACCGTCTCGTCTCCGGGTTTCGGCGGCGAAACATAGTGATGTCTCGCGAGCGGATTGAGACGAGAGGGAACTCCGAACCTTCGCTATGACGTCAAACGTGAGTGATAGACCGACAGACCGGCGGGACGGTACTCGTGGCCGCTCTCTGCTCGATGGCACTGATCGCTTGTCAACCGCGTGAGCTCACCCCCGAGATGGACCGACAACTCGTGAGCGAACAGCCAAACGGAGGGGGTCTTGCCTCGGGAACGGGTGTCGACACGGACCTCGAATGCCCAACGGGAGTCGACGAGAGCGCCACCGAGTGGTTCGGACCCGCCGAGTTCACCCTCGAGGGAGCCGTTGCCGAAGCCTTCGGTGACCTCTCCGTCGGTTGGATCGGTGATCCCGTCGAGATGGTGACCACCGATGAGTGGTCGTCGTGGGGCCTATTCGATGAGGAGGGGAACCTGGTGGCGGTGGCGACGGTGATCGTGAGCGGAGACGGCTGGGATCCCAGTCACGCCCGGTTCTGTGTCATCCCCGAGCCTCGTCCGCCGGACCCGCCTTTCACCCTGTATGTCAGCAACCAGAGCTTCGACGATCCCACGGTCGGCATCCGCATCACGATCGATGGGCAGGTGGCCGTGGCCGACAGTTTCGCCGTCGAGGGCCAGCACAACTGGATCTCGTTCACTCCCGACGTCGAGCCGGGTGTTCACACCCTCACGGCAACGTCGGATACAGGTGTCGTACTCACCGTCGAATTCGAGATCCCCCACGGGGAGTCGAGGTGGGCGGTGGTCGACTACTGGTGGTATCCGCAGGAAGGACCGGCCCACTTCACCTTCGACATCAGCGACGAGCCGCTGGCATTCGCCTGACGTTGGCAGGTTGGTCAGTCGGTCGCTGGCGGCTCGATCGACAGGTGGATCCGGCGTAGCAACGAGGCGCCCTGTTCCAGCTGGCGCTCGCTCAACTCCGAGCTCAATTGTCTCTGTTCCATATCGACGAGAGAGGGGAAAACCCGGTCGATGTGCTCCACTCCTGCGTCGGTGAGACGTATCAGAGTCCCTCTCCGATCATCCGGGTCGGGACTTCGCTCTATGAATCCCGCCTGCTCGAGCCGGTCGAGACGTTTCGTGAGGCCGCCCGAGGTGATCAGCACCGACTCGAGGAGACGCCGAGGATTGACTCCTTCCGGCCCTTGGACTCGCCGCAACGTGGCCATAACGTCGAAGTCGGCGCAGGTGAGACCGAACTCGGCTAGGTGTTCCGCGCGCCGGGCCATGAGAGCCTCCCCGAGGCGGATCACCCGACCGGTGATGCCCAAGGCGGTCGTGGCGAGGTCGGGATAGAGCTCTCCGAGGCGCTTCTGTATTCCGTCGACTACGTCGGCGTCCTGCATGTCCCTCTCACCTTTCGCAGAACGATCTCTTCCAAGAAAGAAATTTATCAGAAAACATCTTGACAGTCAACTTAACTATGCTGTAGAAAGCTTCCTAGCAAGATACATGCTCGCAAGAAAGCAACGGCGAGCCGGTCTCTGAGAGGAAGGTATGTGCGAGGTTTGCCTGAGATCCGAACGTGGGGTTCAGGGTCCGCTTGGGGAAGTCACCGATATGCAGGAACTTCCTCACATCGGATGGTGGGTTCTGAACGGGCTCAGTAGGGCGAGAACCGACCGTCGAATCGCCTCTTCGCCAGATCATCGAGGGAGGACCGGCACATGAGTGTCACAGCGTACGACATACCGGCTCTGAGAACCGATGTCGAGGACAGAACCCGGGGCGGCGCGCCGCCTGCGGCATCAGGACGGCATGCCACCATGCGTCTGAGCGCGCTGCTCCGGTGGGTGCTGCTTGCGGCGGCCATCGCCTTCATGAGTCGCAGCATCGCCGGAGGCTGGCCCGAGATCACCCAGGCGGTCGAAGCTCTCTCTTCCAGGGACGCCGCCTGGCTGGTGATCGTCGTGCTGATCGAGGCCGCGTGGGTGGTGACACTCGCCCAGGTGTATCGCAGCTCGCTGATCGCGTTCGGCGGATCGGCCCGGCACAGGGAGGCGTTGAGGGTGTCGATGGGCGCCTTCACCCTCAGCCGGGTCCTGCCCGGAGGAGGGGCCGTCGGCGCCCTTCTTGCCGCCCGCGAGTTCGTCCGGGTCGGCAACGGCGGCCCCGTGACGCTTCTCGCCCTGGTCACGGCCGGATGGGTGTCACTCGTCACCCTGACGACGGGGGTTGCCATCGGGATCGGCGTCGGGCTTGTTTCAGGTCTGCTTTCTCCGGGGCTGCTGTTCGCCCCGGGCGCAATCCTGGCCGTGTTGGTGACCGTCGGAGCCGTCGGCAGGCTGGCAGTCCGGTCGCCTCATTGGCGCCGGAGGCTCTTCGGCATCATGGAGCGCGTGTTCTCACGCTGGGCGCCGGATATGACCCGGGAGGAGCTGGAGGCGGCGTTGGTCAATCAATCCCGCGTCCGCATCGGCTCCATACTGCAGGTGGGTGGGTGGTCGGCGATTGGATGGGTGCTCGATGCGACCGCCCTGTGGATGGTCTTCGCCATCTTCGGACAGCAGCTCGATCTGGGAGTCCTCTCGGTGGGCTACGGCATCGCCAATCTCATCCAGGCCCTTCCCGAACTGACACCCGGTTGGCTGGGCGTGTTGGAAGGGTCTCTGTCGCTCACCTACGCCGGGTTCGGGGTTCCGCTGGCGACCGGAATGCTGGCCGTACTCGGATACCGCCTGGTGTCGTTCTGGCTTCCCGTCCTCGCCGGAGTCCCGCATGCACTCTCGATCGTCGGCATTCGACGGCGACGTCACATGGAAAGAGGTGAATGATGAACGTCCCAGGTCCTATCGCCCTGATCGGTGGTGGCGAGCACACCCCGCCGATGACCCCGGTCGATCGTCGCCTGCTGGATCTCGTCGGGGCTCCCAGGCCCCGGGTCGTTGTCTTCCCCCAGGCTCCTTCGCACCGCCAGCTGGCCAGGACCGTGGCGCTGGCGAGGAACCACTGGACACGTCTGGGCGCGAGTTTCCGCATCGCCATGCCCGAACACGACATGAACGAAGCGCTGGATGCCGTTGCAGACGCCGACATCGTCGTCATCCCCGGCGGTCACCCCGACAAGCTCATCGCCGGGCTGGGTGCCTCAACTCTGACTGATCTGATGATCGGGCGGTGGATCGACGGCTTGGCTATCGCCGGGTCATCCGCCGGGGCGATGGGCCTGTTCGAGTGGCGGATCAAGCTGTACCCGCCGAACCCGCTGCGTCTCCTTCCCGGCCTGGGGGCACTCGACGGCTATGTGGCTGCCCCTCATTTCGACCGGTTCAGAGCGGGACGGTGGGCTCACCGGGTACTCGACAGTTTCGCCGGCCTCCACGTGTTGGGTCTGGACGAGCAGACCGCCCTCGTCGGGCACAACGGCGACTTCGATGTCCTGGGTCTCGGCTCGGTGACCATCGTGGACGATCGGGGAACCGCCGAGTATCCGAACGGCAGCTGGGTGTCGTTGGATCTCCTCACCGGGAGCCGGAGCCGTCTCGACGGCCTGCCCAAGGAACCGACCTCCGGCCGGCCCGAGCTGACATTGGTAGGAGCATCCGGGGGAGGGGATTCCTGACCGCAGGGATATGGGCTCAGACGTAGAAGTGGCGGAACATCACCGCGATGCGCGGCCCGGCGGCGGCGACCTTGGGGATGCTGTGGTCGTGCGTCCGCTGGCACGACCCTCCCATGACCATCAGGTCGCCCCGACCGGCGGGCCAGCCCATCGACGAGCCGCCTCCTTTGGGTCTCACCTTGAACTGGCGCGGCTCGCCCAGCGACAGGATGGCGACAGTGGCCTCGGGAAGCTCACGTGCGACGCGATCGCCGTGCCAGGCGACGCTGTCGCGGCCGTCTCGGTAGAGGTTGCAAGTGATCCGAGTGAGCCCGACCTGGTACCGCTCGCTCAAGGCGTCGGACATGTGCCGGACCACCTCGAGGTCGGCCGGCAAGTCGTCCCGGTCGAACGACGACACCAGCCGCGGTCGAGCGACCTCCTTACCCATGATCCTTTCGACGCCTTCCTTCCAGTCGAGCGCCTCCAGAACGTTGACGAACAGGCGGTCTGGATCCGAGGCCCATCCCGGCTGCCGGTCGATCCAGGCTCCCTCGCCCAGTTCGATGCGACGCATGCCGGCGAAGGCTCCGTCGAATCCTTCCGGCTCGTCCATTTGGGAGAACAGCGAACCCTGGAACGCCATGTCCGTCATGCCGCCAGATTACCCGAACGTGTGTTCTAGGAATCAACCCCCTAGAAGCGCCCATCTCCCTCTTGTACGTTCGCTTCATGGGCACCCGATACTTCACCCCCAAGCTGTTCTGGTTCCTCCGGGAACTCGCTGCCAACAACGACCGCGAATGGTTCACCGCTCATAAGTCCGACTACGAGACCCACTTACGCGAGCCGGCACTGCGCTTCATCACCGACCTGGTGGAACCGTTTTCGCGGATCTCTTCCCACTTCACCGTCGAAGCCAGCAAGGTGGGCGGTTCATTGGTCCGCATCCAGCGCGACACCCGCTTCTCCAGAGACAGCTCGCCGTACAGAACCTATCTCGGGATCGGTATCCGTCACGAAAGGTTCGAGGAAGTCCACACGCCCCGGTTCTATCTGGTGATCCAGCCCCGCGCCTCCTATCTGGGAGTGGGAAGCTGGCGGCCGGACGCCCAAACGGCTCACGAGATCCGGCTGGCAGTCTCCGAGCGGCCGGATTCGTGGGAAGCGGCCGTCGGCTCCGATGGCTTCTCGCAGCACTTCACTTTGGAGGGCGAGTCGCTCAAGCGACCACCTCGCGGGTTCGAGCCGGACCATCCGCTGATCGCCTACCTACAGCGCAAGGACTTCGCCGCCGTCACGAGGTTCAACCAGAGAGACATCACCAGCGACGGGTTCTTGGATCAGTTCGTCGCCCGGTGCGAGGAGGCGGCGCCCCTGGCGGAGTTCCTGTGCCAGGGAGTGGGAGTCGAGTTTTGAGACCGAGATCCGCCGGGCGTTGTCGGCTTTCGCCGACCGTTGAGACCCAGCGGCGTTGCCGCCCCCTGGATCCGGTTATACACTCGGGTGCAGCATGATGCACAGCAGCCGGATCTGGTGGTGGAGCGCTCACTGAAGGGCTCCCGCGCGCCAGAACCGACTCGACCGCCGCCGGAGCCATCCGGCGGCTTTTTCGTAAGACGAGGGATTGATCATGACGACGGAAACGAAACAGAGGGTCTTCTCCGGAATTCAGCCGAGCGGTGATGGGCAGCTGCACATCGGCAATCTGGTGGGGGCGCTGCGCAACTGGGTCGACATGCAGGACGAATACGACGCGATCTACTGCGTGGTGGACCTGCATGCCATGACGATGCCCTACGACGTGGAGGAGTTCCATTCCGGTCGTCTGGTGACGGCCAAGTCCCTCCTCTCGGTCGGCATCGATCCCAGCCGGTCGCTCCTGTATTACCAGTCGCAGGTACCCCACCACGCCGAGCTCAGTTGGATCCTCGGCACCATCACCGGCCTCGGGCAGTTGGAGAGGATGACCCAGTACAAGGAGAAGACCGACAAGGTCGGCCAGAACCTGGGTCTGCTGGCGTACCCGGTGCTCATGGCAGCCGACATCCTGGTGCATAGGGTCCACGCCGTCCCGGTGGGCGACGACCAGACCCAGCATCTCGAGCTGACCCGTGACCTGGCCCAGCGTTTCAACAGCCGCTTCGGGGAAGTGTTCCCGCTTCCCGAGCGGATCACACCCGAAGTCGGAGCGCGTGTCATGTCACTCCAGGACCCGACTTCCAAGATGTCGAAGTCGGAGGCGAATGTCGCCTCGCGAATCATGTTGATCGACGAACCCGACGTGATCGACAGGAAGATCAAGTCGGCCGTCACCGATTCGGAGTCGACGGTGGCCTACGACTGGGAGCACAAGCCGGGCGTCTCGAACCTTCTGGAGCTGTTCGCCTTCTTCTCCGGGCGGAAAGTCGATGATCTGGTCGATGAGTTCGGGGATGCCGGTTACGGGCGCTTCAAGGCGGCCGTGGCGGAGGCGATGATCGACGGGCTCACCCCGATCCGGACCCGCTACAAGCAGCTCGATGACGGCGAGGTCGCCCACATCATGGAACAGGGCGCCCTCGATGCCCGGGCTCGGGCCGAGCGTTCGATGCGGGGCATACGTGAGGCGGTGGGCCTGGCCGGCCACTGAGGGAGCGGCACTCGCTCGACGGCGGCCGGGCCTCGACCGGTCAGCCGGCGTTCTGGCCGAGTTGCTCGAGAACCTCCGGCGGCAGGAACAGGATCACCGATGCGAGCAGGTTGAAGCCGGCGTGGACGAAGATCGCCGGTCCCAGCCGGTCGTGGCGCAGGGTCAGGTGGGCCAGGACCAGGCCGACGAGGAATATCTGGACGAAGACCAAAACGGCGGCTCCACCCGACGGCGTGCCGGCCAAGTGGAAGAAGGCGAACACCAGCGAGCTGACCACGAGGATTGTCCTCCGTGACCGGCCGGCAAGGGCCCGGAGCAAGACTCCCCGGAACATCAGCTCCTCGCTCACGGGGGCGAGGAAGGTGGCGATGGCGATCATGGCGACCCGGGCGGCGGGGTGGTCGAGCCGACCGAACATCTCCGTCAGGTCCTGGCTGGGACCCCCTTCCGGCACGAGGATCTGCTGGAGCGGCAGGAAGAGGAGGGCGATGGCGATCTGGAGGACGATCCCGATGCCCAGGTAGAAAGTGTCGAGTGGTCGGATGTCGAAGCCGAGACTGTCAGTCCCCAATCCCCGGCTGCGGCCGATCAACCAGATCACCCCCACCGTGCCGACGAACTGCCCGGCGAACGACGCCAGCAGGATGGTGTTCGTGTCCTCCGTGAACACGGCTGCAGCGGCGCCACCGATCAGTGATCCGGCGAGGGCGCCGAGCACGACCAGCACGAGGTCGACCAAGGTCCAACGAGGGGTCATCGCCCGGGAGGGTAACGCTGTGGCCCTCAGGCCCGTACTGGTAGCGTGGGCCGGGCACGGCGTCGGCGGAGGAAGTCTCGTGGAAATCGATATCGGTATCGGCAAGTCCGGTCGGCAGGCCTACGGGTTCGACGACATAGCCATCGTCCCCAGCCGGCGAACTCGGGACCCCGACGACGTCGACATCAGCTGGCAGCTGGACGCATTCAAGTTCGACCTCCCGATGATGGGCTCGGCGATGGACGGGGCCCTCAGCCCGGCCACGGCCATCCAGATCGGCCGCCTGGGCGGCCTGGGCGTTCTCAATCTCGAGGGGCTGTGGACCCGCTACGACGACCCCGAGCCCCACTTCGAGGAGATCGCCGAACTGGAAGTTGACAAGGCCACACGGCGCATGCAGGAGATCTATCTCGAGCCGATCAAGCCCGAACTCGTGGGCCAGCGGGTGGCGGAGATGAAGTCGGCCGGCATCGTCACCTCAGCCAGCCTCACCCCCCAGAAGGTGAAGGAGCTGTCGCCTCTGGCGCTGCAAGCCGGACTCGACATCCTCGTCATCCAGGGCACCGTCGTGTCCGCCGAGCACGTGTCGACCCGCGAAGAGCCCCTCAATCTGAAGCAGTTCATCGCCGAGTGCGAGGTCCCCGTCATCGCCGGAGGTTGCGCCTCCTACTCCACGGCTCTGCACTTGATGCGCACGGGAGCGGTTGGCGTCCTGGTCGGTGTCGGACCGGGGGCGGCTTGCACCACGCGCGGTGTTCTCGGCGTCGGCGTGCCCCAGGCCACTGCGATCGCCGACGCCGCCGGCGCCCGCATCCGCTACCTCGACGAGACAGGACGCTACGTTCACGTCATCGCCGACGGAGGCATGCGCACCGGGGGCGACGTGTCCAAGGCCATCGCCTGTGGCGCCGATGCCGTCATGATCGGCTCGCCCCTCTCCGCGGCAGCCGAGGCGCCGGGCCGGGGCTTCCACTGGGGGATGGCGACCTTCCACCCCACCCTGCCCCGCGGCGCCCGGGTGGAGGTGGGATGCCTCGGAACCTTGGAGGAGATCCTCGTCGGCCCGGCGGTGGAGAACGACGGGCGGCGGAACCTCTTCGGGGCCTTGCGGGTCTCTCTGGCGACCACCGGATACTCGGACGTCAAGGAGTTCCAGAAGGCCGAGGTGATGATCGCCCCCTCCATCCAGACCGAAGGCAAGACGCTGCAGAGAAGCCAGCGGGTGGGAATGGGGTGACGGGGCCCGACACGGTCCTCGTCGTCGATTTCGGGGCCCAGTACGCCCAACTCATCGCCCGCCGTGTGCGGGAAGCCAACGTCCACTCGGAGATCGTGGGCCGAGACATCACTGCGGATGAAGTGGTGCACCGTCGACCCGTCGGCCTCATCCTGTCGGGAGGGCCTGCTTCGGTTTATGCGTCGGACGCCTATCGGATCGACCCGAACATCGTCGAGACGGGGATTCCGATCCTCGGTATCTGCTACGGCCATCAGCTACTGGCCGACCTGGTCGGGGGAAAGGTCGAGAACACCGGCAGCGCCGAATTCGGCAAGACTCCGCTCGAGGTGACGGCCGAGTCGACGCTGTTCTCCCAATTGCCTCCCCGGCAGGAGGTATGGATGAGCCACCGCGACCTGGTGGCCGAGGCGCCGCCCGGATTCAAATCCACCGCCACCACACCCGGAGCACCGGTGGCGGCGATGGAGGACCGGTCCCGTCGCCTCTACGGGGTCCAGTTCCACCCTGAGGTCGTCCACACGCCCTGGGGTAGCGACATCCTCGGGCACTTCCTGTTCGACGTCTGCGAAGCCCGCCCCACCTGGACGTCCCATTCGATCATCGAGACCCAGATCGAAGAAATCCGGCGCCGGGTCGATGGGGGCAAGGTGATCTGTGGACTCTCCGGCGGGGTTGACTCGGCGGTGGCGGCCGCCCTCGTTCACCAGGCAGTAGGCGACCAGCTCACTTGCATATTCGTGGACCACGGCTTGCTCCGCGCCGACGAAGCGGAACAGGTCGAGGACACCTTCCGCCGTCACTTCCGAGTCGACCTGGTGCACGTGAAGGCCGCCGACCGTTTCCTCGAACGACTCGAAGGCGTCGTCGACCCCGAGGAGAAGCGGAGGAGAATCGGCGAGACGTTCATCCGCGTGTTCGAGGAGGCGGCCTCCGGTGGTGGTGGGGAGAGTTCGCAAGTGGGCGACGCCCGGTTCCTGGTCCAGGGCACCCTCTATCCCGACGTGATCGAATCGGGAAGCGCCTCGGCGGCCACGATCAAGACCCACCACAACGTCGGAGGTCTCCCCGCCGACATGACCTTCGAGTTGATCGAGCCGCTGCGGGACCTGTTCAAGGACGAGGTCAGGGCGGTGGGCGAAGAGTTGGGCCTGCCTCCCGAGATCGTCTGGCGCCAGCCCTTCCCCGGTCCAGGTCTGGCGGTCCGGATCATCGGCGAGGTGACACGGGAACGTCTGGAGATCCTTCGGGCGGCCGATCGGATAATCCTCGAGGAGATCCGCCGGGCGGGTCTCTACCGCGACATCTGGCAGGCGTTCGGAGTACTGCCGGCCGTCCGCACGGTCGGCGTGCAAGGCGATGGCCGCACCTACGCCTATCCGCTGATCATCCGGGCGGTCACCAGTGAGGATGCTATGACCGCCGATTGGGCCCGACTTCCCTATGAGGTGCTGGAGACGATGTCGAGCCGCATCATCAACGAGGTCGCCGACATCAACCGGGTGGCCTATGACGTCTCTTCCAAGCCGCCGGCGACTATCGAATGGGAATGACCCGCTCTCGGTAGCGGGTCGTGGCTGACGCTTCCCGGCGCCGGACTCAAGGGGATTGGTACCTTTCCCGATATTGCAGTGAGCCCGTCGAACTGAAAGCGCAAGTGGACCCACGGCAGTCGCCCGAGCTGAGCGCGCTCTTCCGCCAGGAGCTGGAGGAGCGTTCCGGCGCGCTCGTCGAGGCAGCTCGCCGGCTGCTCGTCGGGGACGCCACTCCCGACGCCATGAACGATGCGGTTCGCGACGCCCACACGGTCAAAGGCTCAGCCCGCCTGATGGGCAACGAAGCCGTGGCCTCGGCGGCTGCGGCTCTCGAACAGGCCTGGCGGGCGGTGTCCGAAGAGCGGCTCCAGCCGAACACCGAGGTGGCGGCGTCGCTGATAGAACTGGCCGAGCAGCTGGGACACGCATACGACGGGGGAAACGCGGTCGAGCTGGCCAAGGCCCTGACCCGGGTAAACCGGGCATTCGGGACAGTCGCCACCAGTTCCGGCCGGGCGATGCAGCCGGAACCGGGAGCGCTGGGGGGCCTGCTGTCGTCGGTCACCACATCGTTGCTCGAAGGCGTGACCCGAGTCGACACCGGCGACCTCTACAAGCTGGTGAACCGCCTGGTGGAGGTGTCGCTCGACACTTCCGCGTTGGCCGACCTTTCCCTGGTCAGCGTCGAGGGCGCCGACCCGAAGCGAGTCCTCTCGGCGTGGCGGACCCACATGCAGCGGCTGACCGGTTCGATGGAGGAGCTGCAGGATCAGGCGGTCGCCTTGGCCAACGTCCCGTTCCGGGAGGCGGCCGAGACCTTCCCCCAGTTCATCCGCTACCTGGGGCGGAAGCTGGGTAAGGACGTCAGGTTCGTGCTGTCCGGCGAAGAGGTCGAGCTCGACCGCCAGATCGTCGAGCAGCTTCGTGAACCCCTCCGCCACCTGCTCGTCAACGCCGTCGACCACGGGCTCGAGTCGGCCGACGTGCGCACCTCGAAGGGCAAGCCCGCCACCGGGACCATCACGGTGCACGTACAGCGCCGCGACGACCGAATGCAGATCAGCGTGAGCGACGACGGCGCCGGCATCAACTGGAAGATGGTCGAGGTCCGGGCCAGCGAGATGGGTCTCCCGATCACGGAGGATCTGACGCCGCTCCTGATGCGGCCGGACTTCTCCACGCGGCCGGTCGCGGATGAATTCAGCGGGACGGGCGAGGGGCTCAGCGTTGTGGCCGACGTGGTGGAGAGAATCCACGGCGGGATGCAGATCGAGTCGGTCGCCGACGAGGGTACGACCGTTGTCCTGACCCTGCCGGTCTCGCTGGTTCTCCAGAACATGGTGGTCGTAGCCGTGGACGACCAATTCTGGGGATTCCCCGAGGCGTCGGTCCTGGGAAGCATGGCGCTGTCGGACCCGGAGATCGAGCTGGGCGACGCCGGGCGGGACATCAGGTTCGAGGGCTCCGTCGTTCCGGTGATCTCCCTGGCCACCGCGCTGGGGCTTCCACCCCTGGAGATGGACCGTGAGATCGTCGTGATGTCGGGCCGCTCCGGTCTGGTCGCGGTCACGGTCCCCGAGATCGTGGATCGCCGGCGGGTGGCCGTGAAGGATCTAGGCCCGATACTGGAGGGCGCCGCCCACATCACTGCAGCCGCCTTCCTCGGAGGCGGCGAGGTGCTGGTCGTCATCGATCCCCACTACCTGTCCGAGATCGCCCGGTCCCAGCCGCGGGGCGACGAGCGTCGCCCGACCATCCTGGTGGTGGACGACTCGGCCGGGGTCCGCCAGCTCATCTCTGCCACTCTCACCGGCGCAGGCTTCGAGGTGGTGCTGGCGGCGGGGGCACGTGAAGCGGTGCAACGTCTGTCGGAATCGGCGACCGACGCCCTGGTGGTCGACTACTCGATGCCTCGCTCGTCTGGTGTCGACCTCGTGCGCGCGCTGCGAGCCGCGGACGTGACGATCCCCATCATGATGGTTTCCGGGGTGGCCACCCCCGAGGAGCAGAAGGCGGCGTGGGAAGCCGGGGTCAACGCCTACATGGACAAGTTCGACCTCCGCAAGGGTGTGCTGACGACCACCATCCGCCGCTTGCTCGCCGATCATGGCAGTCTGTAAGAGGACACTTACCCTTCCGC
The DNA here is from genome assembly GCA_036259475.1 of Acidimicrobiia bacterium. Classification (GTDB taxonomy): domain Bacteria; phylum Actinomycetota; class Acidimicrobiia; order Spongiisociales; family ZC4RG35; genus ZC4RG17. Next base: position 40,512 of record DATABS010000042.1, on the reverse strand, counting down.
CGGCCCCTTGCGGTCCGGAGGTGTGACCGATGCCTGAATGGACAAATATCGCCATCCTGGCGGTCGGAGCGGCGGCGGTCGCCGCCTCCCTGTGGATAGCGGCTCGGGCCAACCTCCGGGTCCGCCGGGCGGAGCAAGCCGCCGAAGAGGCGCATTCGATCAAGAACGACTTCGTGGCCATGGTGAGCCACGAGTTGCGCACGCCCCTCACTTCCATCGCCGGATTCGCCGACACCCTGATCTCGGGATGGAAGGACCTGCCCGATCGCGAGGTCGACGAGTTCCTCTACTACATCCACAAGCAGTCGCTCTACCTGGGCGACCTGGTGGAGGACGTGCTGGTCATCCCCCGGCTCGAGGCGGGCCGTCTGCGGTTCCGTCCCGAGCGGTTCGATCTCGGCAAGGTGGTCCACGACGTGACCGACCTGCTGATCGCCACCGAGTCGGAGCGCGACGTGGTGGTGTCGATGCCCACCGGGGTGATGGTGGAAGCGGACCCAAAGCGGGTCCAGCAGGTGGTGCGCAACCTGCTGGAGAACGCTCGCAAGTACGGGGGCGAGCAGGTGCTGGTGGAGGGATTCGGATACGGGGACCACTACGTGGTGGTGGTGGCCGACAACGGCCCGGGCGTGCCCGAGGTCGCCGCCGAGCAGATCTTCGAGCATTTCGAGCAGTTGTCCAAGGGAGACGCCCGGTCGTCGTCGGGGATCGGGCTGGGCTTGCCGATCGCCCGCCGGCTCTCCCGGGCGATGGGTGGCGATGTCTGGTACGAGCGCCGTTTCCCCACTGGTAGCCGCTTCTGCTTCTCGCTTCCGCTGTCGGCCGGCGAGAAGGACCCGGATGGAAGCGTGGCCCCGGTCCCCGAATCAGCCGAACCCCGCCGTCCCCCCGGCTTGGGACTCGTGACGGAGTAACGCGTCACTCGGCGGCCGGTACTAGGTGGTGAGTAATAGGTGGTAGGTAGCTGACCGACGCGTCCACGGTTCTTCTGAGACCACGAACGAGTGAGCACGGATCCGTGGTGAAGATCGGTCAGAGTCCGGCACGGCAAGCGACCTACCACTTACCACCTATCACTTTGTAGCCGACTCACACTCGTGTGATTCCGGGACGGGCGGCCGGTACCATGTACCCGGATGCAGACTCACTGGTTCGCCGACGATGACGTCGACACCGGCGGTGCCTGGCTGGCAGACGCGCCCACCGACTCTCCACTGTTCGAAGGGCTCAACCCTTCCCAACGGGAGGCGGTGGCTGCCACCGAAGGCCCGTTGCTGGTGGTGGCGGGGGCCGGCTCGGGCAAGACCCGGGTGCTCACCCACCGCATCGCCCATCTCATCCGCGACCTGAGGGTCAAGCCGGATCAGGTTCTCGCCATCACCTTCACCAACAAGGCGGCCAACGAGATGAAGGCTCGGGTGTCGCAACTCGTCGGCGGTGGTCGCCGCTCCATGTGGGTGTCGACGTTCCACTCGGCCTGTGTGCGGATACTTAGGGCCGAGGCCCATCGCCTCGGCTACCGCTCCGGTTTCTCCATCTACGACGAAGCAGACTCCGTGCGGCTCATCACCCAGGTGATCAAGGACCTCGACCTCGACACCAAGCGCTTCCCGCCCCGAAGCGTCAAGGCGATCATCTCCAACGGCAAGAACGAACTCGTTGACTTCGAAACCTTCGGACAAAGGGGGGACGGCTTCTACCACGAGCAGGTGGCCGACATCTATCGGCTGTACCAGCAGAGGCTCCTCGAGGCGTCGGCGATGGACTTCGACGACCTGCTCATGATCACCGTCGAGGTCCTGGCCGCTTTTCCCGAAGTCGCCCGCGAATATCAGAACCGCTTTCGGTACGTGCACGTCGACGAGTACCAGGACACCAACCACGCCCAGTACGTGCTCGTCAAGCAACTGGTCGCCGAACACCGGAACCTGTGTGTGGTGGGCGATGCCGACCAATCGATCTACGGCTGGCGCGGTGCCGACATCCGCAACATACGGGACTTCGAGAAGGACTTCCCCGACGCTCGCATCATCGTGCTCGATCAGAACTACCGCTCGACCGAGACGATCTTGAAAGCCGCCAACGCCGTCATCGACAACAACCCGAGCCGCACTCCCAAGAACCTGTGGTCGGACCGGGGCGACGGCTTGGCCATCGTGCGCTTCGAGGCCGAGGACGAACACGACGAGGCCGGTTTCGTCGCCGACAACGTCGACTCGCTGCTCGACGAGGGCTACAACCTCGCCGACATCGCCGTCTTCTACCGCACCAACGCCCAGTCGCGGGTGATGGAAGACGTACTCGTGCGGCGCGGAATCGGCTACACCGTCGTAGGCTCGGTCCGGTTCTATGAGCGGAAGGAGATCAAGGACGCTCTCTCGTATCTGCGCGTCCTGATCAATCCCGACGACCAGGTGGCGGTCAAACGGATCATCAACGAGCCCAGGCGGGGGATCGGCAACACCACGATCGGCCACGTCGACAGATTCGCCGAGCGCGAGCGCATCTCTTTCTTTGCTGCGCTGCGCCGGGCAGATGAGATCGGCGCCCTCAACAGCCGGGCGCAGAACAGCCTGGCTGAGTTCGTGGCTCTCATCGACCACCTAGGGGAGTCACTAGACGAAGGCGGGGTCCCGGCGGCGGTAGACGCCGTGCTCAACGACACCGGCTACCTCGAGGCTCTGGAGTCCGAGCGGACCATCGAGGCGATGGGCCGGGTCGAGAACCTGAAGGAGCTGCGGTCAGTCGCCGCCGAATTCGTCGAGTCGAACGAGGGCTCGGTAATCGCCGGCGAAGAGTGGGACGAACTGCCTCCGTCGCGTCGGCTCGAGGTCTTCCTGGAGACCACCGCCCTCAGCTCGGACATCGACGAGTGGGAGGAGGGAGGGGGCGCCGTCACCTTGATGACCCTCCACACCGCCAAGGGCCTCGAGTTTCCGGTGGTGTTCATGGTGGGCATGGAGGAGGGCGTGTTTCCGCACATGCGGACCCTGGGCGAGCCCCACGAGCTGGAGGAGGAACGTCGCCTGGCCTACGTGGGCATCACCCGGGCCCAGGAACGCCTGTTCGTGACGTCGGCGGCGAGCCGGATGCTCTACGGGGGGACCAACTACAACCGTCGCTCGCGTTTCGTCGACGAGATACCGGATGAGTTGATGGAGCGGGCCGCCAAGCGGAAGCGTCAGCGGCGCTCCGAGCAGGTGGCGGGCCCCCGTACCACCGTCTCGCCCGGGGAGATCGGACCGGGCGACCGCGTCCGCCATGACAAGTGGGGGCTCGGCACGGTTCGAGAGATCACCGGCTCCGGCGACCGGGCGGAGGCGGAAGTGATGTTCGACGTGGAGGGCAAGCGCCGTCTCCTTCTCGCCTGGGCTCCACTCGAGAAGGCCTGACCATCGAGGGATCTGGAGTGGTGGCCGGCTCACCACCCATCGATCGGTGCGCAGCCCGGGTGATCCTCATCGGGCCCGGAGCTCGAACCCTCCTGTTCCGTGGGGGCGACCCGGCCCGACGCACGACGGTACCTGGTGGTTCACTCCCGGTGGCGGGGTGGAGCATTGAGAGAGCAGCGAGGAGGCGGCGCGGGGCGAGTTGTGGGAGGAGACCAGCCAGTCCGACGTGGAATGGGGCGGCCTGGTGGCGCGCCGTCAGACGGTCTTCGACTTCCTCGGCGCCACCTGTCGCTCGATCGAAGACTTCTACGTTGCTACACGAGCGTTCTCGATGTGAAACCGTCTGCCTTCAACGATGTCGAGTGGGAGTCGATCGAGGAGCACCGCTGGCTGGACGTGACCTGGATTCGCCGCCTGAGCGAACCGGTGTACCCGCCACAGATCGCCTCGGTGCTCGGCCGCTTGTCCGTCCACGACTACCCGTCACCGGCCTGGACCTGGAGGGACTGAGCGGCTCGCAGCACGTAATCCCGGCGCCTGAAGTCGGGACGTGGTGGCGTGTTGCCCCTTGTGGATGGCATCCTTCAGTCCGGCATGGAATCTCACGGCACGCCCCCGCTCGATCCGATCGAAGGACGTGTCCTCGGCGTCCTGGTCGAGAAGCAGATGACGACACCGGACAACTATCCGCTGACTCTGGCCGGTGTGGTGGCGGGCTGCAACCAATCGACCAACCGCGAGCCCGTGATGTCGCTCGATCAAGCCGAGGTGGAACAGGCCCTGGTCCGGCTGCACGACGCCGGCCTCGCCACACCCGTCCGCCGACAAGGTGACCGCACAACCAAGTATCGGCACAAGGCGGGCGAGGCGCTCGAGATCGACGAATCGGCCCAGGCCGTACTGGCGGTGCTTCTCCTGCGTGGTCCGCAGACGGGTGGCGAGCTGCGTGGCCGGACTGACCGATATGTGGCATTCGCCTCGACCCAGGAAGTGGAATCGGTGATAGATCGTCTGGAGGAGTCCGGCCTCGCCCTCCGCTTGCCCCGCATCCCCGGACAGAGTCAGCGGCGGGTCCGGCAGCTTCTCGCCGCCTCGACCGAGACTGAGTCCACCGCGACAGATACCGGGGCGCCTGGCCTGGAGGAGAGGGTGCGGGCATTGGAGGAGCGGTTCGAGGAGCTGCTGGATCGTCTGGGCGTCGAGGATCTCTGATCCGTTGCTCCGCCAGGGGGCGACAATGGGCTCATGCAGCTGGCTCCCTCACTTCATCGCATCGGATCCGACCTCGTCAACAGTTATCTCGTCGAAGACGGCGGTGAGATCACGATCGTCGACGCCGGCCTGTCCGGACACTGGGACGAGTTGGTCGCCGAGCTGTCGGTAATGGGCCGCTCGCTCAGCGACGTCCGGGCCTTGGTCCTCACCCACGGCGACACTGATCACATCGGCTTTGCCGAACGTCTCCGCCGGGACCACGCCGTTCCGGCCTATGTCCACGCCGCCGACGCCGCCCGGGCCCGCGGTGAGGAGAAGACCTCGCCGAAGTGGGGGAAGGTGAAGATCGGTCCGCTGGTGCGGTTCCTCTGGTACAGCGGCCGTCGCGGCGGCCTCAAGACGACCTACCTATCCCAGGTCACCACGATCGAAGGAGGGGAGACCCTCATGGTGCCCGGCGAGCCGCGGGTCATCCATCTGCCTGGCCACTCACCCGGAAGCGTGGCCTTCCACTTCCCCACCGTCGGAGCCCTTTTCGTCGGGGACGCCCTGACGACAGGTCATGTCCTGACTGGAGTCCAGGGACCCCAGCCGGCGCCTTTCACCGACGATCCGGATCAAGCGCTGTCCTCGCTGTCCAGGATCGAAGAAGTGGGTGCCGAGTGGGTGCTTCCGGGGCACGGCGCCCCATGGAGCGGAGGGCCTCAGGAGGCGATTCGACGGGTCCGGGAGGCGGCGGCTGCCGCTTAGCGGACCATCAGCCGGCGGGCTCGTTGGAACCATTGGGGTTCGGCGTCCGGCCACGGCTCGTCCGCCAGCAGTCCGGCCACTATTTCGTCTTCGGCCAGCGAGGTGCCGGCGCCCTTTCGCTGCGTAGCAGCTGCTCCGAGGCAGCCGGCGAGGACGGCGGCGGTCCCGATGTCGGCACCCCACAGCTGTCCGGCGATCAACCCGGCAACGAAGGAGTCGCCCGCTCCGGTGGCGTCCACGACTTCGAGACGGGGCGGTGTGAGCGTCAACACTCGATCTCGTCGATGCAGTGAGAAGGGCTTGCCGCCGTCCGTCACCGCCACGGTCTCGATGCCCAGATCCAGGAGCCCTTCGGCCGCCGATCGTGGAACGAGGCTCGACAGAGCGCCCGCACCGACGGCCACGAGAGAACTGCCCTCCAGGTCATGAAGGAGTTCTCCTCCGAGGGCACTCGCGACCCCCGACGGGACGTCTATCGACACCGGGATGGATCGGGCCCGGGCGAGGGCCAATGCCTGCCGCGCAGCGTGTCGCTGTGGCTCCTCGAGAAGGGCGTAGGCCGACAGGTGGAGCCACTCGCACGATCTCTCCCATCCCGGGGATCCTTCGTGCCCTGGGTTGGCCCCCCGGAGACCGATCATCGTCCGCTCGCCCGCCGCATCCACCAGAACCAGGTTCATTCCGGTGACGTCGGCGTCGGTTGCGACGATGAGATCGGTGTCGACACCCGCCTCCTCCAGGAGGCGTGCCGCCCGTGCTCCGAACTCGTCGCGGCCGATCTGGGCCATGACACCGACGTCGAAGCCGAGTCCGGCGAGGACGACCGCGGTGTTGGCTGCCGAGCCCCCCAGGCCGATCGTCGCCTCATCGGCGAACGACTCCTCTCCGGGTCGTGGGTAGGGATCGACGAGTACCAGCATGTCGACGTCCACGTCACCCATCGAAACGATCCTCGGCATGCCGGGGACGGTACCTGTCATCTATACCCTTCCCGGATGATCGTCCAGATCTACACCGTGCAGAGTCCTGGCGAGGCCCGCGACGTCGCCGACGCCGGAGCCGACCACGTCGGCGTCACGATCTCCGACCGGGGCCTGCCCGGCGAGGTCGATCTCCATCGCGGCCGCGAGATCGTCGATTCTCTGAGGGGTATTGCGACCAGCGTGGCGCTCACCGTCGACACCGACCCTCTGGCCGTGAGGACCTTCGTTGCCGCGGTTCGGCCCGACATACTCCATCTGTGCGGTGACACGACCCGTCTCCCGCCGTCCGCCGTGAGCCACCTGAAGGCTTGGCTGGAGGACCGGTCCTGGGGCACCGCCGTCATGCAGGCGATTCCCATCGCCGGGCCGGAGGCGGTGGGCGAGGCCCGCCGGTTCGCCCGGCACGTCGACTGGTTGATCCTGGACTCGGTCAGCGATCACGTGGAGGGAATCGGAGCGGCGGGAACGACCCACGATTGGTCTATCAGCCGGGCGATCGTGGAAGAGTCTCGAGTGCCGGTGATCCTCGCCGGAGGTTTGGGACCGGACAACGTGGCCGACGCCGTGGCTCGGGTGCGACCGGCGGGCGTGGACTCGCTCACCCGGACCAATCGTGCCCGGCCGGGAGGCGGGTTCGACAAGGACATCGACGCAGTGCGCCGCTTCGCTTCCGAAGCCAGGCGGGCCTGAACGCACCTACTGGAGCTTCTGACGCTCCATCTCGACGTCGTCGATCAGCTCGTTCCATGAGGCGGTGAACTTCTCGACGCCTTCATCTTCGAGGACCTGCATCACGTCGTCGTAGTCGACGCCGACGTCGTCCATTCGCTGGATGACCGATTGGGCGGCGGCCATCTCCTCGGGGCCGAATGCGACGGGTTCGGAGCCGTGGTCCTGGTAGGCATCGATCGTCTCGAGCGGCATCGTGTTGACGGTGTGAGGGGCGACCAGCTGCTCGACGTACATGGTGTCGGGATAGCCGGGGTTCTTCGTCGAGGTGGATGCCCAGAGCGGCTTTTGGATGCGGGCGCCCTGTTCTACCAAACGTTGCCATTGGAGGCCGTTGAAAGTGTCGAGGAATTCACGGTAGGCCAACTGGGCGTTGGCGATGGCCGTCTTGCCCCGCAGGGCGAGAGCCTCGTCGGAGCCGATCTCCTCCAGCCGCCGATCCACCTCCGTGTCCATCCGTGAGACGAAGAACGACGCCACCGATGCCACGTGCGATGGGTCGCCGCCCTCGTCGATGTAGTTCTGGATGCCGTAGAGGTACGCCTCCATGACCTTGCGGTAACGCTGCAGCGAGAAGATCAGCGTGATGTTGATCGAGATTCCCTCACCGATGAGCTGGCGGATGGCCGGCAGTCCGGCCTCCGTTGCCGGCACCTTGACGAAGAGGTTGGGTCGATCGATGTGCTTCACCCATTGGCGGGCTTCGGCCACGGTCGCGTCGGTGTCGTGTGCCAGGGTCGGCGTCACCTCGACCGACACGAAGCCGTCTCTCCCATCGGTCGAATCGAAGACGGGACGCAGGGCATCGCAGGCGCGTTGCAGGTCGGAGGTCATGACGGCGGTGACGATCTCGTTCGTCGAGGCATTCCTCCCAGCGAGCTCTCCCACCTGGGCGTCGTAATCCTCCGTCCCGACGATGGCCTTGGCGAAGATGGACGGGTTGGAGGTGACGCCGGTGATGGCGTCTTCTTCGATGCGGCGCGACAGTTCCCCGGTATCGAGCATCCGCCGGGAGATCTGGTCCGACCATGGCGACACCCCGGCCGTCCGGAGCAGGTGGAGATTCGAGAGCGTCATGCCGTCCACCCTACCTCGCCGGCGGACCGTATCCCGAGGCCCTGAGCGCCGGCGACGGGGCGTGGAACCCAGGGTTCTAGACCCCGCGTGACGGTGTCAGCAGCCCACGGAACGGCGGTTGGCTTCGTCGACGGCGAGACCTCCGACGAGAGAGGCGTGAGCGGCCGGGAAACGAACCCAGGCTCTAGACACCGGACAGCGGGAGTCTGTGGTCCGCGGTTCGGCCCCTGGCTCACCAGGCGGCGCGTACCCAACGCGGAAGGCCACACGAGGCCCTTCTCGTCACACGCTTCAGGCATCATGGGGACGTGAAGGCCACCATCCTCCACGCCGACCTGGACGCTTTCTACGCCTCGGTCGAACAGCTGCTCGACCCGTCGCTGCGCGGCATACCGATGGCGGTGGGGGAGGGCGTTGTCCTGGCGGCCAGCTATGAGGCCCGGGCCTTCGGGATCCACTCCGCCATGCCGACCAACGAAGCTCGGCGCCTGTGTCCGACCCTCAGGGTGGTGTCGGGGTCCTTCGGCCGTTACCTCGACTACTCCGATCAAGTGATGGAGGTCTTTCGGCGGTTCACGCCCGACATCGAGCAGATCTCCGTCGATGAGGCGTTCCTCGACGTCTCGGGTTCCGAGCACCTGTTCGGTCCCGCCGGCGATATCGCCCGGGAGGTCCGCCGACTGGTCCGACTGGAGATCGGCCTGCCCGTCTCGATCGGTGTCGCCACCACCAAGTTCCTCGCCAAGGTCGGCTCGCAGGTGGCGAAACCGGATGGATTGATCGTCGTCGAGCCGGGGACCGAGATGGAGTTCCTGTCACCGCTTCCGGTCGAGATCCTGTGGGGCGTCGGACCCGTGACTTCCCGCAAGCTGCGACGCGCAGGCATCGAGACCGTGGGCGACATCGCCGCCGCCCCCGTCGATGCCCTCGCTGGATGGCTGGGCCGGTCATCAGCCGAGCATCTGTCGGCGCTGGCCGCCAACCGCGATCCCCGTCCAGTACGGCCCCGCGCCCGGTCGAAGTCGATCGGTTCACAACAAGCCCTCGGCCGGGGGCTCACCGACATGGAGGAACTGGACAAGGTCGTCCTGTCACTCTCCGAACGCATCGGCCGCCGTCTCCGCAACAAGGGTCGGGAAGGCCGGACGGTCAACCTGCGGGCCCGGTTTCCCGGCGGTCGGATCGTTTCGCGTTCGGAGACACTCGACGCCCCCATCTCAGGTACAGACGCCATAGACAAGGTCGCCCGCCGCCTGCTTCGAGCGGCGATGGACGATCCCAGCGAGGCGGTGACACTGGTCGGCCTCTCGGTTTCCGGTTTGATGGACGGTGCCGGGATCCAGATGGAGTTGGGCTGGGACGAGGGCGACGTCGAGAAGGCCGGAAGCCTGGCGGCCGACGCCGGAGCCGCAGTCGACCGCCAGATCGACGAGATCCGCCGCCGCTTCGGGGACAAGGCGGTCACCCGGGCCGGCCTTCTCGGTCGGGCGGACCGAGACGCTCCGGAAGACTTCCGTCGCCTGGCCGAGAAGGACTGACGAAGTGGGTAGGGTCGAGTGGATGACGTTCGCCATCACCGGCGATCCTGCCGCCGACCGTCTGCTCAACACCAACGGCACGGCGCTCCTCATCGGCATGCTGCTCGACCAGCAGGTTCCAATGGAGTGGGCGTTCAGGGGGCCGGCGACGTTGGAGCAGCGTTTGGGTCACTTGGACGCCAGCCGGATCGCGGCGATGGACGACCGCGAGCTCGTGGAAGTCTGCCGACGCAAGCCTGCCATCCACCGCTTCCCCCAGAGCATGGGACGGCGTATCCATCAGTTGTGCGTCCACCTCGACGAGCACTTCGGCGGCGACGGATCGGGAGTCTGGAGCGACCAGCCCGACGCCCCCACGCTGGCCCGTCGGATCTCCGACCTTCCCGGGTTCGGGGCCGAGAAGTCGATGATCTTCCTGGCTCTGTTGGCCAAACGCTTCGATGTGCGCCCGGAAGGGTGGGAGGAGTATGCGGGCCCGTTCGCCGACGACGTCCCTCGTTCGGCGGCGGACGTCGACGGTGAGAGTTCGCTCACCCAGGTGCGGGAATGGAAGCGTGCCCAGAAGGCGGCTAGGAAGGGGAAACAGGATCCATGACAGAGCGGCTCGAACGGTGGATGGACGGCTACGTCGCCGCCTGGGACTCGAACGAGGCGGAGGCGATCGCCTCCCTTTTCGCGGCCGACGCCGTCTATGACCCTCAGACTGCCGACGGGCCGTGGCACGGCGTGGAGGAGATAGTCGCCGGCTGGCAGGAGATCGATGACACGCCGGGGAATTGGGAGTTCGAGTGGCAGCCTCTGGTCGAGACCGACGACCTGGCGGTCGTCACCGGCCGCACCCGTTATCTCGAGCCCCCGACCGGCTACCGCAACCTGTTCGTGATCCGGTTCGACGATCAGGACCGATGCGTCGACTTCACGGAGTGGTGGATCGAAGAAGAGCAAGGATGAGAGGGTCGGGGATCGACGGTTACGTGAGCGGTCCGACGGCCGCCACTGCGGCCAGCGCCCGGGCACTGGACAAGGCCGATCGTGCCCGGGCGATATTCCTCGTGGAAGGCATCAGCGACCAGATCGCCGTCGAGACCCTCGCTCGACGTCTGGGTGGCGATCTCGAATCGGAAGACGTGGTGGTCGTTCCGGTCGGTGGAGCTGACGCCGTGGCCGGTTCCTGCAGCTCTTCCAGCCGGGCAACGAGGTGCGCCCGGTAGCAGGGTTGTGTGACATTGCTGAGGAGGAGATCTTCAAGGGAGCGCTGACCGACGTGCTCCCTTCAGCCGTTCACACTCGCGACGAGATGGAGGCGCTGGGCTTCTTCGTGTGCGTCGAGGACCTCGAAGACGAACTCGTGCGCGCCGTCGGGTTGGACGAAGTTGAGGCACTGTTTTCGCTCGGGAGGGTGATGGACGCGCCTTCCGGGCCCTGCAACGACAGCCGGAGTGGCGAGGAAAGGCGACGGCGGCGCAGATGCGGCGCTTCTTCGGCGCCGGATCGCGACGCAAGCTCCGCTATGCGCGGGCCTTGGTCGATTCGGTTCCTCCGGAACAAGCCGCCAGGCCGCTCCTCGCGGTACTCGACTCGGTTTGAAGGGGCGTTTCGTCCCGGGGGTAACCTGGCGTCGTGCGACGGATCCTCATCGCCAAGCCGGGACTCGACGGTCACGACCGGGGCGCCAAGGTCATCGCTCGGGCACTTCGCGACGCCGGACACGAAGTGATCTATTCCGGCCTCCACCAGACTCCCGCCCAGATCGCCGAGACTGCAGTGCAGGAGGACGTCGACGCCGTCGGACTCTCGTCGCTGTCGGGAGCCCACCTGAGCCTCTTCCCCAAGGTGGTCGAGGAACTGGCGGCTCGCGACGCCGCCGACGTCGTCGTGTTCGGTGGTGGAGTCATCCCGGACGATGACATCCGCCAGCTCAAAGAGGCCGGGCTGGCGGAGGTGTTCACCCCCGGAGCGCCGCTCGATTCCATCACGGCGTGGGTGAGCGAGCACGTCTCGTCGAAGGTGTGATGGACGATCGAGGGATGCTCGAAGTGGCCAAAGAGGAGGCTCGTCTCGGCGCATCGACCGGAGGAGTCCCGATCGGTGGGGCATTGTTCGGTCCAGATGGGGAGCTGTGGGGCCGGGGCCACAACCGCCGGATCCAGGACGGCGACCCCTCGATCCACGGTGAGACAGCCGCCTTCCGCAACGCCGGTCGGCGCCGCTCTTATCGGGGCACGACCATGGCCACCACCTTGTCCCCCTGCTGGTACTGCTCGGGACTCGTCCGTCAGTTCGGCATCTCCCGGGTGGTGATCGGGGAAGCAGTGACCTTTGTGGGCGGCCACGATTGGCTGGCGGAGAACGGGGTGGAGATCGTCGTGTTCGACGACCCGGAGTGCATCGAAATGATGCGCCGGTTCGAGGCGGAACATCCCCGGATCTGGGCCGAGGACATCGGCGAGGACTGACCCGTCTTCGCGGCATATGCCTACAGCGTGTGACGGCAATGTCGCCCGCGATGGTCTTGCCCGTTACCGTTCGGCCGCATGAAGATCCACGAGTATCAGGCCAAGGAACTGATGGCTGCTCGGGGGATCGCCGTACCCCAGGGCCGGGTCGCCACCTCGGTCGACGAGGCGGTGGCGGCGGTCCGGCCGCTGATCGAAGCGACCGGCAACTCCGTGGTGGTGGTCAAGTCGCAGATCCATGCCGGCGGCCGGGGCAAGGGGACGTTCAAGGAACATCCCGACGTCCGCGGCGTCAACGTCGTGACAGCCGGCATCGACGGAGGGCCGGAGGCGGCCGAGGCCGAGGTCCGTTCCCTGGCCGAGAAGATGCTTGGATCCACGCTCGTCACCATCCAGACCGGCACCGACGGCAAACAGGTGAACCGCCTCTACATCGAGCAGGGCATCGACATCGAGCGCGAGCTGTACCTCTCGATCCTTCTGGATCGGGCCGTCAGCCGCAACATCGTGATGGCGTCGACCGAGGGGGGGATGGAGATCGAGAAGGTGGCGGAGGAGACGCCCGAGAAGATCCTCCGACAGACGATCGACCCGGCCGTCGGACTCCTCGACTTCCAGGCCAACGCCCTGGCTCGCGGGCTGAACCTGGAGGGCGATGCCGCCAAGAACTTCGTCGGGTTCGTCCAGTCACTGGCCGGGGCAGCCGTCGATCTCGACGCCGAACTGATCGAGATAAACCCGATGGTGATCACCACCGATGGGCGGGTCATGGCGCTCGACGGCAAGATGTCTTTCGACGACAACGCCCTGTTCCGCCATCCCGACATCGCCCACATGCGCGACGAAAGCGAGGAGGATCCGGCGGAGCTGGAGGCAAAGGAAGCCGGACTGTCCTACATCAACCTCGACGGCACCGTCGGCTGCCTGGTCAACGGGGCGGGGCTGGCGATGGCCACCATGGACACGATCAAGCATGTCGGAGGTGAGCCGGCCAACTTCCTGGACGTCGGAGGCGGTGCTTCGGCCGAGCAGGTGGCCACTGCCTTCGGGATCATCACCCGTGATCCCAACGTCAAGGGCATCTTCGTCAACATCTTCGGGGGGATCATGCGCTGCGACATCCTGGCGACGGGGATCGTCGAGGCGGTGAAGAAAGTCGGTCTCGAGGTACCGCTGGTCGTGCGGCTGGAGGGGACCAACGTCGAGGAGGGAAAGCGCATCCTCCGCGAGTCCGACATCGACGTGATCGCGGCCGAGGACATGAAAGACGGCGCCGAGCGCATCGTGGAGCTGGCCGTATGAGCATCCTCATCGACACCGGCACCCGGGTAATCGTCCAGGGACTCGGCTCTACGGGGCGTTTCCACACCGACAAGGCCATCGCCTACGGCACCCAGATGGTGGGCGCGGTTCACCCAACCAAGGCGGGAACGACGGAGGTGTTCGAAGGCGAAACCGACCGCTCCGGCGTTCCCGGTCGTCCCGACACCTACTCGGTCGAGCTGCCCATCTTCGCCTCGGTGGAAGAGGCCATGGAAGCCACGGGGGCTGATGCGTCGGTCGTCTACGTTCCTCCGCCGTTCGCCGCCGACGCCATCATGGAGGCAGGCAGCGCCGGCATCGACCTCGTCGTGGCAATCACCGAAGGAATTCCGGTCGCCGACATGGTCGTGGCGAAGCGCTACCTCGCCGACAAGCCGACCCGGCTCATCGGGCCGAACTGTCCCGGTGTCACGACACCCGGGCAGAGCAAGATCGGGATAATGCCCGGCTACATCCACCAGCCGGGACGAATCGGAGTCGTGTCCCGTTCCGGCACCCTCACTTATGAAGCCGTCCACCAGCTCACCCAGCTCGGCCTCGGTCAGACCACGGCCGTCGGGATCGGAGGCGATCCGGTCAACGGGACGAACTTCGTCGACATCCTGGCGATGTTCCAGGATGACCCTGCCACCGAGGGTGTGATCATGATCGGTGAGATCGGCGGCACCGCCGAGGAAGAGGCGGCCGAGTTCGTCGGTAAGCACATGGACAAGCCCGTCGCAGGATTCATCGCCGGCACGACCGCCCCTGCCGGAAAGCGCATGGGTCACGCCGGTGCCATCGTCTCCGGTGGAAGAGGAACCGCCGAGGCGAAGATCGAGGCGATGAAGGAGGCCGGAATCGTTGTCGCTCCCACGCCGACCGACATGGGAGCTGCCATGGTCGAGGCCCTCGGCTGACACATACTTCGGACGCCGGGGAACGGTTGGGCCGTTCCCGGGACGCTCGTGGTCGGATACCGAGCGCTGAGGTCCAAAGAAGCGGGCCGCCCGGGGCGCGGTGGGTTACGCTGGCGCCGCCCAAGCCAGAAGGAGTGCGGCGATCTTGGAATGGCTCATCGTCGTCCTAGCCGTGGTGGCGATCCTCGGGGTCGTCCTGTACAACCGTCTCGTCCAGCTGCGCAACCGCGTGGACAACGCCTGGTCCCAGGTCGACGTCCAGCTCAAGCGCCGCTACGACCTGATCCCGAACGTCGTGGAGACCGTCAAGGGCTACGCCGCCCATGAACAGCAGACATTCGAGTCGGTGGTGGAAGCACGCAACGCCGCCCAAGCCGCGCAGGGGCCCGAAGCCCAGGCCGAGGCGGAGAACGTGCTCACCGGGGCCCTTCGCCGGCTCTTCGCCCTGGCCGAGTCGTACCCCGAGCTGCGTGCTGCCCCCAATTTCGCCGACTTGCAGCAGCAGCTCTCAGAGACGGAGAACCGCATCGCCGTCTCCCGCCAGATCTACAACGACTCCGTGCTCAGCTACAACAACGCCGTCCAGACCGTTCCCACCAACCTGGTGGCCGGCATGACCGGCTTCAAGCCGCGCCCGTTCTTCGAAGCCGAGGTGGAAGCCGACACCCCTCCGGTGGTGGACTTCTGACCACTATCCAGCGGTCGGGCATAGCCCTCATCGGGCTGCTGGTCTGGCTGGTCGCCCTTCCCGCCCTGGCGAAGAGCTACGAGCTTCCGGGCGCCGATGTCGAGATACGCGTCGACACCGACGGGTCGGTGATGGTCACCGAACGGATCACCTACGACTTCGATGGCGAGTTTTCGGGAGGGTACCGGGAGATACCCCTTCGTTCGGGCGAGTCCATCTCCGACATCTCCGTCTCGGAGGGGTCGGCCGTCTATCAGGCGGGGGCATGTACCGACCTGGGCTGCAGCGCTCCCGCCGGTACCTTCGGAGCCCGTGACCTCGGAGGCAAGGTTCGAATCGTGTGGCACTATGCCGCGGCCGACGAACAGCGGACATTCGAAATCCGCTACACGGTCCGCGGACTGACGAAGGTCTACGACGACTACGTCGACGTCTACCTGCAGATATGGGGCCCGGAGTGGACCGTCGGGCTCGGCCAGCTCACCGCCACCATGGCGATCCCCGCCGGCGCAGACGAGGGCGAGGTCTACGTGTGGGGCCACCCGGCGTCGATCAACGGAGAGACGAGCCTCGGAACAGGAGGGGTCGAGCCCAGCCTCCAAGCGAGCGGGATCCCCGCGGGACAATTTGTCGAGTTCCGGGTCGCCTTCCCCCGGCCACTCCTCTTGAGCTCGGAGGGCGGGACGACGGTTCCCGGAGACGGTCTGCCGTTCATCCTCGACCAGGAAGAGCAGACGGCCGCTGCCGCCGCGCAGAGGGCCGAGAGCGTCCGAACCGCCCTGACAGTCGGGGCTTTCCTCGCCTTCGTGCCCGGCCTGGCGGCGGCCCTGGTCGTGTACCTCCTCTATGGACGTGAACCCGCCGTCGCCTACGACCGCGAGTACGAACAAGAGCCCCCCGACGGCCTGCCGCCGGCAGAGGCGTCCGCCCTCCTCAGCCAGGGCAAGGTCGATGAACGAGCGTTCACGGCGACCCTCTTCGACTTCATATCTAGGGGAATCGTCACCGCCCGCCCCATCCGCACCGAGCGCAAGACATTTCTCGGACTCCGCTCCGAAGACATAAGCGACCTCGAACTCGCCCTGGGCGACGAGCCGGGAGAGCTCAGAGCCTACGAGCGGAATGTCTACACGGTCATAAAGCGGGCGCTCGACGAGGGCCCCCAACCGCTGTACGAGTTCCGGCGTCTGATTCGTGAGGACGCCAGCGCCAACGCCTCGACGTACCAGTCGTTCGCCAAGGCGGTGCCCGGCGCATTGGAGAGCCGCCGGCTTCTGGACCGATCGGGACGCCGGGTGGTCCGCTGGGTAGCGGTCGGGTTCATCGGCGGAGGCCTCCTCGCCATCTTTATCGTCGTCTGGCTCACTCGGTCGGTCGTCGACGACGGACTGGTGCCATTCATCATCGCTCTCGCGGTCACCATCAGCGGTGTCGTCTTCATCGCTTTCGCCTCTCCCCGCCGCGTCAGCGTCCGGCGCACGAAGGCGGGGTCCGAGGTCGCCGCCCGCTGGGCGGCTTTCCAGCGCTACCTCCGGGACTTCTCCCGCCTGGAGGAGGCTCCGGCGATCTCCCTCGCGTTGTGGGACCGCTATCTCGTCTACGGCGTCGCCTTCGGAGTTGCGTCGGAGGTGCTGGAGCATGCTCGTCTTCACGCCCCGGCTGAGCTGGCCGAGCAATCGAGCATCTACTGGTATGGGTCACACGGGTACAGCGGAGGATCGACCGAGAACGCCTTCGCCGGGCTCGAGTCGTCCCTCGCCGGGGCCTTCAGCCCTCCGGGCGGCTCCGGCAGTGGAGGCGGCTTCTCTGGCGGAGGCGGCGGGGGTGGAGGCGGAGGCGGGGGTGGTGCCTGGTAGCCCTCAACCACGCCTATAAATAGGTCGATGAGGGGGATATCCATGGAAGAAGGTTTTCACATGAAGACGCGTATTCTCATCGCTCTCACCTGCCTCTCCCTGGTCGCGGCCTGCGGCGAGGGGACGGTTGAGGAGACGACCACCACCACGACGACTGCAGAGTCGACGACCACGTCGGCTCCCGCCGAGACCACGAGCACCACCACGGCGGACACGACGAGCACGACGGCGTCTGACTCCGAGGCGACCGGCGACCTCTCCCGGCTGCAGGCGGCGATGGCTGGCAGCGCCGAGGCGACCCCGACCCGAGTCGAAGGCGTGATCGAGATCGATCTGCCGGAAGGCACCGGCCAGGACACGGCCCAGATGCCGATGACGATCATGATCGATCCCGAGTCGGGCAACAGCGCCATGACGATGGACATGGCGGCGATGGCTGCCGCCACCGGCGAAACGGAGGGAATGCCTCCCGAGTTCGCCGAGCTCATGGGTGAGATGGAAGTCCGTCAGATCGGCGACACCGTCTACATGAAGTTCCCCTTCTTCACCGCGTTCCTCGGCGCCGAAACCGAGTGGATCTCGCTCCCAGCCGAGGAAGGCGAGGGAATGACCGACGACATGTCACCGGCCAGCCCTTCCGACCCCGGTGACTTCCTCGAGTCCTTCTCCGACGTCGAAGGCTCAGTCGAGGAGCTCGGCACCGAGGACATCCGGGGCACCGAGACGATTCACTACCGCCTGACAGTCGACGAGAGCTGGCAGGATGAGCTGTCGGAGGAGGAGCTCGCCGAGCTGGAAGCCCAGGGCCCCCTACCGGACACGTCGTTCCCGATCGATCTGTGGGTCGACGGTGACGGGCTCGTCCATCGCATGATGATGGAGATGGACGCCGAGGAGTTCTCCGGTGAGGACCAGGACTTCGAAGGGATGACGATGACGTTCGACTTCTTCGACTACGGGGAATCGGTCACGATCGAGGCTCCCCCGGCCGACCAGGTGACCGACATGTCCGACTTCGAGGGCGCCTTCGGGGGCACTACCCCCTGACGCTCTTTCTGTGGACGCCGGCCGTCGGAAACCGGCTGCCGGCGTCCAACCAAAGAGGCACCATCGCCCCTTTGAAGGATCGAATCAGAACCGGGCCATGTCGTTGCGGGCGAACTCGGCGACGGCGTCATCGGCGCTCGTCACAGGCTCCAACGCCTCCACCACCTCGGACACCCGCTTGCCGGGGATGGCGACGGTGAGTTCGTCGTCGGCCATTCCGGTGCGGGCCCGTGACAAGGCACAGCCCATCGAGGCGGCGATGATCCCCGAGTCGGCCGCCCGCGGCAGGATCTGGCATTGCGGCTTGCTGGAGAACTCGACGGGGACGGCGTCACCCAGCTCCATCATCTGGCTGGGATGCAGCCGGAGCAGCACCACGTCCGGCTGGGAGGTGGCTTCTCCCAGCGGTCCGTAAGTGATGGCCTCCGGTTGCCGGGATAGAGCCGCCACGGCGCCGAACGCCTCCATCGTCACCCAACCCACTCCCAGCAGGGCTCCGACGTCGTGCTTGCTGATGATCTCGCTTGCCTCGGCCAGGCCGTGGGTGTAGCGGCCGACCGAGCAGTTGCCGTGGTCGGCAGGAGCGGTGTGGAATGTCGAGTCGACGGCGTGCATCCAAAACACACAGGGAGCGGCCACCCGCCCGGCTCTTCCGTCCTCGGTCGGCTCCGACATGGGAGCGTCGAACCAGGGGGCGCCGTTGGCCGGCGCTCGATCGTGGAACGTGATCGCCACCGGTGAGTGCTCGAGGCCGAGCAAGGACGTCAGTCGGTCGGAGAGTTGGTTCCAGGTCATGTCTGCCTCCAGGTCGGTCTAAGCGGACGGTAGTGGCTTCTCGAGGGTCGGTATTCCCCCCGCGATAACCGCCGCCACCAGGGGAGAGGCCGGCCGGTAGGCGAGATGGCGGTGAGAAGGGGCGTCCAGGACCACAAGGTCCGCCCGATCGCCCGGCCGCAGACGACCCCTGTCGCCGAGCCCCAGCGCGAGTGCGCCGCCCCGCGTCGCCGCCCATACGGCTTGGTCGACTGTGAGACCCATCTGCACGACGCCGAGGGCAACGACGAAGGGCATCGACTCGACGAAGGAGGTGCCAGGGTTGCAGTCGGTGGCCAAGGCGACCGTGACACCGGTCTCCCACAGCATCGGTCCCGGCGCCTGAGAACCACGCAGCTGGAAGGAGGCGCCTGGGACCAGGACCGCCGCCGTCCTCGACGCGGCGAGGGCGGCCGCGTCCTCCTCGGTGGCATGGTCGAGATGGTCGGCTGAGGCGGCCCCGATCTCGGCTGCCAGCGCCGCCCCACCACTGTGGCCGAGCTGCTCGGCATGGACCCGGGCGCCGAGGCCATAGCTGCTGGCGGCGTCGAAGATGCGCCGGGCATCTTCGACGTTGAATGCGCCATCCTCGACGAAGACGTCGCAGTAGTCGGCCTCCGGTGCGCAAGCCGGAAGCATCTCTTCGACGATGAGATCGACGTAGCCGGGTCGGTCATGGCGGTATTCGGGAGGCACGGCGTGGGCACCGAGAAAGGTGCGTCGCAGGGTCACCGGAAGTGTGTCGGCTGCCGCAGCCGCCACCCGCAACATCACGACCTCGCTGACGACGTCGAGTCCGTACCCCGATTTGATCTCGATCGTCGTCGTGCCATTGGCCAACATCCGCTCGATCCGCTTGCGGGTGAGGCCCACCAGACAATCGAAGCCGGCGGACCGTGTCTCCGCCATCGTGGCGAGGATGCCGCCTCCCTCGGCGGCGATCGCCTGGTACGACTCACCACGCATGCGGCGGGCGAACTCGTCGGAACGGTCGCCGGCGAACACGAGGTGGGTGTGGGCGTCGACGAATCCGGGTATCACGGACCGTCCCTCGAGGTCGATCCGCCGGGCATCGGACCACCGTTGAGGCAGATCTCCCCGTGGGCCGACCCAGCCGACTGTGTCGCCCTCCACCACCAGCGCCGCCCTTTCCAGGAGACCCAGCGGCCCCTCGCCGCCCGTGTCGTTGGTGACCAGTTCGCCGATGCCTTCGAGGACGAAGGGCTCGGTCACAGGAATCCGTCGAAGGCGCCGCCATCGATCAGCGAGGCCACCTCCTCCACGTCGGCGCCCACCGGCCGGTCGGCGTCGAGAGGAGGCACCTGGCGACGGATGATCCCGGCCAACTCTGCCGTCAACGGCGCCGGGTGCAGGGGTGCCCGACCTTCGATTCCCTGGACGGCACAGACCAGTTCGACGGCCAGCACCCGGGTGGTGTTGTCGAGGACCTCGCCCAGCTTGCGCGCCGCTCCCCAGCCCATCGACACATGATCCTCCTGTGAGCCTGACGTTGGTATCGACTCGACCGACGCCGGATGGGACAGCACCCGGTTTTCGGCTACGAGGGCGGCGGCGGTGTACTGGGCGAGCATGTAGCCCGAGTGGAGCCCCGGATGAGGCGAGAGGAACGCCGGCAGTCCGGCCGAGCGCTCGGGGTCGAGCAAGCGGTCGGTCCTTCGCTCCGAGATGGATCCCAGCTCGGTGACTCCGATGGTCAGGAAGTCGGCCGCGAAGGCCAACGGCTGGCCGTGGAAGTTCCCACCCGACAGCACGTCGCCGGATTCAGGGAACACGATCGGGTTGTCGACCACCGACCCGATCTCGGTCGAGACGATCCGGCGAACATGGGCGATCGTGTCGGCGACTGCCCCGTGAACCTGGGGGGCGCAACGCAACGAGTAGGCGTCCTGGACGGCGTGGGAGAAGTCGTCGGCGTGACTGGCTCCGATCTCCGAACCCTCCAGGAGACGGGCGATGCGAGCGGCCGACGCAATCTGACCCGGATGGGGACGGACGGAATGGATCTCGGGCCGGAAGGGACGGGCCGACCCCATCAACCCCTCGATCGACATGGCGGCGGCGACGTCGGCCACACCTGTGAGCCGCTCGGCGCGGGCGATTGCCAGGCACAGCAAGGCCGACATTCCCTCCGTGCCGTTGAGCAGGCTCAAGCCCTCTTTCGCCTCGAGCGCCACCGGGTCCAGCCCGGCGTCGCTCAGTGCCTCGGCGGCGGGCCGCGCGACACCGCCGGACCGGATCCGGCCCTCACCTATGAGCGGAAGGGCGAGATGGGCGAATTGGGCCAGGTCACCGGAGGCTCCCACCGAACCGTAGGCGGGGACCACCGGCAGCAAGTCCCGGTCGAGCAACTCGATCAGCCTTTCCACCAGGATCGGCCGGACCCCTGAATGACCCTGGGCGAGAGTTCGGGCGCGGAGCAACAGCATCGCTCGGACCACTTCGTCGGCCAGCGCCTCACCCACTCCGGCGGCGTGGCTGCGAAGGAGGTTGACCTGCAGCTGGCGCGTCTCGGACGGGTCGATACGGGTCGAGGCGAACGCTCCGAAACCGGTGGTGATGCCGTAAACGGTCTCGCCTCGCTCGACCGCTCCGGCAACGACCCGGCGGGCTGGTCCCATCCGCGCCTCCAACTCCGGACCCGCCACCGGCCGGGCGTTGCGGGACGCCACTGCCACCACGTCTTCGATGGTCAGCGGGCTGCCGTCGACTACCACGTTCACGCGGCGCATTGTGGCACTGTCCGTGTACCCCACGACAGCCAAAGCCGGTACGGTGAGGCCATGGACTGGCCCGTCACGTATGAACGGAAGGTGCGTTATTCCGACACCGACGTCCAGGGCATCGTCTTCAACGGCAACTACGCCACCTATTTCGATGACACGGTGACCGACCTATTCGACTTGATCGGGTTCCAGTGGGGCGAGGTAGAGGTGGTGCTCGCTCACATGGAGATCGACTTCCGCTCGCCGGCCCGGCTGGGAGAGACGATCGTCACGGGAGCCCGGGTGGAAAGGATCGGGAACACATCGTTGACGGTTCGGCTCGCCACGTGGGAACGTGAGAGCGAGCGAGTGGTGGCCGAGGCCAGCCAGATCCAGGTCACGGTCTCCGGAGACGATTTCAAGCCGATCCCGGTGCCCCCCGAGCTGATCGCCGCCATCGAGTCGGCGCAGGGCGCGCCGGGGACCGTGACATGAGCTCGTTCCGGGACATTCTCGCCGACCCCGGTGCCACCATCGCCGTGGTGGGGGCGACCGACAACGAGAGGAAGTACGGCTCGGTGATCTACCGCGACCTCAAGAGGAAGGGTTATCGGGTCTTTCCGGTGAATCCGAGACGCGACACTGTCGATGGCGACCCGGCGTACCCCACTGTGGCGGATCTGCCCGTCGCCCCCGACATCGTCGACCTGGTGGTGCCGGCCGAGGTGGGGATGAAGGTGGTGCGTCAGGCGCTGGATATCGGCTACGACCGGATCTGGGTGCAGCCGGGGGCGGAGAGCCCCGATCTGCTCAGGCTCCTCCAGGAATCGGACGCCGACTACATCGCCCACGCCTGCATCATGGTTCAGTCCCGGGCCTTCGCCTGAACCGTCATGTCCCCAGTCGGCCGCGGCGCAGTTCGCGGGCGATGATCTCGCGCTGGATCTCGGAGGTCCCTTCGTAGATGCGGGGCGCCCGCACGTCCCGGTAGAGGTGGGCCAGGGGGTGAGAATCCTCCAGAGCCCGGGCTCCCAGGACCTGGACGGCGCCGTCGACTACCGCCTGGGCGGTCTCCGTGGCTGTCAGCTTGGCCATGGCGGCGAGACCTTTGAGGCTGTCGCGATCGCCCCTGTCGTAGGCGGCGGCCGCTTCGTAGACCAGCAGGCGAGCGCCCGTCAATCGGGTAGCCAGGTCGGCGAGGGAATGGGACACCGCTTGGAATTCGAAAATCGGACGGCCGAAGGCCTCCCTCTCCGCGGCGTGAGCAGCCGCGATCCGGAGCGCCGCCTCGGCCATTCCCACCGCAAAGGCTCCCACAGAAGGGCGGAACAGATCGAGCGTGGCCATGGCCACACCGAAACCGTGGTCGACCTGGCCGAGTAGGTGTTCCGGCGGAACGCTCACGCCGTCGAAGGCGAGGTGGCCGATGGGATGGGACGAGAGCATGTCGATCGACTCGCCAGTGAGTCCAGGACTGTCGCCCGGCACGAGGAAGGCGGTCACTCCTCGTGCTCCGGCTTCGCCAGTGGTGCGGGCGAACACGACGTAGACGTCGGCGTCGGGAGCGTTTGAAATCCACGACTTCTGACCCGTGAGTCGCCAACCATCACCGTCCGCCTCGGCGATCAGCGACAGCGCGGCGGCGTCGGAGCCCGCCTCCGGCTCGGTCAGGGCGAAGGCCGGCACTATTTCGCCCTCAGCCACACCCGGGATCCACCGTGCCGCCACCTCGGGATCCGCCGACTGGTGGATCGGATAGGAGCCGAGACCCTGCATCGCAAAAGCGGTCTCGGCTTCGGTGTCGACCCGGGCGAGACCCTGTCGGATGAGACATAGATCGGTGGCCGAGAGGCCGGTGTCGGGATACAACCTGCCCAAGAGGCCCGCCTCGGCCAACGCCCGGACGAGCTTCCGGTTGACACGTCCGGACGGCTCCCGATCCACCTGGGTCAGGTCGCGACCCGCGGTCTCTGCCTGGTCCAGCAGGCGCGTCTGGTCGGCATCGAGGCCCATGGGACGTCAACCTACCAGTAGCGGCGGCGCCGGCTCGGTCCCCGTGGGTGACGGAGTCTCGACTAGGTTTCCCCTTCATGAGCGGACTCTGCGTGGTGACCGGCGCCAGCCGGGGGATCGGGCGGGCCGTCGCGCACCGGATGGCGGCGGACGGTTACGAGGTCCTCGCCACCGGACGGGACGAGGCGGCGCTGGCCGAGACGGCCGACACCGCCCCGGCAACGATCGAGACGGCCCGGCTCGACGTGTCGAATCCTGCCGAGATCGACGAGTTGTTTGCCGGTCTGGATGTCGACGTCCTCGTCAACAACGCCGGTGTCGCTCCATCCGCTCCCGTTCATCGCACGACCCTCGAAGATTGGGAGTGGGTGATCCGGGTCAATGCCACCGGCCCGTTTCTGTGCACCAGAGCGGTGCTGCCAGGGATGCGGGAACGAGACCACGGACGCGTCATCACTGTCGCCTCGATGGCCTCCCACCGGGGAACTCGTTATACGGCCGCCTACACCGCCTCCAAGCACGCCGCCCTGGGCTTCATCCGCGTAGTCGCCGCCGAGCTGGCCGGCACCGGCGTCACCGCCAACGCGGTGTGCCCGGCCTATGTCGACACGCCCATGACGGCCAACTCGGTGGAGCGGATGGAGGAGAAGACGGGCATGGACGAGGAGACCGCCCGCAAGTGGCTGGCCAACGTCGTTCCGCTCGGTCGCCTACTCGATCCGGCGGAGGTGGCCCACGCCGTGGCTTTCCTCGCCGCTCCTCAATCTGGAGCGATCAACGGGCAAAGCATCTTGCTCGATGGGGGAGGGCTCCAGAAATGAGCCCGTTCCGCGGGTCGGCCGCTCTGACCGAGTCGTGGCAACATTTCGACTTCGCAGTCGCAGACGGGGTGGGGACGGTCACCTTCGACCGGCCCGACCGGCTCAACGCCCTCACCTTCGACGTCTACGCCGATCTTCGTGATCTGCTTGCCGAGCTGCCCCACCGCCAAGAGGTGGCCGCGCTGGTGATCACAGGCAAAGGAAGGGGCTTTTGCTCGGGCGGGGACGTGGACGAGATCATCGGCCGCCTTCTGGAGATGGGATCCCGGGAGCTCCTCGACTTCACCCGCATGACCGGAGCCGTGGTCGAGGGGATCCGCAACGTGCCGCTGCCGGTGATCTCGGCCGTCAACGGCGTGGCGGCGGGAGCCGGAGCAGTCATCGCCCTTGCCTCTGACTTCCGGATCCTCGCACGGTCGGCGCGGCTCCACTTCCTCTTCACCAAGGTGGGACTGGCGGGAGCCGACATGGGATCGGCTTACCTCCTGCCGCGACTGATCGGTCTGGGGCGGGCAACTGAACTTCTCATGCTGGGGGATCGGGTCGACGCTGCACGGGCGGAGCAGATCGGGCTGGCTACCTCGGTGGTCGACGATGAAGGGCTCACCGAGGCCGCCTCCTCACTGGCCCGACGGCTCGCTGATGGCCCCACATTCGCCTACGCCGCCACCAAGCGTCTACTCACCGCCGAGCAAGACATGTCACTGGCCGCCGCGCTCGAGATGGAGGCGATGACCCAGGCGCTGCTCATGACGACCGAGGACCACGCCGAGTTCCACCGCGCATTCACGGAGGGACGAGAGCCCGAATGGAAGGGAAGATGAGCGCTCGCGTCGACGTACTCCATGCCGGCTACGCACGGTCCGACGGGGTGGCATCCACCGTGGGGCTGATCCGCGACGGCTCACGAGTGATCGTCGTAGATCCGGGCATGGTGGCCGACCGCGCCTCGATCCTCGAGCCGCTCGACCGCCTCGGAGTGGAACCGGCCCAGGTGACCGACGTCGTGATCTCGCATCACCATCCCGACCACACGGTGAACATCGCACTCTTCCCCCCGGTACGACTGCACGATCATTGGGCCGTCTATCAGGGCGACCAGTGGACTGACCGGCGAGCGGAAGGAGCCACGATCTCGGAAAACGTCAGACTGATCGAGACTCCGGGCCACACGCCCCAGGACATCACCACGCTCGTCGCCACCGCCGACGGGACTGTCGCCTTCACGCATTTGTGGCTGTTCGAAGGGATGGAAGGCGACCGGCGGGCAACCGACCTCGACCAGCTGCTGCTGCAACGAGAGCGCGTGCTCGAACTGGCCGATCTCGTCGTCCCCGGCCACGGCCCTCCCTTCGAGGTGACCCGGTGAACCGCCTCGTCAACCCGGAGGCTCTGGCGCCCCCTGTGGGCTTCAGCCACGCGGTGGAGACGACCGGCGAGCGGACCCTGTATGTGGCCGGGCAACTCGGCCAACGGGCGGACGGATCTCTGGCGGATAGCCTGGTGGACCAGTTTCGCCAGGCTCTGGTCAACGTGGCGGCCTGTATGGAGACAGCCGGCTTCCCGCCCGAGTCGCTGGTCCGGTTGGTCATCTACACCACCGACGTCACCGCCTACAAGGCGGAGTTGAAAGAGCTGGGCAGGGTCTACCGCGAGGTCTTCGGCCGCCATTTCCCGGCAATGGCCCTGTTCGGGGTGACCGAGCTCTTCGAACCCGGAGCGCGGGTGGAGCTGGTAGCGACCGCTTCAGCCTGAAAGCACGACTTGTGAAGATTTTCTCGGCAGCCGGCCGGGAAAATCTTCACGGAATCGGCCGGCCGTCCGGGGCGCTGGTAGCTTCGCGGGCACCGACATACAGGAGGCGCCGATGGCGGAAGTGACCAAGGTCATGCTGGACGAGTCCGAGATCCCCCAGGCCTGGTACAACCTGGTCCCCGACCTCCCGGAACCTCCTCCCCCTCCGCTTCACCCCGGCACGCTCGAGCCGATCGGGCCCGACGACCTGGCGCCGCTCTTTCCGATGGACCTGATCGCCCAGGAGGTGACGCCCGAACGCCATATCGATATCCCCGGTGAAGTCCTCGACGTCTACAAGCTCTGGCGCCCCACCCCCCTCTACCGTGCCCGGCGCCTCGAGCAGGCGCTCGACACCCCCGCCCGCATCTATTTCAAGTACGAGGGGACCAGCCCGGCGGGATCGCACAAGCCCAACACGGCCGTTCCCCAGGCGTACTACAACGCCAAAGCGGGGGTTCGGAAGCTCACCACCGAAACCGGAGCCGGGCAGTGGGGGTCGGCTCTGGCTCTCGCCACCACCCTCTTCGGGCTGGAGTGCGAGGTCTGGCAGGTGCGCATCAGCTACGACCAGAAGCCGTACCGGCGCCTGATGATGGAGACCTGGGGTGCCACCGTCCACCCGTCTCCCTCCAATCTCACCGAGTCCGGCCGGGCCATCCTGGCCCAGGATCCGGACAGCACCGGGAGCCTGGGGATCGCCATCTCGGAGGCAGTGGAGGTGGCGGCTCAAAACGACGACACGAATTACTCGTTGGGGTCGGTGCTGAACCACGTCCTCATGCATCAGACGGTGATCGGGGAAGAGGCGCTGGTGCAGATGGGCAAAGTCGGCGAGCAGCCTGACATCCTGGTCGGTTGTACCGGTGGCGGATCCAATTTCGGTGGGCTGGCGTTCCCCTTCCTCCGCGAGAAGTTGGCCGGGAAAATGAACCCGGTGATCCGATGTGTGGAGCCGGCCGCCTGCCCGTCCCTGACCAAAGGCGTATATGCCTACGACTTCGGGGACACCGCCGGTATGACGCCGCTCGTGAAGATGCACACGCTCGGCCACGACTTCGTCCCGGACCCGATCCACGCCGGCGGACTCCGCTACCACGGCATGGCGCCTCTCATCAGCCATGTCTACGAGCTGGGGCTGGTGGAGGCGGAGGCGATCGGCCAGGTCGAGTGCTTCGACCGGGCGGTCGAGTTCGCCCGCGCCGAGGGAATCATCCCTGCTCCCGAGCCCTCCCACGCGATAGCCTCAGCAGCCCGTGAAGCGGTCCGGGCCCGGGAAGCGGGTGAGGAGAAGGTCATCCTCACGGCGTTGTGCGGCCACGGACACTTCGACATGGGCGCCTACGACGCCTACTTACGGGGCGACCTGGTCGACTACGACTATCCCGAGGAGAAGGTGGCGGCCGCCAAGGAGAGGATCCCAGTGGTCGCCGGCTGACAGCTAGTCCAGGACTCGGGTGGCCACGACGTGTTCCATCGCCTGGAGGCTCGTGTGTACCAGGCTCATCTGATCCGGTCCAACGATGAACATCAGCGTCACCGTGTCGTCGTCATCCATCCGGGCGTCCTTCAGGTCGGACGTCGGGTCGATCAATTCAAGCGCCTGCCGCACGTCGAGCATCGACTTCGCCGGGCGGACGGAGGCCTCGAGGGCGATTCCCCGGCGGAATCTGCTGAGCAGCGGTTCCAGGAGGCGTAGCCCGGCCAGGACGATTGCGGCCAGACCGGCGGCCATGACCGCCCACAGAAGCTGGCCGGTCCCGGCCGCCATGCCGACGGCCGCTGCCGCCCACAGGCCGGCGGCGGTCGTCAAGCCCTTCACCAGTGGACCCGAGCGGAAGATGGCGCCCGCGCCGAGAAAGCCGATGCCGCTGACGATCTGCGCCGCCACGCGGGACGTGTCGGCACTCTCGAACGCCTCCATCCCGACAACGGTGAACACGGCGGAGCCCAGTCCCACCATGGCGTGGGTCCGCAGGCCGGCGGCCTTGCCCGCCGCCTCGCGCTCGAACCCGAGCACAGCCGCCAAGGCCATACCGACGGCGATCCTCCCCAAGAAGTCGATGATGTCCATCCAAGGTTCCTTTCAGATACAGGCGTTGACTTCCTCGGCCAGGCGATCGACGTCCGCATCGTCGTGGTAGATGCCCAGCCCGACCCGCCAGCGGCCCCCGCGGTGGTCGGTGATCACCCCCCGTCCATGGAGGCGGTCGTAGAGCTGTCGAGCGGCGGTGTGGCGGAAGGTGAGGAAGTGACCCCGCTCGGCCTCACTCCGGTCCGGGATCAGCTGGGCGACGAATCCGGGATCGAGTTGATCGAGGAGCCGTTGTTGAAGGGCGGCGACATGCGAATGGATCCTCTCGACGGTGAGGCCTTGCCGTTCGAGCCAGCCCAGGACAGCTTCCAGCCGGTAGATCCCGGACGGGTCGGTGGTCGCTCCGGCGAAACGCTGCCCTCCCGGGGAGTACGTCACGCCCGGCGCCTCGCCGGCCAGCGACTCGAATGCCGCCCACCAGCCGGTGTCGACCGGCCGCGCCGGGGCGTCAGGAGGGACATGGAGAAAACACGCCCCTTCTCCTGCCATGGCGTACTTGTAACCCCCCGCCATGTAGAAGGCCCGGTCGGCGACAGGGCCCAGGTCGGTCGGCACCGCCATGAACCCGTGGTACCCGTCCACGACGACGACGGAGTCGCCGGTCAGGCTTCCGACGAGATGTTCCAGGTCCGGAACGACGTAACCGGAGTTGTAGTGGACGTGGCTCACGAACACCAGGTCATGCCCGGCGTAGGCCTTGGCGAATCGCGCCGGGAAGGTGGCGAAGGGCTCCGCCGGGATTCGGGTTCCCTCGGCGATCCGGGCCTCTTCCCAGCGGGCCAGCTGGCGGGAGAAGGAGTGGAACTCGCTTCCGGTGGTGAGGACGCGGAATCTCGCCGGCAGCGTCGAGGCGATCCGCTGGATGAACTCGTGGGTGTTGGGGGCGAAGACCAGAGTGTCGGGATCCGAAAGGTTGAGAACGTCGGCGATGCGACGCCGGGCGGAGGGCATCACCGTCCCGAAAACATGATCCCACTTGTCGTCCATCAGCCGGGCCGCGTCCTCCCAGGCCCGGACGTGAGCCTCGTAGGTCACGTCCGGCCAGGGATGATGGGAGTGGGCGGCGGCGTGGAGCCTGCGCGGGTTAGCGCCAATGAAACGGGAGAAGCCTTCTTTCAAGGCTGATACCGGAACCGCATCTTGTTGCCCACGCCTTCCGGCAGCTCGGGCCGCGCCGAACGGGGAACCATGAAGGTGGGGAGGGTGAGAAGGTCGGGAAAGGCCCGATTCCGTTCGGCCAGCTTGAGGAGGTACTTGGCGCCGGCTGAGCCGCCGGTGCCGATCTTGGCGCCGATCATGCGCTGCACCATCAGGGCGTGGCGGTAGCGCCACATGGTGAACCCCTGATCCACGTCGATCAGCAGTTCGAGCAGGCGGTACGGTTCCTGCAAGGCCGGCTCGTCCCGGTAGAGGGAGATGAAGAGCGCACCCTGGAACGCCCGATGGCTGAGGCGACGCGCTCCCGAAGCCATCAACTCGTTGTGCTGAACCGGATCGAAGGCCGCTTTGAACTGGCTGATCGTCTTGTCGAAGGAACGCAGCTGGTCGGCCCGCTCGTCCTCACCCAGGTTGGGGTTGGTGGCGATCACCTCTCGGTCCTCGTCGAGCATGGTTTCGACCGACTTGGCGTAGGCGTCCCAGAACGAGTACTCATCCAGGAACGGGGTGCGGGCCAGCCAGGCATCGACCGCGTCGTGGAGGCTGGCCACGCCTTCGGCCTGCTCGACGAGCTCCCGGTGCGCCTCTGACAGGCGATGCGTGTAGGGCGCGCCCTCGAACAACAGCCGATCCTCCGGACGCACGCCCAGGCGATTCTCGATGAGGCGGAACTGAACCGACTGGAAACCGGAAGCGGGGACCAGGTGGCTGCGGAATTCGAGGAAGTCCATGGGCGTCATCGTCTCCAGGACCTCCAGCTGGTCGATCATGAGCCGCTGGATCGTCGTGATGCGACGCAGCCGGCTCACGACCCGACCGGTGTCGTGCTCGTCGAGCACGGTCCCCGAGAACGCCTCCATCACGTCGTCCAGTTCCCACAGGATCTGCTTGAACCACAGCTCGTAGGCCTGGTGGACGATGATGAACAGCATCTCGTCGTGGGCCCCGGCGCCTTCCCTGGCGCTCTGGAGATCCTGGCTGGCAAGGAGGCGATCGAGCTGGAGGTAGTCGTGGTAGTAGAGGCCGGATGTGCCTGCGTCCATGATCACTCAGCCTAGGAACGAGGGCGAGGTTCCGCCGCCGAAGCCGCCTCCGACCCGTTCTCGCGGTCGTCGGCAGGCGAGAGACCGCACCTGATGCGCGAAAACGGTTTCGGCTACCTTGTGGGCCGATGCCCGAAGTCGACCTGCCGACCCGACTCAACATCGACGAGCGACTCCTTGGTGCACGAGTGGAGGAGGGAGATGGCGACCGGGAGGCGCTTCGCCTCGATTCCCGCTCCCTGAGCTACGGCGAGGTGGACGACCTCGCCCGGCGCTACGGCGTGGCTCTCCGATCTCTCGGCGTGCAGCCCGAACAGCGGGTCCTACTCGCCCTTCCTGACGGGCCTGATTATGTAGGCGCCCTGTTCGGCATCCTCCGGATCGGGGCGGTAGCGGTGATGGTCAACCCCGATCTCGAAGCCGATGCGATGAGATCGATGATCGACCGTTCCAGGGCACCGGTCGCCGTTGCCCACGTCGACCGGATCGAAACCATGGACGAGGCGTTGGGCGCGTCCGAGTGGGCTACCACGCAGCTGCTGGCGGTGGGCGGCGAGGTCGCAGGTCACCCTGCATTCAGCGACCTGGACACGAGCGGCCATTGCGACCGCTTCGAGACCCATCGCGACGATCCCGCCATCTGGCTCTTCTCCGGTGGCACCACGGGCCTTCCCAAGGCCGTGCCCCAAACCCACCGGTCCTACGCCAACACCACCGCCCTGTACACGGCCGCCGTCGGTTACCGGCCTGAGGACGTGACGATGGCGGTGCCGAAGCTCTATTTCGGATATGCCACCGGAGCCAACCTCTTCTTCCCGTTCTCGGTCGGTGCGGTCAGCGTTCTCTTCCCCGAGCCGCCCACTCCCGAAGCGCTCTACGATCGGATCGAGCGGCACCGGCCGACGATCCTCGTCCACGTCCCTTCGGCCATCAACCAGATGCTGGCCGATCCCCGGGCGGAGACGGCGGATCTTTCGTCCCTCCGATTCGTCACCTCCGCCGGCGAGGCGCTCCCCGAGACGCTCTACCGCGCCTGGATGGATCGTTTCGGAGTCGAGATCCTCGACGGGCTCGGCACGGCTGAAATGTGGCACATCTTCGTCACCAACATCCCGGGCGACGTCCGGCCCGGGACGCTCGGTCGTGTAGTGCCGGGCTTCGAGGTAGCGGTCCGGGACGAGGAAGGCCAAGACCTGCCCGAGGGGGAGGTGGGGCGGCTGTGGGTCCGGGGGAACTCCCGGGGTCTGGGTTACTGGCAGGACCAGGACGCCACCGCCGAGGTGTTCCGGGGCGAGTGGGTGGTAGGTGGGGACCTCGTCTCCCGCGACGCCGACGGCTATTTCACCCACCGGGGGCGAGCAGACGATGCCGTCAAAGTGAAGGGGAAATGGTTCCGTCCCCAGGAATTGGAGAGCTGTCTCTTGGAGCACCCGGCGGTCGGAGAGGTAGCGGCCGTTCCGGTCGAGGACAAAGCGGGTCTGCTGCGGCCGGTCGCTTTCGTCGTCAAGACGGAAGACGTGACCGAGGACGCGTTGAAGGAGTGGGTGCTGGGGCGCCTCGAGGCGTACAAGCATCCCCGCCGGGTGGTGTTCGTCGAGGCCCTGCCGCAGACGCATCTCGGCAAGGTCGATCGGGGCGCGCTGCGGCGGCTGCTGTGATCCTGCCACCCGAGACCAACGTCGATTCGGCGCTCCGGCGGGCGGCGCTGCTGTTTCGCCTGTTGGCGGTGGCGTGGATGGTCGTGATGGTGGTCATCACCCTCACCACCGACCCCGGGGCGAGCCGGTCGGTGGTCCTGGGATCGATGATCGTGGCGATTGCGGGCGCGGCCTGGTCGACTCGCCACTTGCTGTCCGACCGCTGGCTCACGGACGCGTTCCTCGTCATCGACGGTCTGGTCGCCCTGGCGGTGGCGTTCGCCCCGCAGCTGGCGGGGGCGTCTGACGGTTTCTACGGCGGCTACCCGATGTCGTGGGTCGTGATGGTGGCCGTCGCCCGCGACGTCGGATGGGGTCTGGGAGCGGCCGGGCTCTTCTCCGCCACGCAGGCCGTCGGGTTGTTCACCGGATCGCCGGCGGCCCCTTCCCCGTCGGACTGGATCTCGCTGACGGTCATGGCGGGGGTGGTAGCTCTTGTGATTGGTCTAGGAGCCGAGTTCCTCCGCACCGCCGAGGCCCGCCGGTCGAGGGCGGAAGAAGAGCTCGAAGCCGAGCGGCGCCGCCACGCCGTCGAAGAGGCCCGGTTGGCCGAGCGGGTGACGGTGGCCGACGACCTCCACGACTCCCTCCTCCAGACAGTGCGCGTGCTCGCGCAACATGCCGACGACCCGGAGCGGGTCCGCGGGCTCGCCCGTCGCCAGGAACGGGACTTGCGGGGCATGATCGAACGGATGCAGGGAGTGGGTCGGCCCGGTGCGGCAGCCGCCCTCCGCCGGGAAGCCGCCGATGTCGAGGACCTCCATGGTGTGGAGATCGACGTGGTGGCCTCCGGTGACACCGAGGTCGACCAAAGTGTTGCCGAGCTCGTCCGGGCCGCCCGCGAGGTGATGGTCAACGCCGCCCGCCACTCGGGCGCCGTCCGCGTAGACGTCACCCTCGAGGCGTCGGCGGGCCGGGTGGCGGTGGTTGTGAGGGATCGCGGGCAGGGATTCGACGCCGACGCCGCCGCCGGTCACGGCTTGGCGTCGGTGCGGGATCGTCTGGGCAGGCTGGGCGGCAAGGTCGACGTTCGGACGGAACCCGGCGAGGGCACCGAGGTGGAGCTCGTGCTGATCAGGCAGCAGACGTGAGCCGTCCCCGAATCGTGATAGTCGACGACCACGCCATCGCCCGGGCGGGCACGCGGGCGTTGCTGGGGGAACGGGTCGAAGTCGTGGCCGAAGCCGGCACCGTGTCCGAGGCCATCGAAGTGATTCGTGACACTTCCCCAGATTTGGTGCTGCTCGACGTCCGCATGCCGGCCGGGGGCGGAGCGGCGGTAATGGAGGCAGTGGCGGCCCACGGTGTGCGCGTGCTGGTGGTGTCGGCCTCGTCACGCAAGTCGGACGTCCGTGACCTGGTTCGGGCGGGTGCGGTCGGGTATCTCACGAAAGGCGCCCGCGAGGACGAATTCGCCGATCAGGTGATCGCGGCTGCTGCCGGTCAGGCGGTGTTCTCCCGGGAGTTCGCCGCCTGGTTGGGGGAGCTCGTCGACCAACCTGGCTCGGACGACAGGGCGGGGCTCACCGCCCGAGAGCTCGAGATCGTCGCCCACGTCGCCGAAGGCCGGACGAACAAGGAGATCGCCCACGCCGCCGGCATCTCGGTGAAGACCGTGGAGGCCCATCTCGCCAGCATCTTCCCCAAGCTCGAAGCGGCCAACCGGCGCGAGGTGATGAACTGGGCGCGGGAGCGAGGCATGGGCGAGCAACCCGAGCTGACCGATCGCCAGCGCGAGATCCTGGCGTTGATCGCCCGAGGCCTGCGCAATGTCGAGATCGCCACCCGTCTCGGCACCACCACGGCCGAAGTCGAGTCAGAGGTGCGCAGCATCCTCGAAGCGGTCCGCGCCCTCGACTGACCGGGTTTGGCGGTCGATCGCGGCGGTGGCGGGTCGGGGTTGGGTTCGGCGTTCTGTCGATGCGAGGCTCAGGGTTCCCACCACCGCTCCGGAGGAGCCGTGAGGGATAGGGGTTTTCACCGATGGTGGGACGCACGTTGGGCTCCGACGATGGAGTCACACACCGACCAAAGGAGCCGTCGTGACAGATCCCCTCGTCCCATCAGAAAACCGAACCGGCCTCAACGGGAGGGTGATCTTCCGTACAGGTATCGCCCTGGTGATGGTCGGCATGTTCCTGCTCTTCCGCTATTCGCTGGAGCAAGACTGGTTCGGCCCCATCGCCCGGCTGACGATGGGGGCAGCGGCCTCGACCGCCCTCGTCGTTGCCGGCATGCTCGTCCCGCGGCGGGCCTACGGGCGGCTGATGCAAGGGGCCGGCGTGGCGGGTGGCTATGCCACTGCCTGGGCGGCCCACGGACGCTACGACCTGGTCGACCCGACCGTTGCCTTCGTTCAGATGGTGGCCGTGGCTGCAGTCGGCGTGGCGCTCGCCTGGCGGGAGGGCTCGGACATCCTGAGTTCGCTGGCAGCGACGGGGGCGGTGGCCGCCCCCCTTCTTGTCGGCGGAGACTTCGTCGCGCCCCACCTGGAGGTGACCTACCAGATCGCCGCCCTCGTCCTTGCTGCCGGCCTCTTCCTCGCCCGCCGGTGGTGGATCACTCTGGCCGTGACGGTCATCGGCACTGGTGCGGCCCTGGCCGACCAGGCGCTGGCTTCCGAATCGTCCGCTGCGGTTCTAGTCGGGATCGCGGTGTGGTGGCTCGTCGGCTGGGCATTGCCGGTTCTGTTGACTGGCCCTCCGGGGGAATCGGCTGAGATCGCCACGGTCGCCACCATCCCCGTGCCGGCCCTCGCCTGGGGACTGACTTGGGCTGCCGTGGAGGGCAGTCCGGAGGTGGTCGCCTCGACCGCCCTGGTCGGCGCCGTGGCTCACGGAGCGGTGTGGTTGATGCGTCGTGAACGACCCGAGTCAGCTGTCCACCTCCTGGGCGGCATCGCATTCTCCACCCTGGCGATCCTTTCCTGGTTCGACGCCGCCGTCGGCGTCCCGATCTATCTCATGATGACGGCTGCCGTGGCGGTCTACGGCAGCCGGGTCGGAGATCGAGTCACCCTGGCGCTTGGGACCGCAACGGCAGCGCTGGCGTTGCCGGTGTGGCTGACCCTGGTCGAAGAGGGAGGCGGTTTCGATCTAGTCGACGCCGCCTCGGATCTGGCTGGGGTGGCGATCGTCGCCATTGCCGCGTTGTTCCTCACCGGACCCGTCCGCAGTGGCGCCGCTTCGGCCGCCTACGCGATGGCTCTCGTCTGGATCGGTCGCTACCCGGGCGAAGTCGACCCGGGATGGGCCACCGCCGGCTTTGCCGTCGTCGGTTTGGTGGCGCTGATCGCCGGCCGGAAGACAAAGGCGCGGCTGCTGACGGCGGTAGGTGCCGGCACACTCGCCCTGGCGGTGGTCAAGCTGATCCTGGTGGATCTGGCGACGGCCGACCCGTTGCTCAAGATCGTCCTCTCGTTCGGCATCGGCCTGGCGCTGCTCGGAGTCGGGTACTGGGTGGGCGACGCCAGCTTGCTCGGTGCCGGCCGGCCTCACGAGCCCACCACCGAGATGCCTGCCTCGAACGGAGAGACGGGCTAGGTTCAGCCGGGATGGTGAAGACCCCGCGGCCCGACGACCGGGGCGAGCCCGTAGCCCGAGAGGTGGTCGAACTCCGGGTACACGGGGTCGGCGGCACCCCACCCGAAGAGGTGCTCGACGTGCCACTCACCCGTCTGGTGGCGGGTGACGAGGGCGCCGGGTTCTTCCGCCCCTGGGGCTTTTCCCCTGACGGTCCGTCCCGGGAGGCATACTCGTGGGGAGGCCTCACCTCGGCGTCGCGCCTCCGGGCCCTGTGGGTCCTCCTCTTCCCGTTCGCCATGGCCAACCTGGCCGGGTGGATGCTGCGCCACGGCGGGCGGCCCACCGATACCGATGTCCGAGTCCGGGAGGCGCTCGAAGACGTCGCCGTGGCGATCGTGCGGCTGTTCGGCCTGGTCGTCACTGTGGCGGCGATCTCCTATCTGACGGTGGCCGGTGTCGACCTGGTGGGATACCAATGCGGCACGCGTCCCACATGCACCGGAGGGAGGTGGTGGCTGTCTCCCTGGGAGAACCGCCTGGTCAGCGGCCACCCCGGGAGGGCGATCGTCGTGGGTGCCCTGGTCGCCGTCGGCGGTCTCCTGGCGATCGCCTGGATCACCCGCCGCAGCCAGATCGCCATCCACCGCCGACGAGAGCCCTCGTTTTCTGGCCGGTCTGACCCGGTTCTGAGGGTGAACCTGCATCACGCTCACCTGTGGGACTCTCCTCATGTCGCCCATCGCCTGGGCCTGACCCACCTGGCGGCGGCCTTGGCCACCACGGGGGTGACCCTGGGCACGGTGGCCGCCGACTGGGAGGTGGTGGGTCGGTGGGCCGCCCTGGTCGGCTGGGCCCTCCTGGGCATGGGTGTGCTCGCCAGCCTGAAGCTCGACGGCGTGCCGCCATTTCTCCATTCCATCCTGGCGGGGATGTCCGGTGTCTATCTGGCGGCGGTGATGCTTTCCCTATGGGTCGGATCCCCGCCCGACGTTTCCCCGCGTCGGCTGGAGGGCGCCTCGATCGTGCCGGTGGTGTTGCTGCCGATATATCCGCTTCTCGCCCTGGCTATGGCAGGCGTTGCCCTGGCCTTGTGGCGTCGCAGCCGGCACGGGCGGCTGCGGGTGGCCTTCGTGGGTCCCGCCTTGCTGTTGATGGCCGTCGGGGCCGTCAATGCCTTCGGGTCGGGACTCCTCATTCGCCTCGCCGATCTTCTGGGAAATCCGCACGCCGCATCGGACTACCCGACCGATTCTGTCTCGACCGCCGCCCCGATCCTTTACGCCGACTCGGTGGCCGACGTCGCCGTCGTCACCGTGTTCGCGGCTTTCGTTGCGGCCGTGGTGGCGACCGGTGTGTGGCTCAGGGCGGGATCGGGCCCTACGTGTGAGACCCTGGCTGACCGATACGTCGATCGAGGCGGCCTGGACTGTGACGATCCCGAGGATCGGGAGTGGGCCCGAGCCGTGGGGCGGTCGCAAGCCGTTGCGTCTCTCACCGACCAGGTGGCGCTGGTGGTCGCCGTCGTCACCCTCCTGGTTCTCGTCGGCGTCGCCCTCGCCGTGGCCACTACCGACGACCCGACGGGTATGGGCCTCGGCTCCTGGTCCGACCCGCTGGCCGGCCCGGCGTCCGTCATCCTGGGTCTCGTCCCGGTGGCGGCGGTCTATTTGATCTCCCGTCTCTATCGCAGCCGGGCGGTGCGGCGGGTGGTGGGAATCCTGTGGGACGTCGCCACCTTCTGGCCCCGCTGGTTCCATCCCTGGTCGCCTCCCTCCTATGCCGAGCGGGCCGTTCCCCAGCTCGGTTACCGCTTCGCGGCGCTCGCCGGAGCCGGGGGAGTGGTCGTGTCCGCCCATTCGCAGGGTTCGGTGATGACGGTGGCGACGCTTGTCCTGGCCGAGGGGAACACTCGCCGCCGGACGGCCCTTCTCACCCACGGTTCGCCCCTCACCCGTCTCTACTCGCGTTACTTCCCGGAGTACTTCTCCCAACCGCTGTACCGGGAGCTGAGCCACTCGATCACGAGTTGGCTCAACCTGTGGCGTGCGACCGATTTCATCGGCGGCCGGATCGGAGCGGAAGGCGTGAAGGATGTGGAGGTGTTCGATCCCCCCTCCACGCAGGCCCCGGCTCCGGGCGAGGCGCGTCCGGCGCCGTTTCGCCACTCGGACTATGACCGCACTGACGAATACGCGGTCGCTCTGGGGGAGGCGATCGCGGCACTGGACCTTCCGTAGGCGGCCCGGTTGGTTCAGCCTGGGAGGCCACTAGGTTGCGAGGGCAATGCATCGCCGGGTTCGAGCAGTCCAGATCGCCGAGGTCTTCGCCGCCATCCGCCAAGAAGCCGACATCCCGCTGGAGTTCCCGGCGGAGGCAGTGTCCGAGGCGACGGAAGCTCAACCGGCCGATGTCGAGCGGGAGGACCTCAGGTCGATCCCTTTCGTCACGATCGATCCGCCGGATGCTTTCGATCTGGACCAGGCGATGGCCCTCGAGTCGCTGGGCGATGGGCGGATCCGCCTGCGGTATGCCATCGCCGACCTCGGGTCGTTCGTACAGCCCGGTGGCCCCCTCGACAAAGAGGCCCGACGGCGGGGCATAACCGTCTACTGTCCTGATCGGCGGGTCCCGCTCCACCCCCCGGCCCTCTCCGAAGGAGCAGGCAGTCTGCTTCCCGGAGAGGAACGTCCGGCGGTTGTGTTCGAGATCGATGTCGACGGTGACGGCGGCGAACTGCGTTGGGACGTGCGTCGGGCGATGGTCCGCAGCAGGGAGCGGTTCGACTACCGGGGCGTCCAGGCAGCTTTCGACACGGATGATCCGCCCGAACCGCTTGCGTTGCTGCGGCCCTTCGGCGAGGCCCGGATCCGTCGGGGAATCGAGCGCGGCGCAATCACGCTCCGCCTTCCCGAGCAGGAGGCTGCCAGGTCAGGCGACCGCTGGACACTTCTCAACCGCCCCCAGATGGAAGCGGAGAGGTGGAATGCCGAGGTGTCGCTTCTGACGGGCATGGTGGCGGCCGAGATGATGGTCGGCGAAGGGACGGGGATTCTCCGTACCTTGCCCCGACCCACGTCGGACGCCATCGGCCGCCTGCGGGGAGAAGCCAAGAGCCTGGGCATCGCCTGGAACGCCGACGAGGCTCCCGCCGGGATTCTGGCCGGCCTCGATCCGACCCGCCCTCGCCAGCTGGCACTGTTCGAGGCCGCCACCCGGCTCTTGCGTGGCGCCGGCTACCTCGGCTTCTCCGACGGTGAACCTTCAGGGGACATAGAGCATGCCGGGGTGGCCGCCAGATATGCCCATGTCACTGCCCCCCTGCGGAGACTGGTCGATCGTTTCACCCTCGCCGCCTGCGTCGCCATCGCAGCCGACGAGCCGATCCCGTCCTGGGTCGGCGAAGCAACCGACGAAGTCGCCGAGACG
Source organism: Acidimicrobiia bacterium (assembly GCA_036259475.1). Taxonomy (GTDB): domain Bacteria; phylum Actinomycetota; class Acidimicrobiia; order Spongiisociales; family ZC4RG35; genus ZC4RG17. Next base: position 1,452 of record DATABS010000042.1, on the reverse strand, counting down.
ATGCAATACACCGATCAAAGAGCCGGCCAGGTGGAAGGCCGGTGTCTCAGCGCGCTGGAAGCGTGGGTGATGGGTGAAAGAGTCGGAGACAGCTTCGAGGCGGTCGTGCTCAACGTCGAGGCCGACCGGGCCGAGATCTGGATCGATGAGCCACCGATAATGACCTGGGCCGAGGGCGTCCGGGCCAAACCCGGCCAGGTAGTCGAGGTAACGGTCCGCGACGTCGACGTGATTCGTGGCAAGATCCGGTTCACTCAGGACGACTGACAGGGCATGTGGCTGCTTGACCCAGACGTAACCCATCTGAATCACGGATCATTCGGCGCCACGCCGATCCGGGTGCTGGAGGACCAGAACGACTGGCGCCGCCGGCTCGAATCGAATCCGGTGCGCTTCTTCGATGAGGAATACCATCCGGCGTTGGCTGAGGCGCGCCGCCGACTGATCGCCTTCCTCGGTGGCGATGAGAGGAATACGGCCTTCGTCACCAACGCCACCAGCGGCGTGAACGCCGTCCTTTCGTCGCTGCCGCTGGAGCCCGACGACGAGATCATCGTGACGAACCACGAGTACAACGCCTGCCGCCAGGCCGCAGAGGCCTGGGCGGGCAGAGCCGGCGGCAAGGTGGTCGAAGTCTCGATCCCGTTCCCCCCTCAATCGCCCAAACTGATCGCAGAGCGGATCATGATGGCGGTCGGGTCCAACACCCGCCTGGTGATCATCGACCATGTTACCTCTCCGACCGCTCTCATATTTCCCGTCGAAGCAGTGGTCGCCGCCCTCGAGCCGGAGGTCCCGGTCCTGATCGACGGCGCCCATGCACCTGGCATGCTGCCCATCGACGTTGGAGCGCTGGGAGCGTCCTTCTACGTCGGGAACCTGCACAAGTGGGTCTGCGCTCCCAAGGGCGCCGGCTTCGTCTCGGTGGCGGAAAGGCACGCCGAAGAGCTCCAGCCTCCGGTGATCAGCCACGGATGGAACATGCAAACCGCCGAGGAGTCCCGGATGCAGGGCTTGTTCGACTGGATGGGCACCGACGACCCGTCGGCGCGCCTGGCGGTCCCGGCGGCGATCGACACGATGGAGAACGCCCATCCAGACGGCTGGGAGGGCGTGAGATCGGCCAACCACACCCTGGTGGTGGAGGGCAGGAGGATCATCGCCGACGCCCTGGGACTCGACGCCGGTCCGGCAGAGGACTGGGTCGGGTCGATGGCGGCGCTGATCCTTCCCGGCGAGCCGGAGGACGGTGTGATCGTCGACGAACTCACCGCCCGACTCCGCCACAATCACGCCATCGAGGTGCCGGTGTTCGCCTGGGAAGGACAGCGGGTGCTGCGGCTCTCCGCCCAGCGCTACAACCGGCTCGACGACTACCGCCGCCTCGTGGACGCCCTCATCGACGAGCTCGACTGAACGTCAGCTCTCCCGCTTGAGCCAAGCCCAACCGAG